>CAXTMY010000023.1:0-48112 GCA_964245565.1 uncultured Acidobacteriaceae bacterium | reverse complement strand
AGATGCTTCACAAGGCCGAGCGCCGCACCGCCACCACCAAGACAGTCAGGGAGACAGAGGCCGAGGCAGTGGCCTTTGTTGTTGGTAAAGCGGTTGGACTTGTGACCGGCAACGCATCCGCCGACTACATCCAGCTCTACCACGGGAACGCCTCACTGTTGGCCGAGAGCTTGGAAGTCATTCAGCAGACCGCCAGTGTCATTCTTGCCGCACTGGAGCCGCCCGTTGAAGACGGAGCGGCAGAGCCTACCACCGCAGCAGCCGAGCAGGAGCAGACGGCAGAACTCGCGGAGGCGGCCTAGCCATGCAGACCGTCCTCGACATCCTGCAGCGGGCCGGAGGGTGGCACCACGGTCTGTACCTCAAAATCGTCAACCCGCCCTACATGGAGCTTGTCATCGAAGCCACGGACGAATCAGGCCCGTGCGGTTTACCCGCCCTCTCTGTTTGTCACTACGGAGAGCAGAATGGCGACGCCATGCGCGACCCCGAAATGCTTTTCGAGCTTGGCTTCTCCTGTGGCGCACACCTGAACCCTTACTACTGGCGCAACGACTATGTCGCCATCGAGCAGTGGAGCCGCTTCACCAGTGACGGCCTGTACCGCTTCCATACGCAGCTTTATGAGCAGCATGAACGCTTCGCCAAGCTGTGGGACCGCAACCTGCGACAGCAGGGGTTTGCGGTAGCCTTCGACCCGGCCAAGCACAGACGCGGTTAGCCCCAAGTTCTCCCGCCATGGAGCGGAGACATAAGGGCCGCTCTACGCCACCACGCAGCACAACCACCCCCGAAGGAGGGCACCATGCAGAACAGCAGCGAGTTTCAGTACATCGCCATCGACACCATTCACGAGTCCGCTACCAATCCCCGCCGCACCTTCGATGAGTGCAAGCTGGGCGAACTGGCAGAAAGCCTCAGAGCCAACGGCATGATTCAGCCCATCACCGTGCGTCCGAATGCGAATGGTTTTGAGATCGTTGCAGGAGCCAGACGCCTCCGCGCCGCGCAGCTTGCCGAGCTCTTTTCCTTGCCCGCCCGCATCGTGGAACTGACCAACGCCCAAGCTCTTGAGTGGCAGTTGGTGGAGAACTCACAGCGGGTGGACGTACACCCTTACGAGGAGGCGCAGGGTTTCCAGCGCTTGCTCGACATGCCGGGTTATGACGTGGCAACGCTAGTGGACAAGTCCGGCAAGAGCGCGGCCCATATCTATGCGCGGCTGAGTCTTCTGCAACTCATATCCACCGTGGCCGAGGCGTTCGTGCAGGAGCGCATCACGACCAGCCATGCCAACCTAATTGCCCGTCTGCCGCAGGAGCATCAGGCAGCGGCGTATGAGAACTGCTGGCGCAAGGACTGGAAAGACGAAGAGGCGCACCTGCTTCCCGCCAAGCACCTGTCGGCATGGATACAGGCCAACCTCTACCTGAACCTTGCCGAAGCCCCGTTCGACCGCGAAGACGCCTTGCTCAAACCCGAAGCCGGAGCGTGCGTCACCTGCCCGCGCCGCAGCGGTCATAACACCAGCCTGTTCCACGACGTGCAGGGCGACCAGTGCCTTGACGCGCCATGCTACCAAGTCAAGGTGACGGCCCACATCGACCGCCAGCTTGCCGCGCGGCCGGAGCTTGTCACCATCGAGACGGCGTGGCGTTCCCCCAAGGAGCGGCATCCCGGAGCCTTGCAGGTCAACCAGAGTCGCGAACTCGCCCCGGAGAACCCCGACGCCGAGCCGCCGTGCGCCAGCGCCAAAGCCGCCATCATCGTCTTCGGCAAACATGCCGGACGCACGGTAACGGTCTGCCTTGACGCGGAATGCCCGGTGCACCATCCGCAAGCCGTGACGCAGCGCCCTGCAGACCCGCCACCTGTGATGGCACCAGCGCCCGAACAGGAGACGGAAGAGGAAACCGCACAACGCCAAGCCGAGCACGAGCAGCGCGTGGCCGAGTACGAGGTCGAGCAGAAGCGCAAGGAGGAGGAGCGCAAAGCCGAGTGGGAGCGCCAGCAGAAGGAGTACGAAGCCGAGCAAGCCCGCCGTGAGAAACAGCACAAGGCGAGGGTTGCCACGTTCGAGCGCATCATCGACCAGGCACCAGCCACGTTCAGCCCAGCACAGCTGCGCGTTTTCCTGCGCTTGCTTGTGCACCTGGACTACGACTTCCTTGAGGATGTTGCGGCTCACTTCGGCAACGGCGATGAGAACACCCAGCAATCCGACGAGGAGATTGTGTTAACCGCGCTAGATGGTACTGCAGACGAGAAGCTGACCGGCCTCGCCCTGCGCATCGTCTTGTCCGACCACATCGGTGTTCCGCACGAGAACCAGCCTGACTTCCTCACCGAAGCCGAGCAGGTGTTCGCACCCAAGAAGCCGAAGGCCGCAAAGCCGAAAGAGACTCCAACGAAACAGGCCAAGGCACCAGCGTCGAAGCGAGCAGCGAAGAAAGGATCGCCATTGAAGAAAGCCGCCTAGTTCTCACTCAACTCAGGCCCCAGTTCGTCCGGGGCCGCTTTCTCGTTTCGCCTGTTCAAGCGCCGGGAGAGACCGCTTCGGTTTCTCCCGGACTCTCATCCCGCTTGTGAGCCGGCCCCCGCTCGCCGGCTGCGCGGCAGAAGACGTTCCCCCTTCTGCACTTTCCCCGCCGGTAGCTACGATGTTGAGTCAACGTGATGCGTCTGGGAGAGTTCGGATCAATGATGCGAATGAACGATGGAGCAGATCGGTTGCAATGTAAGCAAATCTGCAGATTGCAAACACCTTCAGATGCAATAATCTTCAGATGAGCGCAAGACTATCTTAACCACGCCATGAGAGCGGTACCTATCAGAAGCCATCGCGCGAGAAAGTAGCTTAGCATCTATTCCCGTCGCGTAAGTTCTGCAACGATGCGAGTGAGATTGTCGGCACACGCTGCAACCAAGCGGTACTCTACCCACCTAACCTTGGACGAAACATCCCGACGCTCTATCCAGCCCAACTGCTCCAGCTTGTGAAGGGTATCTATCATCACCTTCTTACTACAAACTGGCACTCGTCGTCTGAGTTCGCTTAGGCGGGCAGGACCTCGGATTATTTCCTGCAGAAGTTCCAACCGCCACTTGCCTCGAAAGATTTGCCTCAACACTTCGGCGTCCCTGGAGCAGTCTGGAACAACTTCGCCTATGGTTTGTGTCATACTCGCGCTGCCTCGTTCCGAACACGCGGTCTTTCGACCTCGACAGTTGCCGCCCACAGAAGCGGCTGCAGACGCAGCTTAACCACTTGTCCCGAATCAACGCAGACGAGTAGTTCGCGTTGGAGCCGCTCCTTAGACGCTTGTCTGCCCGCTACTCTCGATTGATGGCCTGACCTACCTCGATATAGTGCCCGTCGGGATCGCTAAGGTAGCAGCGCATCTCGAAACCGAGCTCTTTGGGTTCCGTGAAAAACTTTGCCCCCCGGCTCGTCCAGAGATCGTAGATGGTTTTGATATCGGGTACACGCAAGTTGAGCGCCGTAGTCAGCGGACCACCCGGGACGGGTGAGGAGGCAATGATCCCCGGCTTATCTTCGGTGGGTCCACCTCCTTCATTAAGGACCAGCCAAGAGTTGCTAAGTTGAAGGATGACCGGATTTGCTTCTCGCACAACGGTAGCCCCAATGACCTCTTCATAAAATCTTCTCGACCTCTGTTGATCGTTCACGATCAGTAGTTGCGTGACGATCGGTTCGTGCTGCGGCTTCGGGGGCGCAGCTGCTGGCTTGGTGTTAGAGATTGCCGATGGGGAGCTCATTGCATCACCTCGTGTGTTATGCCAGTAAAAGGGCTTAAGCGCGAACTTCGCGTTCGAAACCTCGTTGGAAGTTTGAGCAACCAATCTTGAATTGATTACGTATCGTTGGAGATATGGAAAGAGAGACCAAGTGCAGCCACCCACCTGGCTAGATGCTTTGGCCTCCCGAGACCTCGATCAGTTGCGCATTCACCCAGTGGTTTTCCGGCGCGAGTAGGGAGGCGATCATCGGCCCTATGTCGTCAGGGACACCTGCGCGTCCGAGTGCGGTTGTATTCGCAACATAGCGGTTGATCTCTGCGTTGTCGCGAACGAAACCTCCGCCGAAGTCGGTCTCAACAGCCCCGGGAGCGACTGTGTTAACTGCAATACGACGGCTTCCAAGCTCTTTCGCCAAGTATCGTGTCAGCACCTCGACGGCTCCCTTCATCGCAGCATAGACGGAGGTTCCCGGGAGTGTGAACCGGGTCAGGCCCGACGAAACGTTCACGATCCTGCCACCGTCATTCAACAGCGGCAACAACCTTTGGGTAAGAAAGAACACGCCCTTGAAATGGACCTTGTACATGGCATCCATCTGCTCCTCCGTCGTCCGGTCGATGGGAGCCTGCAGAGCCGTTCCTGCATTGTTGACGAGGTAGTCGAACCTTTGTTGTCCGAAGCGCCGCAACGCTGCACGCACGTCTCGTATAAATTCCTCGAACTGGTCCGTGTCTGTCTGATCGAGAGGGAGCGCCACAGCCGCTGCACCCGCTTCTGCCACGGCAGAGACGACCTTCTCTGCTTCCGTTCGGTTACTGCGATACGTAAAGATGGAATCGACCTTGTTGCGTGCAAGGCTAAGGACGATACTGCGGCCGATACCTCTGCTGCCGCCCGTGACGATGGCGATCTTGCGCGCGTCTGAAATTTGTGTAGACATAGCTGTTCCTGAGTGAGGCTGAACGGATGATGTGCGCGGTCGAGACGAGTGCCTGGCTACGCGCGTTCGAAGTCGAGGATGCCCGATGCGATTTGCTCCGGAGCATCTTCCTGAATGAAATGCTTGGCCCCGGCTAGAATCCGCGTCGTCGACTTTGGAAAGTTCTTCTCAAACCGCTTCCGTTCGACTTCGGTAAACCCGGTATCCTTGTCGCCCCATAACAGCAGCGCGGGTTTGTTCCGCAAACGAGCCAGTCCCATTTCCACGTTGGCAAGGTACTCACGGCTCCTGAGGATCTCCTTGGGGAAGATCGCCATGGCACGTCGGGCCGCTGCGTTCGGAAAAGGCCCACGAAAGGCTGCCTTCTCCGCCTTCGTGAATTTTCTGGAGGATCCAATCGGGTTCATCATCCGAATGAAGAGGTTGACACGCCGGATCAGGAAGCTGCCGAGGGGACTTCCTGCCAGTCTGGAGAACTTCGCGAGAGAGCTCCCTTTCTCTGCCGGCCATGCCCAGGTATTTCCGATGATGAGCGAGTGAATCAGCTCTGGACGACGACCGGCGAAGCCGAGCCCGATAGGACCGCCCCAGTCGTGGATCATCAAGCGGATTGTATCGAGATGAAGGACGGCAACGAATCGCTCAACGACCGCAGAGTGCTCTTTCGGCGTAAAGCTATATCCAGGCCGGGCGGAGCTGAGACCGAAGCCGGGGTAGTCCAGCGCGATACAGCGGAAGTACGGGGAGAGCGCCGTGATGATCTCCCGGTAGGTGAATGAGTAGCTCGCATTGCCATGCAGCAGCAGGAGCACGGGGCCTTGACCCTCATCGACGTAGTGTACGGTGTTGCCGTCGACATCGACGAAACGGCTCTGGAATGGGAAGAGAGTGCGATCGAGCCAGGACGGCTTTGCGTTCTTCGTGGGCATACTGCCTCCGGTAGCTGACTTGGCTAAAGCGGGAGCCCTGTCCTGCGCTACCACACGTTTGTGTTGCGAATTGAGTTAATGAGGTCGACTGGTCAGGTTGTAGCTGGACATTCTGTTCAGCTGTGAAACGGCAGGGTTCAGGAGATGCGCAGCTATCGAATGCGTTGGAGTAACTGCGTGAGGGTTCTCACTTCTTCGTTCGACAAGACGCTCAGCGCGCCCACAGCACTCTTGCGCGCCCTTGGATCAAGCGCTTGCAGGAGATCGGTCCCCGCCTTCGTGATGCTGCAAAGCTGGAGACGGCGGTCCGAATCAGGTCGCCGCCTATTCACCATGCCCTTCACCTCCAAACGGTCCAGCAGGCGTGTCACGCCAGGCGTGTTCTGGAGCATCCTCGCTCCGATCTCTTGGCTTGGCAGCCCTGAGGCACCTGCTCCGCGCAGAATACGGAGAACGTTGTATTGTTGCGCGGTGATCCCTTCCTCCTCAAAGATCGGTGCAGCATGGCGCCTTAGGATTTCGTTCGTCTTATAAAGGCTGGTCACTGCCTTTTCCGCGAGCGACATCATGCCGGGCTCACGAACTGATGAATTGCAGAGAAAGCGTTATTCTGAACTCTCTCGCTCGCGAGGTCGGCAAAGAGGGGGCTTTGCGGCACCAGAGGCCCGATCGTCTTTCCGTCCGGGGCGCCATAGAATTCACCGCTCTTTAGGGCGGGGTTGAATAGCGCATCGACGATGTGCTGCGAACCCTTCTCCAAAGAGTGGGTGATACCAAACGCTCCCGACATGGGCATGAAGATTTTGTCCATGATGAAGCTCACCACCGGAGGCATGTCCTTGGCTGCGTTGGTTCCCTGCGTGCCCCCAGGGCTCACGGTCAGCAGCCGCAAAGAAGGGTACTGACGGGCAAGCGCGTTGATCCACAACGCTCCCAGGTACTTCACCTCGCCATAGGCCGAGATGGTGTTCAGCTTCTTTGTCTGTGGGTCCTTGCCGTTGATGACCTGTACGAACTCATCAGCCGATGAACTGCGGAACGAGGGCCGCTTGGCTCCCATGAGTTTGACGCCGCGGGCCGCTTCGCTACCCACAAAGATCGCCACATTCTTAAGCCGGTCAGTACGAAGGAGTTCTTCGAGCAGAACGACGTGCCCAAGCACGTTCTGCGCGAAGATGTACGTCACGCCCTCCCGGTTCGTTTTCAGCGGCGAGCTGCCGCCCATGCCCCCGGCGTTCATGACGATCCCGTCGAAGGCAGGAAGGTTCTTCACTGCCGCCTGCACGGACGCCTTGTCGGAAACGTCCATGATGACGACCTTGAAAATGCGTTTACCAGTGGAGCGCTCGAGCTCCTGCTGTGCAGTGAGAGCCTTGCCCTCGTTACGGCAAGCAAGGTAGATGGTCTTCACGCCATCTTTGTAGGCAAGCTGGCGAGCGATCTCCTTGCCGATACCTGCGTTTGCTCCTGTGATCAAAACGGTGCTCAATGTCTGCTGTGCCATGACTGCTTTCTCTCCAAGGTGGAACCGTCTAAGCTCGACCTTCATGCTGTGATGACGTGTCATTATTTGACATGTCAAATGTTTACGCGATAGCTGGCTGAGACGAATCTCACTCCTTACGACTTCTTTACTGTGCCACGTCATTGTTTGACTGGTCAAGCAATACAAATGAGATGGCGCTTCCCGCTGAAGGATTCAGGAAGTTTATGCTGAGAAGATGGCGGAGAAGCGCGCAAGGGAGCTGAGTTCAATCAGGAAAGTCCGTCCGATGTCGCTCGCCGAAGAAGCTGTGATTAGCGTCTACAGGGCGAATGAGTTCCTGCGACACCAGGCGGCTCCGATATTTGAGGCGGAAGGAATCACGGCACAACAGTACAACGTATTACGTATTCTTCGCGGAGCCGGTACAGATGGACTGGCGAATCAGGAACTCGGGGCCAGGATGGTTCAGAACACTCCGGGCGTGACTCGCCTTCTGGACCGGTTGGAGGCGAAAGGTTTGGTGACGAGGCGGCGCCCCGACACGGACCGCCGACTCCAACTTTGCACTATCACGCAGGCTGGCGCAGCACTTCTAGAGCAGCTAGATCCAGCAGCCCGCCAAAGTGCCGATCAGGCGATGAGCGTATTGTCGAGTGACGAAGTGAAGATGCTCAAACAATTACTTGAACGCATCCGGTGAGCCCTTTAGCGGAGCGTATGGATGGTTTCTGGTGCATGGAGGGGGGCACATCTCCACGATCAGCCCTCCTGCCACTTCCCAAGTTGATGCCAAATAAGGCGAGTAGGTCGGTTTTCTGGTCATCGAACGGTTCGTAACTCCTCTGGAAATGCATTCGAGCACTTCGTCCACACCTCTGTGTAGATCTCAAGCGCAAACAGGACCGACGCGGGAATGCCGAAGGAGAGAACTCGGGGACTGCATATCGAACACCGCGGAGCCGTCGGACGGGGCGGCATGGAAGCGCAACAGCGAGAAAGGGAGAGTGACCAACCTCAAAGCAGGTGTACACTGATGTGTACGCACAGGGGCGCTGATGCCAGCCATCAAAGTTGGAGTTCGCGAATTTCGTGAGCAGATCACTCGTTTTCTGGAATCAGACACTCCGGTTGCCGTGACCCGCCGTGGGGAGACACTTGGCATCTATGTGCCCACTCGGCGCAAAGACGCCGCAAGATTGGCAGACTCTGCGGAACTCCGCGCCGCCGCCGACCGGCTTGCCGAGGCTCTCTCGGATGTCAACGAAGACCAGCTGGTTGCTGACTTCAAGGAGGCGAAGCGAGGGGAGCGTCGTCCTGCACATTGATGCTCATTGTCGATGCCAACATTCTTGTTCGAGGGGTGTTGGGGAGGCGGGTACGCGCGCTGCTGGAGACCTACGCGCATCAAGGCATCCGCTTCTACTCGCCTGAGCAGTGCTTTGTCAGTCTGCTCTTGAAGTCGTGGTTGGTTCTTTTTCGGTGATGCTCGAAAAGAGTGTAGGGCTGATCCCCACGATCAGCCCTCTTGCCCACGTCCTTTGTTGATGCCAAATTGATGCCAAAAGCCGGCCAGAAGGCCGGTTTTTGGCCACCGTACCGGCTGCTAAGTCCTTTAGAATGTGCATCCGGCTACTCCGACATCACCTTCACACGGTGGAAGTCGTAGGTTCGAATCCTGCTGTGCCCACCATCCAATGTATTCGGCGCGCGAGTGCTGCATATGCGGCTGGGACGTCCTTCACTGAACCGAGGCTCTGTGCCCCGGTGCGCGACTGCTGCCAGCTTCTTCCCGGTCGCTTCGGCAATCTCCCTTGCTGTTGCTCGGGTTCTGCATCAGCACATATGTTGAACAGGCCGAGCAAGGTCAACCACAACTGTGCGTAAGGAACGGCCGGTTGCGACACGTCCGCCTGCCATGTATAGGGAGAAAACTCCTCTGAGCGGACTTGCAGAGACGAACGCTTGACCGAAGAAGGCCCCGAGAATGCAAGGCCTTCCACTTAATTCTCGCGGTTCTTTCAAGCCGCTGTTCGCAGCCTTGTCAGAAGTACTTCATGTCCGTAAGATCCTCGATCAATCCCGGTCCGGTCGGCTCCCAGCCCAGCGTTTTGCGCGTCCACTCGCTTGACGCCGGCATATCCAGCCCCGCGAGTTGTCCAAACCACCCAAAGTGCTCGGCAGCTTTCTCCGGATCGATCGAGACCACCGGAATCTTCAGCCCGTTGCCGAGCGTTTCCGCGATCTCGCGCAGCGTCACGCCTTCTTCCTGCACGGCGTGATACACCGTCACACCCGGTCCCGTCTTCTCGACTACCAGCCGGTAAAGCTGGGCCACGTCTTTCAGCGGAGCCGCGGCCCAGCGGTTCGCGCCATCGCCGACATACGCCGAAATGCCTTTCTCGCGCGCCGTCTGGGTCAGCAAGGGCACAAGCCCCTGCTTGCGCGTGTCATGCACCTGCGGCAGCCGCACAATCGCCACATGCACACCTCGCCCGGCTGCGGCCCTGGCTGTATCTTCAGGCTGACGCGGAATGACAGCCGAGCTCGCCGGTGGATCGCTCTCCATGCGCAGATGCCCAGGTCCGCCGCTCGCCAGGCCTGTTCCGGAGGTCACGACCAGCAGCTTGCCCGGTTCAAGGACGGAACCCAGGGCATCAATCGCCTTACGCTCGTCTTCCCCGTTCTGCGCGAACTTCGAAAAGTCGTGGTTGAACGCCAGGTTCACCACAGCATCCATGTCTTTCGCTCCGCTGCGCAGGCTGTCCAGATCCTCAAGATCGCCCCGATGAGCCTCGGCGCCTGCTGCCTTCAACTGCTCCGCGCCGGCGTCGCTACGCGCCAGCCCGCGGACCTGGTGCCCTGCCTCGATGAGCTCTTTGACCAGTTCTGTCCCGATAAACCCCGTCGCTCCCGTCACAAAAATACGCATAAATCTTCCTCCTCCTGCTGTTTGCTGGCGCCGCTTTGAAGCACCGCGCCGGAATTGCGCTTAGCGTTTCCACTGAAGTGGAGAGTATCTCCGCTTATGAGATAACCGGAGATACTCTCCGGTTGCAGAATCTTCTGAGAAACTTGTGTATGCCGAAGAAGCAGGCCTCAGCACCTCCGGTCGCACGCAAACCCCGCGCGGATGCACAGCGCAACCGCGAGCGTATCCTCGAGGTTGCCAGGCTCGCCTTCACCCGGCATGGAGCTGAAGCTTCACTTGACGACATCGCCCGGCAGGCCAGCATCGGCCCAGGCACGCTCTATCGTCACTTCCCGACCCGCGACGCCCTGATTGAAGCCGTCTACCGGAGCGAGGTCGAAAAGCTGACGGCGGCTGGCCGGCGCTTTGCCGATACCATGTCGCCGCTCGAAGCCCTCCGCGCGTGGATGTTTCTCTTCATTGACCATGTAGCCGACAAGAGGCTCATCCTGCCCGCCATGGATACCGTTGCTGGTGGCTCCATGCGCCTCATTGAAGGCGCACGCGGACTCATTCACGGCGCTTTTCTCGCCTTGGTGCAACAGGCGATCGAGAGTGGCGATCTCGGCGCAGATACCGATCCGGATGACTTTGTTCGTGTCCTCGTCGGTATCTTTCATACGACCGCTCTGCCGGGCTGGGAGCCGAGCGCCCGCAGGATTGTGGACATCCTTATTGCCGGCTCGCGCCCAACCAAGGAGCAGCTTTACACTTCACCCCGTGCGCCGGAGAATAGCCGCAGCAGACGCGGTGAACGCGTAAACTGAGCGGAGCACTTCCTGCCCAGGATGCGAGTTCCCGGGGAGCAATCGCTCTCGCTAGCCGCAAGGATACGAAACGGCGATTCCTGACCTGTTTAGCAGTATTGAATTATGGAGTCCTTTGCAGCTTCGTGTGTCATACGAAATCGCTTAGCGAAGACACCGCTTGGCGTAAGGCAAGCTCTGGTCTCCCAATTAGCTGGGCACTGGCAAACGCGTATAGCGAAAGTTGGTCGCCGCGCAGGTGACCCACCCATCTTAATGCCGCGAGAATGCCAAAGAAGGGCTTTGTTCTGAGCTTGTTTCGCTTTCTTTAAGGTCCATGCGTTCGATGAGATCATTCGCGATGATATATGCATGCCAGACCTCGCTGTCTGAAAGCACGTCGCCACCAAGGCTCCTTACAAGTTGGTGAACCCTGACATCCGTCTTGCCTGCTTCGCGTTCGATCACCTCGATCGGTTCAACCTGAGGATCGAACTCTTTCCACTGGCGTGTCCAGTAGGCACGAATCTCCTGTTTCCCAACGACACGGCCGCCTTCCGATGCCTTGGGCCAGCTAACGCTCTCACTCATGTGCGCCAGTGCGCCATCGATGTCCCGCTGATTGAAAGCAGAATATATCTGAGCTATAAGCATCTGTGTGTTTGCCACGGAATCCTCCGCTTGGATGAACGTTCATCCTGCATGATTCGATGATAAATGCTGGAGATGTTCATCTCGGCAGGGGATCGGCAGTAAACACAAGACAGTTGATCGAGCCTCTGAAGGCGCGCAGGCAAATACTGAACGAACTGGTTATGCAGTGAAAAAGTCAAGCAGGCTCTGAGGCGAGTTGTCGCCGAAGAGCACCTCTTGCATCCGGTCGGCCTCCGCAGCTTCCGATGCGCTGCGCGGAAACAGGTCCGTCTCATACGCCACGAGCGCGGTTTCTATGTCGCGCTCGTTCGCGGCAATAGCCTTCGCGAGTTCAGCGCCGTCGTACATTGCCAGGTTGGCCCCTTCGCCCGACGGCGCCATCAAGTGCGCTGCATCGCCAAGCAGCGTCACGCCAGGGATCCGGGTCCATCGGTGTTCGATCGGAAGCGCATAGATAGGGCGCGGCACAGGTGTGGTCTCACCGTCGGTGATGAGCGCAGTCAGCTGCGGCGCCCAGCCGCCGAACTCTTCGGCGACGCGGGTCACGGCAGCCTCCGGATCGGAAAAGTCAATACCGGCGATCCAGTTCTCCGGCTTTTTCAACGCCGCGTATGTGTGCAGCGTGCCATTGGGCTCGCGATGCGCCATAATGCCTTTTCCCGGTGCCATCGCAAACAGCGCTCCTTTGCCTATCGCTTCGGCGCTTGCTTTGTGACGGGCGTCGCTGTCGTGCAGGTAAATCTCGATATACGTGATCCCGGCATATACCGGTTTTGCGTCCGAAAGCAGCGGGCGAACCTTCGACCAGGCGCCGTCGGCGCCCACAAGGAGTTCGGTCGTCGAGGTTGAGCCGTCAGCAAAGGTCAACTCATGCCGGCCGTTGCCGAGTGGACACGCCGACCTGAGCTTGTGTCCCCACCGGATCGTGTCGGCAGGCAGTGATTCCAGCAGAATCCGGCGAAGCTCGCCGCGAGGCACCTCCGGTCGACCGCCTGTACCGTCATCGGGATGATCAAGTAACACGTTGCCGTGCTTGTCGAGTACGCGCGTTTGCTGGCCGCCAGGATGAATGATCTCGAGGAACTTATCGAAAACTCTTGCCGCCCTGAGCGCGAGTTGCCCGTTCTCTTCGTGAATATCGAGCATGCCGCCTTGGGCTCGCGCACTCGCCGAGGCCTCCGCTTCATAGACCGTCGCTCGAATGCCGTGAACCTGGAGGACGCGCGCAAGTGTCAGGCCGCCGAGGCCGGCACCGATGATGGTGACTGGAGTATTCATAGTGTGTCCTTACGAGCAAACCAAAAATCGGCCGCTTGTCGCATGGATTCTTCCTTCGGTACGCCGCCAGAAGCCCAGGCGACAAACCCGTCAGGACGTATCAGTAGAGCGCTCAAGCCGAGTTGTTCTTTTGCACGGCCTGCAAAGTACTTAAGGCGATCGTCATATTCGCTTTCCAAAGTTTCGAGGGAAGTATTGCCATCGAAGTTGAGCAGGATTCCGCGGCCGTCGCCCATGAGCTCGCCAACTGTCGAGCCGTCTTCGAACTCAAAGTTCGGAACGCTGTGGCCCACCAAAGGGTGATCGCCATCGAGATCGTAGTGTGTGGTGACACCCCACAATCGTGCCGCCATGTAAGTGGCACCCTCGCGCGTCTCTATCAGGTCGCGCATGATCGCGTTCAGCGCGCGGGCGCTTGGATCGGGCTTCATGATCGCAGCCTGGGCGCGGGACCAATCCAAGACCTTTACACCAATCGGGTGCCGCTCGCGTTGATAACTGTCCAACAAACCGTTCGGCGCTCTCTCGTGAATGCTTGCGGCGAGCTTCCAGCCGAGGTTCATGGCATCGCCTAAACCAAGGTTGAGTCCCTGGCCTCCTAACGGTGCGTGGATGTGCGCGGCATCGCCTGCTAAAAGCACTCGTCCGTTGCGGTACGTTGTGGCCTGCCGTGCGCGGTCCGTCCATGTGGTTGCGATATGCAAAGCGCTGACGGCGACGTCGGTGTTCGAGATGCGACGAAGCACCTCTTGCACGTGTTCGAGCGTGATCGGCTTGTCTGCATCATGAAATGCCCCGCCATCGAAGTCCTGGATTACCAGATAACCGGGCTGCGATTGCAGGTACATTCCGGTTGATGTCATGTTTCGGCCCGGCTTCAGCTTCTCGGGGTCGATAAGGTCAACGTGGGCGGAGTAGCCGGTAAACTCCGGCTCCGTACCGGCGAATTCAAAACCGCCGAGCTTGCGAACAACGCTCCTTGCTCCATCGCAACCCACCAGCCATTGAGCTTGAAAGGATCGCTCACCGCAGGCAACCGTGACTTCGTCCTCGGCTTGATGAAAGACAGTAAGGGAATGCCCGCGCCTGATGTCTACACCAAGAGCTTCTGCCCGGCGGATGAGCACCATTTCGAGCTCTTCCAGTTCCGATATCAAACTGGTTTCAGTAGAGCTTGGCAGACGATACCTCCACTGTGAGGCGTCAATATTGCCGGCGAGCAGCGGGATCCCGGCGAAGTGCCCTAGCTGACGACGTGGTCCCTGCACGGCGTTGGAGTGGGGATCTTTCACGCGCTTTGGCACTTCAAGCTGTTCCAGCAACCCGCGGCGGTAGAGCGCTTCCACAGAGAGCGCATTGAGTCCCCGCAGCCCGAAAGGAAGTTGCTTCAGTGGCGAGTGGAGATGTTGTGCCTTTTCCAAGATGAGGACGGAACATCTCGCCAGGGCCAGTTCACAGGCAAGAAAGAGGCCTACTGGGCCGGCCCCGGAAATAATGACGTCGTAGAGCGATGGCTGTTGATCGTTACTTGCGTGCAGATTCCTGAAGCGCTTATGGAACGTCATTCCACAAGTCTGGAATGGCATTCCATATATGTCAAGATAGGGCATGGCGAAAAGAGCAAAGAGCGTCCCACGACGCGAAGAATCGCTCTCTCGGGAACGCATCATTGAAGCTTCGATCGAGCTGCTGGATGCTTCCGGAGAAGAAGGTCTGACGTTCCGCACACTGTCCGAACGACTCGCAACCGGCCCCGGTGCTATTTACTGGCACATTGCCAACAAGGGCGATCTGCTGACCGCCGCCTGCGACGCCGTGGTCGCGCGCACGATCAACGTGACCGCCGTCACGATACCGGAGGCCGCAACACCGGAAAAATCGATTCGCGCTGTTGCGCTGGGCCTGTTCGACGTCATCGATGAGCATCCATGGGTGGGCTCAGTACTCACAAGTGCTCAGGCTCTGTCGCCCATCGTGCGCATTCTCGAACGCATAGGCCAGCAGATTCGCGCTCTTGGCGTGCCGGAGGAGCAACAGTGGGCGGCGGTGGGCGCGCTGGTGGCTTATATCGTTGGCGTCAGCAGGCAAAACGCGGCCAACGGGCAGCTTGCCCGGATGCGGGGCCTTGATCGAGGCGAGTTCCTGGAGGCTGTATCGACCGCCTGGTCACGGCTCGATCCGGAAGAGTACCCATTTGCACGCAGCGTAGCTGCAAAGATACGAGACCACGACGACCGGCTGGATTTTCTGGCCGGGATCGATCTCATCCTGAGAGGCATCGATCCACAGCGCCGCCGTTCGCGCCCTCACCACAAACATGGTCCCCGCATCACGTAGATCTGGCTTGCCTGCGGTGCAGGGTTTAATCCACCCTAGCTCACGATGGGCGGCGCCAATGCCTCCTCAACCCCATACTTCGCCTGCAGTTTAAGCCACTCCGCCACAGCCTGCGAGTCCTCATTGGCGTCGATATCCACAATCTTCTCCCAGCGCATCCTGATAATGTGCACACCGTGATTGGAATATGCCGACTCATCCGGCCCGGTATCCGTGTTCGTCCACCGCACAATGATCGTGGTGTTGTGCGGCAGTCCCTTCACCCACACGTCGCGCACCGTCAGCTTCATGTGCGGGCCCAGCCGCGCCAAACGGCCCAGCCACAGTCCTAGGGCCTCGCGGTCATGCCGCTCGCCTCCCAGCGCATGATTGCCGCTGAACTTGTGGTGGATATTCGTACACAGTCGTTTAGCAGGGAACGGAAGTCCCGCTGGTTGACCCGCTCGAAGTTCTTCCTTGCAATCCGCTTCACAATGGCGTGATACATGTCCAGCCTCCTGGTCGTGCAGCCGTTCTCCGCGTCCACAGATGTAAATAATAATTACACTGGCATAGATGTAAACGCCATTCACTCGGTTGCGCAAGAGGTTTCATTATTTACGGTCTACCGGTACGGCTGCCGTAGAAACTGTTCCAGCAGCGGTTGTATGTGCCCGAAGTCGGCTTTCTCCTGCATTCCTGTGGAAAGCGCGCCCTCGATGCTCAAGGTCGCCAACCCATGCACCAGGGCCCAGCACAACACCGCCCGCTGCCGGGCAAGGTCCCGGGTCCGCTCATACTGTTGTGCAAGCTCAAGTATGACGTCGAACGCCTCTCCGGCCTTGCGTTCCAGCTCCGGGTGGTTTGCTTTGTCCAGCCCGGCCTGGAAGATCACCGCGAAGTAGTCTGCGTGCGCCCTGGAGAACTTGAGGTACGTGAGACCCACGGTGAGCATCTTCTCGCGAATACCCGTGATAGTTCCGGCCGCTTCACGCAGTTCTCGGACCATCAGATCCATCCCGTCGCAGGCGAGCTCTGCCAGCAGTGCATCTTTGTCCTGGAAGTGCCGGTACGGCGCGCCCACGCTCACACCCGCCAGTCGCGAGGCCTCGTTGAGTGAAAACTCGCGCGGTCCCTTGTCCCGGACTAACCGCAGCGCTGCCTCCTTCAGCGCCACTTTGAGTTGTCCGTGGTGATATGCCCCCTCCGGCTTTTTCTGAATTGCGATTCGTTTCTTCGTCGGCATCACTGCTCCCACTTTAAAGAGAGTAAACGATGCTAACATGCGGGTGCGAAAGCTGCTCCGGGCGGCCCCGCCGCATGGCCGGCACCACGCCAGTTGCGGTTGAGCGAATAGACCGTGCAGAGAGGTGAACAGTACCATCATGAAGCACTCCCTGCCGGGCTCCATGCACTCGCGGGGGCGCGCATGCAGTGAACGTGGTCTGCCGGAATACGATTCGACCCGCACGAGAACAGGAGAAAGTGATAGACGTGCCTCTGATAGCTGCTCACGCGCTGCTCGCGTCGATCGTTGTCATCAGCATCCTACTGATGCTGGTGCGGCCGCGCAATATTGCAGAGGTGTACTGGGCAGGTGGGGGTGCGCTGCTGCTGGTGGTGCTGCGACTGGTCCCGATCCGCCTGGCCGGAAAGGCGATAGCCGAAGGCTCGGATGTATACCTGTTTTTGATCGGGATGATGCTGCTCTCGGAGCTGGCGCGCGAGCATGGGGTATTCGACTGGGTCTCTTCAGTCGCGGTGCGGCATGCGCGCGGCTCAGCTGCGCGGCTTTTCACGCTCATCTACGCAGTAGGAACGCTGGTGACGGCGTGCCTGTCGAACGACGCCACGGCAGTCGTGCTCACCCCGGCTGTGCTGGCGGCGGTGCGCAAATCAAAAGTGCAACCGCTGCCTTATCTTTTCGCATGCGCCATGATCGCGAATGCCGCGTCGTTCGTACTGCCCATTTCCAATCCGGCAAACCTGGTCGTGTTCCATACGGGTATGCCGCCGCTGGGCCAATGGCTTATTTCGTTTGGCGTACCGTCGGCGCTGTCGATCGCTGTCACCTACGCCGTATTGCGCTGGTATTTCCGGCGCGAGCTGAGCGGCGCGGTAGAGGAGGGCGGAGGTGCGCAGACGCTGCGAAGGGATGGGAAGCTGGTGCTCGCAGGCCTGGTACTGGTGGTTGCCGTACTGCTCACGGCTTCAGCGCTGAACTGGAACCTGGGCCTGCCGACATGCACGGCTGCGCTGGTGACCGTGGCTGTGGTTTGCCTGCGGAGCCGGTCGAACCCGCTGAAGCTGGCGCGCGACGTGAGCTGGTCCACGCTGGCTCTGGTAGCGGCGTTATTTGTGCTGGTCGATGCACTCGAGAGTATCGGCGCGCTGCGCGGCGCCGCTGCAGCCATGCAGTGGGCGCAGGAACTGCCGGCCGCTCTGGGCTCGCTGGTAATGAGTTTCGCTGTCGGGCTGGGCTCAAACCTGGTGAACAACCTGCCCCTCGGGCTGGTCGCCGGGGCCACCGTCAGGGGGCTGCTGACCCGTTCCGTGCTGATTGGCGTAGACCTCGGGCCGAATCTCTCGGTGACCGGATCGCTTGCGACCATCCTGTGGCTGTTGGCCCTGCGCAAGGAGTCGCTGGATGTGCGTTTTGTGGATTTTTTAAAAGTGGGCGCGGTCGCTATGCCGACTGCGCTGCTTGCATCGGTCGGCGGCTCCATCGTCCTGCAAATGGTATTCAGGTAATGAGCGAGCGGCGAGTACGCCCGACCTATGCCGGGCGGTACACGGCAATCAACGCCCTAGTAAAGCAGGAATTGCTGCCGCTTTTCCATGAAGGTGTCGAGTGGTGCGCGCCAGTTCTCCTCGATCTCCCGCGGGTCCATGCCGGCATTCCATTCATCGAGTGCCTGCTGGTTGACGACGGCCCGGGCCATGCCGGCGGGTTGGAACTGTGCGGGATAAAGCACGCGCAGGGCGGAAGCTATTTCCAGACCCAGCTCGGGTGTGTCGACGAAATTGCGGTCGAGCACGAGGATCGCAACGCCCCCGCATTGCCGGCCGCTGAACGGGTAGTTGCCGCGCGGGGTAAAGCGCACGGGCAGAAAGCGAACACCGGGCAGCAGACGGGCGTTGAGTACGCGGGCAAGCGCGCGCGGGTCGATCCATGGGGCGCCGACACGCTCAAAGGGTGCGTCTGTGCCGCGGCCTACAGAGATGTTTGTGCTTTCAATAAGGCCGAGCCCCGGGTAGAGCACAGCCGCTGCCATGCTGCGGAGATTCGGCGAGGGGTCTGTCCAGAGAAGGCCGGTGTCGTCGAACCAGTCCCCGCGCTGCCAGCCCTGCATCGCGATGACGGTGAGCGAGGCATGGAGTTGTTTTTCCGCGTTGTCGTAGCGGGCCAGCTCGCCCAGTGTCATGCCATGTCGCACGGGCAGTGCGATGTAGTTGGTGTAACTCTGCCGGCCTGCATCGCTGAGCGGCCCTTCCACGTGGACGCCTGTGATCGGATCGGGACGGTCAAGCACGACGATGGCAGTGCCGGTCTTTGCGGCTGCTTCAAGAAAATAGCCGAGCAGCGTTTCGTAGGTGTAGAAGCGAACGCCGGCGTCCTGCAGATCGAAGATGACGACGTCGAGCGACCGCATCTGCGCGTCCGTGGGGCGGCGCTGCGCATCCGTGGCGCCGTAGAGACTCACGACAGGCAGTCCGGTTGCGGCATCTGTATCGTTGGCGATCTCGGTTGAGTCCGCGGTACCGTGGATGCCGTGCTCAGGGCTGAAGAGAGTAGTGAGCGTGAGGCCCGGCAGCTCGGACGAGGCAGCCCGGAGAATGTCGATGGTGCGACGGCCCTCGCGGTCGAGGCCGGTCTGATTGGTGACGAGACCGATGCGCAGGCGACCGCCGTGGCTGGCAAGCAGCGGGCGCAATTCTGAGAAGTGCGATGCTTCCAGTACGTCGATGCCGGTGAGCACGTCGCCATTGCGGCCGGGAACGACGGGATGGTCCTGGTTGTAACCGGAGAGCGACAGGGGTTTGCTGCCGGGCGTGGCATAGAGGTTGAGCGCGGCGACGACGATGTCGGCGATGCGCCCGCGCAGGGGAGTAATGTTGTGAGCGCCGCTCGGGTGAACAGCATTGGCCAGGATGATGAGATAGGTATCGCTTGCGGGGTCAATCCAGAGCGACGTGCCGGTAAAGCCGGTGTGCCCGAAGGAGCCGAGCGCAAAGAGGTCGCCGCGATTGCCCGAGAACACCGAGTCGATGTCCCAGCCGAGACCGCGCACCTGCGTGCCGCCCACAGGTTCTTGCGGGGTGGTCATCTTCAGCAGTGCGGCGCGGCTCAGGGGGAACCGGCTGGGCGCGCCGCGGAGACGGTCCAGCAGGGCCTGTGCGTAGAGGGAGAGATCGTGCGCGGTGCTGAAGAAACCGGCATGTCCGGCGACGCCGCCCATGCGGCGTGCCGTGGGGTCATGCACCGTTCCGCGCAGCATGGTGCCGTGCTCATCATAAGCAGTGGGCGCGATGGGCGGCAGCCGCGAGGCATCGGGGAGAAAGCCGGAGTGGGTCATGCGCAGCGGCTTCAGGATGTGCGTTTGCGCGTAGGCTTGAAGCGGCTCGCCGGAGAGTTTTTCAACGATCTCCTGCAGCACGATGTAATTGACGTCGCTGTAGCGAAAGATTGCGCCTGCCGGTGACACGGGGAGAATGGCGTTGGCCCGGGCAAAGCCCTCGGTTTTGCCGGTCCATGGAACGCGCAGATCGAGATCAGGCGGCAGGCCGGAGTAGTGCGTGAGCAGCTGGCGAATGGTGATGTCACCTTTGCCCGCGGCGGCGAATGCGGGAATGTAGAGCGCGGCAGGATCGGCGAGGCGCAGCCTGCCGGCTTCGATCAGTTGCATCACGGCGAGCGCTGTAATAATGGGCTTGGTGAGCGAAGCCATGTCGAAGACGGTGTCTACCGTCATTGCCTCGCGAGCCGGTTTGAGCGAGCGCTCGCCATAGGCGCGAGCGAGGACCACCTTACCGCCATGGCCGACCTCGATAACCGCCCCGGGCAATTGGTGCTCGACGATTGCCTGCTGCATCACGGTATCGAGGGCGCGGAACGGATGGTTTGCTGCGGCGTCCCCAGCCGATTTGCCGGCACTGGCGTTGAGCGGCCACACCAGCAGAATGGACAGCGCGGCGTGCAGCAGCAGTCTTGTCATGCAGAATCCCTTCTGGCAGGCCGGTGCATGTTTGAGCATTTGATCGTCAAGAAGAACGCAAACCCCCGGCGACTCGATGCCTTTCGTTTCGCCAGCCGCCGCGCTGCGCTCTCCATCAGATGAAAGCTGACCAGCTCCCGACGGTAGTGTAAGCGGAGAGCCCGGGCTGCGCCTGAAACGATGCAGGAGACCGCACGAATGGCCCGTCGACTCGCTGATTATGCCCGGGAACAAGGCCGGTTCAGGAATTCCTCCGCAAGTGTCGCCACGGCTGCTGCCGGGTTGGGCTCCTCACTCCGGCTCAGGGATGGATCCGCAGGCCGCCCAGGTAGGTGGCCTGGAGCGTGCCGTCTCCGGCGAGCACGTTGAGGTCGGCGCGCTGCCCGGCGAAAAGCTCCCCTGCCTGCATCGCAGCCATGCGGATGGGGTTCGCCGATGCGGCCTGCACGGCCTGGTGCAACGGGACGCCGGCAAAGCGCATGTAATTCGGCACGGCCGCGTCCATCGTGAGCGTGGAGCCGGCGAGGGTATTTTCACCCGTGATCGCGCGGCCGCCGGTGACGCGCACGTCGAGCTCGCCGAGCTTGTAGCTGCCGTCGGGCATGCCGGCGGCGCTCATCGCGTCTGTGATCAGGATGGCGCGGTCTGCGGGTTTGGCGCGGGAGAACAGCTGCACCATCGAGGGGTCGACATGGATGCCGTCGCAGATCAGCTCGGCATAGAGCGAGTCGGTTGAGAGAACCGCACCCAATATGCCGGGTTCCCGATGATCGAGCCGATGCATGGCATTAAAAGTGTGCGTTGCGGAAGCTGCGCCGCTGCGCACGGCTGCATGGGCGTCCGCTGCCAGGCCGTCGGTATGGCCGATGGAGATTTTGACCCCGCGTGACGCCGCGTGAGCGATAAGGTCTAGGGCGCCGGGCAGCTCGGGTGCGATGGTCATGAGCGTGATGCGGCCTTCGGCAGCATTCCACATCGCGTCGAAAAACTCGATCGAGGGTTCAAGCAGGTCGCGGGTCGGGTGAGCGCCGCGCTTGGCATGGGAAAGGAACGGGCCTTCAATGTGGATGCCGAGCGGGCGCGCCTGGCCTGGAGCGAGCGGCGCAGACAGCAGCGTTGCCAAGCCGGCGAGCGAGCGCAGGATGCGGTCTTTGGGAGCAGTCATGGTGGTCGCCAGGTAGGCGCCGACGCCGCGCCGCGCCAGGAAGCTGTTGATGGTGCCGAGAGCTTCGGGCGTAGCCTCCATAACATCGTGGCCACAGCAGCCATGGGTATGGATGTCGAAATACGCCGGCACCAGCACAGCGTCCGGGTAGTCGTGATGCGCGGCATGCGCCGGCAGCGTCTGGTCCGGGCGTGTGGAGATAGACGCGATCACGCCATCCTGGACGATGAGAACAGGCGCAGCGAGCGGGCCTCGGGTAGTAAGAGCTGTCGAGCAGTGATCAGGGTGGTCATCGGTCTGCGATCCCTCCCCACTCTACACGGCAGCGGGCAATAGAATGGGAGCAATGGCTGCATCGCAGAAAGCAAAACGCATCGGCATTCACCTGTCCACGGCCGGCGGCGCGCACACCGCGGTGGAGCGGGCGCAGGCCGTGGGCGCGAATACGTTTCAAATCTTTACGTCAAGCCCGCGGATGTGGCGCGCTGCGCCTGTCACGCCGGATGCGGCCGCGAAGATGCGGACGCTGCGGGCGCAGCACGATATCGGCCCGGCAGTGGTGCACGCCAACTACCTGATTAATCTGGCCTCGCAGACCCAGGACGTGCTGGAGAAGTCGGAGATTGCGTTTCGCGGCGAGGTGGAGCGGGCAATGGCGCTCGGCGCGGAGTTCCTGGTGCTGCACCCCGGCTCGTGGAAGGGGTTGACGCGCGACGAAGGGCTGCGCCGCGCGGCGCTGGGGATCGAGAAAGCGGTCGACGGGCTGGACTTCGCGGGCAATCCGTTTCAACTATTGATCGAGAATACGGCGGGGTCGGAGCACTCGCTCGGCGGCAGCTTTGAGCAGGTGGCGGAGCTGGCCGAGCTGTTACGCAGCCACCTGCCCGTGGGCGTGTGCCTCGACACCTGCCATACGCATGTGGCGGGTTACGACATTGTGAGCGAAAGCGGCTGGGAAGAGACGGTGCGGCAGATTGAGAGCACGATCGGCACGGAGAACGTACGGGTATGGCATACGAATGATGCGAAAGCCGCGCGCGGCTCAAAGCTGGACCGCCATGAGCATATTGGCGAGGGCCTGATCGGCAGCGCTCCGTTCCGGCGGCTGCTGAACGATCGGCGCTTTGCGCACTGCGCGTTTGTGGCGGAAACGCCGGTGGATGAGCCGGGAGATATTGAGAAGAATGTGCGGGCGCTGCAGGGCCTCGCAGCGCTGGGCGAAAAATCGCCGAAGTAGAATGAAAACTTCTATGGGCAATGAATCAAAAGTGACGCATACAGAGCGCGATATGCGCTACGCTCCCGCGGAGATTGAGGCGAAGTGGGCGGAGCGCTGGGCTGCGGACCCGGAGATGTATGCAGCCGAGCCGGCATCGAGCAGCAAGCCGAAGTATTACGTGCTGGAAATGCTGCCCTACCCCAGCGGCCAGTTGCACATGGGCCACGTGCGCAATTACGCCATTGGCGATGCGCTGGCGCGCTACAAGTGGATGCAGGGCTATAACGTGCTGCACCCGATGGGTTGGGACGCCTTCGGGCTGCCGGCGGAAAATGCGGCGATCAAGAACAACACGCCGCCGCGTGAGTGGACGCTGAGCAACATCGCCGCGATGAAGCGCCAGATGCAGCGGCTGGGCCTGAGCTACGACTGGCGTAATGAAGTGACGACCTGCCTGCCGGAGTACTACCGCTGGAACCAGTGGTTTTTCATCCGCATGTTCAAGCGCGGCCTGGCGTACCGCAAGCAGAGCAAGGTGAACTGGTGCCCGTTGTGCGCGACGGTGCTCGCGAACGAGCAGGTGGTGAACGGCTGCTGCTGGCGGCATGAGGACCAGGTTGTCGAGCAGCGGAGCCTGGAGCAGTGGTTTTTTCGCACGACCGAGTACGCCGAAGAGCTGCTGGCCGGGCTGGACAACATTGAAGGCTGGCCGGAAAAGGTGCGCACCATGCAGCGCAACTGGATCGGGCGCAGCGACGGCGCGGAAGTGACCTTTGCGGTGGTCGCAGGCGGCCGCGTTGCTGAAGATGACGGCAAACAGATTTTGCCCGGGAGCCGCGAACCGCTTACCGGGCACACGATCACTGTGTTTACGACGCGGATCGACACGATTTATGGCGCGACCAGTCTGCAGCTCGCGCCCGAGCACCCGCTGGTAACGCAATGGGCGCGGGCGGATGCGACGCTCCAGCGGCAGGTGGAAACCATGCTCGAGCAGCAGCGCGCCGCGCGCGAGGCGGGCGAGATGGCCGCGCTTGACAAGCACGGCGCCTTTACCGGTCATTATGCGCAGAATCCGTTTACGGGCGAGCTGTTGCCGGTCTGGATCGCGAATTACATCCTGGCCGACTACGGCACGGGCGCGATCATGAGCGTGCCGGCGCACGATGAGCGCGACTGGGAGTTTGCCGGGAAGTACGGGCTGCCCGTGCGGCAGGTGGTCGAGGTGCCGGGTGCGGAGAATGTTCTGCCGGTCATAGCCGATGAAGGAGCGGTGCTGGTGCGCTCCGGTGAGTGGACCGGCCTGGAATGCGCGGACGCGCGCCTGAAGATGAGCGCGAAGGCGGAACAGGATGGGTTCGGAAGAGCAACCGTGACCTATCGGCTGAAGGACTGGGGCGTGAGCCGGCAGCGGTACTGGGGCACGCCGATTCCGATGCTGTACTGCGAGGGCTGCGGGATTGTGCCGGTGCCGGACGCGGAGTTGCCGGTGCTGCTGCCGGAGAAGATCGCGATTACGCAGCAGGGCGGCTCGCCGCTGGCGCAGGTGCCGGAGTTTGTGAACGCGACGTGCCCCAGGTGCGGCGGCGCGGCGCGGCGCGAAACCGACACCATGGACACGTTTGTCGACTCGAGCTGGTACTTCTACCGGTATACGAGCGCCCGCGACAGCACGGCGCCATTTGCGAGGGGAGCCGCGGCCTACTGGTTCCCGATCGACCAGTACATCGGCGGCGTCGAACACGCGATCCTGCACCTGATCTACTCGCGCTTCTGGACAAAGGTGATGCGCGATATTGGCCTGATCGCAAATGACGAGCCGGTGGAGCGGCTGTTTACGCAGGGCATGGTGATCAAGGACGGCGCGAAGATGTCGAAGTCGAAGGGCAACGTGGTTTCGCCCGACGAGATGATTGCGCGCTACGGGGCCGATGCCACGCGGATGTACGCGCTGTTTGCCGCGCCGCCGGACCGCGACCTGGACTGGCAGGAGGATGGGGTCGCAGGCGTTTCACGGTTCCTGGGCAAGGTGTACCGCTTTGTGACACGGCATGCCGCGGTGGCGGCGGATGCGCCGGATGATTTTTCCGCTAGCTTCTCCGCGGAAGCAGCCGGTCCCGCGGCCCAGGACGTGCTCAGAAAGCTGCACCAGACGATTCGCAAGATCACTGAGGACTTCAACGACCGCTGGCACTTCAACACCTGCATCGCGGCCGTTATGGAGCTGCAGAACACGCTGAACGCGGCCGATGAAGCGTTTGCTTCGGGTGAGATCGCGCCGGGCGTGACGCGGCATGTGCTGCGCAGCCTGGTGCTGCTGCTGGCGCCATTTGCACCGTATCTTGCAAGCGAGTTGTGGTCGCTGGTGGGCGGCAAAGGCAACCTGCTGCGCACGCCGTGGCCTGTGTTTGATGAAGCGCTGGCGCGGGAAGCGGAGATGGAGATCCCCGTGCAGATCAACGGCAAACTGCGGACGGTGGTGCGGCTGGCGGCCGGTTCCGGCGAGCCGGCGGTGCGTGCGGCTGCGCTGGGCGACCAGAAGATCCAGGCGGCGCTCGAAGGCAGACAGGTCGTCAAGACGATCGTGGTGCCGGGTAAACTGGTCAACCTGGTCGTTCGGTAAGGCTGGTTCGAGGGCAACTGCGTAGGGTGGACGCGGATGGAGAGTGGAGCAGAGCGGCTGATTCTTTCGCCTGCGCGTGTCTCGATCTGGGCTGAGCTGCGGCAGCGGCCTTCGCTGCTGGGGCTTGAGCTGCTGTGGCGATGGGTGTGCGGCGGGTTGCTGCTGCTGGTCGCGAGCTTCGACACCTGGCGTATCTGGACGGCATCGCAAGCCGCTCTGCAGTCCACCGGGTTGTTCCAGCTCTCGAGCGACAGCGTGTTTGACGACCCGTCGCGGCTCCTCACCGTCTTCACGGCAGCGATGAACATCCTGCGCCCGCAGTTGGAGCGGGCCGCGTGGGGTCTCGCGCCGTTCGCGCTGTTCTGCTGGATCGTGGCGTTTGCGCTGGGCAGGCAGGCTTTGCTGGCGCGGTACGACGCGCGGCTGCCGCGCCGGCCGTGGCTGCTGGCGGGGGCGGAAGGACTGCGGCTCGGCGCGCTGGTTGGAGCCTCCTGTGCCTGGAGTGCCTCGATGGAGGGGGCGGCTCAAGTTTCGCTCCACGGGGCTGCGCCGAGTTCTCTGTTGTATGCGGTGCTGGTGCTGGCGGCAACGGCCCTGCTTGGGTGGCTGTGGGCGCGCGCGGCTCGCGCGATCGAGCTGTGCGTCGTGCTGGCGCTGGCGGATGGGCTGCCGTTTGGCTCTGCCTTTCAGCGAGCGTGGCAAATGCCGCGGGACGGGCTGGGCGGCCGCTTGCGGGCGATACGTCGCGGGCAAAACCGTGCGCGACTCTGGCTGCTGGCGGCTGCGTTCGTGTTTACGCTGCTGCCCGACCCGTTTGCGCAGCTTTGGGCTCGCGTGGGGTGGGGCATCGTGCTTACGCTCTTTCTGCTGGGCGCGGCCAGCGCGGTGCGGCTGGGGGTATTGTTCGCCGGCCTGGGCGCCGTGCGGGAGGCGCGTGCCGCCTCTGCGCTGCCGCAACGTTTGCCTTTCGCGCGCCAGGACATTTCTCCCACAGCTACAACCGGCCGGCGACTGTGAACGTGGCCTTTCCGTAAAGAAAGGCCACACCAGGAGGATTTGCGGATCACAGCAGCGGGAGAGATGCTTCAGGCGAGGCTTTAGACTGAACGGGTGGATACCACGGCAAGCGTCTCTTCCTCCATCGTCATTCTCGATTTCGGCTCGCAGTATACGCAGCTGATTGCGCGTCGCATCCGCGAGCTGAATGTCTTTTCAGCGGTGTTGCCGTGTACGGCTTCGCTTGCGGAGATCGAGGCGTTGCAGCCGCGGGGCATCATCCTGTCGGGCGGACCATCGTCGGTGTACGACGCGGACGCGCCGAAGGCAGATCCCGCGGTGCTGGGTCTGGGCCTGCCGGTGCTGGGTATCTGCTACGGGCTGCAGTTCATCGTGCACCACCTGGGCGGCAAAGTGCGGCCTGCGGCACGGCGCGAGTATGGCGATGCGGAAGTCTCCATCGTGGACCGGGAAACGGCGCTGTTTGCCGGCCTGCCGCCGACGCTGAAGGTCTGGATGTCGCATGGAGATGAAGCCCTGGAGCTGCCTGCGGGCTTTCACATCACCGCGAAGACGCCGCATGCGCTGGCCGGCATTGCTGACGCCGCACGGCGCATCTGGGCAGTGCAGTTTCATCCCGAGGTGCAGCACACCAGGCATGGCATGGACCTGCTGCGGTCGTTCGTGCTGGGCATCTGCGGCGTGACGGCGGACTGGACGCCGCAGCACTTTATCGAGGAGACGACGGCGACCGTGCGGGCGCGCGTGGGCGCCGGTCATGCCATCTGCGCCATCTCGGGCGGCGTGGACTCATCGGTTGCAGCGGTGCTGGTGCATCGCGCCATCGGCGATCAGCTGACGTGCGTGTTCGTTGACAACGGCGTGTTGCGCAAGGATGAGTTCCGGAAGGTGCAGGAGAACCTGCGCGGCAAGCTGGGGCTCAACCTGGTCGCCGTCGATGCGCGGGAGCGTTTTTTGTCGAGGCTCGCCGGCGTCGCCGATCCTGAGACGAAGCGCAAGATCATCGGGCGCGAGTTCATCGAGGTGTTCGACGAAGAAGCTGCGCGGATTGCGGAAACACGGGGCGGTGTGGACTGGCTGGTGCAGGGCACGCTGTACCCGGATGTGATCGAGTCGTCGTCAGTAAAAGGGCCATCGCAAACCATCAAAAGTCATCACAACGTGGGCGGGCTGCCGGAGACGATGAGGCTGAAGCTGATCGAGCCGCTGCGCGACCTGTTCAAGGACGAGGTTCGGCGGATCGGCCGGGACATGGGGATGCCGGAGGACATCCTGGGGCGGCAGCCGTTTCCCGGGCCAGGCCTCGCGGTGCGCATTCTTGGAGAAGTCACGCCGGAACGAGTCGCGATCCTGCAGGAAGCGGACGAGATCGTTGTTGATGAGATCAAGGCAGCCGGCCTTTATCGTTCGATCTGGCAGGCGTTCGCCGTGCTGCTGCCGGTCAAGAGTGTCGGGGTAATGGGCGACCAGCGGACCTACGCGGCGACCTGTGCTATCCGTGCAGTGCACTCGGAAGACGGGATGACGGCGGACTGGGTCCAGCTGCCATACGAGTTGCTGGGACGCATCTCCAACCGTATTGTCAACGAAGTGCGCGGGATTAACCGCGTGGTGTATGACATCACCTCGAAGCCGCCGGGCACGATCGAGTGGGAGTAAGCCCGTCTGCGCGGAGCGCCCTGCCTGACGTGGATCTTACGGTTCTCCATGCCTCGAATGTTGAACCCTTCAACTCCTCACAGAAGCCTGACGAGAAAATGCCAAATTCCGGAGTCGTGACGCATCCAAACGGCTGAGCTTTGCCGTGACCTTTCCGGCATTGCGGGAGCAGACCGCATGGGGTTTCTTGAGGGCCGGGTCGCCATTGTGACCGGAGCCGGTTCGGGTATCGGCCAGAACATCGCGATCCGTCTCTGGAGGTAAGGCGATATGGTATTTTTGTATTTCGTCGGCAGCGACGAGGGCGCAAGCGGGACGGTCGCTTCTATCACCGAAGCCGGAGGCACGGCGGTCAGCTTCCGGGCTGATATCACGAAGCTGGATGAAATTCAGGCGCTGATGCAGAAAGCCTGGGGGAAATACGGCGGCTGCGACATCCTGGTAAACAACGCCGGACTTGAGCAGAAGGCCGTCTTCTGGGACGTCACGGAAGAACAGTATGACAAGGTCCTCGATGTCAACCTGAAGGGTCCCTTTTTCCTGACCCAGGCCTTTGTTTGCCGACTGCGCGAGGCGAAGAAGAAGGGGCGCATCATCAACATCAGTTCTGTTCATGAAGACATGGCCTTTCCCGGCTTTTCAACTTACTGCATGAGCAAGGGGGGCTTGCGGATGATGATGCGCAATCTCTGCGTTGAGCTGGGTCCACTGGGCATTACGGTGAACAACATAGCGCCCGGAGCCATCAAGACGCCGATCAATATGAATCTTATGGACGACGAGGTAAAGATGGACGCTCTGCGCAAGAACATCCCGCTTGGTTACATGGGCACGGTTGAAGATGTCTCGGGCCTGGTGGCCTACCTGGCTTCAGATGAGGCAGCCTATGTTACGGGCGCGACCTTCACCATCGACGGCGGGCTCTCCCGCTCGTACCACGAGCAATAACTATGCCGCTGCGGATTGAGGATTACGGAATTATCGGCGACTGTGAGACAGCGGCGCTGGTGGGCAAGAACGGCTCTATCGACTGGCTCTGCTGGCCGAACTTCGGCTCGGACGCCTGCTTTGCCGCACTGCTGGGCAACGATGAAAACGGGCGCTGGCTTGTTGCGCCTGCCGGCGAGGGCTGGACCGCGGAGCGCCGCTACATACCGCAGACACTGGTGCTGGAAACGACCTGGACAAGGGGCAGCGATGTGTTGCGGGTCACCGATTTTATGCCTGCGCGTGAAAGCCACTCGCACATCTGCCGCAAGGTGGAGTGTCTGGAGGGCAGCGTGGACGCGTACATGGAACTGGTGCTGCGCTTCGACTACGGCCACTCCATCCCCTGGGTGACGCGGGGCGAGCATTCCATTCGCGCGATTGCGGGTCCGCACATGGTGCTTTTCCGTTCTGTGCTGGAGCCGCACGGCCGCGACCAGCGGACGGTGTGCGACTTTACCCTGGGCGCGGGCGAGCACGTGTGGATGACCCTTACCTATGGAAGTTCCGCCGCGCCCGAACCGCGCTCGGTCGACCCGGACAAGCTGCTCGAGTCGGTGAAGCAATACTGGGCAAGGTGGGCGAGGAAGTGTACGGATGCAGGCCCGTACACCGAAGCAGTGCAGCGCTCGCTGATCACGCTCAAGGCTTTGACGTTTCGCCCGACCGGGGGAGTGGTTGCCGCAGTGACGACGTCGTTGCCGGAAGCGCTTGGCGGTCCGCGCAACTGGGATTACCGCTTCTGCTGGCTGCGGGACTCGACCTTTACCTTGCTGGCGCTGATGAACGGCGGCTTCTACAAGGAGGCGGAAGCCTGGCAGGACTGGCTGCTGCGCGCTATCGCGGGCAGCCCGGACCAGGTGCAGATCATGTACGGGATCGGCGGAGAACGGCAGCTGCAGGAGTGGGAGGTCGGCTGGCTGAGCGGCTACGAAGGTTCAAAGCCGGTGCGGATCGGCAATGCAGCGGCGGAGCAGCTGCAGCTCGACATTTACGGCGAAGTGATGGATGCGTTCTACCACGCGCTCGGCGGGATCAAGGCCCCGCGTGAAGTCGATCTGCACCTGCAAAAGCTGCTGATTGAACATCTGCAGACCATCTGGCAGGAGCCGGACCAGGGCATCTGGGAATCGCGCAGCGGCGCGCAGCAGTTCACCTACTCAAAAATGATGGTGTGGGTGGCCTTCGACCGCGCCATTATGATCGCCGAACACACCGGCAGCGAAGCGCCGCTCGATGAGTGGCGCGCGCTGCGCAAGCAGGTGCACGAAGAGGTTTGCGCGAAGGGTTTCAACGAGAAAATCGGAGCGTTTACTCAGAAGTTCTCCGGTGATGAACTCGACTCCTCCCTGCTGTTGATGCCGCTCGTCGGTTTTCTGCCGGCTGAGGATCCACGGGTGAAGGGAACGATTGAGGCGATCGAGAAGAAGCTGATGCGCGACGGGCTGCTGCTGCGCTATGACACCAGCAGGTCCTCAGACGGTTTGCCTGCCGGGGAAGGTACGTTTGTCGCATGTTCCTACTGGATGGTGAGCTGCCTGAAAATGATCGGGCGCGATCAGGATGCGAGAAAGCTGCTGGATTACCTGCTTAGCCTTCGCAACGATCTGGGCCTGAGCTCAGAGGAGTACGACACCGGGAAGAAGCGCCAGGTAGGGAACTTTCCGCAGGCGTTTTCACACATCGCCATGGTCAACGCCATCTTTGATGTAGTGGGGACAGAGAAGCACACCCGTAGGCGGCGTCATCGCTCCAGCAAGCACACTCCGCATGCGCCGGAGCAGCCCGGGAGTACACCCGAGCTTGATCCTAAAGCTTCAAACAACGCTCAGGGTGAGTCGGCCCAGTCGGCATCAAAGTAGAACAGGGAGCACGAGTAGCATGCACAATTTCAGAGTTTGGGCTCCGAAGGCTGAGTCCGTAGACGTAAAGATCGGTGCAGAAAAGTTCCCGCTCGAAAAAAAGGACGGCGGCTGGTGGGGTGTGGCGGTCGAGAATGCCGGCCCAGGAACCGACTACGCGTTCCTGCTGAATGGCGAATCGCAGGCGCTGCCTGATCCCCGCTCTCAGTTCCAGCCTCAAGGCGTTAATGGTCCATCCCGCGTTATCGACCACAGCGATTTTCAGTGGACGGATGCCGGTTTTCACGCGAGGGTTTTTGAGAGCGCTATCGTCTATGAGCTGCATATCGGCACGTTCACGCCGCAAGGTACCTGCGATGCCGCGATTGAAAAGCTTGACTACCTGCGCGAACTTGGCATAACCCACATCGAACTGCTGCCCTTTGCCGAGTTTCCCGGAACGAATGGCTGGGGCTACGACGGAGTCGACCTGTTCGCGCCGCATAGCGCATACGGTGGCCCGGATGGGTTGAAGCGCCTGGTAGATGCGGCGCATGGCAAGGGCCTGGCCGTCGTGATGGACGTCGTTTACAACCACTTCGGTCCGTCCGGCAACTATGTCGCAAGTTACGGGCCGTACTTTACCGGCGCGCATAAGACGCCCTGGGGCGATGCGGTAAATCTGGAAGATGCCGGCTCCTATGAAGTGCGGCGTTTCTTCTGCGACAACGCGATCATGTGGCTGCGCGACTATCACATGGACGGCCTGCGGCTCGACGCAGTCCACGCCTACGTCGACCGTTCGGCAATCAACTTTATGGAGCAGATCAACACCGAGGTGCATGCGCTGCAGGCAGAGACGGGACGCCCGTACCTGATGATCGCCGAGAGCGACTTGAACGATCCCCGTCTGGTGCAATCGAAGGAATGCGGCGGATACGGCTTCGATACGCAGTGGAGCGACGACTTCCACCACGCGCTGGTCGCCCTGCTCACCGGCGATACCAGCGGCTACTACGCTGACTTCGGAGAGTTCGCCGACCTGGGCAAAGCGCTTACGCAGGCGTTCGTTTATGACGGCGAATACTCGGAGTTTCGCGAGCGCGTCCATGGCCGCCCTGTCCGGAACCTGCCCGGCTGGCACTTCTGCGGCTACTCGCAGAATCATGACCAGATCGGCAATCGCGCCAAGGGCGAGCGGCTAGTGCACCTGACCGACATTCCCCGGGCAAAGATAGCAGCGGCGGTTACAATTCTTTCTCCTTTTCTGCCCATGCTTTTTCAAGGAGAGGAATGGGCAGCGAGCACGCCGTTCCAATACTTCACCGATCATGAGGACAAGGAACTAGCAAGGCTCGTCTCCGAAGGCCGCAAGAAGGAATTTGCAGCATTCGGCTGGAAGCCGGAGGAGATTCCTGACCCGCAGGACAAGTCCACATTTGAAGCCTCGAAGCTGAAGTGGGAGGAACTGAAGCAGCAGCCGCAGGCCGACATGCTTGACTGGTACCGCAAGCTGATCGCGCTACGTAAATCCCGGCGCGAACTGACCGACGGTGTGCTTGACCAGGTGGACATCGACTTTGATGAGGACGAGCGCTGGTTCACGATGCAGCGCGGCAGCATCGTGCTGGTCTTTACGCTTGACGAGGAAGGCTACACCGCGGGTCTCGACGAAGACGTAAGTCTGCTGCTTGCCTCGGATGCACGGACGAAGGTTGAAGACGGCGAGTTGACCATGCCGAGCGCAGGGGTCGCCATTTTGAATGTGCAATAAATAGGGGCCGTTGTTACTGGAGAGCTTCGGAGCGGCTGCCATGCGGGTCCGTATGGCCCGGGATCGTGTCCGCTGTTTGCGCGCTGGCCAGGGCGCGCTCCGCGAACACCTCGCCGCCCATCAACAGCACGGGAGCCGGCCCGGGACTTGTGACGTGCAGCAAGCCAAGCGTTGTACGCGTGACCTGCTGTTCCGGCTGGCCGGCCCGTGAGACCAGCACGCACGGGTAGTCTGCCGGTAAGCCTGCGGCGCGCCATTCCCGAGCAACGCCGGTAAGGTCGCGCCCCGGCATGTACACGATACGGGTAGGTTCGGTGGGGGCAGTTTCGGCCGGTGCGCGATGCGCGGTACTCAACAGGATGCTCGAGGAGATGCGCCGGTCGGTGAGCGAGCACGGCATGGCTGCCGCAGCAGCCGATGCCGCGGTAACCCCCGGTACTACGGTGAAGGAGATCCCGGCGGATCGAAGCGCATCCATCTCTTCGCCGGCGCGGCCGAAGACGAGCGGATCACCACTCTTGAGGCGAACCACGGTACGGCCCGCGCGAGCGCCTTCAATCATCAGCGCGTGAATGCCGGCCTGCGTGATGCTGGCGCGTCCGCAGCGCTTGCCCACGTTCACGCGCTCGGTCTCGGGCGGAGCGAGCGCGAGCACCGCTTCGGGAACCAGGTCGTCGTGCAGCAATAGATCGGCAGACTCAAGCAGCCGGGCAGCTCTTACCGTCAACAGGTCAGGGTCCCCCGGGCCTGCGCCCACTAGCCAGACTGTACCGGGCGCGGTGACGGCAGCTATTTGTGCGCGTTCGCGTGACGATTGATGGGTGAGCTTGTTCTGCGGAAGCGCCAGCAACCGGGATGGACACGCCGGAGACTCGCACACCGAGCGCTGCGCCAGCGTAGCGAGTAATTGCTTGCGCTCGTCATCGGCAGGCTGCGCTTCTAGGACCTCGCGCCGCAGACCGCCCAGCGTGTGCAGCCATGGTCCGAGATCGTGCGGCAGCAGTGCGTCGATTTCACGGCGCAGTTTCTGCGCGAACGAAGGGCTCTCCCCAGCGGTAGAAACGGCAATCTGCAAATCGCCGCGGGACACTACCGAGCCGTAATAAAAGTCGCAGTGGGGAATATCGTCCACTGCATTGCACAGCACACCGGCCGCGGCACAAAGCCGATAGACATGCTGGTTAACATTTGCAGCGTTTGTGCCTGCAATGACGACAAATTGTCCGCGGATGTCGTCATCCGCAAAAAGACGCCTGTGCCACACGAGTGCGCCCCGCTCGGCCAGCTGCTCGATCTCCGGCTTCGCCCAGGGAGCGACGACAGTTACTGCGGCGCCGCTCGCAACCAGGCTCTCAATCTTCCCTGTCGCGACCTCGCCGGCTCCAACCACGAGTGCCCGGCGACCGTCGAGTTTTAGAAAGATCGGCAGAAGGCTCATGCATCTGTCCCCGGCGCCGGGCCTGCGCTGCTGTCGCGCGCGACGGCAGCCAGCTGCTCGCCGGCCAGCTGCGCGCGCAGCTCCTCGTTTGAATGGCGGGCGAAGTACGCGCGAAGGTTTTCACTTTCACCGGTGCGAGTGCTCTGGTACGTCTTCAACAGGCGCTCCACTGCATCCGGCACCTCGGTCGCGGGGATGCGATAGCCGACGGGCCGTGCGATACCGGCGAACTCGCCCACCGAGCCGCCCAGGCAGAAGTAGTACGCGTCTACCATGCGGCCGTCCTGCTTGATCTTCTTGCCTTCGATGCCGATGTCCGCGATCCAGTGCTGGCCGCAGCTGTTGGGGCAGCCCGTTACATGCAGCCGCAGCTGCTGGTCGAAGCCCGGTACGCGCTCTTCAAGCTCATCGACCAGCCACCGCGTGAAACCTTTCGTTTCAGTGAGCGCGAGCTTGCAAAACTCCGTCCCCGTGCACGCAACTGCGCCGCGCCAGAACTGCGAACCCTCGACCAGCAAGCCGAGTTTCGTCAGCTCATCCACCATCGTGCGTACGTTGTCGTTTGCGATATCGACGAAGAGCAGGTTCTGCCCGACGGTTGTGCGCAAATGGCCGGAGCCGAAGCGCTCGGCCAGCTCGGCCGCACCGGCGAGCTGGCTTCCGGTGAGCCGGCCCCGCAGCACGGAAACCCCGACAGAGCTGAACCCCGCCTGGCGCTGCGGATGGATGCCGACATGGTCGCGCAGCACATCGTCCGGTACAGTCTCAGCCACCGCGGCAGGGAGCTTGTAACCCAGCCGCCGTTCTACCTCGTTCAGGAATGTCTCAGCCGTCCAGCCTTCCTTGAGAAAGAGGTGCTTCATCCGGGCGCGATCGCGGCTTTCACGCAGTCCCTGCTGATCGCGAAAGATCTCCGCGATCACGCGGACGACAGCGACAGCCGCATCGCGCGGCACCCACGCATCGAGCTTGACCGCCAGATGCGGATCGCTGGAAAGGCCGCCGCCCACGCGAAAGGTGAAGCCCTGTTCTTCTCCACGCAGGCTTGCGGTCAGGCCGATGTCGTTGATCTCAGGATACGAGCACCAGATGGGGCAGCCGGTGACCGAAATCTTGAACTTGCGCGGAAGGTTGTAGAACTCGGAGTTGCCGATCACTTCGCGCGCGATTGCAATTGCCACCGGCGCAGTATCGAATACCTCGTGCGCGTCCACCCCGGCCAACGGGCAGCCGGTGACGTTGCGGACGACATCGCCGCACGAGCCGCGCGGCGAAAGCCCAACAGCGTCAAGCGCATCAATGATCTCCGGCAGTGTCTCGATGGTGAGCCAGTGCAACTGGATCGCCTGCCGCACCGTGATGTCTGCCATGTTGCGCGCATGTACCTGGGCGATCCGGGCGATGGTACGCAACTGGGCGGTGGTGAGCTGGCCGGCAGGGATGCCGATACGGAGCATGAAGTATGCGCTCGCGAGCCCTTCGCCGCCTTTGCCCCCGGTCACACCGGCCCCGTCGCCCTGCGTGTAGACTCCCCACCATTTGAAGTACGCGGAAGCCCACTCCGGCAGCACGCTGGCGCGGCCTTCGCGCGCAAACTGGCGCACCTCGTCGAAGACCTCCCACGGATTCTTTTCGCGCTTCAGGCGCTCCATCCGTTGTGCCTTGGTTTCCTTCGGTGGTGCGCCTTGGGTCAGTTCGGGCATGTTTCCTCATGGCTGTAAGCAGAAATGCAGGGGAAGATTCGCGAAAGCGAAAGCCCGTCCGGCAGGAATGCTCTGCCGGACGGGCCAAGGAAGAAGTCGCTCACCAGGTGCGCCGTCCTCAGCCGGCCAGGGCAAATGTGCGGCAACACAGACAACAGGCGGCAATAGCGACCGAATGCATATACCCATGCTACGAGCGGCCGCAGTGAGCGTCAACCTGCTGGCAGCCGCCGGTTGTATTGTGCTTCAAAAGGCGAAGGTCGCCTGGAGGAAGATCCGGCGTGCGGCTGAGCCGTCCGGCGAAGCAAAGATGGTTCCTCCATCGAGCGCGTTGGACTTGCCGAAGAGCGGCGAGCCGAGCGTGCCGGTGGGCGGAGAATCGTTGATGATGTTGAACAGGTTGAGCGCCTGCGCATTCAGGGTGAGGTTATAGCGGCGCCCGGTGTTGCCGCTGTTGCTGAACGGACCACCACCGCCGTGTCCACCGCCGCCGCCGTGTCCGCCCCCGCCACCTGGCTGGCCGCCCTGGTTTTCACCGCTGCCACCGGCCGGATGCAGTCGCTGCCCGAAGCCCCAGGTTTTGCTAAGGCGCAGGTTAAAGGTGAAGAGCGTCGGCCCGTTGCCGTAGTTGATCGGAATGGGCTTGGCGCCCGCGGCTGGAGCGGTGTTGAAGGTGCCGTAGCTGTTGGCAATGATGTTTGAGCCGGTTGAACCTGCCGGTGCGAAGGCAGGCCGATCGTTGAAGAATGAGTCGCCGTTCAGGTCCTGCGAGACATCGATGTTGAAGGGCGTACCGGACTGCGCCACGATGAATGGCGAGATGCGGAAGTAGTCCGGCGCTGCGTAGCTGCCGATGAGGAAGAGTCGGTTGCGCACATCGTTGTCAGCGCGGCCGTAGTCCTGCTTCAGGTCGATCGAGTCAGAAGGATTGCTGCTCACGCCGTTCACATCCGCATTGGCCCAGTTGAGCCCGTAGTAGCCGAAGGCGGAAAGAGAGTGGCTGATCTGCGTGTGGAAGTTGAAGAAAAGCTGGTTCTGGTTGTAAACGCCTTCGGAGTAGTACTGATAGATGTTGCCCAATGCGGAGTTGTACGTGGGCGAGTACGGCGCGTTGGCGTTGATGGTGTCGTAGTTATGCGAGCCGTGCGAATGGATGAAGGTGGCGGAAAGCGTCGTGTTCTTGGTGAGCTGGTGGTCCAGGCCGATGGAATCCTGGATGTTGGACGCGGCGTGGAGATTGGGATTGATCTGGTAGATCGCGGGGGAGGTGCTGCTGCTGTTGGTGGTGCTGCTGCTGGTCCCGACTTCGCAATCGGCGGCAAGGGTGGCGGTAGCCGGCAACCCGTTAGGAAAGTAGCAGCTCGGGTCTTCAAGCACCGTTTCCTTTTGCACGACGCCGTTGACACGCGCCGCTTCAAGAACCTGGGCGAGGGCGAAACGGTCATAAAAGTAGCCGAAGCCGAGGCGCAGAACATCCTTGGTGGGTTTGCCGTGCCGCATGAAGCCGTAGGAAAGAGCAAGCCGGGGAGCCCAGTCGCTGTGGTCGTGAATGTCGTTCTGTGTCTCCCAGCGCAGGCCGTAGGAGAGCGTGAGGTTGGGCTTGTACTTCCAGTCATCCTGGTAAAAGAGCGCGCCGTCGATCAGGTTGGCCTCAGCCTTGGGGCTGCCGGTGACGTAGACGAGCTGCGATGGGCCGCCGCCTGCCGCCTGGATCTGCTGGAAGGTCTGGCCGTTCCCTTGCCCGTAGAGTGTGGCCGCATAGGCCTCGGACGCTGTGAGCGAGTTGGTGCCGGCTGTCGCGAACTGGCATGCGCCTGCTGCGGGGCACGAGCGCGCGCCGAAGGTGAACAGACCGTTGAAGCTGCCGTTCGAGGAGTTGGCATCGCGGGCGATCCTCAGGCGGCCCCCGAGCGAGATGGAATGGGTTCTAAGCGCGAGCTCGGTAAGGTTGTCGACTTCGTAGTGATTGGTGTGGTCGTTAATAAACTGCGTGCTTTGCCCGCCGAAGGTCTCATCGCCCTGCACCTGAACCTGTGGCGTCGTGCTGGCCGGGGTTTGCGTGGAGCGATCGATCAGTCCCTGGAAGCTGGTTTCCACGATCACGCGAGGGCCGTAAACGAGCGTGTGGGTAATTTGCAGGGTGTTCTCGCTGGCCGTGCTGTTGTAAGCCTGAGACGCGAGCGAGAACTGGCCGACTCCCTGGTTGCCGAGGGCGTTTCGGTAGTACTGGTAGCGGACAGACAGCGTGTTTTTGGCGCCGAGTTGAAGATCGACACGGGGACTGATGTTGGTGCGGCTCTGCGGGGTGTTGATGGCGTCGGTGAAATTAGCCCCGGACGGCGTGGTGTAGTCGGCCAGGTTGCTGTAGTTGCCAGCGGCAAAGTCCCCGTTGATTTCGCCGGGAAGCCGGATGGCATCGACGATGGAATCGTCCTGGATGACGCGGTGCTGCCCGGTAAAGAAGAAAGAAGCGTTCTTGTTGATCGGGCCGCTCAACGTGCCTTCGTACTGATAGCTGTGGTAGTCGGGCAGGTCCTTGGTGAAGGGGTTGCCGGTGTTTAACTGCCGGGCGTTGCCCTGGGCATAGAACTGGCCATGAAACTTGTCGGTACCGGGCTTGGTGAAGATCTCGATGCTCCCCAAAACAATAATATAAAACTGCGCGCCGTAGGGGTTCTGGTTGACGCGAATTTCGCGGATCGCTGATTTGGGCGGCAGCTGCCCGGCGGTGAAGCCGTCGATGTAGATCTGGCCGCCCGAAGGCCCGGCAGCAGGGCCGGCAAGCGCCGTAAGCTCGTCAGAGAGCTCGTCCGGGTCGTCGGAGAGTGCATCGAGGTCCGCGCCCTTGATCACAATGCTGTTTGCATTCGCGTCCGGATCGACTGAAACGGTCGGCGTGTCGGAGTTGACCTGTACGTTCTGCTGCTGCACCTGGATCATGAGCGTGGGGCTGTACTGCCGCGCCGCGCCCGGCGCGATGGTGATGGCCCGGGTGCTCAGGGTGCCGAACCCTTTGGCGGTGACCAGCAGCACATAGCTCCCGGCGGGGATGTTGGGAATCGAGTAGCTGCCGTCATCCTTCGATGTGCCGCTCGCGACCGTGTGCCCCTGCGCGTCGGTCACGCTGACGATCGCACCGGGAATGACCGCTCCCGAGGGATCGGCGACCTGACCGCGCAGACTGCCTGCCTGTGCCGAAGAGGTTTGGGCCGGGTTGGCCGCGGGCGACGGGCCAGCCTGGGCCTGCGCCATGGGAACGGCGGCAGCGGAGACGAAGCAGGAGAGAAGGCAGAGCGAGAGGGGGTTCCGTTTCACAAGGCTCCATGGGTGGTGCGTAGAGTCGGGTGGGTCGTCGAAAGGGATTTCTCCCGCTTGCAACCGTTGGACGAGTGGGGCATTCGATCCAGGGGCAGCTCTTCATTCAGCAGCTCAGCGTTGCGGGGCAGCATCGCCTCCACCGGCATCCTCGCCGCCGCCGCCCAGGTTCCAGGATGCGGAAAACAGACCGGCGCTGGCCGAAGGCGGAGCCTGCAGCAACGGCTCTACCCCGGCAACGACCGTGAGCGCGACACGCTGTGGAGCGTTCGGACCGCTCGCAACCACCATCACAGCGTCTCCCTTTTTCAGGTCGGCCAATGTAATAACGGGCGCCCGCTGCAGCATGCCGGCCATGTCACCTGCATGGCCGTGGTGTTGGGCGCCCTGCTCGCCGGCGGGCGGTGCAGCGGATCCATGGCCTTCGGCACCCTGGCCTGCGGCTGCATCCTGCCGCCGCGCCATGCGCTCCGCGATCTCCGGCGGCAGCCTGCGCAGCTGGGCAGAAGTCCCGAGGTGCAGCGTCACCGGTTTCTTGGTCGCCAGGTCGGTCAGCACCAGGGTTCCGGTCGAGGCGTCGCTGCTTACCACTGTCCCGGCGATGTTCTGGAAGCTTCCGGCGACGACCTCGGTGGCTTCAATCACGTGTCCGTCCGCGTCCTTCGCGCCGCGGGCGCGGATCTGGTCGCCAGGGTGGATGTCGGCAAATGCCGCCTTGTGCGTGTCGGCAAAGGAGGTCGAGTCCGGAGCATAGCGGCGGATGTCGGTTGAAGCCGAGGTCTGAATCGTTACCGGTGGAGCGCCCGCGCCACCGGCAGCCCCGCCCTCAGGCCGCAGCGTAATGGTTCCCGAACCGGCGTCTACGTTTTGCACAATGCCGGCCACGCCGTTGCGCTGCCAGTCTGCGGCTTGCTGCTCATGGGCCTGGGCCAGGTCGGCCTGCTTCATCGCAATCAGCACCGCGGCGCTAGGGTGGGCTGCATCGCCCTGGGGCGTGGGGCGGATCAGCACCCGGTCGCCGACAGCAAGGTCGCTCAAGGCAAGCGGCGTAGCGCCCTTCAGGGTGGTCGCGCCAGGCAGCGTACGCACCATCCGCGTCTGCGGCGTAATGGAAACCGTCACATCACCGCCGCTCGCGCCTTCCTGGTGTACCGTAACGGAATCGCCGCTGACCGCGGTGACCGAACCCAGGATGCGCTGGGAGGGCGCGGGACTCGCCGAGGTTGCTGTCCCGACCTGCGCCGACGCATAGCTGGCGGGGAGCGCCAGCGCGGTACAAAGCAGTGCCGCCTGGAGCCCTGGATGGAACCATGAGCGCGTACGCGGATCAAGCATGCTGGTTCTCCTGTTCTTGCCGTGAAGGAGCCGGCAGGTGCTGCCTGTCTGGACGCGACAGCAAGGTGAAAGTTTCACTAGAACAGCGATCTCCGGTCCAGTTTCGCCCGGACCGGATCGGCTGCACGGCTTCTGCTGAAACCTGTTCCCTGAAAGCCCGATCTGGGCAGCCGGGTGACTCAGGCTCCGGCAGTGCCGGAGAACGCAAAGCGCAAACCTGCTTCTATCATGTAGCATCAGGGACGGTTTCTCTACTGCTCCGGTCTTTTTCTGCAGCGGGAGCGGTTTGGCGGAACCGACATTGCCTGCGTCGGCGCGGCTGACGCAGAAGAAAGCGGCACATCCGGATGGCGATTACCAGCGTAGGCAACAGCAGGTCCATCAGCAGCTCTTCCCCCGGCACCACCAACTACAGCGCGATGGCGATGGTCACGACGCTGTTCTTTATCTGGGGTTTCTGCACGGTGCTGAACGACATCCTGATCCCGCACCTGCAGACTGTTTTCGGTCTCAGCTATGGACGGGCCTCGTACGTACAGATCGCCTTCTTCGGGTCGTACTTCCTGTTCGCGCAGCCATCCAGCAAGCTGGTGGAGTGGATCGGCTACCAGCGCACGATGGTTGCGGGGCTGATTGGCATGGGCATCGGCGCACTCCTGGTGATTCCCGCGGCGAAGGTAGCCTCGTACCCGTTTTTCCTGGTCGCCGAAGTGGTCCTCGCGGCTGGCATCACGGCGCTGCAGGTCGCCGCGAACCCGTACGTCACGGTGCTGGGACCGCCGGAAACAGCGTCGACCCGTTTGAACCTAACCCAGGCTTTCAACACACTCGGGGACGTGGCGGCGCCCTACGTCGGCGCCATGCTCATCCTCGGCGGTGCGACAGCTGCGAACAGCAGCATACCGACCGGTGGAGCAGCCCTGACGACATACCGCAGCCACCTGGTTTCGAGCGTCCAGATGCCGTATCTCGGTATCGCGGCGGTCATCATTGTGCTTGCTCTTGCAATCGCCTTTTACCGCTTTCCCCGCCTAGAAGTCACCCGCGACTACCGCCCGGCGAACCTGAACATCAAGCAGGACAGCGTGTGGAATCACCCCCATCTCTACCTGGGTGCCATCGCTATCTTCGTCTACTGTGGCGCCGAAGTAAGCGTTGGAAGTTTTATGGCCAGGTACCTGGCCGATCCTGAGATCGGCAATCTGCCGCTGGAGACAGCAGCAAAACTGGTGACGCTCTTCTGGCTGGGCATGGCGATCGGGCGTTTTGTCGGTTCGGCGCTGATGCAGCGCGTGGCGCCCCAGAAGCTGCTAGCCTGGGCCGGGGTCGGCGCGGGGCTGACCGTGCTCTGCTCGCTGCTCACCACGGGCCACATAGCGATGGTCTCAATCCTTTGCGTGGGACTGTTCAACTCCATCATGTTTCCCACCATCTTTACCCTCGGCGTTGCCGAACTGGGCCCGCTCACCGGGCGCGGTTCGGGCCTGCTGGTGCAGGCGATCGTCGGCGCCGGCGTCTTCTCGTTCGCCATGGGTCGTTCGGCTGACCGGTTCGGCATCCATCACTCCCTGATCGTTCCGTTCCTGTGCTACCTGTTCATCATCTTCTACGGCGTACGCGGCTACCGGATCGCGCCGGATGAACCGCAGGTGCACATCCAGGCGGTCGCCGAATAACCTGAGTTTTGCACCGAAGCCTTACCTGGGCGACACTAGGGCCATGCTTACCAGCGCCCCGGCGTCGCCCTCGGCATCGACCGCGCCCCTCGCCATCACGCTTGCCGACGTGCAGGCCGCGCGCGAGCGCATCCGCGGCAGCATCTATTCCACACCGTCCACGCACTCCGTCGCGCTTTCCACGCTCACCGGCCAGACCGTCTTTCTCAAACTCGACAACCTGCAGCGCACCGGCGCGTTTAAGGAGCGCGGCGCGCTCAACCGTATCCTCACGCTTACTCCTGAAGAGAAAGCGCGCGGCGTCATCGCCGCGAGCGCAGGCAATCACGCCCAGGCCGTCGCCTACCATGCCGCCTCCCACGGCATGCGCGCCCGCATCGTGATGCCGGAGATGACACCGCTCGTCAAAGTCTCGGCGACTGCAGGATATGGAGCCGAGGTGGTGCTCCACGGCGCCAACTACGACGAGGCGTATGCCGAAGCCTTGCGCCAGGTGGAGGAGTGCGGCCTCGTGTTTCTCCATCCCTTCGATGACGCAGCGGTGATCGCCGGACAGGGAAGCATTGGTCTCGAGCTGCTGGAACAGGTGCCCGATCTCGATGCGGTGATCGTTCCGATCGGAGGCGGCGGGCTGATCAGCGGCGTCGCCTGCGCGCTCAAGGAAAGCAATCCGGCGATCCGCGTGATCGGGGTGCAGACTGAGCGGCTGCCCTCGATGCTGCGCGCCCGCGAACAAGGCGGACCGCTGACGCTGCCGGCCGCCGCGACCATCGCCGATGGCATTGCGGTACGCCGCGCCGGCGCGCTAACCTATCCGCTGGTAGAGCGGTACGTCGATGAAATCGTGACCGTCGACGAAGAAGAGATTGCGCAGGCGATTCTGGTGCTGCTGGAGAGCGAAAAGACGCTGGCGGAAGGCGCGGGCGCGGTTGCGCTGGCGGCGCTGCTGCAGCGCAAGACTTCGCTCAGCGATGCCGCGCGGCCGCAACGCACAGCGGTGCTCGTCTGCGGCGGCAACATCGACGTCAGCCTTCTCGCCATGATGATCGAGCGCGGCCTCGTGAAGGACGGCCGCCGCACCCGCCTGCGCATCCATCTCACCGATCGCCCCGGCGCGCTGCACGGCATGACGCGCATCCTGGCCGACGCGAAAGCAAACATTGTCGAGACCTCATACGACCGTGCTTATTACGGCGTCAACCTCGGCAACACTGTTATCGACGTCACGCTCGAGACCCGCGGCACCGCGCACATTGAGCAGATGCGGGAAGCACTCTCGGCTGCCGGCTACCAGCACGAGCGGATCGTCTAGCGTGCAGCCGGAGACCGCGAAACCAACCATGTGCCGTGTGGAAGAACAGAGAGAAGACGTCAGCGCGTCCGGAAGCGCGTCTGGAAGTGCGCAGGCTGAGATCTCGCTTGATCCCGCGAACGCTGCGGAGTGGGATGAGTTTGCCGCCGAGGCCCACCGCATCCTCGACGACACGCTCGCGCAGCTGCGCACCCTGCGCGGCAGCCCGGCCTGGCAGCCCATGCCGGCTGCCGTGCGGCAGGCCATCCACGATGCGCCGGCTCCGCTCGGCGAACGCTCCCTCGACACCGTGTACGCCGAGCTTGCCGCTCGGGTGCTGCCGTACACCAGCGCCAACCGGCATCCGCGTGCCTGGGGCTGGGTTCGCGGTCAGGGCACGCCGGTTGCCATGCTTGCCGACCTGATCGCTTCGGCAGCCGACGCCTATGTCGGCAGCGGCGACTCCGCGCCTATTAAACTTGAGGAAACAGTGCTGCGCTGGCTGGCGGAAGCCCTGGACGTGCGCGGCGCAACCGGGCTCAACTCTCCAGGCGGCCTGCTGACCAGCGGGGCGACCATGGCCAACCTGCTGGGCCTCGCTGTCGCTCGCCACGCCATGGCAGGGTATAACGTCCGCGAAGAAGGCCTGAGCGGCCGCCCCCGCATGACCGTCTACGCCTCCACGGAGACGCACGGCTGGGCGCAGAAAGCCATGGAGTTGCTCGGTTTCGGCAGCCGCTCTCTTCGTCTGATCGCAGCCGATGCGGATGGACAGCTCCCCCTGCCCGCACTGCGCGACCAGCTTGCCCGCGACCGCGCCGCCGGCCTTGCACCATTCGCCGTCATCGGCAATGCGGGCACCGTGAACACCGGCGCGTTTGACGATCTTGAGGCCATCCGCGGTCTGTGCCGCGAGCAAAACCTCTGGATGCACGTCGACGGCGCAATCGGCGCACTGCTGAAGCTTTCGCCGCGGCATCGCGCCCTTGTCGCAGGTATGGAAACAGCGGACTCGATCGCCTTCGACCTGCACAAGTGGATGTACCTGCCGTTTGAAACCGGTTGCCTGCTGGTGCGCGACCGGGAAGCGCACCATGCGGCCTTTTGCACGAAAGCCGCTTATATGGAGCGTACCGAACGCGGCATGCTGTCTGGAGATATCTCTTTCTCTGACCGCGGTATCGAGCAGACGCGGGGCTTCAAGGCGCTTCGTGTCTGGATGCAGCTCTCCGTGCATGGGCTTGAAAAGCATGCGCGGCTCGTCGAGCAGAACATGGCGCAAGCCGCACATCTTGAGCGGCTGATTCTTGAAAGTTCTGAGCTCGAGATGCTCGCACCGCGACGAGCCAACATCGTCTGCTTTCGCTATCGCCCAGTCAGTTCTGCAACGACAAGTGATCAGAACGCCCTGAACCGCGAAATCGTTCTTGCGCTGCAGGAGAGCGGCTGCTTCGTGGTCAGCGGCACCACGCTCGCCTCCGGTGCTTTCGCGATCCGCGTTGCCAATACCAACCACCGCTCGCGTTTTGAGGATTTCGACGCTCTGGCCCGCGCTGTTGTCGAGTGTGGTCGAGGATTGGCGAGCGGTGTTGCGTTAGAGTAATCCCATGTTTTCGATCCGATTCTCTGCGTTCCTGGTCGCCCCGGCTCTTCTTCTTGTGTCCAGCAGTGTGCAAGCGCAGCAGGGAAGCGTTGTGCCTGCCTACACGCGCCAGGACGTAATGATCCCGATGCGCGATGGTGTAAGTCTTCACGCAGCGATTTTGCGGCCCGTGGGAATAACGAGCCCGCTGCCATTCCTGATGACCCGCACCCCATACGGCGTGGCCGATGCGACCGCTGCGGACTACCCGAAGGAGAACCCCTATCTCGCGAAAAGCGGATATATCTTCGTCGAGGAAGATATTCGCGGCCGCTACGGATCCGGCGGCACGTTCGTGATGATGCGCCCGCTCGCCCAGCATCATGATGCAAAGCTGTATCCGCAGGACGTCGACGAAAGCACCGATGCCTACGACACGGTGGCGTGGCTGCTCACGCACATCCCCGGGAACAACGGCCGTGTCGGCGTCTTCGGCGTCTCCTATCCCGGCTTCCTGACTATGGAGTCCGGCATTGATCCACACCCGGCAGTGAAGGCCATTTCCCCCCAGGCGCCGATGACCGATGTGTGGCTCGGCGATGACTTCTTCCACTACGGCGCCTTTCGCGAGACCTACGGCTACGACTATGCGCTCGGCATGGAGAGCAGCAAGGAGAACAGTTTTCGCCCTACCCCGAATGGAGGCGATGAGTACGATTTCTTTCTCAAAGCGGGATCGTTTGCGGGCGCCATAGAGAAATCGGGTACGCCCAACCTGCCTACCTGGCAGGCGTTTCTCGCGCATCCTGCGTACGACAGCTACTGGCAGGCGCGCGCGGTCGAGCCGCACCTCAACACCTCCGCTGTTCCCACGCTTGAAGTAGGCGGCTACTGGGACCAGGAGGACATGTGGGGTCCGCAGGAGGAGTACGCGAGGCTGCACGCGAATGACAAGGCAAATCAGGTCCGGCTTGTGCTTGGGCCGTGGAACCACGGCGAGTGGCGCCGCGCGGCCTCCTCGCTCGGCGCGCTCGACTGGGGCGAGCCCACCGGCAGCGAGTTCCAGCGCGATATCGAGGCACCCTTCTTTGCTCACTACCTCAAAGGCGAGCCGCTGGACCTCGCCAACGCTTCCTCCTTCCAGACCGGCACCGATCGCTGGATGCATTACGCTGCGTGGCCGCCGACCGACGGCATCGAGCGAAAGCAACTGTACCTCGGCTCCGGGGGAACACTTACATTTGCAACGCCAACGGTGGCAGATGACGCCCGCGCTTCCGCCGAGTACACCTCGGATCCCGCCCATCCCATACCGTATCGCGCGCGTCCGATCGAGGCGACCTACGCTCCCAGCGGCTCGCACTGGTACACCTGGCTCGCCGAAGACCAGCGACCCTACACCAGCCGGCCCGACCAGCTCACCTGGCGCACGGCTCCGATTACCCGGACCGTAACCCTTACCGGCAATGTCGACGTCGATCTGTGGGCTGCAACCAGCGGTACCGACGGCGACTGGATCGTCAAGCTCATCGACGAATATCCGGAGGGCACAAACAACAGGACTGACCGAAAAAACGGAGACATGGCCGGGTACCAGCTCATGGTCGCCGAGGAGATCTTTCGCGGGCGCTATCGCACGAGTTTTGAAAATCCCGGGCAGATCTCCGCCCACACCCCGCTCGAGTACAAGTGGAGCCTCCACGCCGTCGACCACGCGTTTCTCCCCGGCCACCGCATGCTCGTTGAGGTACAAAGCAGCTGGTTCCCGCTCTACGATCGCAATCCCCAGCGCTTCGTTCCCAACATCATGACTGCGCAGCCCGGCGATTACCATGCCGCCACCGAGCGCATCTTCTGGTCGGCAGCCCATCCGTCGCACCTCACCGTTCCGGTTGCCGCATCGCATTAGCAATCGCTCGGTAGTGTCTCAGTTGAAAATTCGTGAGAATAGCAGTTCTCTACTCAATTCGAGACATCAAGGCCCGAATATTTGAGGTTTGCCTTTCAACCTGGGACTGATTCACTTGAACATTCTTACCCGGTAGCGTGTATTGTCCCGCGCCGAGTCCAACAATGGGAATACCAAGCGCGCCGGAGACTACTGAAGCGGTGTTGGCATCCGCTACTTCGTATTGAAACATCTGCCGGAAAGCAATTCTCGTAGACGGAGGCTGCGAGCCCGACGGATGAATGTAAAAGGAGTTCGGGTTCGCAAGCCACACGCTGTATATCTCGTGGCCTATATCGTTCACTACTAGCTTGAATGCCCTAGCAGACGAGTTGTTCATCTGCGTAAGGCGATTGCCGACATAGCAGTAGATGCGAGGAACTGTCATCCGAAATCTGTCTGAGTTGATATAAAAACAAGGATTGCTGTGCGCCGGGAAACCTCTGAACTCCATACACTAAAGACAAAACCGAACGCACTGCCCTTTTCGAGGAGCCGTCTGCTGAAAATGGAATGATGAGACGATCCGATGCGGACATTGCCATCTCGGTGTACAGGGTAAAGCTTGGATTACAATCAATGAATGTCGTTATAGAGTTCCGGTTCCATGAGGTTCTAATATCGCCAATGAGATCACTTATCCAGCCATGCACCAGTTGCCGAGAGTTGGCAGGACCGGACTGGGTAAGCCCAGAAACTCTCGACATCTGAATTTCAGTTGTTCATCACCCGCCACTAGATGCAGGTTAGATGGGATGCGGACGTTTACCTCACGCGGGCGAATGAGAAAACGTGCCCCCGCATTAGAATTCACATAGGGACTCGTAATGCGGTCCTCTATATACCCAGAGATCGTTACTCTTGGAGTGCTCTGGCTTAATTCATCTAGTCGATTGTTGCCTTCAACAATGCCACCCAAGAACATGCTTGAGCAATTTGCTTGTGGACACATATCGATTACAAGCACCTGCTGATCTGGATGAGAGCGCGCGTATTCGCATGCGATCTGAAAGGTCAGATAGCTCTTACCTACTCCGCCTTTGTTGTTCCACAGTGCATACGTAGCCACGCCGATTCCCCATTTACCCTTGCGCTCTAGGGTAAATGGGGACGAGCATTTACTGGTAAAGATTTCAGAACGTGCAGCCGTAGCATGGCTTTAGGCAGCCTGCCGCTTTGTGTAGTGGCTTGCTCCCGAAAACCCGCACACATCTGACTACGAATTTGTAGATTGGGTGGGGAGC
>CAXTMY010000022.1:0-48813 GCA_964245565.1 uncultured Acidobacteriaceae bacterium | reverse complement strand
CTACGGCTGCGGTGAGTTAAGTATCATCGGTGTGCGGAAATTGGGGGCAGGCCATCCACGGGTCACAAATCGTGGACACTACCTCTTATCCCCAGTCAATACGGCCATCTGGCCACGCTTACGCTTCTGTGCGGTCAAGGATTAAAAATAATTCGCCGCATAACTCAGTGTCGCAACTCGGCCTTTCCGATTAGCCAAATGAGAAACCTGCCCTTGGGTTCATAAACCAAAGGTCGGAACAGCGTAGAACGCCGAAACGACCCTTCTAGTAAGTACAAGGAACCAGAATAAGTTTACTTCCGAGAAGCCGACCAATGAGGACTGATCCACATCTGCTGTTGTACAAGGTGATCTATCGTCATTCGCTCCGAAGAGCCACACTTGGCTCCACCTTCATGGCGGCTCTGGCAGGAATCACCGTCGCCCCTACTGCGGTAAGCATCAGCAGCCCCGCCGCGGCCGCCAAGGCTGCCGGATCACGAGGACTTACCTGGAACAAAACGCTAGAAAGAAGCTTCGAGAGCAGCAGCGAGAGAAGCAAGCCCAGCAGAACTCCGGGTAGAAGCATTCGGAGACCACTCCGAATAAACAGCGCAAGGATGTCAGATTGTGACGCACCCAAAACCATTCGCACTCCGATCTCCTGTGTCCGCTGCGCCACGAGGAAAGCGATTACTCCGTAGAGTCCAACCGCGGCGAGTGTCAGGCCAATTGCGGCGAACAGGCTGACGAGCAGAGTCTCAAACCGAGGCTGATCGGCCAGCTCCGCCAAGCTCTCGGTGAGGGTGTCGATCCTGATCGGTACTGTTGGATCCACGGCTGCAACCTGCGCTCGAATCCAGGGCGTCACGGTTCTCACCGGCAGGTTTGTCTTCAGGATGATGGTTGCGGCACGATCCCAGTCCTCCGGCTCCTCGCGCCTGAGCCGGTAATACTCCGGCTCGTCGCCCGCAGCCAGTCCGCCGTTCTTGACGTCTTCCGCGACGCCGCTCACCGTATAGCGGGGGTTCTCTGCCGCAGGGGCGCCCATTGCCAACAGTACCTGCTGACCAATGGGATCCTGCGTCGGAAACAGCCGTGCCGCGAGCGATTTGCTCAAGACCACGAATCGCTCCTTCGAACCACGTTGCTCTTCGGTAAACCCAGGTCCGCGCAGGATCGGAATGTCGAGCAGGTGGAAATACTCTGGCGTTACCCAACGCCAGGCGACGTTCCCCCCGGTCCCGGCAATCGAAGGAGGGCGGCCAGCCACGGCCAATGAAGCAAAGATCTGATCGTGATGCTCTCCTCCCGGCGGTAGCGAATCGCTGATTGCCAGTCCGGTGATGCCCGGGCCGTACCGTAAATTGCGTTCCAGTCGGTTGAAGAATGCCTCCTGACTCACCGCTGTCGGATACGAGTTCTCTCCCAGCGAGATCGCCACCGTCAGGACATTGCGCGCGTCGAACCCAAAGCTCTGTCCTTCTAATCGGCTAAAATTTCGTGCCAGCAGAGCGCTACCCACAAGCAGAACCATGCTCGCAGCCAGTTGGCCAACAACGAGCCAACGGCGCGCCCGCGCCTGGTCAATCGTTCCGAAACTTCGCCCCGAGAGCAGTTGCAACATAGGTCGAGAAGACGCAGGACCCACACCAAACAGGACAGCACTCAGCAAAGCAGCGGCGAAGGAAGAAAACAGGAGCCTACTGTCCAAAGTCGCTTTGCCGAGAAAAGGCAGGCCTTCCGGGGCTGCTGCCCGCAAGGATTGCAAAAGTATCGCGGCAAATCCGAGCCCCATCACCATGCCTGCGAAACCCAGGATGAAAGACTCGGTGATGGCCTGTTGCACGAGCCTCCATCGACTGGCGCCCAGGGCGGAACGAACGGCTACCTCCTTCATGCGACGAGTCGCACGCGCCAGCATCAGACTCGCCACATTCGCACATGCAATCAGCAGCACGGCCAGTACCAGACCGAACAGAATCCACGCCCCGGCCCGGACATTCTGCATCTGGCGATCCCGCAAGGAGCGCACCTGAAGATGAACCTCCCGGCGAAACTGCGGAGGAGCTTCCTTGAGTGAGTAATCGAAGAGCGGCTGGAGCTGCTCCTTTGCCTGCGCGATACTCACTCCCGGCTTCAGTCGAGCAAACGCCCACATCGTCCGACCTGGATTGGCCCGTCTCTGCGCCGCAACATCGAGCGCTTCCGGGAGGAGCACGTCCGCCTTTTGCAACCGAGGCATCTCGAAGTCTGCCGGCAACACGCCGATGACCTCATACGCGTGACCATCGACGTGTAGAACTCTCCCGACTACCGCCGGGTCAAGGGCAAAATGGCTGCGCCACATGGCAGAAGAGATCAAAGCCACCTTCGGGCCATTCGGCGTATCTTCCGCAGCGGAGAAATTTCTGCCCGCTGACAGGGCCACGCCCAGAGTCGGCAGGAAGTTAGCCTCCACGTGAGCGCAGCTTAGCCGCAACGGCCTCTGCTCCGTCAGGTCGCAGGGCTCAACGCCGATTTCCGACGTCATGCCAACAAATGGTCGCTGATTGTCCTGCCATTCGTAATACGACCCCCCCAGCATGAACTCGTTCGGCTCGATCGGGGCGTCGAGACCCACGGATACCAGCTGGTCCGCATGTTTGTAGGGCAGGCTGCGAAAGAGAATGCGGTCCACGACGCTGAACACAGCGGTTGTGGCCCCTATCCCCAGCATGAGCGTCGCCACCACCGTCAGAGTAAAGACGCGATTGCGGCGAAACGTCCGAAAACTGAAACGGAGGTCCTGAACCAGTACCTCGATAAAATGCGTCGGCCGCTGCTCACGGGCTCGCGCGCGCGCAGCTTCGATCCCACCTGGCTCAATCATCGCCTGCCGGTGTGCGTCGTGCGGCGCCATGCCTGAATCAACATGCGATTGCGTTAACTGCTCCAGGTGAAACGCCAACTCGTCGTCAATTTCTTGATGAGGCTTGGCAAAAAACACGTATCTCAGACGTGTCAAAAACAGGCGAACTCTGGTTGCGCTTGTCATTCGAGCACCAGGGCAATCGCTGTCGAGATACGACGCCAATCAGCGAGCTCATCCTGCAGCTGCTTTCGTCCAAGCTGCGTCAACGAATAATATTTCACTTTACGGTTGTTCGCAGAAGTTCCCCATTCAGCCTGAACAAGGCCTCGGTACTCCAATCTGTGAAGTGCCGGGTAGAGTGATCCCTGTCCGATCTGGAGCGCATCTTCGGAGACTTGCTGAATGCGCTGGGCGATAGCCCAGCCGTGCATAGGCTCAAGCGCAAGTCTTCGTAATACAAGCAGATCGAGCGTTCCCTGAAGTATACCCGTGGATGGAGCCATTCCCTCCACCGACATTCGACAAGAGAATGCATCCTTCTCCCATCGAATGTCAACAGACTTTTTCTCCGAACGTCGGATGGGTCTTGCGACAGGCGCACAATCCAGTGTTTGAACGAGTTCATATGCATCACCTAATTCTTGTAGAACAGGCTGAATTGTCTCGGCATCTTCTGTCCTTCAGCTTAATTCTTGAATCATAACTGTATCCGGGCGAACAAGATCTTCGACGAGAGGATGATTGAGGAGCTCTAATCATATCTATTCGGTTAATCATTGCGGAGGATGAATGAGACTTTTCGCGATAGTGATACCTGCCTTACTCCTTGGAACTATGTCAGCATCTTCGAGCTCCGGCTGGACAGTCTGAGCCAACTGACCCGCGAGTTGATAGTGCCCAAGCGCCTCACCCCACTGCTTTTCTGCCAAAAGCGCGTCTGCTAAATTGAGCTGCACGATCGCAGACTCTGGTGCCAAAGTCTGCGCCTTCTGCGCCATCACCAAGGCTGCGGCGGGCTTACCCGCCTTCGATAGATCCTCCGTCTGCCGAACGTTCACCAACGCTGACATCAGCGGTACTGCAAACTGACCCTTATACACGTACACCCCGTCCTGAATCACGGCCACCGGCTTCAATCCGCGAAATGGATTGAACCAGTTCAGAGCCCCATCTCCAGACTCAACCCCCTCAAGATCGCTGTCGCTGATGAGAACGGTCCCGTCGATCAGAGGTGGTACATCCATTGGCAGTCTGAACCACCACAAAGAACTTCCCGTTGGGAGCCGCTTGCATTGAATGCCGTAGTCAGAAGGCTCGACCGCTCCGTCCGGGAAATAGGCGAACCAGCAATTCGTGATGTGATTGTCGTCAAGATACTGCTTCACCGACTTCAACTGCTGCCCCCAGTCAACGTTGGCATCGCTTAGGTACTTATGCACTGCCTTCGGGCCGCCCCACGCTTCGTTTCCGTAGGCCATATACGCTGGCGCAACCCGTACCGACGTCACTACCTGCCAAAACAACAAGGTTGTCGCAATCGCCGCCCATGCGCGGCTGCGAACTATTGCTTGAGCGACTGCTACTCCCGCCAGAGAGTAGAGGAATGGGTAGATCGGCATCAGATGCCGCGCTCCGATGTCCATGTGAGATGTGGTCACCAGCGCAAAGTAGAAGACGACCGGAACCAACACGAAACACAACTCTCTTTTGAAAAAGACCCCTCTCCGAAACCACAAGTATGGAAGCAGCGCCAGCAGAACAAGCAACGGCAGTGTGGACTTGATGAGGAACGCCGCCGGAAAGTACTGCCACGGCCCATGCCGGTACATCTTTCCGAAGAAGTAGCTGGTGTATTCCCACTCTGTCTTCTTCGTATTGGCGAGCCCCCATATGTATGCTTCAGGCAGCAGGTGAAGCTTTGCAACCACCGAAAGCTCCGCAGCATTCGTCTTGCTCGGCATCGAGACAAGATACGGAGCGAGCCTCGGCGAAAGCTCTTGGCCAGCCGGAGCCGGTGAATACCGAAACCCATAGAAAGCCCAGATGACGACCCAGGCACAGATCAGAATCGCCGCGCATGCCGACATTCGCCGTCCCAGCACAGCCCAGCTTCGCGCGAGCAGAGCTTCGACTCCGGCCAGTAGCACGAGCATCGGGAAGACGAAGATGCCCGTGAACTTTGCACACATGGCCAGCCCCATCGACAGACCGACGATAAGGAGCCGCACGGGAGTCGGAGCCTTCGAATAACGGTAGAACACATACACAGATCCGAAGATGAAGCAGGCACTGCCAACATCGGTCGATACCAATGTGCCATGCGCGACCACGAGCGGGTCGAAGACGAATAGCGCCAGCGCAGCCAATGCGGCGATATCGCCGAACATCTCTCTCGTAGCTGCATAGAGCAGCCAAGCCAGCAGCAGCGTAAACACCATGCACGCCATACGCGCCGGAAATAGAACACGATCTCCGCCATTGCTGAAGACAAACGTCCGCCCATCGAGAAAGGCTTCCAACGCTTGAGACTTTCCCTGATTCGGCGGCATATACAGGTCCATCGGTAGCAGCGGAAGCGCGGCTGTAAGCTTTACCAGCGGCGGCACCTCGGCATTCAAACGGTAATCATGCTTGATCCAGATGTCATAGCCGTCATACAAATGATGCGCCTCGTCCCAGTTCGCCGAATATACCCTCGCCACATGAACAAGCTGGAGAGTGAAGACAAGAAGCAATGCCGTCATCGCTAAAGTCCGATAAAGGCAATTAAATAGAAGCGAAGGCGATTTCAAGGTGGAGTCCTCCTGTCGATCACTGGTCAGAAATTCACGATAGCGTTGAATTGGACTTGTCGTGGGGGTGCAGCCGGCAACGGTTGCTGAAATTGTGAAGAGGTGACGACGCCTTGATATGACGTGTAGTTCGGATGGTTGGTCATATTAAACGCACTTGCACTCAATACCAGGAACGGGCGGTCTTTTCCTTTCCCTAAAGAGATACTCCGCCCCAGGCGGAGATCGAGCGTGGCTTGAGAGGCCATCCGTAAGCTGTTTCGCGGCACGCCGGCCGGCCTGTCGTTGGCTGCGCCGTCATGGTTCACGTCCTCTCCCAGCAGTTCATCGTAAGGTAGTCCAGTTCCCATTGAAGTTGGTGGTGAGTTGCTGATGCTCGTCGAAAATCATGAGCTCGGTTCCAAACTTGATTGTGTGCTCTTTCGTGGTGATGATCGCATCGTCATCAGCTTCGGTGTTCAGTTCACGAAGCCGTTGGTTTCCTAAGGTTGCTCCGCCGGAGGTAAAGCTACCCGCGACCTGAACCTGGGGCGCTGTCGATAGAGGGACATTTGTCTGGCCGGCCCATTGCAAAGCCAGGCGTGCCTCATGCATTACATGCGGCGACACTACTGTGACATCGGTCAAGCGGAGTGTATGTGCATATTGCCCACTGTTGTACCCGGTCTCGGCGAGCATCGTTCCACCTACTCCCACGTTCTGTAAGCTGTTCACATTGGCGCTGTAGGTTGAGATAAAGGTGTTTCTAGCCCCTAGTTGCCAATCCAATCTAGCCTGCCCGACCCATAGACTTTGCGGCGTCGCGACGTTGGCGATGGTATTAAGCTGATTTCCACCAGAATCCAGCGTAATCGCGTTAACGACGGCGTAATTGTTGATTGCACGGTGTTCGAGATCGAGCGAGAAATCAGACCCTTGTTGCTTAACAGGTCCGGTCAGTTCGAAGCCGTAGCGTTGTTTCCCAATGGCGGCCTTGTTCGGAGAGAATGGGTCCCGGGCGTTTTCCCAAGGGCTGCCGTTGGTTGTAAACAGTGCGCCGTGGAAGGTGCTCTGGCCCGGCTTCGTATAGATCACGACGCGACCGCCGTCGTACGGTGGTGAGAGGTACTCTGCTGAGTAAGAGTCTGGGTTGACTTGTATATACGCGATCGAACTCTTAGGCGGCAGCGTGGAGTTACTCAAAAAGCCATCGACGGCGATGGTGGTGTTAGCTGGATTCCCACCACCAATAGCCCCGAGCTGCTGAAGCTCCCGTAAAAGGTCGTCTGGGTCATCTGCAAGTGACTGTAGTTGCTTCCCGGAAAGTTTGGTACTTGCGGCACCTTGCGTACCGCTAGGAATAGTTCCTTCGCCTGCATTCACCTCAACATTGGTCTGGACCGAGGCCGGCTGTAGCACGATTCGCAATAGGGCGTTTTGGGGTCCCTGGACCTTTAGGTCGGTTGGTGCGAAGCCTTCAAATGACACGGAGATGCTGTGAGGCCCCTTCGCAACACAGGAGAAACTGAAGAGTCCATCGGAACCGCTCCTTACCGTCTCTTTCCCATCCAAGATCAATGTTGCTCCGGGCACCAAAGCATCCGTGCTATCCCGGACCGTACCGCGCAGGATCCCAGAGCGCGATGAAGGGCAACCAGGTGCCGGAACAGACTGTAGTGATGTGGAGTGTGCCAGGGATGCCATCGCAGGCGCTAAAAGAACGGATACGAGCATATGATCCTTATGCCGATTCAGTGAAGTGGAACTGTCTAGGCAATCAACGAACTACACAATGCTGCCCTGCTCACCGTACAATGAGAGATCGACTGATTTAGAGTGCAGGATGAACCTGGAAGCATCTTTTCAGAAGAACTGGACTAAGGAAGACGAACTGTACTTGTCAGAGGTAAGTATGCAGACGACGGTCCAGCGACAATCTGGTAATTGCCTGGTACCTGCTTAAAAGCACTTATCTGCTCGTCAAAGATCGCGAGTGCCCGCGGATCTAGGGTCAAATCGACAGCTTTCTCTTCTCCCGGTTTCAGATCAAGCCGTTGCCATCCGGCAAGTCGCTGATACGACTCTCCAGCTGCAGCTGGTAATCTTACATAGACTTGCGCAATTTCCGTGCCCGCTCGCCCTCCGGTGTTCTTGACCAGGAAGTGAACCGTTGCCTGATCACCCTTGGCCGCGACTTCTAGACCGGAGTATTCATAACTGGTATAAGAGAGCCCGAAGCCGAACGGGAAAAGTACAGGCTTGTGCTCAGCTTCGTACCACTTGTATCCGACTTTTGCTCCCTCGCTGTAGTTCACCGAGTACTTGGAGGCGACGTGCGTGGGACCGTTCACTGCTCCGGTTCCTTGCCCCGCGTCTTCAGGGGAGAGCGGCGGAATAGTGGGATGCGGAAGGTCTGCCTCGCTCTTGGGAAAGGTCATGGTGAGCTTAGCGGACGGGTTTACCTGTCCCGTCAGCACGTTCGCCAAAGCTTTGTGTCCGCTGCTGCCCGCATACCAGGCTTCAATGATGCCCTGCACCTTGGCAGCCCAGGGCATCGTGACAGCGGTCCCGGTCTCAAGAACCACAATCGTGTGCGGGTTTGCGGCCGCTACCTTCTCGATGAGTTGATCCTGTCCGTCAGGCAGCGAAAGGTTAGGAAGATCCATGCCTTCCGACATCCATTGATATGCAAAAACAATGGCGACGTCTGCGCTCTTAGCAGCTTCGGCCGCTGCCGCCGCATCCTGCCCCGCGTTGAATGTGATCGTCGCGGACGGAAGCTGCGTCTGAAGAGCTTTCAAGGGAGAGGTCGGGAACCAGACGTGATCTTGCCAGTGCGTTGCTCGCTGTCCTGGAGGCATGATTGCGTTGCCGCCGGGCGGGTCGACCTGCGCGGAGCCGCCACCCGAAATCATACCCACATCGGCATGACCGCCGATCACAGCAATGCGGTGTATCTTGTCTGCGCTGAGCGGCAGGAGCGCATTCTCATTCTTCAGGAGAACAATGCTTTTCTCCTCGACTCTCTGCGCGGTTTCGAGGCCGGCATTTACGTCCGGAACGAGCTTCTGTTCTGGATAGTCCACGATGCCGGATGCGAACTCCGCATAAAGAACACGCCGGGCGCTGTCGTCAATCTGCGCCATAGGAACCCTGCCCGCCTGGACGGCGTGCTTCAACTCTGGGCCGAAGAAGTCAGCCATCGGCTGCTCCTGGTCAAGCCCCGCTGCGATGGCTTTGGCGGTACTGTGTGTGCCGCCCCAGTCAGAAAGGACAAAGCCCTTGAACCCCCAGTCCTGCTTCAACACCTCACGGAGCAGGTACGGGTTCTCGCAGGCGTACACGCCATTGACCCGGTTATAAGAGCACATCACTGCACCGGGATTTGCGATGTCGATGGCCACATGGAAGGCGAGCAGGTCGCTTTCCTGCATGGCACGTTTCGAGATGGTCGCGTTGACGATGTTGCGACCAGTTTCCTGATCATTCATGGCGTAATGCTTGATGTCGCCGATGACGTGCTGCGCCTGCTCGCACTTCATCAGGTTGCCGACAACCGTGCCAGCCAACAGCGGGTCTTCTCCGGCATATTCAAATGTCCGTCCGTTTCGGGGGTCGCGTGTAAGGTCGACGCCGCCCCCAAGGGTCATGTTGAACCCTTGGTTGCGAAGCTCACGTCCGATGAGCGTACCGTACTCGCACGCCGTATCTGTGTCCCAGCTGGAAGAAGCCGCGAGGTCGGACGGAAGAGCAGTGGCATACCGCCCGTTGTCGCCGCCACTGCGGACGCCGTAAGCCGCATCGGAGATGACGATTGAGGGAATACCTAGGCGCGAGATGCCCTCCACATAGCCGGCACCCCCATTGCCTAGATAGGTGAGCGGCATCTGCCAGTTTGAGGTGTGAGGCATGCCATTGCCGTGCAGCAAAGCGATCTTCTCGTCCAGTGTCAGCTGCTTAAGGACGAGGTCGACCCGTTCGCTTGGGGGAAGGCTCTTATTGAGCCATGGGCGAGCGTTGTCCTGGGCTGAAAGTGCGAGGGGCGTTGTAGCGATCAACGCAAGAAGGGAACGGCTGAGCGATGGGCGACGTGACGAACGTTGTTTCTGCATGTTTCCTCTGCGACTGGCTCATAGCTCCTGCCATGATCCGTTTGTGATTACAAATGTTCCGGGTCAAGCCTGTCTTTTAAGAATTCTTAAGTCAGTCACTGCCCGGTTCTCAGCAGGCGATTCTTACCGAGAACTGGATCTGCTGCGAGTTCCCTGCGATCAAAAGCTCAGAACAGCATTGAGCTCCAACTGGCGCGGGGCAGCAGCCGTAGTCGGCTGACCGAAAGTCGGCGAGGTGACCACGCCCTCGTAGGAAGTGAAGTTGGGATGGTTGGTAATATTGAAAGCGCTCAGGCTGACCGAGAGCAAAGGCGAATTTTGTGCGCTCCAGGGCGGAAGTCCGGTCCGAGGCGGGTGTCAAGGGTGAACTGGGCGGCTCCGCTCCGAGTGAGCGTGTCCTCCGGATTCGCTGGAGAAAAGCTGGCCCAGGTCTGGGTTCGCCGTGGTGTCGAAGTCAGAAGGAAACGGCGCGCTGATATCGCGCATTCGAAGCTGATGCACGCCGGCGTTTATGGTGGCCCGGCGCTATGCTCAGACTTCGCGCAACTTGTTGCTCGACTGCGCCGCTTCATTGAACTAGGTAGGGTACCGTCGCGTTGGGTGCACGGTAGTGTACGATTGCGGCACATTCTGCACCGTGGACACGTCGATAGTGGATTGTTTAACACGTAGCGGTTCAGCCTAAGAGTGTTGAATTGCAAGAGGTACGCTTTATTTATGGTGAGCAGGCGGTCAAAAAAAGACGCCCGTTTCGAAACGGAGGACCGTGTGCTCAAGAGGGCTGCTGGGCCAATCGCAGACGTCACCGTAGGAAACATCCTCACCTTCCAGGACCGGTCGTGGTATCAATGGAAGCCGGTCCCACCTGAACTAAGGAAGCGACAAGCATGTTAACGCGACCCATCAAACGACTTCTTGAAGGTGAAGGTCTCTTACGAGTTCTTAAGCGGGAAGGAAGGCATATACCCACAAAGCGGAAACCTAGCGCTCAATCTCAGTCCAGGATCAGCATTCTCGGCCTGGAGCGTTCCCCCATGCCACTGTGCTCCTCTTTTCGCGATAGAGAGGCCCAACCCTAAGCCTGGAGCTGGCGCAACGGTGCTCGGCTCCCGGTAGAAGGGTTCGAAGATGCGCTCCAGAAGTTCAGGCGCGACGCCGCGGCCGAAATCGCGGACTGTTACAACGGCATTCTGTCCTTCTTCCTTCAAGCAGACCTCTATCCGGGAACCCTCCGGGGAGTGAAGGATTGCATTGCGAAGAATATTGCCGAAAACTCGTTCGATAAGGTCTGGCCGTGCTCCATGGAGGAACACACTTTGCGTGGTCACCACGAGCTCTACTGAATGCGTCGCCGCCTCGAGAGCACTCTCGTGAACAACCTGCCGGACGATCTGATCCAGATCACACGTATTGAGCGGGCGATCGTTCTCCATCGTGCTCCAGGTCTGGTGAAAAGCCGTAATCTCGCCGACAAGAGAGGAAAGCCGCTGAACGTTGCTTTCAATCTGGGCGAGCAGATCATTCCCGTGCTCCTGCCTTGCAAGGTGAACCGCAAGGCTCAGTCGGGCCAGCGGAGCACGCAGTTCGTGAGAGACGTCCTGCAGCAGAGCTCGCTCGGTCCGAAAGCTACTCTCGATCTGTTCGGCCATGGCGTTGAAACTTGATGAGAGCTGGCCTACCTCATCCTGTCGCTTAGATGGCAGCCTACGACTCATCTCGCCGCGGCCGAACTCGCTCATTGCTTCACTTATGCGACGCAATGGGAAAACCAAGTACAAAAGTGAAAACAACAGAAGTCCGGTTGTCACGAGGAAGCAGACCAGGAAATAAGCCCAAGTGGCTGGTCCCTGTTCGTTGGCGGAACCTACAACCGCGAACCAGAAAAGCCCATCATCGGAACGCCGAGCTAAGTGAAAGACGTCATGGATATATCCACGATAGCGTGTGGCTGGGGGCTGCGGTAGCAGGGAACTCCTAGATGTACCGGTAAGTAGATCCACTCCTGCAGAAGACAGCAGGAAATGTCTTCCCCCAAAGACTTTGTCGAGGCGCCTCATGTAGATGCCCAGACTAACCAGTCCATCCTGTTGGAACGAGGCTCGCGCCTCATCCAGTTCCAACCGGTCCATCGCCTCGAACGTCGGAGTAACGTAGACATTGTAGCTCTTCTGCGAGATGACTCGCGCCACAATAAATCCGCAGAGCAAGGACAGCACGTATGCGAACGTAACGCCCACAAGGATTGAACGGTTGACCTTCACGGTTTGTTCTCTTGGGTCTTTGCTGTGATAAGGTATCCAATGCCGCGCACCGTCTGAATGGCCCCTGCATCATGGCCCAGTTTCGAGCGCAAGCGACTGATATGTACATCGAGGCTGCGGTCAAATACGTCAAGAGCTCGATCTTGTAAGACCAGAGCAATGGCTTCACGCGAAGCAGGCTTGCCGCCTGCCTTGAGCAACATGAATAGAAGCTCGGCTTCAAGACTGGTTAGCCGGATTAGCCGGCCGTCGAACATCAGTTCTCTGGTTCTCGTATCGAAGCGATGTGATCCAAAGTAGTAGGCTGCGGGAAGTGTCGTCACCTGCTTGCTCCGGCGGAGGACCGCGCGTATGCGTGACAGCAGTTCATCGGGGTCGCATGGCTTGGAGATGTAGTCATCCGCGCCGCCATCTAATCCTTGAACTCGATCTGCGGACGCGATGCGCGAAGTCAACATGATGACAGGTGTATCCATCTCTCGCCGAAGCCGATGCAAGGTCATGAAGCCATTCATTACCGGCATTGTCACATCGAGAAGGATTAGGTCGAAGCGTCTCCGGGACAGCTCTTCTAGTGCATAGGGCCCATCACTGGCCACTGAGACCAGTATCCCTTGCTGCTCGAGAACCTTGCTGAGCAATTGGGCGTACTCGGCGTCATCATCTACCAACAAGAGAGTGATATTCATAGCAAATCGCGTGTGGGAAACCGCCTCGGTCTCCTGAGCATAACGCTCAGGAAACCGGAAAGGGACGTAGCCTCCAACAGATAATCTTAACTTTTCTTAATTCACTCATCTAGCCGGGTACTATGGCTGCTTGTGGACTTCCCGCTCTGCTTCGCCCAACGGTGCTGGTTTGTTCCTTGAATCGCCCCGGGGTGGAATCGAGCCGCCCTGACCCGTACTCCTCCTGCCTGGCCGATTTGCGGGGCCAATCCGGCGATCGGCAAAAGTGGCTGGTTCTTGCGCCCTCTCGGGCGCTCGCACTCGCCAGCCCCAGCCGAGCAGCCAGATCATAAAGACTAGCTTCGCTGCGAAGAAAACCTTCAGGAAGTCTGTAGGTGCGTTTGGGTAGAGATAGATGCTCAGGGTATCTGCCAACCAGGCCCATCCATCGACGAATAACAACTAGCCTAACCAGCGCGGCAGATAGATCGATCGGGCTATCAACCATCCAGTCACGACAAGGTGCAACCCGAAGAGACTCCACCCGGAATGAAAGCCTCCCGGCAGTTCTACTGTCCGCAAGGGTAGCTCCGCTGCGCTGACATGCCTGGAATAGTCGGAAACGCACACAAGCCTGTAGAGCAGGCCGAGATCGGAGATGGCGGCCAGCCAGATCGCCGCATACGTAAGCTGCAGAAGAGATCCCAGCAGAGCAAGGGCACGGTTCACTGGCGTCAGGAGCACATACAATGCCCAGGCAATCACCACATCCCAAGCGCACTGACGAAATAGGACAACACCGCTGCAGAAAACAGATGCGGGTGCATTGCCATGTTCGCGATTCGCCGGGACCGGATTACCCCTGTAAGGGGCCTTGTTGGTCTTAAGCTGACCAAATAAACGGAGGCGAGTCGTGCGGAGGTGCCGATCTATCCAGCCCTGACAGTGCTGCTGGCCTCCTGGCGCGCGGAATGCTCACATCCCGGGGATCAGGACTGGGTGTTTGCTTCTCCCGAGGCGAGCGGGCGCTCGCCATATTGGCTCGATTCAGCTCTGGTTCGACAGCTGCGGCCAGCCGCCGAACGCGCAGGAGTGCGTGGCAAGAGAACAGGCTGGCATACCTTCCGCCAATCGCTTGCCACGTTGCTTCAGGCCAAGCAAGTCGATGTCAAAGCTACTCAAGAACTCCTTCGGCATGCGAACAGTCGAGTCACGATGGACCTGTACGTTCAAGGGGTTACAGACGCGAAGAGACTCGCCTTAAACCACAGCTTGGCACTCGTATCCTAATTCACGACTCTGAATGCAAAAGCCCTCCGCAGCGGAGAGCTTCTTCGTTAAAATCTTGGCTATGTGTCTACTGTGTCCCTGTTCTCTCCGCCGAATTTCTGTAAGCTGTTAATTCTTTTGGTGGACCTGATCGGGATCGAACCGATGACCTCTTCCATGCCATGGAAGCGCGCTCCCAGCTGCGCCACAGGCCCACATTGCGGAGGGGGGTGCAGTCCTTATTCTGCCCGGCGATTCACAGTTCGTCAACCCGCCGGCACAGCCGGCGTCAGGGTTCCGCTGCCGGCGTAGCGAACCAGCCTGCTGCGGCTCCTCGGTAAACAGCAGATTCTGCGCCGGGCGCGCTCTTCCCCAGTTTGAGCATCCGGCCCTTCTGCGCTTGCAGGACCATGCGCGACTGGGCGAATACAGGGAGAAGCTGCGCGTAAAATCAGGAGCATGCTTCCGCTGTTCCCTCACACTTCGGTCGAGCCGGCAGATGCGCTGAGCTGGGCGCATCCTGTCGTGGCGGAGTGGTTTACGAGGCGCTTCGGCTCGCCGACTGAGCCGCAGGTGGAGGGCTGGCCGGGCATCGTCGCCGGCCGCACCACTCTGATCTCAGCACCGACCGGTTCCGGCAAAACGCTCGCCGCGTTTCTCGTCGCAATCGATCGGCTGCTGCGGAAGGCTCTCGACGGAGAACTTGCCGAGCGCACGGAGATTCTCTACATCTCGCCGCTTAAGGCACTCTCCAACGACGTGCAGAAGAACCTCGATGCGCCGCTCGCCGAGATCCAGACGCTCGCGCTGGAGCGCGGCTACCTGTGCCCGGAGCTGCGCACAGGCGTGCGCACCGGCGACACGCCTGCAAAGGAGCGGCAGCAAATGCTGCGGCGGCCCCCGCATATCCTGGTCACCACGCCGGAGTCGCTCTACATCCTGCTGACGGCGGAAAAAAGCCGCAACAACCTGCGCTCCGTTCGTACCGTCATCGTCGATGAGATTCACGCCATTGCTGACGACAAGCGCGGCGCGCACCTGGCCCTTACGCTGGAGCGGCTCGATGCGCTGGTCTGCGGGCGCAACCGGCACTCCCCCGGCTCTCTGGTGTGCGGGCACAGTGAGCCGCCCCAGCGCATCGGCCTGTCGGCGACGCAGAACCCCATCTCGCTCGTCGCCGGGTTTCTGGCCGGCTCCAGCCGCGGCGATGCCGTCGCCATCGTGAGCGTCGGGCAGCGGCGTTCTCTCGATCTCGGCATCGAGATACCGGAGGAAGAACTGGGCTCGGTCGCAACACGCGGCGTGTGGGCGTCAATCTACAAGCGCCTGGCGGAGCTCGCGCTCGAGCACCGCTCGACACTTGTGTTTGTCAACACGCGCGCGATGGTGGAGCGCCTTGCGTTTCAACTCGGCGAGCGCATCGGCGCCGAGAACGTTGCGGCGCACCACGGCTCGCTCTCCCGCGCGCTGCGGCTGGAGGCTGAGCGAAAGCTCAAGGCCGGTGAGGTTCGGCTGCTGGTCGCGACCGCATCGCTTGAGCTTGGCATCGATATCGGCGCCATCGACCTGGTATGCCAGGTCAACTCGCCGCGCGCTATTGCGCCGGCGATGCAGCGCGTAGGCCGCGCCGGGCACTGGCGGGGAGCCACGCCGAAAGGCCGCTTTTTCGTCACGACCCGCGACGACCTGCTCGAAACAGCCGCGCTGGTACAGGCGATGCGCGCCGGCGTGCTCGACCGGCTCGTGATTCCGCACGAGCCGCTCGATGTGCTGATGCAGCAGATGATCGCCGCCTGCGCTGCCGAGCCATGGGACGAAGACGCCCTGTACGCGCTTGCCTGCAGCGCCTATCCGTACCGCGCGCTCAGCCGCGCCACGTTTGAAGAACTGCTGTGCCTGGTGTGCGAAGGCATCGCAGGCAGCCGCGGCACCTGGGGCGCCTACCTTTTGCGCGACAGGGTGCATGGCGTGCTGCAGGCTCGCCGCGGTGCTCGGCTCGCGGCACTCTCAAACGGCGGAACCATCCCCGATACGGCGATCTTCCAGGTCATTGCACAACCCGAAGGCATTGCAATTGCCACACTCGATGAACACTTTGCCATCGACTCTTCCCCCGGCGACGTGATCCTGCTGGGCAACACCAGCTGGCGCATCACGCAGGTTGAGAGCGCGGGGCGCGTGCTGGTTGAGGATGCGCATGGCCAGCCGCCGAATGTGCCGTTCTGGACCGGCGAAGCCCCGCAGCGGAGCATCGAGCTGTCCACCTTTGTTTCCGACCTGCGCGAGGCCATCAGCCGTCGCACGCTGAACCTGCAGCCAGGCTATCTCTCCCGCGCGGATGCAGAGGTGGCCGCAACCATCGCGTGGCTCATGCAGGAGTGCTGCTGTACGGGGAGCGCCGCCGAGCAGCTGATCGCCTACATCGTTGCCGGCCGCGCCGTTCTGGGCGCCGTGCCCACGCTCACCACCATCATCGCGGAGCGTTTCTTCGACGAAGGCGGCGGCATGCAGCTGATTCTGCACGCGCCTTTCGGCGGCCGCATCAACAAGGCCTGGGGCTTGGCGCTGCGCAAACGCTTCTGCCGCGGCTTCAACTTTGAGCTGCAGGCAGCCGCGACGGATAACGGCCTGAACATCTCGCTCGCCGAGCAGCACTCGTTTCCGCTCAGCGATGTCTTCCAGTTCCTCACCGAGCATACGGTGCACGAGCTGCTGCAGCAGGCCTCGCTCACGTCGCCCATCTTCAAGGCGCGCTGGCGTTGGGATGCCTGCCGTTCTCTGCAACTGCTTCGGTATCAGAAAGGCCGAAAGGTGGCACCGCAGGTGCTGCGCAGCCGCAGCGACGACCTGCTCGCCAATGTCTTCCCGCAGGTCGCTGCCTGCCAGGAGAACATCGAAGGCGACATCGAAGTGCCGGACCATCCGCTGGTGCGCGAGGTGATGAAAGACACGTTGCAGGAGGCGATGGACCTGGAGGGTCTGACACAGTTGCTGCGACAGATTCAGAACCGCGCCATCCGCTGCCTCGCAGTCGACACTACGACGCCGTCGCAATTCTCGCACGAGCTGATCAACGCGGCGCCCTACGCGTTTCTCGATGACGCCGACCTCGAAGAGCGCCGCAGCCGTGCTGTTTCGCTGCGCCGCACAGTTCCCGACAGCATACTGGGCGAAGCCGGGCGCCTGTCGCCCGAAGCTATCGCTGAGGTGCGCGCGCAGCAGTGGCCCGACATTCGCGACGAACACGAACTGCACAACCAGCTGCAGGCGCTGACGCTGGTGCCGGAAGAAGCCGTGCTCGGTTTCGCGGCGAAGCACGCCGGCTCCGCCGCGGCGGCGTGGCCGGTGTTTTTCGCGCGGCTGGCAAGCAGCGGTCGTGCCACCGTCGCGGTTGCAGATGGCATTCGCTACTGGGTAACGGCAGAGCGCATGGCGTGGGCACGCACACTGCTGCCCCAGCTCATGCCGCAACAACGGCTCCCGTTGATCGACGCACCACAGGAGCCGGCAGAGGAGGTGCTGCGCCGCGTGGTGCAGGGCTGGATGTGTGTGCTCGGGCCGGCGACTGCGGCATCCCTCGCACGGCTGCTGCATGTTCCGCCGGCAGAAGTCTGGAAGCAGCTGTTGCGCCTGGAGGTCGCAGGCACCGTAATGCGCGGCGTGTTTGAAGGCGCTGCCGCGGCCGCGCAAAGTATCCCGGACCATGCAGTGGAGTGGTGCGACCGCCGCCTGCTGCAGCGCATCCACAAGCGCACGCTCGGCGCGCTCAGGAAGCAGGTAGAGCCAGTCTCGCCCGCCGTGTACATGCAGTGGCTGCTGGGCTGGCAGCACGTCGCGCCGCAGACGCAGCTCGCGGGCGAAGCAGGTGTGCTCGAGGCGCTGCGCGTGCTCGAGGGATTCGAGGCGCCGGCCATCGAGTGGGAGCGCACGCTGCTGCCCTCGCGCGTTGCCGGCTACGATCTGCGCTGGCTCGACGCGCTGTGCATGTCCGGCCAGGTCGGCTGGGGACGCGTGTCGCCGCATCCGGCCTTTTACGCGGCTGCAAGCGGCGGACCGCGGCGCGTCATCCCGACCGGCATGGCGCCGGTGACCTTCTTCCTGCGCGAAGAAGCGCTCTGGCTCGAGTCCTGCCTGCTGGCCGCGCGTGTTCCCGAGGCAAACCTTCGCGGCTGCCTGAGCGAGCTCGCGATTGCGATTCGCGCCTGCCTCGCGCAGCGCGGCGCGATGTTCGCCGCCGACCTGCTGCGCTCGTTTACGGCTGCGCCCGCGGAGCTCGACCGGGCGCTTTGGGAGCTGGTAGCAGCAGGCATGGTGACCGCCGACGGCTTTGACAGCCTGCGCCTGCTGATTGACCCGCGCAGGAAGCAGCTCCACACGCCGCCGGCCGGCGCAAAGCGCCCGGCGCGTCATGCTGCCGGGCGCTGGTGCCTGCTCGCCGCCGAGCCCACCAAGGCGTGGGGCACCGAAGCAGTCTCCGACAAAGAACACCAGGTAGGAGCCGCCGCAGAGCAGGAGCAAGACCGCACAGCCTCCGCCTGCGCCGTTCTGCTGCGCCGCTACGGTGTGCTGTTTCGCGATCTGCTGGAGCGCGAAGCCACGATGCCGAAGTGGCGCGAGTTGCTGCCTATGCTTCGCCGCATGGAAGCCCGCGGCGAGGTGCGCGGCGGCCGTTTTGTTTCCGGCTTTTCCGGCGAACAGTTCGCGCTGCCGCAGGCGCTGCCGAGCCTGCGCGAAGCGCGCCGGGCAGAGCTGCGCCTTGACCTGGCTGTATCTGTAGCAGCCGCTGATCCGTTAAATCTCCAGGGCATTGTGGTGCCGGGCGAAAGGATTGCCGCCGTGGCAGGCCGGTCGCTGGTGTGGAACCACGCCGCGCTGACCGGTACTGCTGCGCCTCCACCGCAGGCCATCGTGCAGGCAGCCATGTTTGCTCCCACGCCTGCGCACGAAAGCAGGCCCCGGCCATGAGTGAAACGGAGCAGCCGGACGAGCAGCCGGTGCAGACCAGGGAGCAGGAAGACGAAGACTTCTACATGGAAGGCCCGTACTGCGTCTTTACCGAGGCATTCCACTTAAAGCGCGGCTTCTGTTGCAATTCGAACTGCCGCCATTGCCCGTACAAAAGCGAGAACCGCACGCAGGAATAAAAACTTACTGCGCGCCCGCAGGTGCCTGGCTTGCGGCTGGAGCAATCACAGCACCACCCCGCACCAGCACCGCGGTGCGCGGAAACGCGAACGTGCCATTCGCATCGTCGATCACGTTCACCTGGCACGTGTACAGCCCGTCTGCGAGCGAGGTAAGCGGAACCGTGAACGCAAAGGCGATCGCGTCGCGCCCGGCCACGTTTACGGCATGCGCGTTCACCAGCGGCGACTCAAACACCTTGACGTTTCCGCGCAGCAGCTCGATGCTGGTCATCACCTGCATGGTTCCTGCCGCCTTCGCCGCTGCGGTTGTCGCGCCCGCAGCGGCTTTCGCGTACTTCGCCGGGTCATACACTTCGTAGAAGAAGTACACCGGCTCGTCGCGGTTGAAGACATGCGGCAGGTTCGGCACATACTGCTGGCCTTCATACACCAGCGGGTTGTCGATGCGGTGCTCATTGCCCGCAGGCACAATCCTCTGCGACGCCAGCACGACTGAGCTCATCTTGAGCGGGGCCTTCGCCATGTCCGGCACCTGCACGTCAGTCTCGAACGAACCCAGCTTCCCCGTCTCGTTCTCACGCACCACAAACTTCAGGTGGTAGGCGCCCGAGGGCAGCGTAAACCCGGTCGAGTACTCTATGTTCTTGCGCGTGACCTGCTGCGTCTGGTCGATCGCCAGCTTCACCGTGTCGCGCACTTCCTGCAGTACACGGCCTTTCGCGTCCTTGATATTGCCGATCACATCGAGCGTCGCCTTATCGCGGTCGCCGCCCTTGGTAAACGGAATCTGCGAGCCCGGCACCAGCAGCGCGACCGGCATCGTGTAGCGCCCGGTCGCATCGCGAAAAAAGAACGGCTGCAGATACACCGACATATCCGTCTCCGGCAGGTCGCCGTTCAGCGCTTCTTCCAGGTCGCGCTCGCGCTGCTCGCCGTTGGCATGGCGGTAGTCCGCCGGCGCATAATAGCCGGGCCGGTAGCTCAGCTTCACATCCGGCCGGTTCACGCGTATCTCAAGCTTTCTGTAACGGCCATCGCGCGCTATATCGGTCGAGTGGAAGCCCAGCACATAATAGCTCGCCGTGTCGTTCTGCACCTGCTGAAAGGCGGGAGCAAAGTCATTGTTGTCGAAGAACGCCTTACCGCCCGTATCGCTCGACAGCGTCGCCATGACTTCCTGCGTATTGAAGTTTGAATCGAGATTGTTCTGCAGCGCGCCGCCCGTGTATGCAGCGTTGCCGCGCAAAGAGCCGGTGGTCGCGTCGCCCAGCGGAGAAATCGCCTGTAGTCCGCGCGCATCCACGCTGTAAATGGAAAGGTTATTCCGCACCGCGGCATTGATTGTCGCGCGCAGCGACGCCTGGTTCTCAATGCCGTCCCGCTGGATTCCGCCGGAAAAGTACAGCAGCGACTTCTTCTGGTTGATCGGTCCGAGCGCACGCGCGATCGCGGCAATGGCAAACAGCTCGCGATCGGTATTGATGTCGTTGTACTCACTCTCGTCCGCGGTGTACGCCGTCGTATCTTCCACCTGGTTCGTCGTGCTGGTCGCGCCCGGCGTAAAGCCCTGGTTGTTGCCTCCTGAGTAGCTATTGATCGCGCGCAGCAGCAGTTGCTTATCTGCGGTAAAGTCCTGGTCGAGCGAGAGCGTATTGCCCAGCGAAACGACAGAGACAAGGTCCGCGTTCTGCATGCCTTTGTTGATATAGTCGCGCGCCGCCTCCTGCACACGGTCCAGGTCGTCTGGCTGGAGCGATGTCGTATCCACAAACAGCACGATCAGGCGATGGTTGCGCAGCGCCGCCGCTTGCTGGGTTGCGCTCGCTGCAAGAGCCGTCGCCGCGGGTGCGCCGGCGCGTCCGGTCACGGTCTCGGTGCCGGGCAGCCGCAGCGCCTGGTCCACATTCTGCGCGTCAAAGCTCGCGATCTGCTGCGGCTTGCCGTTCTCGAAAATAGAAAAATCAGACCGCGTCAACCCATGCACCGGCTCGCCCGTCTTGCGGTCGCGCACCACGATATCCGTCAGCACCAGGTCGCTCTGCACCTTTAGCGTGAAGCCGCTCCGGGCCGGCGGTTGCTGCGTTGCCGGCGGTTGCTGCTGCCCATCGAGACGCCCCGCGCCGCCAAGCAGCAGGGCGACGATCAGGCCGGCCATCCATTGTCCGTGACGCAAGGGTTTTCTCCTCATAAACTGTAGCAACGTCAGTAGCGGAAGCGAGCGATGAAACTGAACTGCCGCATGGGCGCTGTGCCGGTTACCTCGCCGTACGAGCCCGAGCCCAGCTGCGTGGAAACGGACGAGTACTGGACCGTGTTGAAGACATTGTCCGCCGTCGCCCGAATCTCAAACGAGCGCGTGTCGCCGAACTGCACCGTCTTCGCCAGCGAGCCGTCCACCGATATTGTCCCCGGGCCGGGAATCGAGTTGCGGCTCGCGTTTCCGTACACGCCCGCGGGCGCGGTAAATGCCGCCGTGTTAAACCACTCGTTGACGGTGCCCGCGCCCTTGGTGAGCGACACACCCGGCACCCGGTCCGGCCGCTCCGAGCCTGCCGTGCCGCGGGCCACATCACTCACCGAGGCTTCATAACTCGGCGATAGCGGCTCGCCCGTAGCGATCGAGTACGTTCCCGACACTGAGAACCCCTCGAGCAGGTGCGACGCGCGTCCCACCGTGAAGTATTGCTTGTCTGCCCCAAACGGAAGCTCGTAGAGGAAACTGCCACTGACCTTGTTGCGAATATCGAAGCTTGAGTTCGACTCTTCTGCCAGCAGGTCCTGCCAGTTCTGCGCGACCTGATCTCCCACGCTGCCGACCGACGTTGCATCGTCGATTGAGTGAGAGTACGTGTAGGTCGCCTGCAGGCTTAAGCCCTTCTGCAGCCGCTTGCGCAGGCTCACCACAAACGCGTTGAAGTTTGAGAACGCGGTCGAGTTTTCATAGTCATACTCAACGCCGCTCAGCGAGGCCGTCGCGGTGCGCCCCGGCGCGTCCACAACGTCCAGCCGCGTGCCTTTTGATCCGCTGTAGCCGATGTTCAACACAATGTTCTGCGGCAGCGTGCGCTGCACGTTCAGGTTCCAGAGCTGGATGTACGGCAGCCGGTAGTTCTTGTTCACCGCGTAGTTGCCGTCCGCCTGCGGCGCGGGGAAACCGTTGGCGAGCGAAATCTGCGCGCCCGGCGTGGTCTCGTCGGTTACCTCGTTCGTCTGCACATCGGCAAACGGCGGCTGGAAGGCGAACTGCTGCACAAATTTGCTGTACTGCCCGTTGGCGAAGTTAATGCCGTAGCCCGCGCGCACCACCGTGTCTCGCGCGGCACGCCACGAAAGCCCGATGCGCGGCGAAAAATCATTCTTCTCCGGATAGATCAGATCCCGCGGATACTTGCCCGTGTACGGCCCGATCGCGTTCGGCGTTACCGTCGCGACCGACGCGAAGTCATTGCCGGTATCGAGCGTCGCCAGCCGGTCATTCTTCTCGGAGTAAGGCGAAAAGTATTCGTAGCGCAGCCCAAACAGCACGGTGAGTGAAGACAGCGGGCGCCAGTCATCCTGCGCGTAAGCGTCGTACACATTCTCGCGCAGGTAGCTCTTTTCATACGGCGCCTGGATCTGCGTCTCCTGCGGCAGGCCCAGCAGCAGGTCGGCCAGCGACGAGCCGCTCTGCGGCTGGCCGCTGTCAGTCGTGTCGCCCACGCCGCTCAACGCGCTCGAGCCCGGCTGCTCGGTAAACAGGCCCGTGAAGAAAAAACTCCCCGTCGAATTCACGGCCGTACTGCCGAGCATGTTCAACTGCACCCGCTTGATATCGGCGCCCCACCGCACATTGTGCTTCTTATGCGACCACGAGCTCGCCTCCCCCAGCGCGAGCGTCTGGTTGATCTGGAACGACGGCTGCGGCTCGGTAAACCCGGTAAACTGGTTCAGCGTAATGTTCGGCAGGCCGTAACTCAGCGGATTGACCGGCTGCGTGCCGAAGATATTAATGCCGAGCGAATTGGCGACGTTGTCCACATCTGTAAACTGATTGGTTACATTTGTCGACACACGGTTCCAGTTCAGCGTCAGGCTATTCGTCAACCTTCCCTTGCTGAGCGTGTAACCCACCACCAGCGAGCGGCTGTGCGTCTGCGTCTTACCGTCCAGGCTCGGATAAATCTCCAGGTTGTCCGACGCGGTGTGACTGTAATTGAAGTTCACATTGATATTCTGCTGCAGCCCGGTCGACATACCCATGTACTGGCGCACCAGCCCGGCCAGCGGCGACGCGCCGCCGCTGCTGCCGAAGGTGTGGATAAAGCGCAGCCCCGCGAGGGTCGAGTTTGTCTCCTCGCTGGCCAGCCGTTCATAGTTGCGCGAGGTGCCCGGCAGGTTGGCCATCGGCAGGTAACTCAGCAGCGCCGTGGCCGCCGGCTGGATGCGGTAGGACGGGATCACATTTCCAGGAAACGGCGCGCCCGTTGTCGGGTCATAGATCGGAACCACCGCGCCGTCTGTCGTCGTCGTCAGCGCGCTGAAGTCGCCGTCGCGCTCAGCCGCCGAAGGCACCGTCGCGTACTCGTCATAAGGGCTCGACGAGCGCGAGCCGCTGAAGGTGAAGAACAGGAAGTCCTTGCGGTCATGCTCGATCACGTGCGGAACATAGGGCGTACCCGCATAGGTCAGCCCGAACATATTTGTGGCGTACGAGGGCTGCGTAATCGCCTGGCCGCGCAGCGCGTAGTCCAGCGCATTCAGCGCGGAGTTCGACCCGTCCCAGAAGAAAGCCCCGTGCGGCTGGTTCGGGTTGAAGTGCCGGAACGAGCCGCCGAACCCACCGCCTCCGCCAAAGCCGCCGCCGCCTCGGCCGCCGCCGAAACCACGCCCGCCGCCGCCGAAACCGCCGCCGCCGCCGTTCAGCGAGGGGTCGTTCGCCGCGCGCTCGCGCAGCGCGTCCAGGTCAATGCCGGCGAAGCTGTTGCCGCCGTTGTTGCTCTGCCCCTGCACCGCCACCGACTCCGAGGCAAAGTCGCTATTGCCGCCCAGCGAAGGCAGCTGCGCGCCCCCGGCCGCGCTGTCCCCTGCGTCGAGCGAGCCTGCGGCCGCTCCCAGCAGGCTCAGCAGCTGCGAGCCGCCGCCGGCGCCGCCTCGGCCGCCGCCGTAGGCTCTTGCCCCGCGGCCGTTTTCAGGCCCACCCAGCGCGCCGCGGTCCTCAGCCTGCGCCGGCACGCGCGACTGCAGCACCAGCGCCACACTGGCGGTTACGTCGCGCGGCCCGCCCGCCGCACCGCCAAACCGCACCTCGCGCGTGTTCTCGGCAAAGGCGGCAAAGTCGGTGCGCAGCACATACCGCCCATCCTCCGGAATGTGCAGCCGGAAGCTTCCATCGAGCCCCGTGGCCGTCGCGTACTTCGTCCCGGTCAGCGTGTTGGTCGCCGTGACCGAGACACCCGGCAGCGGTGTCGTGCCGGAGGTGATGACGCCATGGATCGTGCCCCCGGCGGGCGCAGCAGCCTGTGGGGCGGCCGACTGCGGGCCTGTCGCGCCGGCTGCCGCCGCAGGAGCCGGTGCCGGTGCCGGCGCGGCAGGCGCACTCTGCGCCCCCGCGGGCAGGCACGCGCATACTGACGCGCCCAGCACCAGGCCTGCACCATACAACTGCCTCCCCGTACGCGTCCCCGTCATCCGCTGCTGCATCTTCACCGCTTCCAATGCACCCCCATCCGTATCTTTCATTGATCCTTCAGCCGCGACCACTCGCGTATTTCCGCGGCATCCACCACCGTCAGCACCTTCGCTGCAAAACCCGTCTTGCCCTGCACCCCGGTCGCCGTCATGCCGTCCCCCACCTGCACGTCCGGCAGCGTAATGCTCTGGTGCTTCTTTCGGAACGAGGTGTCCTCATCCACGGTCACCGTGTCCACCACCCCGTCCGGGCGCTTCACCGTCAGCGTCGTTCCATGCTTCGCCGTCACGGTGCCCGCCAGCCAGGTCTTGCCCCATTGCCCGCGGCGCTGGTCCAGCTCGTCCAGTTCTTCGGCATTCACAACCGCCAGAAACACCGCGCCCAGCGTGTGCTTTTTCGCGTCCAGCTCGCCGCCGGCCAATACCGTGTCGCCGGCGCGCGCTGCGTTCCCGGTTGCCGCTTCGCCGTTCTTCACGAAGTGTGTATTCGGGCCTGTTTCCACCTGGTACAGCGTACCGTTCTGCGTCTTCAAATACACCGACGATCCGGCAACACGGCTCACCACACCGCGAATGGCCTGCAGTCCCGCGATATCGAAATTTGAGTCATCCTGCGCGAATGCGCCCGCAGGCGCCCCGCACAGCATTAGTCCCCAGGCAGCCGCTCCCGCCAGGGCAGCCGGCCGCATCCGTTTCAATCGAAGCATTTGCTTGTCCATGAGACGAAAGCACTGCAGAAAAGACGCGACCCTGGCGCAAAGGGCCGGCCGCCCCAAGCAACTCCCCCGCACCGGCCCGCTCCCGCGGTTTCCCTCTCGTTCTCCTGCAGGGCAGGCGCCGTTCCCACGCTTGCCGCTGTTTCGTACCATCAAAAGCATTCCGCCCATTCTCAATTCTTCCCGCAAATTGCAGCCCAGGCCCTCCGGCTGCATCGAACCTTATGGCATTTTCCCTGCACACGCAGAGCGACCTGCAGCATTGGCGTGACGTTCCGACGGGAAAAGTCACAAAAGTCTCTGCACCGTCGCAGGAATGCTTCAGGCACTCGTAGTCGCGCGTCGATTGGGCAACCGTCCCGGTCCTGCAACGAAAAGGCTGCATCGTAGACAACACCGAACCTGATCCATGCTGCTAACTTAGCAGCGCAGCAATGCTGAGGAGGACGGAAGCCGCGAAATGTCGATGACCATGGAAAGCAGTGCCGCGCTCGACGAGCCTGCCTGTCGGCTTCTTGAGCGTCTGCAGCAGATCCGCAGCCGGAGCATCCTGCTGTGCGAGCCGCTCACCCCGGAAGACATGATGGTGCAGAGCTGCCCGGAAGCGAGTCCGGCCAAGTGGCACCTGGCGCACACCAGCTGGTTCTTTGAGACGTTCCTGCTGCGTGAGTTCCTGCCCGGCTATGAGCAGTTCCATCCCGACTTTCTCTGGCTCTTCAACAGCTATTACAACTCCGTTTCCGACCAGCCGCAGAAGAAGCTGCGCGCTTCCTTCTCGCGCCCCGGTCTCGACGCAATCCTTGCGTATCGCCAGCATGTTGACCGCGGCCTGGCCCGGCTGTTCAGCGGCGATACCCCGCCCGAGGCGGAGCGCCGGCTGGTGCTCGGGCTCCACCATGAGCAGCAGCACGGCGAGCTGCTGCTCACCGACATCAAGCACGCGCTCTGGAGCAACCCCCTGCGCCCGGCCTATCGCGAGCGGGTCCTGCCCGCCTCGCGACAACTCGGCGCGCCCGGCTGGGTGTCATTTGATGAAGGCCTCGCCGCGATCGGCCACGCCGGCGACAACTTCTGTTTTGACAACGAGCTTCCCCGCCATCGCGTCTGGCAGCGCGGCTTCGAGCTTGCAGGCCGCCCGGTCTCCTGCGCCGAGTACCTGCAGTTCATGCAGGACGAAGGCTACACCCGGCCTGAGCTGTGGCTCTCCGACGGCTGGGATACCGTGCAGCGCGAAGGCTGGCGCGCGCCGCTCTACTGGCACCGCGAAGAAAGCGAGACGGAGTGGACGGTCTTCACGCTCTGCGGCGACCAGCCGCTTGCCAGCCTCCTGGCTGCTCCCGTCTGCCACATCAGCTACTTCGAGGCCGATGCGTTCGCCCGCTGGGCCGGCATGCAGCTGCCGTCTGAAGCCGAGTGGGAGATTGCCGCCGCCCCCGTAAGCCCGCAAGCCGAAAACATGCTGGAAGGCGACACGCTGCACCCGCTGGTGCCGCCCGAAGCTGAAGGCACCGCGCTGCGCGGCCTTTTCGGCGGCGTTTGGGAGTGGACCGGCAGCGCGTACCTCGGCTACCCCGGTTACGCCGCGGTGCCGGGCGCCCTCGGCGAGTACAACGGTAAGTTTATGTCCAGCCAGATGGTTCTGCGCGGCGGGTCGGTGGCGACACCGCTCTCCCACATCCGCGCCGGCTACCGCAACTTCTTCCCGCCGCACACGCGCTGGCAGTTTTCCGGCGTACGTCTGGCCCGGCACTGACCGGAAACCCACGAGCGAAAGCACACGAATGGCTGCCGCCAAGACCCTTGTTCCCCCCGACCATGCCGCGCGAGAAACCCCGCTCGGCGCCGAAGTCTTTCATGGCCTGACCGCGACGCCCAAAACTCTCAGCCCGTGGTTGTTCTACGACACCCGCGGCTCCGAGCTGTTTGAACAGATCACGGAGCTGCCCGAGTACTACGTCACCCGCACCGAGCGCGGCATCCTCTCGGCCCACGCCCCTGCCATTGTTCAGCAGGCCGCGGGCGGCGAGCGGCTCGCGCTCATCGAGCTCGGCGCCGGCACTGCTTCCAAAACAGGGCTGCTTCTCTCGGCCGCCGCCGCGCAGCAGGGCAGCGTCGACTACTACGCCATCGATGTCTCGGAGAGCGCGCTCGCTGAGGCCAAACGTCACCTCGAGCTCGAAATTCCCGGCGTCCACGTGCATCCCCGCGTCGGCGACTACACCGACGGACTCGGCCGCATCGACGCGCCCGGCCGGCGCAAGCTCGTGCTCTACATCGGCTCCAGCATCGGCAACTTCGAGCCTGCGGATGCAACCGACCTGCTCGCCGCGGTGCGCGCCGAGCTCAACCCCGGCGATCAGCTCCTGCTCGGCGCCGACCAGGTCAAGGACGCTTCCATCCTGCTCGCCGCCTACGACGACGCCGCCGGCGTAACCGCCGCCTTCAACTGCAATGTGCTTGACCGCATCAACCGCGAGCTCGGCGCCGATTTCCACCCGGGCGCGTTTGCTCACGAGGCCCGCTGGAACTCGAAAAAGTCCCGCATTGAAATGCACCTGCGCAGCCGGCGCGAGCAGTCCGTGCGCATCCCGGCACTCGGGCTCTCCCTGCACTTCAGCGAAAACGAGACCATTCACACCGAGAACAGTTACAAATTCGCCGACGAGCGCATCTTCGCCATCCTCGAACAGGCAGGCTTCGCCCTCGAACACGAGTGGAAAGACGAGCAGGGCTGGTTCGCCGTCTACCTCGCCCGCGCCTGCTAGTCTCCCGAGTGATTGATTTCTGCATCCCTCGGGTCATCCTGAGCGGAGCTGTTTCGCGTCAGCGGAATCGGCGTAGTCGAAGTATTGAAGGATCTGCGGCTCTGCCTTTCGTCGTACTCAAGCTTTCTGAAGTCACAGTGTGGCTCAGGGGACCAGCGCATCTCTACTCGCGCCGGTACTCCCCGCCCTTGCCCCCGGTCTTTCGCACCAGCCGTAGGTCGCGAATCACAATCCCCTTGTCGAGCGCCTTGCACATGTCGTACACCGTCAGCGCCGCGACGCCCGCCGCCGTCAGCGCCTCCATCTCCACCCCGGTCTGCGCCTCCGTTGCAGCCGTCGCGCGAATCGCAACCCCGCCCTCCACCACGCTCGCCGAAACATCGAGAAACGTGAGCGGCAGCGGATGGCACATCGGGATCAGCTCGCTGGTGCGCTTCGCCGCCTGGATCCCCGCGAACCGCGCCACCTCCAGCGGATTGCCCTTCGGGTTGCGCGGCAGCGCCTCCAGCACCGCCGCCGAGAGCGCCACAAACGCCGCCGCCTCGGCCTCGCGCCGCGTCGTCGCCTTCCCGCTTACATCCACCATGCGCGCCGTTCCCTCCGCGTCATAGTGCGACAGCTTGTCCTTCTGCATCCTCCCAGCCTATCGCAGCATGCCCTCAGGCCGGCAGCACCGTCACCGTCGCGCCCACTGCCGGCCGCGCGTCCTCCGGCACCACCAGGAAGCAGTTCGCCTGCGCCGTCGCCGCCAGGTCGCCCGAGCCCTGCCATGGAACCGCCTCCACCACCGACCCTTCGATCGCATGCGTCAGCCGCGCCGGCAGAAACCGGGTCAGCCCCGGTTTTGCCTGCACCGCCCTGCCCAGCCGCGCCTGCACAAACGGCGGCCTGTACCCGCGCTCGCCGCCCAGCGCCGCCAGCACCGGCGCAACAAACAGCGCGAAGCACACGATCGACGACACCGGGTTCCCCGGCAGCCCGAAGAACGGCAGCGCGCCCGCACGCAAGCTTCCAAACACCACCGGCTTGCCCGGCTGGATGCGCGCGCCCGTAAAGTGGAACGCACCGCCAAGCGAGGCCAGCGCCGGCTCCACCAGGTCGTACTTGCCCATCGACACGCCGCCTGAAAGCAGCAGCAGGTCGCACTCGCGTACCGCCTCCGCAATCGCCGCTTCCAGCGCCGCGGCCTCGTCCCGCACCGGCGCGAACAGCCGCGGCTCCCCGCCCAGCCCACGCGCCAGCGCCGCCAGCGTGTGCGAGTTCGAGTTGCGGATCTGCTGCGGCAGCGGCGCGTCCGCAACCCCCACCAGCTCGTCGCCGGTTGAAAGAATCGCCAACCGCGGCCTGCGAAACACCGGCACCCGCGCATACCCGCACGAAGCCGCCACCGCGATGCCATGCGCCGTGATGCGTGTGCCGGCCGCCAGCAACTGCGCCCCCGCGCGCGCCTCGGCCCCTGCCGGAACAATATTCTCCCCCGCGCCGATCACCCGGCCCGGCGCGAGAGACACAGCCGTCCCGCTCTGCTCCACATGCTCGACCATCACCACGCAGTCCGCTTCGTCCGGCACCGGCGCGCCGGTCATGATCTCAATGCAGCTCCCGGGCGCAAGCTTGGCGCCCTGCCACACCTGGCCCGCGGCCAGCATGCCTCGTCTCTCCAGCGGCCCGCGCGTCCAGTCCTCCGCGCGCGCCGCAAACCCGTCCCGCGTCGAGCGCGCAAACGGCGGCTGGTCGCGGTCCGCCGTCAGCGCTTCCGCCAGCACCCGCCCGGCTGCGTCCTGCAGCTCCACCGGCTCGGCCGCGCTGATCCGGGGCAAAATCTCCAGCGCCTTCGCCTCCACCGCAGCAAACGCCTCCGCGAACGACAGCGGCATCGCAGGATCAATCATGAGACACCCCATCCTTTACACAAGAAAAGGGCGCTCCGCAACGCGAAGCGCCCTTCCCGCAATCGACAAACCACTACGACTTCTTGGCCCGGTACGTGGTCTTGACGGTCGCCCCCATGCTGGCCAGGATGTTCTTCGCGTCCGCCGCAAACTGCCCGTCCGGCGCAAGCTCCAGGTACTTCTGGTAAGCCTCTTCGCAGCCCGGCGGCGCAACAATCTTCTGCGTCTTCGGGTCCACCGTTGCCTTCGCGATCAGCGCTTGCCCCTTCAGGTAATAAGGGATCGGCTTGCTCGGGTCCGCGGCGATCGCCTTGTCGGCAGCCGCTGCGACCGCATCGCCGTTCTGCCCGGAGCGGCTCAGCACGATCGTCTCGTTCGTGTAGTACATGCCCGATCCCGTGGGGTTCGCCTTGGCCGCCGCATCGTAGGCCGCCGTGGCTTCCGGAATCTTGCTCTGCTCGGCCAATGCCTCGCCCAGCGCATTGTTCGCGCTGCCTACGATCTCGGCGTTCGGCTTCGGGCTCGCGCCCTCGAGCGCTATCGCCTTCTGCAGCGACGTCGTCGCGTCGGGGAACTTCTTCTCACCCAGCTGCGCGGTCCCTAGCTCCAGCCACAGCACCGAGGCATCCGGCTTCGCCTGCGTGTCCTTGGTCATCAGCTGGTCGGCTTCGGCATAGTTCTTGGCCTTGTCGTCATCGCGCGCCTTCTGCAGGTCCGCATTCAGGCTTTTCACGACCGTGTTGTTCTTAATGGCCTCGGCGTTCTGCTTCTTTACCTCTTCCATCTGCTTGCGCTGTTCCGGGGTCATCTTCGCGATGTAATCCGGCCGCGAAAGGTCGAAGTTCTCCGCCTGGTCCTGGTCCGCGACCACCTTGACGTTCGTCATCTGGTCGACCGGCTTGCCGTTCGACATCAGGTCGAGCACGTAGGTTCCCGGCGCAATGCCCGAGCCCTTGTAATCGCCGTTCGCGTCCGCGGTAAAGGTGTACTTCGCGGTCTTGCCGTCGGTCGTCACCAGCACCTGGCCGCCGCCGATCGGCGCGCCGACCGGGTCCTGCAGGTGGCCGTGGATGCTCCCGGTACCCGCCTGCGCAAACACGGGTGAAGCACTGAAGGGCAGCGCCGCGGCGGCTGCGAGCAGCAGCCCGGTGTGGAGTTTCCCCGCGTGACGGTTCAAGGTGGGGAGTGTGAACGTGTGGAGTTTCGAACGCATGGTAGGTACTCTCCTCTTTCCGGGCGGCGCTTCTCGCCCTGGCGCATCGCGCTTTGGTGCTTACCCCTCCGCGCGCTCGCGCGCCGCGTAGGGGATCAAGTCTTCCCTGCCTGCTTCCGCAAAAGCGCGCAGGCGCAGAACGCAGCTGTCGCACACGCCGCACGCGACCGCCTCGCCCTGATAGCAGGACCACGTTACATCGAGCGGCGCACCCAGTTCAACACCCAGGCGAACGATCTCATGCTTCCTCATGTGGATGAGCGGCGTGACCACCTGGATGTTCCCTTCCCGCGTTCCGGTGCGGATCAGCTGCTGAAACGCCTCGTAGTAGGCCGGCCGGCAGTCCGGGTACCCGGAGCTGTCCTGCTCCACCGCCCCGATAAAGATGGTCCCGGCCCCGATCGTCTCCGCCCAGCTCACCGCCGCGCTCAGAAAATGCGCATTGCGAAACGGCACATACGTCACCGGAATCTCCGCGCCCGCCCCGGCCGCTCCGCCGCCCAGGCTCTCCGTCGCATCCGGCACGGCAGGCGCATCCGGCAAGGCAGGCGCCTGCGGCACAGGAGGCCCCTGCGGCACGGGAATCGCCTGCGGCACGGGAATCGCCTGCGGCACGGGAATCGACGCGTCGGTCAGCGCCGAGCCGCCGATCTCCCGAAAAATCGGCATCCGCACATGCAGAAACCCCTTGAACCCGCAAAACTCCGCCACCGCCCGCGCACTCCGAAGCTCCCGCGCCTCCGTCCGCTGCCCGTAAGACACGTGCAGGGCATAGGCATCATAATCCCGCGCCGCCAGGGTGGCGCAGACGCACGAGTCCATTCCCCCGGAAAGAGAGACGACGGCGCGCGTTTTCTCTGAAGCAAATGCGCTCATAAATCGATTTTATCGAACTGGCATCTCGTCAATTCGCAGGATGCTTTTTACAGACTTATCCCAAAGCGCGGCTTGTCGTCAGAAATCCTCCAAAGGTCTTGAACTTGACGAAACTGAAACACGTACTTACGTCTATGACCAGCGCAAGCGCCGTACATCCGGGCGATTCCACCCTCAAATCCGCTCTATGGCTTGGGGTCGTTTTTGCGAGCGCCAAAGTGCTGCTCACTTTTGCATTCACTCTATACACGCAGAAGATCGGCTACAGCTACTTTCGCGACGAATTTTATTACATCGCCTGCGGACGGCACTTGGCTTGGGGCTATGTGGACCACGGTCCGCTAGTCGCGGTGCAGGCGAGGTTGGGCGAGCTACTGTTCGGTGATTCGCTCTTTGCCATTCGCATTTTCTCCGCAATTGCGGGCGGGATCATGATGTTCCTTGGCGGCTTGGTCGTCTGGGCTCTCGGTGGGCACCGGTCTGCGCAGGCCCTAGCCATGCTCGGACTGATCTGCTGCCCGCAGTACATTGGCACCGACGGCTTTCTTTCGATGAACTCATTCGAGCCGGTGTTTTGGACCTTTTGCGTGCTGGCAATCGTTCTGATGATGAACGAGCGCCCGAAACGCTTCTGGTGGCCAGTGCTTGGCATCGTCAGCGGCATAGGGATATTGAACAAGCCCTCCATGCCGATGTTTCTTGTTGCACTACTGTTGGGGCTGTTGTGCACGCCGGAGCGTCGAGTGCTGCTCTCACGGTGGGCATTCGTTGGCATACTGCTGATGCTCGTCATCCCGTTGCCCTATGTCGCGTGGCAGTATCGGAATCACTGGCCGATGGCCGAATTCCTGCACAACGGCGCGGCCTACCATAAGAACATCATGCTGGGGCCGCTGGCGTTCTTCCTTGCGCAGTTCGCCAATATGCAGCCCTTAAACGCGCTGCTATGGATCACTGGCGTAATCGCGCTTCTGCGGGGCAAGTCGATCCAACGTGGTCGTTGGCTTGGGCTCGCTTTTCTGTTCTTTTTCGCGATGGCCTTCCTCAGTCATGCGAAGGACTACTATCTCGCCCCAGTGTATCCACCATTTTTCGCTGCGGGCGCCATTGCTTGGGAACAGCGCTTTGCAGCCTCTCGGCTTGTGCAGCGCGAAAGGATTTTTGCCTTTCCTGTGTTCGAAGCGTCACTTGTTGTCACCATGGCCATTGTTTTACCCATGGCCTCGCCAGTGCTAAAGCCGGAAACCTGGGTGCGCTATACCACGGCCCTGCATCTCCATCACGACAACACGGAAACGGCCGCAACCGGCCCATTGCCGCAGTTCTTTGCCGATCGCTTCGGATGGCAGCAGGAGGCAAGTATCGTAATCGCTGCCTATCGTTCACTCTCGCCTCAGGAGCAGCAGCACGTCTGCATCTTCGGCAACAACTATGGCGAGGCAGCCTCCATCGATTTCTTCAATCATCTACGGCATGCCGGTCTTCCGCCAGCGATCAGCGGCCACAACACCTTCTATCTCTGGGGACCGCACCATTGCGATCCCAACGTAAGCATCGCCGTCATAAGCGACACCATCCCGGAAATCAGCGAGAAGTACTCAAGTGTCACGGTGGTCGGCCACATCGATAATCCCTTCGCGATGCCATACGAACACAAGAACATTTATCTCCTCCGCAACCGCCGCGCTGATGCCCCGTTCCTCTGGTCTGACGAAAAGCACTACGACTAGCAGGCAAGGACCGCATGACCCGGACGTAGTGGAGCGCCCGTTGTTCTCCAATATGCCTGAGCAGAATGTAGAAGACCTCGCCCAGATTAACGGCCGCCATGCAAAGCCGGACCTGATTGCGCTGCGCCTGCAGAAATAAGTCCTGGACCTTGTCTCCGCCCGAAGCGTTGCCAACCTCGAAATATCAAACGACCGTTGGCGTCGAGAACCTACTCCCTCACTGCCGATTTTCTTTGTTCCGAGCGTCCTGCCGCTCGCGCTCAAGGTCCTCCTCGACCGGTAAATCGCGGAGGCTCCCGGCAAGCGCCAGAACAGCACGGCCGGAAGGTCCGAGACCGCCGTTCTCATCGCCCGGTGAAGACTTATTGCTGACATCTTCCCACCACCCCGCAAACACATCCAGCGCCAGCGCGCACTGCAACCGGTGCCGCTCCTTCTTATCCCGCACCCTGCGCCGCACCTCTTCTTCCAGCGGCAGCAGCAGGTCGAACGTAATATTCGCCGGCTGAAAGTTCTTCTTCTCGGCATGCGTGATGTAGTGCACCAGCGAGCCCAGCGCCGTGCCGCGCGGAATCAGCTCGCCGATCCCACCCCCGCGCTCGCCCATCGCCGCCCGCGCCGCGTAGATGCCGGCCAGCAACCCCGTCGCAATCGACTCCGTATACCCCTCGACCCCGGAAATCTGCCCGGCAAAAAACACGTTCGGGTGCGCCTTCAGGTGCAGCCCCTCAGCCAGCACGCTGGGCGAGTGGATATACGTATTCCGGTGGATCTGCCCCCAGCGCAGAAATTTCGCCTGCGCGAGCCCCGGGATCAGCCGCAGCACCCGCGCCTGCTCGCCGTGTTTCAAATGGTTCTGGAACCCGACCAGGTTGTACGAGTCCGCCCGCAGATTCTCCGACCGCAGCTGCACCACCGCCCACGGCGTCTTGCCCGTTCGCGGGTCGCGCAGCCCCACCGGCTTCATCGGCCCGAACCGCAACGTGTCCCGCCCGCGCCGCGCCAGCTCCTCGATCGGCAGGCAGCTCTCAAAGTACGGCAGCTTCTCCCAGTCCTTCGCCTCCGCGGGCTCCGCGGCCAGCAGCGCGTCCAGGAACACGTCGTACTCCTCGCGGGTGAACGGGCAGTTGATGTAATCCGCCGTCCCCTTGTCCCAGCGCGCGGCCATGTACACGCGCTCCCGGTCGATCGTCTCCGCATCCACAATCGGCGAAATCGAGTCGTAAAACGCCAGGTGCTCCGAGCCCGTCAGCCGCGCAATCTCGTCCGACAACGCCGAAGAGGTGAGCGGCCCGCTGGCCACCACCGTCACGCCATCCTCCGGGTCGATCGCCGTCACTTCCTCGCGGCGCACCGTAATCCGCGGCTCCTGCCGGATCGCCGCCGCAATCTCCCGCGAAAACTCCACGCGATCCACGGCCAGAGCGTGCCCGGCCGGCACCGCCGTCCGGTCCGCGCAGGCCAGCAGCGGCGAGCCGGCCCGTCGCATCTCCTGCTTCAGCAGCCACGGCGCCGTGCCTTCGCTCTCGCTCTTCAGCGAGTTCGAGCACACCAGCTCGCCGAAGTCCTCAGTCCGGTGCGCCGGCGTCTGCCGCACCGGCCGCATCTCGAACAGCTCGACCTCCACGCCCATGCGCGCCGCCGTCAGCGCCGCCTCAGGGCCGGCCAGTCCGCCGCCGATCACACGCATGCGCGCCGCGCTCACAGCTCTGGCCCAGCCTGCTGTGGCTCGGCCAGCCCGGCCAGCACCGCAAGCCCATCGCCTGAGAGCCGCATCCGCCGCCACTCGTCCATCCGCAGCGCGCCAAGCCGCGCATACACGCGCAGCGCCGGCTCGTTCCACGTCAAAACGCTCCAGTCCAGCCGGGCGCAGTCCTGTGCCACCGCCTCGGCCGCCACCCGCGCCAGCAGCGCGGTCCCGATCCCGCGTCCGCGGTGCGTCTCCCGCACATACAGGTCTTCGAGATACAGCGTGTGCCCCTGCCAGGTGCTGTACGTAGGGTGGAACAGCGCAAAGCCGCACACCGCACCGTCCTCTTCCGCCACCAGGCAGGTAAATCGCGGCTGCGCCCCCCATCCGTCCCGCTCAAGGTCGGCCTCGGTAATCGCCACCGCGTCCGGCTCGCGCTCGTACACGGCAAGCTCCACGATCAGCGCGTAGATCGCGGGCACGTCTCCAGGAACGGCAGCGCGGATGATGGGGGAAGTCGGCATACCTGAAGTATAGAAGCCGGCAACCGCCTGCGCGGTTGGAGTCCACTTAGCGCAGGCCGCCGCCAACTCTCAGCAGCTCGCCTGTGATCCAGCGCGCGTCCTCTGAAGCGAGAAACACGACGGCGTCCGCGATGTCTTCCGGCTTGCCCGCGCGTCCGAGCGGCGTCTGCGCAATCATGCCGGTCTCCATCTCCGTCCCGGAGATAAAAGCGTTGCCTTCCGTTGTCGTGTAGCCGGGATTGATGCTGTTCACGCGAATTTTCTTCGGCCCCAGTTCCTTCGCGAGCACACCTGTAATTGCGTCCAGCGCGCCCTTGCTGGCTGTATATACCGCACTGGTCGGAGGCAGACTGCTGGTCACAACAGAGCCAATGTTGATGATCGAGCCGCCGTTTTCGCCGAAGTGCTTCGCGGCACCCTGCGCGGCCAGTATCGCCCCCAGCACATTGATGTTGAAGGTCCGATGGAACTCGTCTTCCGTAATGCCCTCGAGCGGCGCGAAAGCATACACGCCCGCGTTGTTCACCAGGATGTTCGCCGGCCCGAACGCTTTTTCGGTCTCGGAGAAAATCCGCTCCACATCCCCCGCCTTTTCAACGCCGCCCTGCACGGCTACAGCGTTGCCGCCAGCATCCGCGATGGCTTTCACAACTTTCTCCGCACCCGCCTTATCCGACGCGTAATTCACGACCACCGACGCGCCCTCAGCGGCGAGCGCCCTGGCAATCCCCGCGCCGATGCCCTTCGAGGCTCCCGTAACCACTGCAACTTTCCCTGTTAGCCTGGCCATGCTCTCTCCTCATTTCTATTTCCATCAAACATTTCGACGGACATGAAACAGATGAAAGGGCTCTGCGCAAAGTCGCAATTTGTTCACTCAAATTCATCTTCATTCTCGGCTGGCAGCAGGTCACGTTCCAGGACGTCGAGGAATGCCTCGACGACCTCGGAACGCACCCGGTACTGCACCGTGCGCCCGGTGCGCCGTTCGTAAATAAGGCCCGCGCCGCGCAGCTCCTTCATGTGGTGCGACAAGGTCGCCGGAGCCAGCTTGACGGCTTCAAACAATGCAGAGCACGGCGTGTTCTCAGAAGCCTGCGCCAGGATTCTCATGATGCGGTAGCGCTGCGGATCGGCCAGGGCGCGCGCGACGATCAGCGCAGCTTCCTCGTCTGTCATGGTCCGCTTCTTAACCGTCACTTTTCTGTTTCCCCGGCGTTGCGCGCGCGCACCTTGAACCAGATCGGCGAGCCTTCAAAGCCGAACGCCGCGCGAATCTGGTTGGTCAGGAACCGCTGGTAGGAGAAGTGCAGATCGACATCGCGATTGGTGAAAAGGATAAATGTCGGGGGCGCGACCGCGGCCTGCGTCATGTAGAAGATGCGGATCCGCTTGTTCATCGGCACGGTAGCGCGTTCAAAGTCAACCTTTTCGAGAAAGCGGTTCATCTGCCCGGTGGTGATGCGCTTGCGGCGCTCCGCCGCGACGCGTTCGATCGCCTCCAGCACCCGGTTGATGCCTTTGCCCTCGGCCGCCGAGATAAAGACCATCGGCGCATAGTCCAGGTACTTCAGCGTATCCCGCACCTGCTCTTCATACACCTTGCGGTCGGCGTGCGGCTTGCCATCTGTGCGCGCGGTTGTTACCAAATCCCATTTGTTGATGAGAATGACGACGGACCGGCCGCTCTCATGCGCATAGCCGCCGATGGTCGCATCCGCGCCCGTCACGCCTTCCTGCGCATCGATGACCAGCAGCGAAACATCGGCCGCCTCCAGGTGGCGCCGCGCCATGATCACCGACAGCTTCTCCGCAAGCAGGTTGGTCTTGCCCTTGCGCCGGATCCCTGCGGTATCGATGATCCGCAGGTGATGGCCGTTGTACTCCAGCACCTCGTCCACCGCATCACGCGTGGTGCCTGCAATCGGCGAAACAATGGCCCGCGCCGTCCCGGTCAACGCATTCAGCAGCGTCGACTTGCCGACGTTCGGACGCCCGATGATGGCGACCCGCGTCTCCCGCTGCTCGTAGGCGCCGTGCGTCCGGTGCAGCGGCTGCGCTTCTTCCTCGGCAGCCTCCGGTTCCTCGACATACTCTTCAGGAACATCTTCTTCGAGCGGCGCATGCGGCAGCGCCTTGAAGACCTCATCCAGCAGGTCGCCGATGCCGTGCCCATGCTCCGAGGAGATCGCCGTCAGGTTCGGAATGCCGAGCCGGCGCATGTTTTCAGCCGCCGCATCCTGCTGCTGCGTGTCGATCTTGTTCACCGCCAGGAACATCGGCTTGTTCAGGCGCCGCAGCAGCTGCGCCAGGTCCATATCGGGCGAGGCCAGCTCCGTGCGCCCGTCCACCACCATCACGATGGCCGAGGCTTCCTCGAAGGCGGTGCGCGCCTGGTTGAAGATTTCGCTCGGGATCAGCGCCTCATCATCCGGCACGATGCCGCCCGTGTCGACGACCCGCGCCACGCGGCCAGCCCAGTGCACCTCGCCGTAAATGCGGTCGCGCGTCATCCCGGGCTCGTCGCCTACGATGGAGCGGCGCGTCCCGGTGAGCCGATTAAAGAGCGTCGACTTGCCCACGTTTGGGCGTCCGCAGATCGCGATCAAGGGCATGCCCAGCGCTTCAGCGGTATGCGGCAGCGGATTGGGGCGGCGGTGTTGTTTCTTTGGCATGACGATGGTGCCTCCCGGCGCATAGCGCTTTCTGGTGCGCAGCGCTCTTTAACCCGCCGCGCAAACGACAGGAGGCGAAATGGCAATGTTGCTCGGCCTGCTCTTCGCAAAGCTACTGAGCAGGCTTCTGGTACTCCTCTAGCTTGCGCTGCAGCTTGGCATTGTTTTCCTGCAACAGCGCATTATCAATCCTCAGACTGAGCAGCTGTTCCGAGCTTCGGATTGCCGCGAGCAGCCGCGCTTCCGCCGCGAGGATCTCGGTGCGCGTCCGCCCCTCGGCGGCTCCAACTTCCTGTCGCAGCAAACTCTGTTCTTTCCCGAGCGCTTCAATATTCGCCGCAAGCGTACGAATCTCCGGCGCGAGAAAGTCTTGTGCGGCTTTGCGGAAATCTTCGACAGAACCCATACTGAAGTCATCCCGTTTTAAGCGTTTTATGGTCAGCTGCTCCTAAAGGGTATCAAATAGAACCAATCCACGCAGTTGCCTTTAACGTGTCTCAGAATCGTCCCAGGAAATTACCGACGCTCCACGCCTTCTTCTCGCCCGGCGGGCTGCTTGCGCAGTCTTCGCTGCCGTTCGAGTACCGGCGCGGCCAGCTGGAGCTGGCGCAGGCGGTCGAGCGTGCGATCGAGACAAAGCAGCACCTGATCGCCGAAGCCGGCACCGGCACCGGCAAGACCCTCGCGTACCTGGTGCCCGCGCTGCGCTCGGGCAAGCGTGTCATCGTCTCCACCGGCACCAAGAATCTGCAGGAACAGCTCTTCTTCAAAGATATTCCGTTCCTCGAATCCATACTCGGACCTTTGCACGCCACTTACATGAAAGGCCGGGCGAACTATCTCTGCCGCCGCAAGCTCTACGCGCTGGAGCATGAGCCGATCCTGAGCGGCCTTGAAGAAATCCAGCAGTTCAACGCCATTGCGCGGTGGGAGAAGACGACCGAAACCGGCGACCGCGCCGAGGTCGACGCGCTGCCCGAGCAGAGTCCGCTGTGGACCAGGCTCGACGCCCGCAGCGAAACCTGCCTGGGCCAGACCTGCCCCGACTTCGAGCGGTGCTTCATCACGGAGATGCGGCGCAAGGCGGCCGAGAGCGACCTGATCATCGTCAATCACCATCTCTTTTTCGCCGACCTCGCGATCAAGCAGCAGGTCGCGAACGCGCCCGACGCCGGCATCCTGCCCGAGGCCGACGTGGTGATCTTCGACGAGGCGCACGAGCTTGAAGATGTGGCCAGCGCTTACTTCGGGCTGCAGCTTTCAAACATCCGCTTTGAAGAGCTCGCCCGCGACCTCGAACAGATGCTGCGGGCGAAGCACGCCATCAGCCACGGGCCGAAAGTCGCGGCGGAGATGCTGCGCGAGCGCTCCCGCATGTTCTTTGCCGCGCTGCCGTTAGGCGGCGAAGGCCGCGCCCAGTTCACCCATCGCGAAGAGTTCCTGGAAGAACAGGGCGAGCTTTATCTCGGCGTGCTGAACGCGCTGAACCTGCTTGAGGGCGAGCTCGAACGCCTGCGCAACGTGGAGGAAGCACCGGGGCTCAAGCGCCGCGTCAACGAGCTGCACGACCGGCTCAAGTTCCTGCTCGAGTGTGAAGACAAGAACACGGTTTTCTGGCTGGAGCGGCGCGGTGGCGGCCGCGGCGCATACGCCGGCGCCGCCTATAACACCTTTCTGCAAGCCACGCCGATCGATGTCTCTGGACTGCTGGGCACGGTCCTGTTCGACGCGTTCAAAACGGTCGTGCTCACCTCGGCCACGCTCACCGTGCAGGGCAGCTTTGACCACCTGCGCAAGCGGCTTGGCCTGGAGCATGCGAAAGAGCTTGTGGTCCCCTCGCACTTTCGCTACGCCGAGCAGGCGCTGCTGTACCTGCCGCCGCACATGCCCGACCCGCGCGACGGCAGCTTCAGCGAAGAAGCCGCGCGCACCATCAGGCGCGTGCTGGAGGCCACGCGCGGCCGCGCCTTCTGCCTCTTCACCAGCTACGCGCAGATGCGGGACGCCTACGAGCGGCTGCTGCCGGAGGTCGGCTGGCCGCTGCTGCTGCAGGGCACCGCGCCGCGCAAGGCGCTGATTGAGGAGTTCCGCCAGACGCCCCACGCCGTGCTGTTTGGCACCTCGAGCTTCTGGCAGGGCATCGATGTGCAGGGCGAAGCGCTGAGCTGCGTCATCGTGGACCGGCTGCCGTTCGCGGTGCCCAGCGACCCGGTCGTGCAGGCCCGCACCCGCGCCATTGAAGCAGCGGGCGGCCGGCCATTTTTCGACTACCAGGTGCCGGCGGCCGTCATCACCCTGAAGCAGGGCTTTGGACGCCTCATCCGCTCGCTCGACGACCGCGGCGTGCTGGTGCTGCTCGACCCGCGCATCCAGCGCAAGCAGTACGGCAGCGCTTTCCTGGAAAGCCTGCCGCAGTACCGGGTCACGCGCGACATCGCGGAGGTGGAAAGCTTCTTCGCGCAATGAACGGGTTTGAGGCGGGGCTGACGCACAAATTATGCCGCCGCGCCGTGAACATCCAAGTCAGCAGGAGAAGAACCGATGAGCATTGCACCTGTCGCCGCCGAACCCACCTCTGGACTCATTATCCGCGAGCGCGACCCTCTCAATCTTGAATACCCGTTTGATCAGCTCGACGCATTTCTTACACCCAACGATCTCTTCTATATCCGCAGCCACTTCAAGGCTCCCGTGCTCGATCGTCACGCGTACCGGCTTTCCCTCTCGGGCGCCGTGGAAAAACCGTTCACGATCGGCTATGAGGAGTTGCTTGCCATGCCAAGCGTCACCCGTCCGGCTACGCTTGAGTGCGCCGGGAACGGACGCATCTTCCTGGTGCCGCAGGTCAAGGGCGCACAGTGGCAGCTCGGTGCAGTCAGCACTGCCAACTGGACCGGCGTCCCACTCTCCGCGTTACTCGAGCGAGCCGGCGTGAATCCGGCCGCCTGCGAGATTCTGCTGGAGGCCTGCGACACGGGAAAACCGAAAGAGGAGCCGGTTCCACCCGGAGATACCCAGTATGCCCGCAGCCTTGCCATGGATAAAGCAAAGGACGTCATCATCGCCTACCGGATGAACGGGGAGGAGATCCCTCTCGATCATGGATTCCCTCTGCGTGCCATCGTTCCCGGCCATTACGGAATGGCCTCAGTAAAGTGGCTGACAGGCATCCGCATCCTGCTTGAGCCTTTCAAGGGCTATTGGCAGACCTCGGATTACGCCTATTGGGACTACGACGAAAACAACAACCCGATGCGGCGCGCCCTGGGTCAGATGGCGCTCAAGTCCGCGATCGCCCGGCCAATGACGCGTGAATACATTCCCGCGGGCGAAAACTACCGGGTGTTTGGCGCAGCCTGGGGCAGCGACACCGTCGTTGAGCAGGTCGAGTTGTCCACCGACGACGGCAGGACCTGGGCGCACGTCACCTTTCTCGACGCGGCGCAACCGTTCGTGTGGCGGCGCTGGCAGTTCGACTGGAAAGTACCGAGGGAGAAAGGAACCTACATCCTGAAGTCCCGTGCGACCGACGCTCAAGGCAACTCACAACCGGACCATCACGACAAACGCTTCGGGAGCTACGTCATTCACCACACCTTCGGGATTGAAGTCGTGGTTCGCTGAGGATGGAAGACCTGCGCTTGCGAGCCGGTTCAGTGGCCCGGTGCTGAGCCGGCAGATTTCACCGCAGCCATGATCGGCGTGCCGTGGCCTTCTGTAATCGTGGTGATGGCATTTATGGGCGGCGGTGCAATCCGTTCCCGCAGCCCGCTCGGCCAGCGAATCTCCACCTTGTCAATGCGTGTCGCGCTGCCCAGGCCGAAGTGCAGGCGGGGGTCCGAGCTCGAGGCGAAACTGCCGCCGCTCGTAACATCGCCGCGCTGCGAGACTCCGCCGGCCGTCAGGGTCACGGTCGCGCCGATCGCATCGCGCGGACTCTTCGGTCCGCCTACCAGCTTCAGCTCAACCCAGTGGTTCTGGTTGTTCACCACGTTGCGCAGGAACGAAGGCGAGCCGTCGAGGTTGTTGATGACCGCGTCGATCTTGCCGTCGTTGAAAAGGTCGCCCCAGGCCATGCCGCGGCCCACGCCAAGCTTTGCGAGCGAGGTGCCCTCGACCGCGGGAACAAGGGTGAGTTTGCCATGCTCGTTATGGAACAGCAGCGGCCTCTGCGCGAAGCTCGTTCCCCAGGGAGCATGATCGACCTGCGGGTACACGTGGCCGTTTGCCTCAAGCAGATCGAGCCATCCATCGTTGTCGTAATCAAAAAATCCTGCGCCCCAGCCCAGGAACGGAATGGTTTCCTCGGCGATGCCCATCTGGTAGCTCTCATCGGTAAAGTTGGCATCGCCGTCATTGGTGTAGAGCGGCTTGTAATCGTCAGAGAACGTGGTGTTGTAGATATCGACGGCGCCGGTGTGGAGCATATCTCCCGCGGCAATACCCATCGAGGCGGTCTCGCGTCCGCCTTCGTTGAGCGCGTAGCCGGAGGCATAACTCTCGTCGTCGAAGGTGCCGTCGCCTTTGTTCAGGTAGAGGTAGTTGGGCGTGGAGTCGTCGGCGACCAGCAGGTCGAGCTTTCCGTCGTTGTTTACATCGATGAACAGCGAAGCCAGCCCGTAGTACAGCCCCTTCTGATCGGAGACGCCCGCCTTGACGCTCACATCGGTAAACGTGCCGTCGCCGTTGTTATGGAAGAGGTGGTCCGCCTCGCCGACCAGCCCGCGCGGCCCGCACAGGACGTGCACGCCTCGAAACGCGCAAAATGAATACGCCACGGACTTTGAGCCCTGCCCCGGCTGGTTGGCCAGGTCGTAGTGCACATAGCCGGGCACAAACAGGTCCAGCCGGCCGTCGCCGTCGTAGTCGCCCCAGGTCGCGCCGGTCGACCAGTTGCCCAGCGTGACGCCCGCCTTTTCCGCCACATCGGTAAAGGTGCCGTCGTGATTGTTGTGGTACAGGCGGTTCTTGCCGAAGTTTGTAACATAGATGTCGGGCCAGCCGTCGTTGTCATAGTCCGCGGCAACGGCGCCGACGCCCCACCGGTCGTTCGCAACGCCGGCTTTCTCCGTGACGTCGGTAAAGGTTCCGTCGTGGTTGTTATGGAATAGCGCGGCATGCGGCGGCTGCGCTTTGCCCGACTCCGCGTCATAGGTCGAGCCGTTGACCAGGTAGATGTCGAGCCAGCCGTCATTGTCGTAGTCGAGCAGCGTGACGCCGGAACCGATGGTCTCGATGATGTACGATTTGCCGGGCGTTCCCATGACATGGTGCCACCGCGCCAGCCCCGACTTGACGGAGATGTCATCGAAGACGACCTGGCCGCTGCTGACAAAGCCGCCGGCGGTAATGGGCCGTTGCTGCGCGTCGAGCACAGCCGGCTGCGGCGCGCCTGTCCTGACGCCGCCAACGGCAGGCTGCTGCGCGCCCTCGGCGGGCTTCTGCGCCTGCTGGTCGATGGTCGACTGCGCCGTCGCCGCGCCCACGGCAAGGCTCAGCACCAGAGAAGCCACCGAGCAGCGCACAGCAGCCGAAATGCCGGAGAAACGAGAAAGCATGGGAACAGCCCTTGACGCACAACGATGCCTTGTTTGTACCGGCGAACAGGCGCGGATGTCTACGCTTCCGTGCGTTTCCGGCCGCCGCAGCCCGGCGCCGGTGCGATCCCCATGGGACCGGACAAAAACACCGGGCGCGACCTGGGTGGTTTTCGCTATGCTGTTGGCGCCGGCTGCAGGCCTGCCCTGCATGCGCCGGACACCGTCACCGGAGAAGAATAATCTTTTGAAAACGCCGCCCTGCCTCGCCCTTGCTTCGGCCCTCCTGGCCCTCGCCGCTCCGCATGCCGTCGCGCAGGTGCAGGCAACCACCCTGACCATTGATACGGGCGCGGCCAAAGCGAAGAGCAGCCCGACCCTGTACGGGCTGATGACGGAGGAGATCAACTACTCCTACGACGGCGGACTGTATGGCGAGCTGGTCCGCAACCGGGTGGTCGAGAACGGCTTCGGCGGCATGGACCACTGGTCGCTGGTGCAGCGCGGCACAGCGCGGGCGGCGGTGTCGATCGACACGGCGAACGGACCCAGCGCGGCGATCCCGGCGAGTCTCAAGCTCGTGGTCACCTCGGCTGCGCCCGGCAGCCCGGCCGGGCTTGAAAACGAGGGCTACTGGGGTATTCCGCTGCGCCCGGGCACCAGCTACCAGGCCTCGTTCTATGCCAAGGCAGCCCAGCCGAATGCCACCGTGACGGTGACATTACTGGCGGACGACACCGGCCAACCGATCGTGCAGCAGACCGTGCCCAATGTCGGCATGGAGTGGAAGCGCTACAGCCTGACGCTCGAGACGCCGGCGGGACTGGCGGCTTCCCCGCGCAACCACCTTGTGCTTACCGTGGACCGGCCGGGGACGCTGTGGGTCAACCTGGTCTCGCTGTTTCCGCCCACCTACAACAATCGGGCGAACGGCAACCGAATCGACCTGATGGAAAAGCTCGCGGCCATGCACCCGGCGTTTCTGCGTCTGCCCGGCGGCAATTATCTCGAGGGCGACACGATCGAGCAGCGATTTGAATGGAAGAACACCATCGGCCCGCTGGTCGACCGACCGACGCATGAGAGCCCGTGGGGCTACCGCAGCACGGACGGCATGGGACTGCTCGAGTTCCTGGAGTGGTGCGAAGACCTGAAGATCCAGCCCGTGCTGGCGGTGTACGCCGGCTACTCGCTCAAGGGCGAGCACGTCGAGCCCGGCCCGGCGCTCGCGCCGTACGTGCAGGATGCGCTCGAAGAGATCGAGTATGCGACCGGCGACAGCTCCACGCAGTGGGGCGCGACGCGCGCGAAGGACGGCCATCCGGAACCGTTCCAGCTGCACTATATCGAGATCGGCAACGAAGACTGGTTCGACAAGTCCGGCAGCTACAGCGGGCGCTACGCGCAGTTCTATGACGCGATCAAGAAGCAGTACCCGCAGTACGAGCTGATTGCCACCACGCCGGTGACCGGACACAGGTACGACGTGGTCGACGACCACTATTACCGCTCCGCCCAGGAGTTTTACGACGACGTGGGCCATTACGACCACACCGACCGCAACGGACCGAAGATTTTTGTAGGCGAGTGGGCGACGCGCGAGGGGACCCCGACGCCGAACTTCGGCGCGGCGCTGGGCGATGCGGCCTGGATGACCGGCATGGAGCGCAACAGCGACATTGTCGTGATGTCGAGCTACGCGCCGCTGCTGACCAATGTGAACCCCGGCGGCCTGCAGTGGGACACCGACCTGATCGGCTACAACGCGATGAGCAGCTACGGCTCGCCCAGCTACTACGCGCAGGCGATGTTCAGCCGGCATCACGGCGACGAGATCCTCAACAGCAGCTTCTCCGGCACGCCGGTCCGGCTGTTCCAGTCGGTCACGCGCGATGCGGCCACGGGAACCATGTACCTGAAGCTGGTGAACGCGACGACGCTGCCCGCGCCGATAGCCATCCGGCTCACCGGCAGCGGACAGGCCGCGGCTGCCGGAACCATGTACACGCTGACCGCGCCTTCGACGGAGGCGACCAACTCGATCGACGACCCGACCCGGATCGTGCCGTCCCAGCATCCGCTCCTCCAGCTCGGCGGCGGCTTTACCGTGATGCTCGCGCCGCTGTCGATCAACGTTGTGGAGCTGCCGGGCAGGCGCTGACGCCGCCGTTGCCGCCGCTGTACGATGAGGGGAGAAATATGCCGATGCCGATCCGTTCCGCTCTCCTCATCGCCGTGCTTGTGCTGATCTCCGCCGGTTCCGGCGCGGCGCAGACCGCTGATCCGGCTGCGTCTTCTCCGGCAACGCCTTCTTCGGCAGCGGCTTCTTCGGCAGCGGCTGGGCCGGCGACCGCCTCCAGCATTCTGTCTCCGGCGCTCGGGCAGCTGCGGGAGACGCTCTCCGGCCTGCGGCTGGACAAGTGGAAAGCTCCCGGGCCGGTGCGCGAGGAGGCGAACGGCAATATCGGTTCCATCACCCGCGACCTCGACGGCACGCTGCCCGGCCTGCTGGCCGCGGCGGACGGCGCGCCGGGAACCGTCTCCCGGAACCTGCCGGTCTTTCGCAATGTCGATGCGCTGTATGACGTGCTGCTGCGCGTGGTGGAAACCGCCGACCTGACCGCGCCCGACAGCGAGGCGGACCAACTGCACACCGCGCTGGCCGCGCTGGATGACGCCCGCCGCTCGCTCGGCGATGCGCTGGAAGCCTCTGCCGTAGGCCAGGAGCAGCAATTCGGCAGCCTGCGCGAGCAGCTCCGGACCCTCGCCGCCAGGCCTCCGGTAGAAAAAGTCATACCCGCCGGCGAGGACGAAAAGAAGCCGGCAGTCACGCACAAGCACAAGCCGGCCGCGAAAAAACCGGCCGAGACACAGCCGCAGTAGACGCCGGCAGGGAACCTCTGCTGACCGGCCGGTGTCTATCCTGAGAAGAGCGGTGTTGTCTTGCCTGGCTGACGCGCGGGGGCTGTAACCCCGCAATGTCCCCAGGCCGCCGCTCGGGCTGGTAAGCTGGGGGAGATGCGGTGCAGGCAGGGCTGGCCATGGGCAATCTAGCGGGCGCAATCGGGGGTATCCGGCCCGAAGAGGCTACGATTCTGCTTGAGTTGAAAGCAGGCTCGGAGGCGGCGTTCGCCTCGCTGATCGCGCAATACCAGCAGCCGATCTACAGCCTGGTGGCACGGACCATCCGCAACCCTTCCGACGCGCCGGACCTTACCCAGGAGATTTTCCTCAAGATTTTCCGCGGCATCCGCAGCTTTAACGGCGACTCCAGCCTGCGCACCTGGATCTACCGGATCGCGATCCACGAAGCCTCGAACCAGCGCCGATGGTGGCGCCGCCACTGCGAGCGCGAGGTTGCGCTGGAAGGCGACGCGCCGGACGGTGAAGGCAAGGAAATTTCCCTGCTCGACAGCCTGGCCGGTACAGAGGAGTCCCCGTTCGACGCCGCGGCCCATGCCGAGCTCCGCGACCAGGTGGAAGGCGAGCTGCGCAAGATCGCCGAACCCTTCCGCACTACCGTGGTGCTGCGCGATATCGAGGGGTTTTCCTACGAGGAGATCGCGGAAATTCTCGACGTGCAACTGGGTACGGTGAAGTCGCGGCTGATGCGCGGACGCGCCCAGCTGAAGACCAGGCTTGCCCCGCTCATGGCCTCACGCGTGGTGCGCCGCGCCGTGCCGGAAGGTGCGCGATGAAGATTCTGCTCTGCACCGAGGTGGAAGAACAGTTCTCGAGCTATCTGGACGGCACGCTGCCCGGCATGACCATGGTCGAGGTACAGGAGCACATGCTGCACTGCTCGGCCTGCACACGCAGCTTTGCCGAGTGGCGGGGCATGGTTGCGGCGCTGGGGGAGCTGGGCGCGGCCAAGATGCCGCCGTCGCTTTCGCTCCAGCTCCGGGTCGCCCTGTCGCATGAGAAAGCCCGTACCCCGGCGGCGCGGCTCGAGCGGCTCAGGGTGGCGTGGGAGAATACGTTCGGCCCGCTGATGGTGCAGCTCTCGGCCGGCTTTGCCAGCTCCGTCCTGCTGCTGGGCACCATGCTGCTGCTGATCGGCACGTTCGCGACGCCGGAAGACGCAGCCGCGCGGGACCAGCCGATGCGGGTCACGTCCCCGCCGCGGCTGCTCTACGTTTCGCTTCCGGACGGCTCCAATCCTTCGGCGACTCTCAACGGGTCTGTGGTGGTGCGGGTGTTTGTCGACAGTACCGGCAGGGTGTATGACTACCGGGTGATCTCAGGGGCTGCCGACCCGGCCAGCCGTACCGCGGTGGCCAACGAGATGATGTGGAGCGTGTTTGAACCGGCCCACGCCTTCGGTGACCCGGTGCGCGGCTCCGTCATCCTCTCGCTGGTCGGTGTTTCGGTTCCGGGGTAAAGCCTGGTTATTGCTGCGGGGCTGGAGCGGGCGCGGCGGATGGAGCCGAGGGATTGGTCGCGGCCAGCAGCTCGATATCGAAGATC
>CAXTMY010000021.1:0-50826 GCA_964245565.1 uncultured Acidobacteriaceae bacterium | reverse complement strand
CGATATCGGCGGTACCGGGCTGAAGACGATGGCGCTGGACAATGACGCGAAGCCGATGACGGCGCGCATACGGACCGAGACGCCGTTGAAGCCCACGCCGGAGCGCGTGCTCGAAGAGCTGGAAAAGCTCAAGCAGCAGATTCCGGCATTCGATCGAGTGTCGGTCGGGTTCCCGGGTGTGATTAAAAGCGGGCACACGCTGACCGCGGCGAACCTGCACCCGGACTGGATCGGCTTCGACATGCAGGGCAAGCTTGAAAAGCGCTGGGGCAAGCCGGTGCGCGTGGCGAACGACGCGGCGGTCCAGGGCTACGGCGCGATCAAGGGTGAGGGCGTGGAGCTGGTGATCACGCTGGGCACCGGGATGGGATCGGCTTTGTTTACCCGTGGGCGTCTCAGCCCCGGGCTCGAACTCGGCCACCACCCGTTTCGCAAAGGCAAGAGCTACGAGGATTACCTGGGGCGCCGCGGGCTCAAGGAAATCGGGCTGAAGAAGTGGAACAGGCTGCTGCTGAAAGCGATCGAGCAGACGGCGCACACCTTCAACTGGGACACGCTCTACATTGGCGGAGGGAATGCCAAGCTGGTGAACTTCACCCTGCCAGAGCATGTGAGCACGGTGTCGAACCAGGATGGGCTGCTGGGGGGAATCAAGCTCTGGGCCGATCTGGGGTAGGAGCGGGTGCGAGGTCCTGGCCTAAAGCGAAACGAACGCTTTCTATATGAGTATATCAAGCGGGGCTATACGGGATTGGTTATCTGCGGGCTTTGCAAATGGAGCCCGAGGTCCAGTCACCCACTCGCAGGGTGCGTATTTAGGAAATACCTGGCTATCCACTGAACTGCCAATCGTAGTCCACCAAGGAAACCCTATCGTTACGATGCCGGTCCCCTAATGGCGTTTTCAGTGCCGCTGTTCCACAGATCGACGATCAAGTCCGATAAGGGCTTTCAGATGACACTTGTTTCCTGGGATCTGTTGAGATATGAAGACTAGAACTTAGTTCTGGAGATGAAGATAGACGTGGGCGGAGGAGTGGTGAGTATCCTGTACAGGTCTATGCGCCAGGTAGAGCCTAATCGTGGGCAGAGCTTAACGGCAGTTCAAGAGAAAACATATCTCAACAATATCGTTGACGCCTTGACATGGCGAAAATGGACGGTAGACTTCATTACCTGAAGCTCAGCTGCACGCCGTTCATCTGGAGCGGCCTTGCTGCGTCTGGTCCTCCCTCTGCTCTCGTTTACGGGTAGAGCCTGGCCGCGATCCATGCGCTCTCCTGGCGGGTGAAGAGGAACCGGTCATGCAGGCGGTCGGGGCCGTCCTGCCAGAGCTCGATTTCGTCCGGAAGGATGCGGTAGCCGCGCCAGTACTGCGGGCGCGGGATTTCTCCGGGGTGCGCTTCTTCAAAGCGGCGTACTTCTTCCTCGAGCGTTGCACGGTCGCCAAGCGGCCGGCTCTGCGCGGAGACCGCGGCGCCGACCTGGCTGCGGCGCGAGCGACTGTGGAAGTACTCGTCGACTGCGGCAGCTTCGAGTTCTGTCACCGTGCCGGTGACACGTACCTGGCGGCGCAGCGACTTCCAGTGAAAGCAGAGAGCGGCGCGCGGATTGGCGGCGAGCTCGTTGCCTTTGCGGCTCTCAGCGTTTGAAAAGAAGCAGAAGCCGCGCCGGTCGACGCGCTTGACCAGGACCATGCGGACGCTGGGCCGGCCGGCGGCGGTGCTGGTGGCGAGCGCTGCAGCGTTCGGATCGTTTGGCTCGGAGGCCTCGGCTTCCCGCAGCCAGGCAGTGAACGTGTCGATGGGGTCTGCGGTGGTCCAGCTGTTTGCGTCGCTCATAGGGCTAATGCTAGAGCATCTCTCCCATTGCCGGGTGTCGCGGAGATCCACTTGATTGTGGCTTTACTTCAAGAAAAAGTTACGCTTACAGTCGCTGGCCGGTACACCATGGGAGAAATGCTCCAGGCCGACGGAGACGCGCGATGCCAGCATGGACGCGATCGAGTTCGCCATCTGTATGCCGCGCGGATGTGCGATGATGAAAATCGTTCCAGTTGCTTGTCACGTATCGTGCGCAAACTTGTCTCCATCCTGTTGGGCCTGGTTTTCCTGCTCCCGCTGTTGACGCCGCTGCTCGTGGGCGCTGCCGCTGATGCAGCAGGTTTACCGGCATGCTGCCGCCGGGACGGCGCGCACCATTGCGCCGGGATGATGGCGATGCAGGCGCGAGCGCAGGGTGAAGCGCGCGCTGTACACGCGCGGTTGCTGCCGTGCTCATCGTTTCCCCGGGTTGCGGGCGCCTTCCACTCCGACGTCTCCACCGCACCGGGCAGCGCTTCGACGTTGCCGGCGGGGCTCGTGCGCGAGCCCTCCGTATCTGCGCGCGCGGAGTGCCTGCGCCGCATCTCGTTCGACCGGTCGCGCCGGAAGCGCGGCCCTCCCGCACGGCTCTCCTAGCTGAAGCCTATGTTTACGCTGCGCTTCCTGAAAAGGCGGCTGCGCGTTGCTGCTCGTTTTGCGTTGCGTAACTGTCACCGTCGCTGTGGCAGAAAGCTGTGTTGTGATGCGTCGATATATCTGGGCTGTTCCGGCTTTGTTCCTGTTTTCTTGTTTCAACCTGTATGCGACGGTCTTCGGGCGGGTGCAGGGAGTGGTGCATGATGCGCAGCACCGCCCGGTGCGCGGGGTCGAGATTACGCTGCGAGCGGCGCACTCTGACTTTGTCAAGACCGCGCGGACCAACGACGATGGGACCTTCAGCTTTAGCGCCGTATCGCTGGGCGACTACAGCGTGACAGCCGCGCAGGCGGGTTTTGCGAGTGTGCGGCAGGCGTTTACGCTGGCCTCGGACACATCGCCCGTGCTGCACCTGCAGCTGGAGGTGGCCACGGTAAGGCAGACGGTCACGACGAGCGCGCAGGCCAGCGGCGCCGACGTGAATACGGCGACACCGACGACGCTGATTGACCGGAAGCAGATTAACCGGACGCCGGGAGCGGACCGCACCGACAGCCTGGCGATGATTACCGACTATGTGCCGGGGGCCTACATCACGCATGACATGCTGCACATGCGCGGCGGCCACCAGGTGAGCTGGGAGATCGATGGCGTCGAGATTCCGAACACCAATATCGCGAGCAACCTGGGCGCGCAGATCGATCCGAAAGACATTGACTATCTGCAGGTCGAGCGCGGCAGCTACACGGCGGATATCGGCGACCGGACGTACGGCGTGTTCGACGTGGTGCCGAAGAGCGGTTTTGACGGAACGCGGGATGGCGAGGCGGTGCTGAGCGCCGGCAGCTTTCTTGAGACGAACGACCAGGTGAGCTTTGGGAGCCATACGCAGAAGCTCGCGTACTACACGAGCCTGAATGGTAACCGCAGCGATTACGGATTGTCGCCGCCTACCGGGGTGACGGTGCACGATGCGGCGAATGGGTATGGGGGCTTTGCGTCGCTGATCGATAATCGGACCCCGCAGGATCAGCTGCGCCTCGTGACGCAGCTGCGGACCGATTTTTTCCAGATCCCTTATGACCCGAACCCGAACAGCCTGGAAAACCAGGAGTACGACTCGTACGGGCTGCGCGATGCGCAACATGAAGTAGACGGACTGGTTGCGTTTACCTGGGCGCACAGCTTCAGCCCTTCCGGTGCGGGCAGCGGGCTGCTGCAGGTGTCGCCGTTTTACCACTACAACAGCGCCGATTACGCGCCGAAGCCGACGGATTATCCGGTCGCGACGACTTCGGACCGGGCCTCAAACTACGCGGGACTGCAGGCTTCGCTCGGTGGAGAGATTGCGCGGAACTCGCTGCAAGGGGGGCTGTACAGCTTTGGGCAGCACGATGGCGATGTGTTCGGGTCAGTGTTCAACGACGGCAGTTACAACAACTTTTCCATTAACGATTCGGCGGCCGGCGGAGTGGTGGAAGAGTTCTTCTCGGACAATTACAAGGCGGCGCCCTGGCTGACGTTGATTGCCGGGGTACGCGGCGCGCAGTTCCGCAGCTCGATCGCGGACAATGCGGTTGACCCGCGGTTCGGCGTTGCGCTTGAGGTGCCGAAGCTGCACTGGGTGTTCCGCGCTTTTTACGGCCGCTTTTACCAGCCGCCGCCGCTGCTGACGGCTTCCGGGCCGATCGTCGGCTATGCCAACAGCCAGAACACGACGTTCGCGCCGCTGCACGGCGAGCGGGACGAAGAGCACCAGTTCGGCGTGCAGATTCCGTGGAAGGGCTGGCTGCTGGATGCGGATACGTTCAAGACGCGCGCCAACAATTTTCTCGATCACTCGAATGTCGGTGAGTCGAGTATCTACTATCCGGTCACGATCGACGGCGCGCTGATCCAGGCGTGGGAGCTGACGCTGCGCTCGCCTGCGCTGTGGCAGGGCGGCCGCGTGCATCTCGCTTACTCAAACCAGCTGGCGCAGGAGCGGGGTGCGATTACAGGCGGCTTGATCTGTTACCCGGTTGGCTCGGCAGCCTGCGACGTAGGGTTCAATTACACGCCGCTGGACCATGACCAGCGCAACACGCTGAACGTGGGCTACGACACGGCGCTGCCGTGGCACGGCTATGCGTCGACAAACGTGTACTACGGCTCAGGATTTACGAACGGGACACCGAATGTGGACTATCCGGGCCCGTACCTGCCGCAGCACACGACCTTTGACCTTTCGCTGGGGAAAACGGTGGGGCAACGCATGACTGTTTCAGTCAGCGCGGTGAATGTGGCGAACCGGAGGGTCCTGCTGGATAACAGCCTTACGTTTGGAGGGTTCCACTACAACGACCCGCGGCAGATCTATGGGGAGGTGCGGTATCACTTTCATTACTGAAGATGTTAGCGATCCTGTCGAACGTGCTGAAGCCAGCATCGGTGAGAATGACAAATCAGGCGGATATACTTTACTGGCTTATCCGCGATTTAGAACGTATCTGCACTCCCTCGTCGCGTCAAGAGAAAAGGTTAGTTCTATTGACTCGAAAGTCATGTAGGATGAGCGGGAGCCGTACTGTATGCTTCGGCCAACACTCTTTCCAGATGAGTGATTGTGCATCAGGTGGACTGCCGTTTTCATGCGCCGAGCATTTTTATTGATGTTGCTCCTGCTTTTCTCTCCCGCCTTGCTGCGCGCGCAAGGTTCGGAGCAGCAGACAATTACATTCGTGCCCGTAAAGGATGTGCCGGTCAATACGGCGCCGTTCCAGATCATCGCACTGTCTGACGTTTACCTGCCGGTCACTCTCAGTGTCGAAGGCCCAGCCACGCTGAACGGCAGGGTACTCACCCTTACAGGGGTCGGTACGGTCACGGTAACGGCAGCGCAGGCTGGGAACACGGTTTACGGGCCGGCCAGCGCACAGTTATCTTTCCAGTCGACCCAAGTTGCACCCGTCGTGCAGTGGGCGCCGGCGAGTATTCCGTATGGAACGCCCCTGTCGGCTTCCGTTCTGAACGCAACGGCGCTCGCCTCGCCTGTCGTTGACCCATCCGCCGATACCGCGACAATGACCGCCCAGTTAGGCGCCTCGTTTCTGGGTTTCGCCACTCCGCAGTATGGACCGGCGTCGAGCGTCTTCCGCTATGAAGACGGAACGCTTAGCCCAACCACCGATCCGAATGGGACCGGTGGGTGGAACATGAATGTGCTGCCCGCGCCCTATGCCCTGAACTACCGCGTTGCGTTTACCTGCGACTGCGACCAGGTCGAGATGGTTCTCCAGGCGCGGCAGGGCAGCTACCGTTTGTGGGTCGACGGCTCCTATACTTCACTGGATTCGACCAGCGAACCCTCTGAATATCCCCAGCAGTTGTACGTGCTGGTCACGTTTCCGGACAGGCGCCCACGGCAGATCAAGTTCACGGTCTCGGGGAACGCGCCATTTTTCGGAGTAAACGTTCCGGCAGGTGAGACGATCTCGGCGCCGCAGGTGCCGATCGGCCCGCGGGTGATGATCTTCGGCGACTCCTGGACCGGCCCAACGATCCTGGCGCCGCTCACGGGACCGCCGCAGGATGGGCTGACCGGCAGCGGCTATCCGCAGACGCTGGGCGAGTATTTCAACTGGGATTACTGGGACGACGGCATTGGCGGCTCCGGTTTCACGGTGCCGGGTACAGACTCCCTCGACCGCACCTTCGTGCAACGGACGGAGACGGATACCTGCCCGAACGCGTTTGACGCAGTGCTGATCCTGGGCGGCGTGAATGATGGCGGAGCAACGGAGTCGGCGATGCAAACCGCGGTGGCGGCGACCCTCTCTGAGCTGCAGAGCTGCCTGCCGAATGCGCCCGTTTACCTCTACGGACCGCAGTTCGAACAGGCGCCGCTGGACCAGGCGATGGCCTCGGCAGTCCAGGGCGCGACGAATGCCGTCCTGAGTTATACAGACATGGGCGAGGCCGGCATGGGAGAGACCGGCTGGTTCTACGGCAGTGACACTGACGCGAGCACCGGGAACGAGTACCTGTATTTCGCCGGCCACCCCACGCCTCTCGGACACGACTATCTCGCCGAGCAGATCGCGCGCGATCTCATGCTCAAGTATCCAGCGATGGTGCCTCAGCCGTACACGCTGTTTACCCCGGTCCCTGTCGCCGGCAACGTGACGTACTCAGCTTCAAACGGAGCACTGCTGCCAGCCGGTAACAATGACGTCACGGCGACATTTGACCCGGAAGATGCGGTGACCTATGCGAGCACAGACCTGACGGCAACCGTGGTGGTGACAAAAGCAACGACAACGCTGGCGCTCAGCCAAAGCGCGGAGAGCGATGTGCTGACCGCGGTCGTTTCACCCCAGATCGGCGGAGTCCCGACCGGGACAGTAAGCTTCCTGGCGAATGGCAAGGTATTTGCGAGCAGTGGGTTGCAATCAGGAACAGCAACGGTGAGCGCAACCAGTGCGGAAGGCCTTTCGGGCACCGAGCAGGTGACGGCACAGTATGGAGGCGACAGCAATTTTCTGCCTTCGACCAGCGCTGCCGCGCTCACGGTCGCGGTTGTGCCGGCTGACTTTACGTTCGATTTAGGCACGCAGCAGGTCGCGCTTGCTCCGGGCTCTGCCGCAACCGTGACGGCAGTCGTCACCCCGACCGGTGGGCTTGCTGGACCGCTGACAGTGGCATGCGCCGGGCTGCCTCAAAACGTGAGCTGCTCCCTGGCACCCGGTACAGCGCCTCTGGCTGGAACAGCAGCAAGTGTCGTTGTGAATTTCCAGGCTGGCGGAGCGGCAACGGCTCTGCTCCAGAAGCCTGACCCGCCGGGTAAATGGCCGCTTGGGCAGGCTGGCCGCAGTCTTGGCTGGATGCTGGGCGCCATCGTTCTGTGGCGTAAGCGGAAAGCCGTCCGCGCCGGTCTGCCGCTTGCGGCACTCCTTGCGTGCGTGGGGCTGCTGACCGGCTGCGGCGCTACCTCGAATAGCACGAACGTCGCGACGGGAAGCTACACGGTGCAGGTGCAGCTCACGGCGAACGCAGGCACCCCGGCGGCGGACACCCACTCGCAAACGCTGACGCTGGTGATCTCTTAGATTTAACCCGCCACAAAAAAGCGACAGGCTTTTCTGCCTGTCGCTGTTACAGATCGAGCGTTTGCCTACTCGTAATACTCAAGTCCGAGATGAGTAATGAGCTCTTCGCCCATCACGTGGCGGAGGGTGTTCTTGAGCTTCATGAGCTGGATGAACAGGTCGTGCTCAGGGTAGAGGCCCTCGGCGGTCTGGGGGGCCTTGAAGTAGAAACTGAGCCACTCCTGGATGCCGACCGAGGCAAGCTGCGGCGTGCGCTTGGCAAGATCCATGAAGAGGATAAGGTCGAGCGCGAGCGGGGCCGCAAGGATCGAGTCGCGGCAGAGAAAGTCGACCTTGATTTGCATGGGATAGCCGAGCCATCCGAAGATGTCGATGTTATCCCAGCCTTCCTTGTTGTCGCCGCGAGGAGGGTAATAATTGATGCGGACCTTGTGGTACATATCCGCGTAGAGCTCGGGGTAGAGCTCGGGCTGGAAGATGTATTCGAGGACGCCGAGCTTCGACTCTTCCTTGGTCTTGAACGACTCAGGGTCGTCGAGGACCTCGCCGTCGCGGTTGCCGAGGATGTTGGTTGAGTACCAGCCGGAGACTCCGAGCATGCGCGCCTTAAAGGCCGGCGCCAGCACGGTTTTCAGAAACGTCTGGCCGGTTTTGAAGTCTTTGCCGCAGATGGGCGTTTTGGTCTTCTTCGCGAGCTCGACCATGCAGGGCAGGTCGACGGTCAGGTTCGGGGCGCCGTTGGCGAATGGAACGCCTTCCATCAGTGCGGCGTAGGCATAGATCTGCGAGGGAGCGATGGCCGGGTCGTCATTGTTGAGGCCCTGCTCGAAAGCCTCGAGTGTGGCGTGCACCGCGGTGGGCTCGATGAAGATCTCGGTCGAGCCGCACCAGATGACGACGACACGATCCACGGTGGCGGAAAACGCCTGGATGTCTGAGCGAAGCTGCTGGGCGAGATCGCACTTCGAGCGGCCTTTCTTGACATGCGTACCGCTGAGGCGCTTGACGTAATGCTGGTCGAACACCGCAGGCATGGGGCGGATGGCCTCGAGAAAAGGCCGGATCGTTTCAAGATGCGAGCGCTCGAGCACGTTCGCGGTCGAGGCAGCCTCGTACATGTTCTCGTCATAGATATCCCATCCGGTGAAGACGAGATCGTCGAGCTCGGCCAGCGGGGCGAAGTCCTTGATCAGCGGAGAGTTGTCCTCAGTCCGCTTGCCGAGGCGGATGTGGCCCATCTGGGTGGTGGAGCCGATAGGCTTCGACAGCCCCTTGCGCACGGCTTCGACGCCGGCGATCAGGGTGGTGGCGACGGCTCCCATGCCGACGGTCATGACGCCGAGCTTGCCGGTGGGTTTCTGGGGAATCGTTGATGCGGTGCTGCCTGCTTCCATTGCGTGTGTTCCTGTCCTCTCAAACGAAAAAAATGCGGCGCGGCCCTCCGGTTTTTCCACAAATGAAAAAAGAAGGGAAAATCTGACCCGGCAAGTTAGTGTCGCCTTGCGCGGGCAGCTTTTGCAAATGCACTCAGGCAGCCGGATAGAGCATTTTCACTCCACGCGTAGAGGGACCGACATATGTGCGCGTGGCTTTTCCGCCGGGAAAAGCCACTGGAGCGTGAAGTCGGGCCTCTACACCAAGAGTGAAAATGCCCTAGGAGCTGCGATCACGACGGATGTGGGTCCAGAGAAACCACACGATGCCGAGCAGCAGGACCAGCTCCACCGCCAGATGGAAGCGGTGGAAGTCGGCTTTGAAGCGGGGATCGGTGTCCCAGTGCCGGCCGAGCTGCATGCCGACGTAGGCGAGCACACAGCACCAGGGCCAGGAACCGAGGAATGTATAGATGTGGAAGCGCAGCTGGGGCATGCGGGCAATGCCGGCCGGGAGCGCGATGAAAGTGCGAACCACCGGGAGCAGGCGGCCGATCAGTACGGTGATGGAGCCGTATTTTTCGAAGAACCGCGTCGTGCGGTCGAGGTCATGGTGGCTGAGCAGCACGTAGCGGCCAAATCGCTCGACGAGCGGGCGGCCTCCATGGGCGCCGACCCAGTATGCGACGAGGCTCCCGAGGTTGCAGCCGAGAGCGCCCGCGGTTGCAGCTCCGAGCAGGGTGAGCACGTGCTGGTGCACTTCGTAGCCGGCGAAGGGCATGATGATTTCGGAGGGAAGCGGTATGCAGGCTGACTCAAGGGCCATGAGCAGCGCGACGCCCAGGTAGTGGGTAGCCGCGATGAACGCTTCAATATAGTGCGCCAGATAGGCGAGGATCTTCTCGGACATGCTGCGGCAGTATACCGTGCCCGGTTTCTTGCGGAGTGTTTCCGCAGGCCCGGCTCGGGCTTCCCGCTGCATTACACCCGTAACCAAACCTGCGCAGGAATTTGGCCAGGCCAGCCGGGACGGCCGGTAAAAAGGAGGCAGCAACTCAAATCATCCAGGAAAGACGGCTTACCGGATGGCCGGCGAGACCGTGCGTGGCGCGATGCCCGGCTTTCATATTGTTCTGGTGAGCCCTGACGGCTACCCGCACATCGAGTGCCTGCGGGAGATGGCCGAGGCGCTCGAGTTTTCGCTCCGGGCGCTGGGGCACGAGGTGTCGACAGCCAAAAACCGCTTCGATCCGGGCAGGACCAACATTCTGCTGGGATCGCACCTGCTGACCCCGGAGCTCGCGGCTGCGATTCCGGCGGAGTCTATTCTGTACAACCTGGAGCAGCTTGGCTCCGCGCCGCTTTCGCCGGTGTTCTTCGCTGCAGCGCTGGAGCATCGTGTGTGGGATTACAGTCCGCTCAACCTGGAGCGCTGGGCGGCCTTTCCGCTGCGGTATGCGCCGCAGCTGCTGGAGCCGGGGTATGTTCCGGAGCTGCGGAGAATTGAGCCGGCCGCGGTCACGGACATCGACGTGCTGTTTTACGGATCAACCAATCCGCGGCGCGGAGCCATTCTCCGCGCGCTCCGGGAACGCGGCCTGGTGGTACACCATGCCTTCGGCGTCTACGGGCGGGAGCGGGATGCGCTGATTGCGCGGGCGCGGGTGGTGCTGAACCTGCACTTCTATGACACGCAGGTGTTCGAGATCGTGCGCGTCGCCTACCTGCTGAACAACGGCAAAGCGGTTGTAACCGAGACCAGCCCGGACCTGGGCGAAGAGATCGCCGAGTGTGTGGTTGCCTGTCCGTATGCGGGGCTGGTGGAGCAGACGGTCGCACTGCTCAAGGACGAGCCTCGCCGGCGGGCGTTGGAGATACGCGGCGAGCATGGGTTTGAGAGACGAAAGCAGGTGGACGGATTGAAACGTGTGCTCGAACAGATGGAGGAGAACCGTGTGCAGGTGCAAACGAGCTGGGCGTTCCCGCGCCGCATGAACCTGGGCAGCGGCAAGGACTGGCGCGCGGACTACCTGAACATCGACATCAACGATTACTGGCGGCCGGACGCGGTGCTCGACATCGCGCAGCCCCAGCCCGAGGTGATCGAGCTGGTCACGGAGCGATTCGGGACGGCGCGGCTGACCGGGGGCTGCCTGGATGAGATTATGGCGAACGATGTGCTCGAGCACATCCCGGACCTGGCGCGCGCGATGGCGACGGCGCTGTGGCTGCTGCGGGATGGCGGCGAGTTCCGGATCCAGGTGCCCTACGACCTGTCCTGGGGCGCATGGCAGGACCCGACGCACCTGCGGGCCTTCAACGAACGCAGCTGGCTGTACTACACGGAGTGGTTCTGGTACATGGGCTGGGAAGAGGCGCGGTTCACCATCGGCAAGCTTGAGTTTGTTCTGAGCGCGACAGGGGAGCGGCTGCGGAATCAATTGCAGGGCGAGGACCTGATTCGCTCGCCGCGCGCAGTCGACAGCATGAAAGTAGTGCTGGTCAAACAGCCGCTGAGCGCGGAGGAGAAGCGCATGGTTGAGCGGTATCGGCAGCGGCCGGAGCGTCGCGCGGCGGTCGAGCAGACCCTCGGGGAAGTGGCAGCGATCGCATGAGAGTGCTGTACATTGCGGGCGCGACTGCGCCGGACTACCAGTGCGACATGCTGTTCCACGGCTTGCGCGAGCTGCTGGGCGCCGACGCGGTCGATGCGCGCCGCCCCTGGTACATGTACGCGGCGGATGTCACGCCGGAGCGCAAACGCTCGTTGTATGGCCGCGGCTTTACCGTGTATGGGCGTCTCCCGGAGCTTGCGGTTGACAGGAGCGACCTGGAAGCGAAAATCAGGCGCCGGCACTTCGACCTGGTGGTGTACGGGTCGGTGTGGCGAAGCCTGGATAGCCTGCCTCTGGTGATGCGGTGTTATCCGCCGGCGCAGGTCGCGTTCGTCGATGGTGAAGACCACCAGGAGATACGCCGGGAGGTGCTGCCGCTCGGGCTGTACTTCAAGCGGGAGTGTACGCGGGCGGCCGGCGGGTGTATTCCGATCAATTTCGCGATTCCGGCGAGCGCTGTTCGGCGCGAGGTGCCGCCGAAGACGCAGGCTGTCGCGACGGTAATTCCGGGAAAACCGGAGACCTATGTCTTCGATAACGAAGAGTCGTACCACGAGGACTACGCGAGGAGCGCGGTCGCCGTCACGCTCAAGAAGGCGGGTTGGGACTGCCTGCGCCACTACGAGATCATGGCGAACGGCTGCCTGCCGTACTTCATCGGCCTGGAGCGATGCCCTTCGCACACCATGATCCAGCTGCCGAAGCGGTTCTTGCGCAGAATACAGAAGCCGCTGCGCGCGTCCCGTCCCATCCCCGAAGGTGTCTACGAGGCGTGCCGAAACTATGCGGCGGAAAGGCTGACGACAAAGGTTCTGGCTCGCGACTTCCTGGACGCGATGCTCGCCGGCCGCCGCCGCATCCCGGATGCAGGCCTGGAACTCGCAGAAGCCGTCCTGAGTTGAACGCGGAAGCGCTGCAAGGCATTCCGCCCCATCAGGACTTCTGATTTGCTCCGCGGACGGTCTTTTGAGGAACAACCTGCGCGACCCGGTTCTGCCCCGTTGCGATCTCCAAGAACGCATGTGCCGCGCGGGACAGCGTTTTCTCCTTGCGGAAAACGAGCGCAAGTTCGCGTGAGATGCGCAGGCCTTCTACCTTGAGGGTGCGCAGCGTGCCGGCCGCAGCCTCGGCGCTCACCACTGCCCGCGGCAGAAAGCCCATCCCCAGGCCGGCGCCGATCAGGCGCTTGAGCAATTCGCTCGACTCGACTTCCATGGCGATGCGCGGCTGCACGTCTTCCGCGCGAAAAAAATCGTCGATCTGGTCGCGCTGCCGGCCGCTTTTGGTCAGCAGCAGCGGATATTCCAGCAGTTCAGCAAGGCTGACCGTCTCGCGGCCTGCGAGCGGGTGCGCGGGGCCGGTCACCAGCACGACTTCGTCCTTGTGGATGCGCTCGATGGTGAGGCGCGCATCCTTTACCGGCAGGCTTACGATGCCGAAGTCGACCTCCCGGTTGAGCACGTCCTCGAGAATCCGCGAACGGTCGGCGCGAACGATCTTGAGCGCGACGCGCGTGTACTGCTTCTTGAACGTGGCGAAAACCAGCGGCAGGACGTAGAGGCTGGTGGCCTCGTTGGCGCTGATGGAGACCTCTCCGCGCGGCGAGCGGTGCAGCTCGGCGATGGTGATGCCGATGTGCGCGTGGCAGGAGAGCACGTGTTCGGCAAACGGCTCGAAGACGCGGCCCGCGGCAGTAAAGGTGACTTTACCGCCGTCGCGGTCGAACAGGCGGGCGCCAACCTCGGTCTCAAGCGAGCGGATCTGGGCGGAGATGGCGGGCTGGGTCACGCTCAGCTTCTCGGCCGCGCGAGAAAAGGAGCGCAGACGGCTTACCTCGAGAAAGGTGCGAAGCTGCTCAAAATCCATCCGGTATCGCTTCCTTCTGTATCCAATGATACAGACAGGCCAGCATATTTAATATTGAGTGGCCGGCGCGGAACGCGTGTGAGCAAGCAACAGCAGCTCCGCCGCCGCCAGATCCTCCTCCGTGTCCACGCCGCGGGTGTCGAACGGCGTCTGCGCGACCCAGATGTCGATGCCGTTCTCCAGCAGACGAAGCTGTTCGAGCTTTTCGGTTGCTTCGAGCCGGCTCGCCGGCAGGGTAGGGAAGCGTTCGAGCGCGTCGCGGCGAAACGCATAAATGCCGAGGTGTTTGAGCGGGGCGAGCGCTTCGCTGATGCCGTCCCGGTTAAAGGGAATGGCGGCGCGCGAGAAGTAGAGCGCACGGCCGTCGCGCGCGCACACCACCTTAACCGTGCCGGGTGCGTGGACCTGGTCGGCAGGGCACGGGGTCGCGAGTGTCGCAACCTCCACCAGGCGGCCGTCGCCGCGAGCCTCCAGCATCGGCGCCAGCAGCGCCTGCAGATGCTCGGGACGCAGCAGCGGCTCGTCGCCCTGGATATTGACATAGATGTCGGCAGAAATGGCCTGCGCGACCGCGCGGACGCGATCGGTGCCGCTGGCGCAGTCCTCCGGGGTAAACACGGCGGGAAAGCCGTACCGCTGGGCCAGTTCCATGATTTCAGAGGAGTCGGTTGCGATCAGCACCTGGTCGAGCGATGGGCAGGCGCGCGCCGCGCGGTAAACCCAGGCGAGCATGGGTTCGCCGGCCAGCTCGCGCAGCATCTTGCGCGGCAGGCGGGTGGAGCCGAGGCGCGCGGGAATGACGCCGAGGACGCGGGGCGCCGCATGGGGAGGCGGTGGGTTCAATGCGTGGAGCTCCTTAGAAACACAGCGCGAGGGTGCGCTTCCTATCGTAAGCAATTTTAAGAACAGCCGGTGCGCGTTGCGCCTTAAGCGCCTGGCTTGTACGATGACAGTTGAGCCGGCCGCGGCGGCGTAGCTCAGATGGTTAGAGCGACGGACTCATAACCCGTAGGTCGACGGTTCGATTCCGTCCGCCGCCACCACTCCAGAGATATCAGGCAGCAAAGCAAGCATCTCCTCGATAGCGTCGATGCCGATGGTAGGCTCAACGCATTGCGCGTTGCGGCGCAGGGGGAGAGGACGGACGATGCGTTTCTGGTTTGCGTTTCTGCTTGCAGGCATGGGCGTCTCCGCGGCTGCCCAGTCCAATGCCGCACCGGGCCTGGTCAATATCACCGACGCGCGCTTTGCTTCCGGCTGTCCGGGCGCAGCCGATCCGACCGGGCATCGGGACTCAACCTGCGCCATCCGTGCAGCCTTCAGTTTCGCCGAAGGCTCAGGGCTGCCCGGCGCCGGGTACCCGGTGCTGTACTTTCCGCACGGTATCTATAAGGTCGCCGGCGAGGGCTACACCTCGGCGCTGACGCTGACCAAGGCAGTCAGCATCCAGGGCGATGGCGCGCCGAACACCGTGCTACTCAACACGAGCCCGCATGCCGCGACGCTGACCTACCTTTCAGCGCAGGAGTGCAGCGGCAAGCCGGGGATGTGCCCGGTCACGGTGCAGGGCCTGACCTTCGCCGGCCAGGGGCATGCGACCGCCGGCGGCCTGATCGAGATCGACAGCACCAACACCGGGTTCATGCGCAACGTGGTGCTGGCCGACACGGCCGGCATCGCGCTAAACCTGCAGGGATCGAGCGAGCGCTGGCATTTCTCCGACATGGAAATTCAACAGGCGCGCTGGCCCGTCGTGACCGAAGGAGACACCAACGAGAACTACTTCGACCGCGTGAACGTGCTGGAGGGCGGCGAGACCGGCGATTACTGCTACAGCATTAACTGTCCGGGCGGCAAGCTGATCGCCTCCGGCACCTGGCGGCCTGATCCGCACTCAGCCGTGTACCTGGACGGCGACAACGTGCACTGGATGGACTCCTCGATCAAGAGCACGGCAGAGATTGGCGGCATCCGGCTGGCGCCGACGACCTCTTCGGTTTCTCGCACGTACATTGAAGGCTTTCCCTGGGGCGGGCAGCCGCGCGCGAACCACGCCGTTTCCGCGCCGGGACCCTCTGAGCTTGGGCACCTGACGCGGTCCATCGGTGCAGCCGATCTGGAGATTCCTGTCGATGACGCGGGCTGGCAGCCTCTGTACGTCAATAACCCCAGCCAGGCCCGGATCAACGGGACCCACAGCTACGTCAATGTCTACGGCATTTTTCCGGCGGACTACCTGGCCGGAAGCAAGGAGCCCAGCCGCGCGGTGCCGGGCGTCAACCGCGGAACCCTCGAGCTGGTGCAGGTGGGTGCTTTTTCGGGCGACGGCGCGGCGCACCTGCTCAAGCGCGGCGATCACGCCGTCGCATGGCCCGCGGGCAGCATCATCGAGCAAGCTGCCCCGAACGGCTACGGCGTGCTGCGGCTGGAGGAAGACCATCTCAACTCCCTCGATACCACCTTCGACCAGCGTTACCCGTCGGGCTGCAGCGATACCGAACAGCTGAAGAACTGGACCAGCTCGCCCTCGGAGTTGTGCGCGGAAGTGATTGCCGGGCTGGTGCCGGATGGATACATGGTGCCGTTTCCGACGCAGGATTACGTACACCAGAGCTTCACGGTCCACCTCGTCGACAACTCTATCTACACCGGCGGCACTGAGCAGGACGGCGAAGGTTGGGTGAAGATTCCGGGCAATGCCACCGTTGAAATCGACCAGGGAAACGAGCCGCTGACCAGTTTTGTCGATGCCGGGACAGCCTTGCACAGCTATAGCAATGGGCTGTCACGGGTGCAGCTGGTGACCTACGGAGGCGGCCCGCGGCCGGCTTCCGCGCTCGGCTATGTGGTTGACCCATCGGCCGGCGTGCGCTTCTCCCCGCAGAACGGCTTCTACGAGGCCGAGGTGATGCGGGATGGCGCGCTCGCCCACCAGTACCTGCACTCCGAATGCTGGTATGACACGGCAGCCGGCAGTGCCGCTCCCGGGCAGAGAAGCTGTACCGGCGCCGGGCTGTCCTCGGCGCCGGTGGGCTCCAGCCAGATGCCGGTGAAGTTTGTTTTGCGCGACTGGCAGGTCAACCTGCTGGCGCCGCGCGGGCAGGATGGCGACTGCCAGAGCCGGGATGCGGCCACCGGCTCGGTGCGGTTCAGCACCGCCGCCGATACGCCGGTGCTCGTCAACGTGTCGCCGAACCCGGCTGCCCAGGTGATGGCCACGGGCGTAGTGGAAGGCGACGGGACACGCGTAGCGGTGCGGATGTGCAACACAGGGGCGACCCCGGTGCGCTGGGAAGTGGCACCAGTCATCACGGTGACAGCGCTGCCCTGATCATCCATTCACCGCGTTCTACATGCCATTCACCCCTGCCCAGGTGCTATTCGCTGCAGATGCGAGAAAATAGCGACCCGAAGTGTCGTATTTTAGCTGCAGAGAATGCGACCAATTTGTCGCCATTCCAATGTAGCTGGGCAAGCAGAAAGGGCCGGAGGGTTTCCGGTCGGTATGGGGAAGTGCAAGGGACGGGAAAGCTGCTGCTGGCAGCATCGGTGTTGTTGGGGACGGCGGTAAATGCGCGGATGGCGTGGGCGAGCAGCGATGCGCCACCTGCTCCGCCGGTATGCCAGGTGGTGAACGGTACGCAGCAGGTGGTGTCCGGAGCAGTGTTCGATCCTTCCGGCCGCGCGGTAGCGGATGCCACGGTGGCGGCAACCTGCGGGTCGTTTGCCCGGCAGACCGTAACCGACAAGGCGGGGCGCTACGAGTTCAGGCTGCCGATAGGCGCGTTCACCCTTACGGCGGAACAGACCGGCTTTGCGCAGACGACCATCACGCTGCCGGCAACACAGGTAACGGCGAACACGGACCTGGTGCTCAGCATGGCGGGGAGCAGCAACTCCGTGACAGTAAAGGCGGGGCCGGACTTTGTGGGAAGCGACACCGCGGCCGGCACAAAGACGAACACGCCGCTGATCGACACACCGCAAAACATCAGCGTCGTGACCCTGGCGCAGATGCAGGCACGCGATGTGCAGACCGTGGCCGATACGCTGCGGTACGCGGGCGGCGTGGATTCTGAGCCTTACGGAACGGACACGCGGCTGGACTGGTTCTTCATCCGGGGTTTCAGCCAGACCTTTGACGGGCTGTTCCTGGATGGACTGGCGCTGCCGAAGATTTCGGGGGCGGATGCGGCCTGGACGGCGAACCCGTTCTCGCTCGACCGGGTGGACATCATCAAGGGGCCGGCTTCAGTGCTGTACGGGCAGGACGAGCCGGGCGGACTGGTGAACCTGGAAAGCCGGCGGCCGCCGCTGTCGCCGGAAGGAACGCTGCGGTTCGAGGCCGGCAACTATGACCGCTACCAGGGATTTGCGGACTTCGGCGGTCCGCTGGGCCGAAGCGGCAAGCTGTTTTACCGGGTCAACGGGCTGGCGCGCTCGAGCGGTACGCAGGTAGAGTTCACGCGGGACAATGAGGATTACATTGCGCCCAGCCTGACCTGGACGCCTGACAGCCGGACGTCGCTGACCGTGCTGAACAATTATCTCGACCTGCGGACGGGCTCGACCGGCCAGTTTCTGCCGGCGCAGGGCATGCTGCTCGACGGCGGAAAAATTGCGCCCAATGCGAACGGGCAGATCCCAGTGAGCTTTTTCGACAGCGATCCGTCGTATGACGACTTCCACAAAATCGAGTACTTCAGCGGGTACCAGTTTCAGCGGCAGTTGAGCAGCCGCTGGACGGTGCGGCAGAACTTCCGCTTCGCCCGGCTGGAGCTGCCGAAGTACATCGGTCTGTACGGCACCGGTTTTGTCGTGCCCGCGGGGGATACGGCGCTTTGTACCGCGAACCCGAATGCGGCGGCATGCACGCGGATTTTGTCCCGCTCGGCGATCAACGGCGACCAGAACAATGCGCAGTATGCGGTTGACAACCAGCTGCAGGGCAGCCTGCGCTGGGGCAACTGGAGCCATACTTTGCTCGCCGGGTATAACTACCAGCACCAGGGCACGCGGTCGCAGCTCGGCTATGGGCCTTCGGCCGCGTATGACCCGGCGGGTACGCCGGGCCTCGCGCCGAATATCGATGTGTTCGCACCGGTTTACGGCCTGACGATTCCAGTGCCCGGGTATGTCACGACCAATACGAACGGCACGCTGGCGCAGAATGGCGTGTACCTGCAGGACCAGGCGAGCTACGGCAAGCTGTCGATGATCCTGAGCGGGCGCGAGGACTGGGCGCTGGAGAACACGCAGGACTTTGTGAACAACGATACGGTCCACCAGGATGCAAGCAAGTTTACGGGCCGTGCCGGGGTGCTGTACCACACGAGCTTCGGCCTGGCGCCGTACTTCAGCTATGCGACGAGCTTCAACCCGATTCCCGGCGTGTACCCGAATGCGCCCGGGCAGCCGGATGCCGGGAAAGCCTATGTGCCGGACACGGGCGAGCAGTACGAGGTGGGCGCCAAGTACCAGCCGCGCGGAGTGAATGCGTTTGTGACGGCGTCTCTGTTTCAGATCACTGAGAACAATGTGCTGACGACCGACCCCACCGGCGTTTACACGACCCAGGGCGCGCAGGAGCGATCACGCGGCGTGGAGATCGAAGGGCAGGCTTCGCTCGGCCACAACATCGACCTGCTGGCCTCGGCGACGCATGAACAGGTGCTGTACACCAAGCCATACTACGGCGTTGAAGATGTGCGGCCGCCGACCGTTCCGGAGAACCTTGCCTCGGTATGGACGGACTATAAGCCGGCGAACGGCTTTGGCGTAGGCGTGGGGCTGCGCTTCACCGGGGTGACGCCGGGCGCGGCCGACAACAGCTTCTTTGTGCCGGGGCACCAGCTGCTGGACGGCGAGGTGCATTACACGAGCGGACCGCTGCGCGTGGGGCTGAATGGGCAGAACCTGCTCGATAAGACGTATGTCTCGTACTGCTATGGCACGACGGACTGCAATTACGGCTTCCAGCGGACGTTCAACGGAAACCTGACGTTCAGCTTCAGCTCCCTGCTGCATCCGTGGAAGCAGGAGTGACCCGGGGCGCGAAAAGCTGGTGGCACACGCCGCGACAAACCCTGTCGCGGCGTGTGCTGTTCCAGGTACACCTGTGGCTGGGCGTGTTGCTGGGGCTGTACACGGTGGTGGTCGGCGTCACCGGCTCCGCGCTGGTGTTTCTGCCTGAGTTGACGGCCGTTCGGCCACCGGCGGCTGCCGCGGCGCCGGGCAGAGTGTTTGCGCTCGCGCCGGTGCTCGCCCGCATCGCCGCGGAGCACCCGCGCGAGCAGGTGCTGGGGGTCGACAACCTCGACCGCCCGGCGCTCGCAGCGGTCGTCTACCTGAACGCGTCGGACGCGGATCGGGTGCGCGGTGAGCAGCGCATGGTTTCGGTCGATCAGCGCACGGGGGCGATCTTGGGCGAGCGGCTGCGGTATGCGGGTTTGCTCGGAACCTGCGCAGACCTGCACGTGTACCTGCTCGGCGGCGAGACGGGCTACGTTGTGAACGGCGGGTGCGCGTGCGCGTTTCTGCTGCTGTGCCTTACGGGCTGGCTGCTGTGGTGGCCCGGTGCGCGCAGCGTGGGGCGCGGGTTGCGCATCCACTGGCGGGCGCGCTGGAAGCGTCTCAACTGGGATCTGCACGCGGTGAGCGGGTTCTGGTCGAATCCGCTGCTGATCGCGGTGGTCGCAACCGGGATACTTTTCGTGTTTCCCAGGCCGGTGCTGATTGTGCTGTCGACGCTTACGGGCGGCAGGACGAAGACGGTCGACACCTGGCTCACGCCGCCGGCAGCAGCGCACACGGCAGCGCCGGCGGTCAGCCCGGACAGCGCGCTGGCCCGGTCGCGGCAGGTACTGGCCGGCAACGCCCGCGGTTACGCGGTGCGCTATCTTGCGCTGCCCGGCCCGGGGAACGACGTGTTCGAAGCGATCGCATATCCGCGCGGGGGCGCGGACTACGCCATGCCGGTCGATGTTTATATCGCCGCGCATGGCGGCAGCTTGTTGGGCCTCACCGACGCGCGAAACCTGCCGGCGGGCATGCGCTGGGCGACGTATGCGTACGCGGTACATTTCGGGACCTTTGCCGGGATCGGGTCGCGGATTGCCTGGGTGCTGCTGGGGCTGATGCCCGCGGCCCTGTGGACGACGGGGCTGCTGCTGTGGTGGAACCGAGGGCTGCGCCGCCTGCGCGATAGCATAGCTATAAGAAAAGCGGGTGCATGATGAAGACGATCCAGGGTCCGGGAATTTTTCTGGCGCAGTTTATCGGGGAGACGGCGCCGTTCGACACGCTTGAGGGCATCTGCGCCTGGGCCGCGGGGCTCGGCTTCAAGGCCGTGCAAATGCCGACCAATGATCTCCGCTTCTTCGACCTGGCGAGGGCTGCCGAGAGCCAGGCCTACTGCGACGACCTGCGGGGCATCCTTGCCGGGCACGGGTTGGTTCTCTCAGAACTCTCGACGCACCTGCAGGGCCAGCTGGTCGCGGTGCATCCGGCGTATGACTCCTTGTTCGCCGGGTTTGCGCCCGCGCACTTTCAGGGGGACGAGCCGGCACGCCGGGCCTGGGCGGTCGAGCAGCTGAAGCTCGCAGCCAGGGCCAGCCGCAATCTGGGGCTGGCGGCGCATGCCACGTTTCCGGGCGCGCTGGCATGGCCATATTTCTACCCGTGGCCGCAGCGGCCGCAGGGACTGGTGGAGGAGGCTTTCCGCGAACTGGCCGCTCGCTGGACGCCGATTCTCAACGCCTTCGATGAAGCCGGCGTCGATGTGTGCTACGAGCTGCATCCGGGCGAAGACCTGCACGATGGCGCGACCTTCGACCGTTTTCTCGATGCAGCCGGCCATCACCCGCGAGCGAAGATTCTGTTTGACCCCAGCCACATGCTGCTGCAGCAGATGGATATCCCGGCGTTTCTCGACCTGTATCACCCGTATGTGCGGGCGTTCCACGTCAAGGACGCCGAGTACCACGCGAGCGGCCGCTCGGGCGTTTATGGAGGCTACCAGGGCTGGGTCGAGCGGCCCGGGCGTTTTCGCACCGCCGGGATGGGGCAGGTGGACTTCGGGGCGATCTTCGCAAAGCTCGCGCAGTATGACTATCCGGGCTGGGCGGTGCTGGAGTGGGAAGATCCGCTGCAGAGTGCCGCGGACGGCGCCCGCCTGGGAGCAGAATTCATTGACCGGCAGATCATCCGGGTGACCGATAAGGCATTCGACGACTTCGCCGCGGCCGAGGGCGGCCCGCGGGCGATGCGGCAGCTGCTGGGCCTTGAGCGGGACGAGACGCCCGGCAAGGCCGGCTGAAAAGAGTATGATCGGAGTAGATTCCGGGCGTTGACTCCCCCTTGCTCCGCATGGCTCTCATAACTTATGTCGAAAACGCTTCACCGTTCTGTTTTTGCCCTTTCGGTCGTCGTCGCGCTGGTGGTTCTGCTGGGCGGGTTTCTGCCGCCGAGCGTCCGGGCCGGCGGCATGGCTGTGACCGACGGCGCATACACCCAGATGGGCGTGTATGAAGAGGTTTTGCGCAAGATTCAGAACTTCTACGTCGTGGAGCCGAGCCTGCCTTCCGTTACCGACGGAGCCTTGCACGGCCTCCTGGAGTCGCTCGATGCCGACTCCAGCTATCTGACGCCTGCCGAGTATACGAGCTACAAGAAGGAGCTCGCCGCAACCGGCGCTCCTGGCGCTGCGGAGCAATTCGGCCTGCAGGTGAGCAAGCGGTACGGTTATGCGACGGTCGTGTCGGTGATGCCCGGCAGCCCTGCCGATAAGCAGCAGATCCAGGAAGGCGATGTCATCGAGTCGATCGGGGGAAAGTCGACGCATACCATGGCGCTCGACATGATCCGCATGGCGCTCGAGGGACGTACCGGCACCAGCGTTTCCATGGATATGATCGTGCCCGGCAAGGACGATCCGGTGACCAAGACGCTGCAGCGCGGCCCCGTGGCTGTTCCGGCGCTCGCGGAGCAGCAGTACGATGGCGGCTCGGTCCTGTACCTGAAGCCGATTGTGCTGACGAAGGAGCGCGTCATCGAGCTTGAGGCGCAGCTCAAGGGCATGGCCAAGGGCGGGAACAAGAAAGTGCTGCTCGATCTTCGCGATGTTTCAATCGGCGACGAGTTGCAGGGTGTTCGCCTGGCGAATGCGTTTGTGCAGAGCGGGACGCTGGCCAGCCTGAGCGGCCAGAAGTATCCGACGCAGACCTTTACCGCGGACGCCTCGAAGTACATTACGGGCGCACCGCTGGTGATCCTGGTGAACCATGGCACGGCAGGCGCTGCCGAGATTGTCGCCGCGTCGGTCCTGGCGGCAAAGCGCGGCGACGTGCTGGGCGATCGGACGTTCGGCGCCGGTTCCATTGAGAAAACGATCGATCTGCCGGATGGGTCGGCGCTGCTGCTGACCGTGGCGAAATACAATGCGCCTGACGGCAAGCCGATCGAGGATAACGCGGTCAAGCCGAACATCCCGTACAGCCTGAGCATCGACCAGTTTCTGGCCGAGGAAGACGAGACCCCCGCAGACGTATCCCACCCGCGAGTCGACGACCAGCTGAACAAAGCGCTCGATGTGCTGAAGGCAAAACAGAGCTGAAAGCGCAGTGAGCGAAAGGCTTACCACCGGTCGCAGTACCGGTTCGTCGCAGCGTGAGGGCGTGCCCGGCGCGGCGGCGCTGGCGGCGCGCCGGCGCGCCGCCAGCAGGGAGCGGGAACGCCGCCGCAAGCTGCGCCGGGCAGCCGTTCTGGTGCTGTGTGTGCTGGCGGCGCTGTTCGGCTCGCTCGGCGGCCTGGTGCTGGTGGACTCGGTCGATCTGCCCGAAGTCAGCGAGCTTGAGCATTACAGACCTTCCACGGTTACAGATCTGTACGACGTTCACGGCGAGCGCATCGGCTCGTTTGCCATCGAGCGGCGTATCGCGATCTCCTACGACGGGTTTGCGCCCATTCTGCGCGATGCCGTGATTTCGATTGAGGACAAAGGCTTCGAGCACCACTTCGGCGTGAATGTCTTCCGCGTCCTCGGCGCGGCGTATCACGATCTGCGCTCGAAGGGCCGCGCGCAGGGCGCGTCGACCCTGACGATGCAGCTGGCGCGCAACCTGTTCTTGTCTGACGAGCGAACCGCGGGGCGCAAGCTCGAGGAGACGCTGCTCTCGATCCAGATCGAGCGCACGTTTACCAAGCCGCAGATCTTTACGATGTACGGCAACCAGATCTACCTGGGCCACGGCGTGTATGGTTTTGAGGCCGGGGCGCAGTTCTACTTCAGCAAACATGCCAGTGAGCTGACCCTTACCGAAGCCGCGTTGCTGGCCGGGCTGCCGAAGGGGCCGGAGGAGTTTTCGCCGACCATGCACCCGGCGCGTGCGATTGAGCGGCGAAACCAGGTGCTGGCTGCGCTTGCGAAGGATGGAAAGATCACCCGCGGGGATGCAGCAGCAGCGGAAGCCGAACCCCTGGGCCTGAAGCTCGAAGCCCCGCCCAACACTGAAGCGCCGTGGTTTGTCGAAGAGGTGCGGCGGGAGCTGGACCGGCAGCTCGGGACCGAAACCGTACACGAGGCCGGCCTGCGGGTGTACACAACGCTCGACATGACGCTGCAGCGCGCGGCGAACCGCGCCGTTCTGGACGGGCTGGCGGCGTATGAGCGGCGCCAGGGATGGCGCGGCCATCTCGTCACCCTGATGGCAGCGCACGTGGATTTGCCCGGCTTTCGCCATCCGGACTGGGTGATCCCGGCAGAGCCCGGCGCGTATGTGCATGCGGTGGTGGAGAGCGTGAGCGCGGGCCAGGTGCAGGCACGCATCGGCTCGGCCGACGTGGTGCTGCAGCCGCCGGACTGGGCGTGGACCGGGCACCACGCGGCAGGGGAGTTCCTGCGCGTGGGGGACGTGATCTACGTAAAGCTCAATGCGCTTGGGCTGGGCGGCTGGCGGGCTGCGCTCGAAGAGGATACGGGCGCGCAGGGAGCCTTGCTGGTGATGGACAACACCACCGGGGATGTACTGGCGATGGTCGGGGGGCGCGACTTCGAGCTCTCCCAATACAACCGCGCCATGGACGCGGAACGGCAGGTCGGCTCGTCGTTCAAGCCGTATGTCTACACGGCGGCGGTCGAAGCCGGCGCGACGCCGGACCAGATGATTCTCGATGCGCCCACCTCGTTCGGCGGCTACACCCCTCGCGATTACGAGGGCAACACGCTGGGCGAGATCACGCTTGAGAAGGCGTTTGCCGACTCCCGCAACATCCCCGCCGTGAAGCTGGCCGCAGCGGTCGGCATGGCCCGGGTAGCGGCGACGGCGCACCGCTTCGGCGTGACGAGCAAAATTCCTGAGTACTTGCCGGTGGCGCTCGGCGCGGTCGAGATTACGCTGGCTGAGCAGGTGGCGGCCTACTCCGTTTTTCCGAATGACGGCATGCGGGTGAGCCCGCGCCTGATCCGCAGGGTCACCGACGCCGACGGGCTGCCGCTTGGGGACTCGTTTCAGGCCGCGGGCGGTGCGACGGCAGTCACGAGCCCGCGCACGGCGCGAACCATGGTCCGCCTGATGCGGGCCGTCACCGCGCCGGGCGGCACCGGCGCGGACGCCGCGACGCTCGACCATCCTGTCGCCGGCAAGACCGGCACCACGAGCAGCTTCACCGATGCCTGGTTCGTCGGCTACTCGCCGTCTGTGACGTGCGGGGTCTGGGTCGGCTACGACAACCGCACCCCGCTCGGAACAGGCGAAACCGGCGGCAAGACGGCTCTGCCGCTGTGGATGGACGTGCTGCGTGTCGCCGATGCCCAGCACCCGGCGGAGGCTTTCCCGGGCAGCTGAGGGCATCTGCCGGCCGGCGTAGACCGCTGCACCATGCACATATGACTTTTCACGATGGAAAAGTCTTGCCCGCAGTGGCCGGCCGCGCTGCGCGTCCAGGAAAAGGCGCGAGCTTCTCTTGATACTCTCAAGAGTATGAGCGATGCACCTGAAGTTGTCAGTGCCGGGCCCCGCGTGGTGCTCTACAGCCAGCCGGGGTGCGCGCCCTGCTTTGCTGCCCGCATGTTCCTGATGAGTCGAGGCATCGCGTTTGATTACAAGGATGTCCAGGCCGACCCGCAGGCGTTTCGCGAGCTGATGGACCTGGGCAGCCGCTCGACACCGACGCTGCGCGTGGGCAAAGAGGTCATGATCGGCTTTGACCCGGAGAAGCTAGCCACGCTGCTCGCAACCGAGGCTGGGGCGCCGGCGGAGTGATCTCCCGCGCCGAAAGCCAGTGGCTGCTGCTCGGGATCATAGTGCTGATTGTGGCGTGCGCCGCCGATCTCGGCGTTTTTGTCTACCGACAGCGGCACGGCGACGTTGTGTCGTACGTCACGGTGCAGGAGTATGTGCCGGTAGCCGGGCGAGGCGGCAACTACAGCTATAACTACTTCGGCACAGTCGACATATCGTGCGTGGAAGCGCTTCTGCCGCATCAGCGCATGAGCCCGTGCTGGTGGGTTGCGCTGCATCGCTTTCACTGGGAGTAAGTCAGAATTACTTACTCCTGCATTTACTTGCGCGCCGTCAGCTCCTGCTCTTCGTACACCGGTGTCTCCGGGTTCTGCACGACGACGGTTTCCTGCTTCTTCTCGTGGTACTCCTGCTCGGTGTTGATCTCCCACAGGTTCGACTTATCCATATTGCCCGCCAGGATGTTATCGACCGAGGTCATGGCGGTCAGCATGGAGTGGTCCTGATTGTTGTACTTGTGCATGCCGTTGCGGCCCAGCAGAAACAGGTTCTCAAACCGGTCCATATAGCGGACGATCTCGTCGAAGCGGTCATAGGTGCCGAAATAGGCCGGGTAGGTCTTCGGCACGCGAAAGACACAGGAATCCCGTACTTCGTCTGCGTTCAGAATCCCGATCTTTGCAACCTCGCCGATGGCGAACTGCGCAATCTCGGCATCCGGCTTGTTCCAGATGGGGTCCGTGTCGTAACAGAAATATTCGAGACCGATCCAGACCTTGGATGGATCGGAGACGAGATAGGGGCTCCAGTTATTGAAGATCTGCAGGCGCCCGACCAGGACATCCGGTTCCTGGATATAGATCCAGGTATCCTTCAAAGGTGAGCCGTCCGGCTCGGTGACCAGCAGTCGGTCTACCAGCAGCCCCACGGTGATGAAGTCGCGGTACACGAGACCGTCGGAGATCGCCTGTACCTCCTCGGGGATCGGCGTGTCGATGACGCGCAGCAGCTCGCGCACCGGCATGGTCGAAAAGAAGTAGTCGCCCTTGACTGTGACCGGCTCGCCCTCCGGCGTTTGTGCCTCGACAGAGGTGATGCGGTCCACGCCGTCGAGCCCGCGCTTGACATTCAGCCTGGTGGCTCGCCAGCCCATCCGCAGCTCACCGCCCTGCTGCTGTACCAGGTCGGCGACATGCTCCCAAAGCTGACCTGGGCCGAACTTTGGATAGAGAAACTGCTCGATCAAAGAAGTTTCTGTGTTTTTCTGAGCGATGTCCTTCGGGTCGCGCTTCTTGCGGCTGAACGTCTTTTTAAGAAAGTGCATGACCGCGGAGCGTAGGGACAGGCCCTTGATGCGCTGCGCGCCCCAGGCTGCCGAGATCTGCTCACACGGCACACCCCATACCTTCTCCGTGTAGCTCTTGAAGAAGGTGAGGTACAGCTCGCTGCCGAAGCGATTGATCAGGAAGTCTTCGAGAGTCTTTTCCGGTTTGCGCTGGAACAGGCGCGCCTTGATGTAGCTGAAACCGATTTTGATGGTGCGCAGCGCGCCGAGCCGGCCCAGCGTGGAGCCGGAAAGAGACAACGGGTAATCGAAGAAGGAACGCAGGAAGTAGATACGGCTCTTGCGCGGGCGCACCAGCATCACGCAGTCCGGGTCGGATGTTCCGGGCGCTGAGTCGGTACTGGCCGGCGAGAGGACGCCGGGGCGAACCGTTCGCTGCTGGCTCTGGTACCTGATCGCAAACTCGCCGTCGGCGTTTTCCCCGACGATCGGCATCAGGGAAGTCCACCAGTCCATCACCCGGTCCGACTTCGAGAAAAAGCGGTGGCCGCCGATGTCGATACGATTGCCGTTATAGCGGATCGTGCAGGAGATGCCGCCGATGCGATCGCTTGCCTCAAGCACGATGGGCTGAATCTGAGAGCGCCGGCAAAACTCAAGAGCGGCGGTCAGACCCGCCGGGCCCGCGCCGATGATAATTGCAGTCTTTTTGTTTGCAGCCAAGCAGCACCCTGTGGCTCTCTTCGAGAGAGCAGATCTTCAGTTTGGGAACCAGTCCAGCCAGCGGCACACACCTTCATCGTAAGGGCGGGTCCTGAGCCAGGAACGCTTGCTTCGATACGTCTCGTTTACTTCCCTTGTTTACCTCAGTATAGAGTCCACGGCGGTAATGAATACGGCTGGCTCTCACCCCACCGATTGCAGTTCTCGATCCTATGAAGCAACAGGACGATGCAAGCCTTAATGCGCACCTGCAGGGGCCTTGCCGGGCTTCACCTTTTTGAAAAACCAAACGACCACGACATTGACGAAACAGATAATCGCCAGCCAGCGGAACACATCCACAAAAGCCCAGAGTAGAGCCTGGCTGCCAAGCTGGTCATAAAGCTGGCCCTGGGCGGCGCCATGTGCATTCGCCGGGTTGGTCTGGTGGCCAAGGTATCCCTGGAAAGACTGCATGCGCTGCTGGAACTGAGCACCCGCCGTTGGAACGTAATTCTCAATCTCGTTCTGGTGATGATCCTGCCTGCGTGTCAGCAGCGTCTGTGCCAGTGAGATGCCGATGGAGCCGCCGACGTTTCTGAGCAGGTTGAAAATCCCGCTCGCATTCCCGATCTCCTCCCTGGGCAGTGTGCCGTAGGAGACGGTGGTGATCGGCACGAAGACGAAAGAGAGCGCAAACCCTGTAATGACGATGGGCCATGTCAGCGTCCAGGGACCGATGGCGAGCGTCACATTGCCGAAATCAAGCGCTGTGATGCCGTAGACGAAAAAGCCGAACGTGAGCAGGAGGCGCGGGTCGAACCGGCTGCCGAGGAAGGCGATCGCCGGCATGCCGAGGATCGACCCCACGCCGCGCGGGAAAACGGCGAGGCCTGCTGTAAACGCCGTGTAGCCGAGCAGCTCCTGGTAAAAGAGCGGCAAGACCGTGACCAGCGAATAGAGCGAGATGCCGAAGAGAAAGATCAGCATGCACCCCACGGAGAAATTGCGGTCGCGGAAGCTGCGCAGGTTCACGAGCGGGTGCTTCGTGGTAAAGCTGCGGACCAGGAAGAGAGTAAACGCAACGATGAAGAAGAACAGCATCCAGCGCAGCCAGATGGCGCCCATCCAGCCGTCTTCCTGGCCCTTATCGAGCAGGATTTGCAGGCAGCCGACCCAGACCGTCAGCAGGCCGAAGCCGATGTTATCGAACGGGCCGGGCTTTGCGTTCTGAATAAAAGGCGGATCGTGGACGAAGCGGCTGATCATGAAGAAGGCCAGCGCGCCGACCGGCACGTTGATGTAGAACGCCCACCTCCAGCTGTAGCTGTCAGTAAGCCATCCGCCCAGCGTGGGGCCGATGACCGGCGCAACGACAACCCCAAACGCGAACAGGGCCATGGCGGCGCCGCGCTTGGCGGGCGGGAAGCTCTCAAGCAGGATGGACTGCGAGAGCGGCTGCAGCGCACCCCCGCCCGCGCCCTGGACCACGCGGGCAAGCAGGATGAAGGCCAGCGACGGGGCAGCGCCGACGAAGACCGAGGAGACGGTAAAGATAGTAACGCAGGTGAGCAGGAAGCGCTTGCGCCCGAACCGAAGCGAAAACCAGTTGCTCGCCGGCAGAATGGCGGCATTCGCGACCAGGTAGCTGGTCAGAACCCACGTCGCCTCGTCGTTCGAGGCGGAGAGCGAACCGGCGATGTACGGCAGCGCGACCGAGGCGATCGCCGTGTCGAGGACCTCCATAAACGTGGCGAGCATCACTGAAATGGCGATCAGCCATGGATTGACGCCGAAAGTAAGTGACTGCTGCTCAGAGGATTGGGGCACGTAGGGGTCTTCCGGTTTTCAGGGTAACCGGAAAACCGGCCGGAGAGTTGGCTGGCGCGGAACGCAGGATTTATTGGAGGCAAATATTTCAGCAGAATGCAGCGTGGGAACGGCTCGGGCCGCTTTAAAGCGTATGCCGCTGGGGCTCCATGTCCTGGTGCAGGATGCGGGCGACAAGAATGCCGTCGGAGCGCTCGCGGTAGAAGATGACGTGGCGTCCCTGCTCCATGCGCCGCAGTCCGGGTGATATTTCATTGCAGGCTCGGCCCAGGAGCGGGTGTCTCGCCAGCCGCTCGCAGCAAGCCTCGATGGTGAGCAGGTATTTGACTGCTTGGGCCGCTCCCCACCTGGCAAGGGTGTACGCGCCGAAATCCATGACGTCGGCCTCAGCTTCGGGGCTGTAAAGAACGGTAGGCAAGAACTATTTTTCCGCAGGCGGCAGATGAAGAGCAGCGCGAACACGCGCAAAAACATCTCCCTCCGCGATCCCGCTGGCGTCGCCCTTGGCGATGGCCGCGCGCAGGGCTGCCAGCTTGGCTTCATCTTCCATTTCCAGCCGCTCCAGTTCGCGCAGGCCCGCGCGCACTACCTCGCTCGGGTTCTCGTACCAGCCGTTCTCAATCATGCCTGCAACGAATCGGTCCAGATCCTCGGGCAAACTCACGTTGTGCGTTGTCATGGCAGATCCTCCGCGAATCTCCTCCATCTTAATGTGCACAGGCAGGGATTGCCAGATCTTGTCCGCCTGTCGCAAGGAGAAGCGACCAAATTTTGCTGAACCCTTTGCAGATCAAAAACCATCAGATAAGTTGACAGTAACCCACTCAAGTGCGATTCTGGTGGGGCAGTCAACCAGACAGGCGAGGGCAAACAGTGATGGCAAAGATTATCGGGATCGATCTTGGTACGACGAATTCAGTGGTAGCGGTGATGGAGGGTGGCGAGCCCAAGGTGATTGCGAACGAGGAGGGCGGCCGCACGACCCCTTCCGTGGTTGGATTCACAAAGAGCGGCGAGCGTCTGGTGGGGCAGGTGGCCAAGCGCCAGGCGATCACCAACCCGGAGAATACGATTTACTCGATCAAGCGCTTCATGGGCCGGCGCGGCAATGAAGTGAACGACGAGATGAAGATGGTGCCGTACAAGGTGAAGCAGCAGGGCGATCACCTGGTAGTCGAGGCGCAGGGCAAGGACTACACCCCGCCCGAGGTTTCGGCGATGATCCTGCAAAAGCTCAAGAAGGCCGCCGAAGACTATCTGGGCCAGAGCGTGACCGAGGCGGTGATCACCGTGCCGGCGTACTTTAATGATGCGCAGCGCCAGGCGACCAAGGATGCGGGACGCATCGCGGGCCTCGACGTGAAGCGCATCGTGAACGAGCCGACCGCGGCAGCGCTCGCCTACGGTCTCGACAAGCAGAAGGACGAGACGATCGCCGTGTACGACTTCGGCGGCGGCACGTTCGATGTGTCGATCCTCGAGGTCGGCGACGGTGTGATCGAAGTGAAGGCGACCAACGGCGACACGCACCTGGGCGGCGACAACATCGACCAGAAGATCGTGGACTGGCTGATCGACGAGTTCAAGAAGAAGGAAGGCCTGGACCTGCGCGCCAAGGGCAACGAAATGGCCCTGCAGCGGCTGAAGGATGCGGCCGAGCGCGCGAAGATCGAGCTGTCGACCGCGATGGAGACCGAGATTAACCTGCCGTTCGTCACGGCGGATGCCTCGGGGCCGAAGCACCTGGTCGAAAAGCTGACCCGCGCCAAGCTCGAGCAGTTGGTCGACGACATCCTGCAGCGCTCGCTTGAGCCCTGCAAGAAGGCCATGGCCGATGCCGGTGTGACCTCTTCGCAGATCGACGAGGTCGTGCTGGTCGGTGGCCAGACCCGCATGCCGAAGATCCAGGAGCTGGTGAAGCAGCTCTTTGGCAAGGAACCGCATAAGGGTGTGAACCCGGACGAGGTGGTCGCGATCGGCGCCGCGGTACAGGCGGGCGTGCTTTCGGGCGATGTCAAGGACCTGCTGCTGCTCGATGTGACCCCGCTGACGCTGGCGATCGAGACGATGGGCGGCGTGGCGACCGGGATGATCGCGCGCAACACGACCATCCCGACGAAGAAGACCGAGACCTTCTCGACGGCGTCGGACTCGCAGACCGAGGTTGAGGTGCACGTGCTGCAGGGCGAGCGCCCGATGGCCGCGCAGAACCGCACCCTCGCAAAGTTCAAGCTGAGCGGGATTCCTCCGGCTCCGCGTGGCGTGCCGCAGATCGAGGTGACGTTCGATATCGACGCGAACGGCATCCTGAACGTGACGGCGAAGGACAACGCCACGGGCAAGGACCAGAAGGTGACGATCACCTCCTCCTCCGGCCTGAGCAAGGAAGAGGTGGAGCGGATGGCCAAGGAAGCCGAGGCGCATGCCTCGGAAGATGCGGCGGCCCGCGAGGAGATCGAGGCGCGCAATGGACTGGACTCGCTGGTCTACAACATCGAGAAGATGCTGAAGGATTCGGGCGACAAGGTGCAGGGCGCGGAAAAGGCCGAGGTCGAGTCGGCGCTCGCCTCCGCGAAGACCGTGCTGACGGGAACGCCGAGCGTGGCCGAGCTGAAGAGCGAGCACGAAAAGCTCACGGCGGCTTCGCACAAGCTGGCCGAGGCGATGTACAAGGCAGCCCCCGCGGGCGGCGTACCGACGGACGGCGAAACAGCCGGCGCGGGTACGGCGGACGCCGAAGCGCACGCCAAGCACGACGAAGGCGTGATCGACGCCGAGTACGTCGACGCTGAACCGAAGCACTAGTCCTGGCCGGACGGGCGGCGACGCCTTCGGCGTAAGAGCGACAGGCGGGGCTCTTTTAAGAAAAAAGAGCCCCGCAGCTTTCTCAATAATTCGGGGTTCAGACAGGGACAGAAGCATGGGCCGCAGGATGGCCTGGAAGGTGGAGCAGAGGATGAGCACTTTATGGCAGTGTGAGCAGTTGCGGGCAGGGCAGGTCTACAACAAACTGCTGTTCGGCTCGAAGGGAGAGGCGGAGCAGTTTATGCGGCAGATGCGCCAGGCGCAGCCGGACATCTTCTGGCGGCTGCAGGCGGTTGCAGCGAATGCGATCTGGAACTGATTTCCACCTGGGGAGTACGCAGCCGTACTCCCCTCAGGCAGACCGCGAGGGAACGAAGGCAAACCTTTCCTTCAGGCGCAGGAAGGGCCGTTCGAAGTACCGGTAGCTGAGCGCGCTCAGGGCAATGGTGGCGGCCAGGACGAGCAGGTAAAGCTCCGGCATGACGACGCCCAACCTCAGGTGGAGTTCACGCGTGACGAAAGCCGCCAGACCGATCCAGAGGGTGTAGTGAAAGACATACATGCCGTAGGAGATTTTGCCGAGATAGCGGATGGGATTGGTCCAGCCGGGTAGTCGGGCGCCGAGGGTGCCGATCAGCAGCAAGACACAGGCGGCGTCATTGCAGAGATAGCCGGCCAGGACTGCCAGGGGACTTTCCTGTTGCACGTCGAACAGAAAATGGAAAGGGTGGACAGCGAGTATCAGGAAGATGCCGGCAAGCGTGAGCAGGGCAACCCGGCCCGCATTGGCCAGGTGCAGCGGATGGCGGTGCAGCGCCAGTGCCACTAGGGCGCCAAGGGCAAAATACTGGTACTGACTCAGACTGTTCGTCCACAAATCTGGGTCGCGCCGGCCACCCGAGAACGGAATGAAGAAGTCGACACACCAGGCTACAGGCAAAAGGATTGCCACAGAAGTCTTGATTCCGGTGCGGCCTTTCCAGAAGAGAAGCAGCGGCCAGAAGAGATAGAACTGTTCTTCGACCGAGATACTCCAGAGTGGTCCGAGCAGACCGTTGCGCGGATAGTTGTGCAGGACCGAGGTAGCCACGTTGCCGGAAAGCAGCAGGTATGGAATGACAAATTGCGGCCGTGCTGCCCAGCGATGATAGACAAAGGCCACACCGATCGAGAGAAAAACGGCCGCGAAATAGAGCGGCCAGATACGCAGGATGCGGCGAAACAGAAAAGCGAGTCGATGGATCGTGCCGGTTTCCTCCATTTCCCGCAGCAGGAGTTCCGTAATGAGAAAGGCGCTCAGCGCAAAGAAGACACAAACCCCGGCGGCACCGCTTTCTTCGACCGTGGAGAGGACAGAAAAGCTCCGCTGATAGGGACCCATCGCGGGGATGTGGCTGGTGAAGACCATCAGGAACGCAACGCAGCGCAGGACGTCGAGCTCCGGCCGGTAGTAGCGCGGCGGCTTCGCGCCGCTGCCGGGCGTGATGTCCCGCAGAACAGCGGCTGCGGGATCGCTGGAGGCGGGCGGCGCTGAAACGCGTTGCGTCATTGAGAGACTTCCGCTGTTACGGTCGAACAAGTGTAAGCCTGCGGACCATGCGCAGGTGAAGCGTTTATCTGAACTTCGAGAGAGCAATGCAAGGCCGGCGATGAGACTTCCGCTATTCCCGGGTGCGGACGAGCCGGGCCGAAACGACTGTCGTCCTGCCCTATGCAGTGAACCGCCGAAAGGGAGCGCGCATGCCTGAAGGTCACGAGATTCATCGTTTCGCCCAGCGGCAGACCCATGCTTTTGGCGGCAAGCAGGTGCGGGTCGACTCGCCGAACGGCGCTTTTCCGGATGCCGGACTCCTGGACGGCCGCAGGCTGCAGCGGGTGGTCGCCCTGGGGAAACATCTCGGCTACCGTTTCGGCCGCGACCTGACGCTGCATGTGCACCTCGGGCAATACGGGGACTTCCGGGAAGGCGAGCAGCCGATGCCCGAGCCGAAAGGCGCACTGCGCCTCCGGATGTGGACGAAGACCGACTGGCTGGAGTTGCGGGGACCGACGGATTGCCGCATTTTTTCAGACGAGGAATGGGAAAGGCTCGAGGCGAGGATCGGGCCGGATCCGCTGGATGACAAGGCCGATCCCGGGCCGATGCTTGCGCTGATCCGGACGAAGAAGACGCCGATCGGCGTCCTGCTGATGGATCAGTCGGTTGTCAGCGGGATTGGTAATATCTACCGTGCGGAGTTGCTGTACCGGGCGCGTATCTGCCCCGACCGGCCCGGCAGGGAGGTAACCGCACCGGAGCTGAAGGCGATCTGGAAAGATGCCGTGGCGCTGATGCGCGACGGCATGGAGGACAGGCGCATGGTGACGACCCGGCCCAGGGACCGGCCTCACGCGCGCGGCAGGGCTTTGGACGAAGAAGTGCATTACGTGTACCGGCGACAGGGCAGGCCGTGCCGGGTGTGTGAAACAGAGATTAAAAGCAAGCCGATGGCGGGGCGCACCGTGTACTGGTGCCCGCTCTGCCAGAAAGACTGAACCGATGCCAGCAGGACCACAACAGAAGGACTACTACGGCGCGCTCGGCGTCAAGAAGAACGCCACGCCGGACGAGATTCGCAAGGCGTTCCGGAAGCTCGCGCGCAAGTACCACCCCGATGTGAACCCGAATGACAAAAAGGCCGAGGAGAAGTTCAAGGAGATCTCCGAAGCCAACGAAGTGCTGAGCGATGAAAAGAAGCGCAAGATTTACGACCAGCTCGGCTTCTACACGGACGGCATCGACCCGGCGCAGGCCGAGGCTTATGGAGCTGCCGGAGCCGGCGGCGGGCACGGGGTGCCGTTCGATTTCAGCGGGTTTGACTTTTCTGATTTTCAAAGTGCGCCGGGCGGCCGCAGAAGGAGCGCTGGTCCATCTGCCGGAAGCGCGAGCGGCGCTTCCGGCGCAGGCTGGCGCGATATTTTCTCAGGAATGTTTTCAGGCGGCGGCCGGCAGCAACATCCGGCAGAGGCTGGAACCGATCTTGAGTACCAGGTGCCGGTCGACTTCTGGACCGCGATCCGCGGCGGCACCATGCGGCTTGAGATCAACCGGCTGGATGTGTGCCCGACCTGCAAGGGCCGCTCGCAGGCCGGCGGCGCGCATACCTGCCCGGAATGCAAAGGCACAGGCCAGGTGACGCAGATGCACGGCCAGATGAAGTTCAACGTGCAGTGTAAATTGTGCGGCGGCACCGGGCGGGTCGAGAATGCCTGCCCCACCTGCGGCGGCGAAGGCCGGGTACGCCGGACCGAGACAGTCGAGTTCCGCATCAAGGCCGGAACCCGCGACGGCCAGAGGATCCGGCTGGCCGGCAAGGGCAACGCCGGCATCGGCGGAGCGCCTGCGGGCGACCTCTACCTGGTGATGAAGGTCGGTTCGCACGCGGTCTTTACGCGCCAGGGGGATGACATCCTGATGCGCGTTCCGGTCACGGTTCCCGAAGCGGCGCTGGGCGCGAAGATCGATGTGCCGACGATCGACGGGCGCACGCAGCTCAAGATTCCGCCCGGGACGCAGGGCGGCCAGAAGCTCCGGATGCGCGAGCGGGGCGTTGCCTCGGCATCGGTCGAGGGCAAGCGCGGCGACCAGATCGTGACCATAGAAATAGCCGTGCCGCAGCTCCGGGATGAGCGCTCGAAGGAGATTCTGCGGGAGCTGGCGCGGCTGAACCCGGATGATCCGAGGGTGCCGGTCTGGGCGAAAGTCGAGTAGAGCTCGAGGGGTGCTATGATCCCGGTGAAATCATCGCAGGCGTTTGATCGAGGAGAGGGGAGCGACGGAATGCCGACACGACGAAAGACAAAGGGCGCGTACATGATCTCCTCGGTAGCGGAGATGTATGAGATTCACCCCCAGACCTTGCGGCTCTACGAGCGGGAAGGCCTGCTGAAGCCCTCGCGTACCGAAGGGAACACGCGGCTCTATACCGATGAAGATCTGGAGCGGCTTGAGTTTATCCTCAACCTGTCGCGCGAGCTCGGCGTCAACATTTCGGGCATCGCCATCATTCTCCAAATGCGCGAGCGCATGGAAGAGATGAACCGGCAGATGCAGGGCTTTGTCGACTATGTGCGGACGGAGATGCTGTCGCGAATGCAGGGCGATCCGGCGGGCCCGGCAGCGATTGTCCCGTTGCGGCGTCCAAGCATAGTGCCGCCGACGCGCAGCCGCCGTTAACCTGAAGCCTTTGGGCGTGGTCCGGCCCGGGGAGCAGGGTGCCGGCTGCGTTTGCAGGAGCGGTGTCGTCGTGCAGCGAATCCATCGGGTCTGCTGTTGTTGCGGAGCGGGTACATCACTTTGAAACTGCTTTTGATCCTCAGTATCTTAGGGCTGCTCACCTCTACTGTTTTCAGCGGCATGGTGGCAGCCGGTGTTCTTCGCTTCCTGCGGGAGCGGCAGCGTGCCTCGGTGGCGCGCCGCGAGGTTTATGCGCCGCCCGTGTCCCTGTTCAAACCCCTGCACGGCGCCGAGCCGGACCTTGCGTCGCACCTAACGACCTTCTTCGAGCAGGATTATCCCGGCCCTTACGAGATCCTGTTCTGCGCACGGCACCTGCACGACCCCGGTCTCGCGGTGGCACGGCAAGTCGCTGCCCGCTTTCCGGAGATACCGGTGCGCTTCCTCGCGGTTGAGGGGGTGCCGTTTGTCAATGCGAAGGTCAGCTCGCTCGAGCGCATGGAAGCCTTCGCCTCGCATGACGTGTTCATCATCAGCGACAGCGATGTGCGGGTCACGCCGGAGTACGTGCGCGAGGTGATGGCCGATTTTCGCGACCCGGATGTCGGCGCCGTGACCTGCCTGTACCGCGGGATCGCCCGGCAGGGAATCTGGGCGAAGCTCGAAGCAAGCGGCATGTCGGTGGAGATGACCTCCGGGGTGCTCGCTGCCGACCTGATCGAGGGCATGCAGTTTCTGCTGGGGCCGACAATGGCCGTGCGCAGGGCAGCGGTGCGGCGCATGGGCGGTTTCGCGAAGCTGGGTCCGTACTGCTCCGACGATTTCCTCCTGGGCAACTGGGTCGCGGCGCTGGGCTACAAAGTTGTCCTTTCGCGGCACGTCATCGACCACATTGTGCTCAACATGACGTTCCTGACCAGCATGAAGCACCAGATCCGCTGGATGAAGTCGACCCGCTTTTCTCGCCCGAAGGGACACGCCGGAACCGGCCTGACATTCAGCGTTCCCTACGGATTGTCAGGCGGCGGCGCCGCGGCCGCTTTGCACCATCCGCTGCTCGCGTGCACCCTGGCGCTGTACGCGATCCTGAGCCGCATGGTGCAGGCCGGGCTGGTCGCGGGCCAGGTTGTCCGGGATGAATCGCTCGCGCGCACGGTGTTGCTCTTCCCGCTGCGCGACCTGATGGGATTTCTCTTCTGGGCGGCCAGTTATACCAGCGGCAAGATCCTGTGGCGGGGCGAGCTGTACCGCCTTGGCGAGCAGGGCCGCATGCAGAGCGCGCGGGACTGAGCCGACTGCGCCGCTGTTTATAGCATTTTTCCCTCTTGGTGTAGACGCCCGACTTCTCGCTCCAGTGGCTTTTCCCGGCGGAAAAGCCACGCGCCTATGTGCTGGTCCCTCTACATGTGGAGTGAAAATGCTCTAAAGCGGCCGGTCGGTGTAGAGCGTGCGTTCTGCGGCTGTCTCATCGGACAGCTGCTTGAGGATGTACAGGTTCTGCCGGCCGAGCAGCGCCTCGACGTGGGCCGCGGACTCCGGCGGAACGACCATGAACAGCCGCTTGCCTGAATGGCCCGCACCCCACATCGCTTTAAGTTCTGTGTCGTCGAGGAAGATATGCGGCGCGTCCGGGTAGAACGATCCCCAGATCATCGAGGAGATGCGCCCGTTGATCAGCAGCGCCTGCATGTCGGTGTAGAAAACGACCGACGAGGCGTTGGACAAGTCGCCGTAGACCAGCAGCCTGTCTCCCGGCTGTTTGACGCTGTTGATGACCTCCGCCATGGATCGTGAAGACAGCAGGGGCTGGAAACGAACGAATGCGATGTGCGCGGCGACCAGGAAGACGGCCATGGTGAGCGCGACGGAAGTCGTCGCTTCAAAGCTGTGGCCGCGGCGCCGCAGGCGCAGCGCGAGCAGCGGCCCAGCGAACAGCGCGACGGCCGCGAGGGCGGCGGGCAGCCGCAGTGCCGCGAACGAGGCGCCGGTCAGGTCGAAAAAGTGCGACATCGACAAGGTGTAGTTGCCGACGCCGCGATGCGCCAGCAGCGTGCCGATGTCGTGGACGGCTGGGATGGCGCGCGATTGCCACAAGCCGAAGGCCAGCCCCAGCGCCGATACCGTGCCGATGCCGGCGAGCGCCCAGTGCGCGGCAAGGAGCCAGCGCCCACGGGTCGAGGGGTTCAGCTCCTGGAGTGAGAGCGAGCCCGCGGTAAGCAGAAGCAGCGCCGCCCAGGCGGGAAACGTGTAGTACTCCTGATTGGTGGACAGGGAAAAAAAGACGAGAATAAACGCCGCGTAAAGACCCAGCAGCAGCGTGGTGCGGGCGCGAAACCGCTCGCCGCGTGCCGCGAAGGCTGCATGGAACGCGGTTGGATGGGCGTCGAGGAAAGTGAGCGTATTGGTACTTTCCGGGTGCAAGGCGCTCCAGAACTGCCGGCGCCGGGACCAGAGGCGGCGAACGGCGGCAGGGAAGAACAGGCACCAGGGAAACAGCCATGCCAGATGGCCCATCCAGAAGACCCAGCCTGGCTGCTTGTTGTAATCGTTGGGGTAGCGCCGGCCGAGGAAGCGCAGGAAGTGCTCGTTCACGAAGTAGAAGTAGAGAAAGCCGTGCTCGTTGGCCGCGGTGGGAATGTTGCCGACAGGATGGCCGCGGTCCGGGTTGCGGATGGCTGCCAGCACATGCCAGGGTGCGCCGATTGCCAGAAACAGCAGGATGCCGGTGGGCAGGCGGAACTCGCGCCAGCGGCGCCAGTCGCCGGTGATGAGCAGGTAGGGGACCGCTGCGGCCACGAAGAACACCGGGGCGATGAGACCCTTCGCCAGCAGCGCGACCGCGAGCGAGCCGTAGGCCAGGTAAAAGCGGTTCGGCTTGCGGTCTTCAAGCCCGGTGAGGAAAGCCCAGAGCGCGAGTGCCAGGAAAAAGCAGAGGATCGACTCGGGGATGAAAAACCGCGTGTACAGAAAAATGCCGACGACGGTCAGGATAAACAGCGCCGTATAAAAGGCAGCCCGCTCGTTGAATGCCCGGCGGGCCCACACCCAGCCCAGAATCGCGTTGGCGAGAACGGCAAGCGCCATCGGCAGGTGGGTCGAAAACACGTTGTAGCCGAAGAGGTGATAGTCGATCGCGACGAGCCAGTACGGAAGTGGCGGTTTCTCAAGGTAGCGGATGCCGTTGACGTAAAGCGTCACCCAGTCGCCGGTGCGCGCGATGTGCTGGGCGGCATTGGCATGGGTGGCATCGGCATCGTCGAGCAGGGCGGGCGAGAACAGCGCCGCGAAGTAGACGGCGAGAAACAGCAGCAGGAGCAGGGTCCAGGCTTTGCGCGGAGAGCGGAGCAGCGGCGGCTCGGCAGCAGGGGCGACAGGCAGGATGTGCGTAGGCAAGCGAATCAGTTCCAAAGATTCTGAAGAATAGCTGGCCGCGCCGGATCAAGCAGAGGCGGGTACCGCATTGAGGATACCAGCCGAGCCTCCAAAGCCCCGTTCCGAAACTGGCTGTGCGTACGTGGCGTTTGCAAGAGAACGCCTTATCAGTCGGGCAGCTTCTTTGATTTTCCGCCCTGGGATTTCCCGCCCTGGGATTTTGCGCTCTGGGCCTTGCCGCTCTGGGATCTGCGGCTTTGGCTTTTGGCCGCCTGCGTTTTCCCGCCCTGGGCCTTGAGCGCGCGGCGCCGCACGGTTTTTGTCGCATTGCCGTAGACGCCGCGCAGGATTCTCGGGTCGACCAGCCAGTGCAGTATTCCGGGTCTGCGGGTCAGGTCAATGCGCGCGATGGCTCCCTTGCGCAGCCGAATTGCCGGCCGGCCTGGCGCGGCGCTGCCGTTCATCACCAGGGATGCGAGAAAAAGCGGAAGATTCGGGTTGTGGCCGACCAGCAGAACATTCTCGTAGCCCTGGAGTTCATTGAGGAAGGTGTGAAACGCTCCGATGTTGGCCTCGGGCGCCAGCGCATTGGTTACCTTGATGCCGCCGTCGAAGCCGACTTCGGTGCCGACCAGGGAAGCCGTCTGCAGGGCTCGCTTCAGCGGACTCGACGCCACCAGGTCGAAGTGAATCTTGAGTGCATTCAGGTAGCTGCCCACCAGCAGACACTGCCCTTTGCCTTCCTTGTCGAGCGGACGCTTCAGATCGATGACGGGATTGATGCGGCGCGTACCGGCAGAGGCATGGCGCAGAATGTAGACGTTCATGGAGACGCGGACCCTTGGGAGCGCAGGTACCTGCCTGCACATTCAACTGATTGTAACAATGCCGCCGTCCCCCGGCGGCATATCAGTCAAATGCAGGCGCAGGCCCACCCGGGCTGGGTGCGGGAAACCCTGGGTCGATGCCGGGAATGCCGGTTGCCGGGCCTAGCGGATCGGGGTCCGGATCGGGGTCCGGGTCGAAATCCGGCTCTTCGCCGGGAGCCCCGGGATCGTACGGGCCGGGGTCAATCCCCGGAACTGTGTCGAAAAAAAAGGGCAGCGGATCACCGGACGGCTGAGCACTGGAGAATAGAGGCATGATACTGGGAGACTCGGCCCCGGCCGTCGGGTTGCATGCCCGGAGCCCTGAAATAGCGGTGAGACGGTGCAACCATTTCAGCGGCTCATCCGTATCTGTTCGCAGGCGAGATACCGTGAGCGGGGTGCGTGCGAACTCCCACGCGAGAGAAAGCCGAACTCCGCACCCCCATGCTGCGGTAGGATGAGTGCAACCATATGTGATGCTGCCTGATGGCGGCCGGGTACGGAACCTGACCCGCCAAAGCCCAACTCTACGCCTGAACCCACTCAGCGCATCGGTACTCGCGCTTCGATGAAAACGATCTTTGCCCCTGCAGCTTGCAGGAAGCAGGCGAAGACCAACTCCAGAGCTTTGGAGCACGAAACCTTCGATGGAACAGCAACCGCCCGCGACAGCGCTCTTCTCAAGTACCCGAGCAGCCTCCGAACCGCAACCCACGCACCCGGCGCCACCGCGCAAGCGGCACCGCTGGGTCTGGATCGTGGTGCTTGCCGTTTTCGCGGTCGCAGTCGTCCTGATCCTGCGGCACAAGCCGGTCTCGTCGCAGGGCGCGCAGGCGCACCATCGCTTCGGCGGAACGGTTACGCTGAACGCCGCGCAGGCGCACACGGGCACGATGGCTGTGAAGCTGCTGTCGATTGGAACCGTCACCCCGACCTACACCGCTTCGATCACCGCGCAGGTGACCGGGCAGATCGTTGCTGTGCACTATCACGAGGGGCAGTTCGTGACGAAAGGGCAGCCGCTGATCGATATCGACCCGCGGCCGTATCAGGCGGCCCTGGTTACGGCGCAGGGTGCGCTCGCGCGCGACCAGGGTCTGCTGGCGCAGGCCAGGATGGACCTCGACCGCTACCAGGCGGCGTGGGCGCGCAATGCCATCGCCAAGCAGACGCTCGACGACCAGGCCAAGCTGGTGGATCAGGACGTAGGAACGGTCCGCAGCGACCAGGGAACGCTTGAAACCGCCCAGGTGAACCTCGCGTATGCCCACATCGTCGCGCCGATCAGCGGAAAGGTCGGCCTTCGGCTGGTCGACCCCGGGAACCTGATTTCGGCGGACGGGACCACGACGCTGGTCGTGATCACCCAGGTGAACCCGATTACCGTCGTCTTTACCATTCCCGAGGACGACGTACCGCAGGTGGAAGCGGCCATGCGGAAGAACAAGCTGCAGGTGACCGCGCTCGACCGGAACCAGAAGCAGGTCCTCGCGACCGGTACCCTGACCACGACGGACAATCAGATCGACCCCACTACCGGCACTCTCAAGCTGCGCGCGAACTTCGCGAATCCGAAGATGGCGCTGTTCCCGAACCAGTTCGTGAACACCGAGCTGCTCGTGAACCTGCTGCCGAACCAGGTGCTGATCCCCAACTCCGCGGTCCAGCGCAACGGCACGCAGGCATATGTGTACGTGCTGAGTAAGAAGAACGTTGCGACGCTGACCAACATCAAGGTTGTGCAGACGGATGGAGTCAACTCCGCGGTCACCGGAATCCAGGCAGGAGACATGCTGGCCAACAGCTCGTTCGAGAAGCTTCAGGACAAGAGCAAGGTGCGCATCGTGAAACAGAAGCTGGCCGTCAGCGATGACACGGAGAGCAACACTCCGTGAGTATTTCCAGCCCGTTCATTCTGCGGCCGGTGGCCACTTCGTTGTTGATGATCGCGATTCTGCTGGTGGGAATCGTGGCTTACACGCAGTTGCCGGTTTCAGCGCTGCCCGAGGTCGATTACCCGACGATCCAGGTGCTTACCTTCTACCCTGGCGCGGCGCCGGATGTGATGTCGACCACGGTGACGGCTCCGCTCGAGCGACAGTTCGGCGAGATGCAGGGGCTCAGCCAGATGACCTCCACTTCCTCCGGAGGCGTGTCGGTCATCGTGTTGCAGTTCGACCTGAGCCTGAACATCGACGTGGGCGAGCAGGAGGTGCAGGCGGCCATTAATGCGGCGCAAAGCCTGCTGCCCTCCGACCTGCCCATCCCGCCGACCTACTCGAAGACCAACCCGGCGGATGCGCCGGTGCTGACGATGGCCATCACCTCAAAGACCATCGCGCTGCCCCAGGTCGAGGATCTGGTCGATACGGCGATGGCGCCAAAGATCTCGCAGCTCTCCGGCGTCGGCCTGGTCTCGATCTCCGGCGGCCAGAAACCGGCGGTCCGCATCCAGGTCAACCCGACGCAGCTGGCCTCCTACGGCCTGAACCTTGAAGATGTACGCACGGCGCTCACCGATGCCAGCGTGAACCAGGCCAAGGGATCGTTCGACGGCCCGACCCAGGACTGGGAGGTCGACGCCAACGACCAGCTCAACGATGCCAGTGAGTACGAAAACGTGGTGATTTCGTACCAGAACAGCGCCCCGATCTTCCTGAAGAACGTGGCGAATGTGGTCAATAGCGTTGAGAACGTGGATCAGCAGGCGTGGATGAACCAGACGCCGGCGGTCATCCTGAACGTGCAGCGACAGCCGGGCGCCAACACCATCTCCGTCGTCAAGAGCATTAAGACGCTTCTGCCGCAGCTCCAGGCGACTCTTCCGGCCGGTTTGCAGATCACCACCCTGACCGATCTCACCACCAGCATCCAGGCCTCCGTCGACGATGTCGAGTTTGAACTGCTGCTGACGATCGGGCTGGTGGTGCTCGTCATCTTTATCTTCCTGCGCTCACTCTCGGCGACCATCATTCCGAGCGTCGCTGTCCCGCTGTCGCTGGTCGGCACCTTCGGGGCGATGTACGCGCTCGGCTACTCACTCGACAACCTTTCGCTGATGGCGCTGACGATCTCGACCGGTTTCGTCGTCGATGACGCCATCGTGATGATCGAGAACATCTCCCGCTACCTTGAGGAAGGCGACACTCCGATGGAAGCGGCGCTCAAGGGCGCCGGGCAGATCGGCTTCACCATCCTGTCGCTGACCATCTCCCTGATCGCGGTGCTCATCCCGCTGCTGTTCATGGGCGACGTGGTCGGCCGGCTGTTCCGCGAGTTTGCCGTAACGCTGGCCGTGACCATCATCATCTCGGCGGTGGTTTCGCTTACCCTCACGCCGATGATGTGCGCGCGCATCCTGCGGCACAATCCTGAGTCGCAGCAGAGCCGCTTTTACCATGCCTCCGAGCGCGCCTTTGAGAGCATGATCGCGTTCTACGGGCGGACGCTCAGGTTTGTCCTGCGCTTCCAGGGGCTCACCCTGCTGGTCGCGATCGCTACCCTCGGGCTGACCGTTTATCTGTACATCATCATTCCTAAAGGCTTTTTCCCGGTGCAGGACACGGGGGAAATCCAGGGCATTTCGCAGGCCTCGCAAAGTATTTCATTTGAGGATATGTCGAAGCGCCAGCAGGCGCTCGCCAAGGTCATCCTTGCCGATCCCGCGGTGCAGAGCCTCAGCTCCTTCATCGGCGCCGACGGCACCAACACGACGCTCAACAGCGGACGGTTCTCCATCAACCTGAAGCCGCTGTCGCAGCGCAATCTCAGCGCGTCCGACGTCATCCGCAGACTCCAAAGCAAGCTCACGCAGGTCGACGGGATCCAGCTGTTCATGCAGCCCGTGCAGGACATCAGCGTCGATGACCGGGTGACCCGCACCCAGTACCAGTACACCCTTGAGGACCCCAGCCAGTCCGAGCTGAACCTGTGGACCAACCGCTTTGTCGCCAAACTCAGGCAGCTGCCGGAGCTCGAAGACGTCGCCACGGACCAGCAGACCGGCGGCCTCGCGACCCTGATCAACGTGGATCGGGTGACTGCGTCCAGGCTCGGCATCGAGCCCACCACCATCGACAACACGCTCTATGACGCGTTCGGCCAGCGGCAGATTTCGACCTTGTACACGGCGCTGAACCAGTACCACGTCATCCTTGAAACGCAGCCTCAGTTTGCGCGCACGCCGAACGACCTGAAAAACATCTACGTCCAGTCCGGTGCTTCCTCGGGCGTCAGCGGCGACGCGGCCGCGCAGTCGTTTTCCACCTCGAGCTCCTCCTCTGCCGGATCGGCCGCGACCACGACCTCCCTGCTCTATACGCCGAGCTCAAGCATTCTGACGCCTCCGACCAATGCGCTCTCGACCACCGGGAGCACATCGACGACGGGCGCCAGCAGCACGAACACGACCAACGGCGCGGCTGCGCAGAACCAGATCCCGCTCAGCGCCTTTTCCACGGTCTCGAACATCAGCGAAGCGCTCTCGATCGAGCACCAGGGCCAGTTTCCGGCCGTCACTGTCTCCTTTAACCTGGGGCCCCAGGCAGCGCTCGGCAATGCCATCGAGGACATCGACAAGGTCGCGCAGCAGATGCACTTCCCGGCCAGCCTCCAGGCTGACTTCCAGGGCACCGCGGCGTCCTTCCGTAACTCGCTCACGAACGAGGGCCTGCTGATCCTCGCGGCGCTTGTGGTCGTCTACATCGTGCTGGGCGTGCTGTACGAGAGCTTTATCCACCCCATCACGATCCTCTCGACGCTGCCGTCCGCCGGCGTCGGCGCGCTGCTGGCGCTGATGCTCTTCCATCAGACGCTTTCCGTGGTGGCCATCATCGGCATCATCCTGCTGATCGGCATCGTGAAGAAGAACGGCATCATGATCGTCGACTTTGCGCTTGAGGCAGAGCGCCAGCACGGCAAGAACTCCACCGAGGCGATCTACGAAGCGAGCCTGCTGCGCTTCCGGCCGATTGTCATGACGACGATGGCCGCGCTGCTGGCCGGTATCCCGCTCGCCTTCGGCCACGGCTACGGTTCGGAGCTGCGCCGTCCGCTGGGCATCGTCATGGTCGGCGGACTGCTGTTCTCGCAGGTGCTCACGCTGTACACCACGCCGGTCATCTATATCTTCTTTGATACGCTGGCGGCGCGCTTCAGGAAAAAACCCGCGCACCGCCCCACCGGCAACGAGCCGCAGAACAGCTCCGCGACGCCCGAGGTCACGGGCCGCGCATGAGCCTCTCCCGCCCATTTATTGACCGGCCGGTCGCGACTACGCTGCTGACCATCGCGATCGCGATCGCCGGGATCATCGGCTACACCGTCCTCCCGGTCGCGCCTCTGCCGCAGGTTGACTTCCCCACGATCCAGGTGCAGGCATCACTGCCCGGCGCAAGCGCCCAGATCATGGCGTCCTCCGTCGCGACCCCGCTGGAGCGGCAGTTCTCGCATATTGCCGCCGTCACGCAGATGACCTCGTCGAGCTCGCTCGGCTCGGTCAATGTGACGTTGCAGTTCGACCTGAACCGCGACATCAACGGTGCCGCCCGCGATGTTGAAGCGGCCATCAACGCCGCGCGGACCTACCTGCCGGCTGATCTGCCCGGCGACCCGACCTACCGCAAGGTCAACCCGGCGGATTCGCCCATCATGATCATCGGGCTCATCTCGCAGAAGTACGACACCGCTGATCTGTACAACTTTGCTTCGACCGTTCTGGAGCAGCGGCTTTCGCAGATCGAGGGTGTGGGCCTGGTGTTCGTCGGCGGCGGCGCGCTGCCGTCCGTGCGCGTGGAAGCGAACCCTGCGGAACTGGACAGCTACGGCCTGACCCTGACCAGTATCCAGTCGACGCTTTCTGCCCAGAATACCGATGTCGCGCGCGGCTCGCTCCAGAACGGGACCACGAAGGTCGACCTGATCACCAACGGCCAGATTTCACGTGCCGCGCAGTACCGCCCGCTGATCGTCGGTTATCACAATGGCCTGGCGGTGCGGCTTGAAGATGTGGCCGATGTAGAGGATGCCACGCAGAACGTGCGGGCCGCAGGCTACCTCAACGGCATTCCCTCGGTCACCGTCATCATTACCCGGCAGCCGGGCGCCAATATCCTCGAAACCAATCAACGCATCCGGGATGCGCTGCCTGCGCTGGAGGCCTCGATCCCGAATGGCATCAAGGCGACGATCGTGCTGGACCGCACGACCACGATTCGCGCTTCGGTCAACAACGTCGAAGAAACGCTGATCTTCTCCGTTTTCCTGGTCATCGTCGTGGTGTTCATTTTCCTGCGCAATCCCCGCGCAACGCTGATCCCCGCGGTCGCGGTCCCGGTTTCGCTGATCGGTACCTTCGCCGTGATGTACCTGGCCGGCTACTCCATCGATAACCTGTCGCTGATGGCGCTGACCATCGCGACCGGTTTCGTGGTCGATGACGCGATCGTGGTCATGGAAAACATCTCGCGGTTCCTCGAGATGGGCTACACCCCGCGCGAAGCCGCGTTGAAGGGGGCAAGTGAGATCGGCTACACGGTTCTCACGATCTCCATCTCGCTCATCGCTGTCTTTATCCCGATCCTGCTCATGGGCGGCATCGTCGGCCGGCTCTTCCGCGAGTTCGCCGTCACACTGTCCACAGCCATCCTGATTTCCATGGTGATCTCGCTTACCACGACGCCCACCATGTGCGCATACCTGCTCAGGCACCAGCCGAAGGAAGAGCCGCATAACTGGCTCTACCGGACCAGTGAGCGCGGGTTCGACTTCATCCTCAAGCTCTACCGTGTTTCGCTCACCTGGGTGCTGGAAAACCCGGGCATCACGATCGTGGTTCTGTTTCTCACCCTCGGGCTCAATGTCCTGCTCTTCATCCGTATCCCCAAAGGCTTCTTTCCGGAGCAGGATACCGGCATTGTTTTCGGCGGATTGCAGGGTCCCTACGATGCGTCGTTCCAGGCGATGAACAAGTCGGTCAAGCAGATCGTCAAAATCATCAAGTCCGATCCGGCGGTCGCGAATGTGAACGCCTACACCGGGGGCAACGGCAGCACAAACGGCGGCTTCGTTTACATGGCGCTCAAGCCGCTGGGCAGCGGCAAGGGCGAGCGTAAAGCGAGCGCCATGGAAGTGATCGCGCGGCTACGGCCGAAGTTCGAAGCGCTCCCCATTGCATCGGTGTATCTCCAGCCTGGCCAGGATATCCGCGTGGGTGGCCGCAGCGGCAATGCCCTGTACCAGTACACCATTGTTGCCGATAGTCAGGACCTCCTGAACCACTGGGCGCCGATCCTGTACGAGAAGATGAAAAAACTGCCGCAGCTTGCCGATGTCAACTCGGATGCCGAGCAGGGCGGACTTTCTGCCTTCGTCGATTACGACCGGACGACCGCCGCGCGGCTCGGCCTGTCGGCCAGCGCCATCGACACCGAACTCTACGACGCTTTCGGACAGGCGGAAGTGTCGCTGATCCGAACGCAGCTCAACCAGTACTATGTCATCCTTGAAGTCGCGCCGCAGTACTGGCAGTCGCCCCAGGGCCTCAACGACATCAACCTTGTGAACGGCAGCGCCCAAGGACCCATCCCGCTGAATACGTTCTCAAAGACGCACATCACCACGACCTCGCTCACGCTGAACCATACCGGCCTGTTCCCGTCGACAACCGTCTCGTTCAACCTGGCCAAGGGCGTCTCGCTTTCGCAGGCCATGGACGCGGTGCAGAAGATGGAGGAAGACCTCGGAACCCCGGCAAGCGTACGCGGCTCGGCCTCCGGCACGCTCCTGGCTTTTCAGGCTTCGCTCAAGACCGAGCCGCTGCTGATTCTTACCGCCCTGCTCGCGGTCTACATCGTGCTCGGTATGCTCTATGAGAGCCTGGTGCATCCGCTGACCATCATTTCCACCCTGCCGTCGGCCAGCGTGGGCGCGCTGATCGCGCTCGAGCTTACCAATACCGATCTCACCGTCATCGCCATCATCGGCATCGTGCTGCTGATCGGTATCGTGAAGAAGAACGCCATCATGATGATCGACTTCGCGCTGATGGCGGAGCGCGAAGGCGGCATGTCCACCTCGGACGCCATCTTCGAGGCCTGCATGCTGCGCTTCCGGCCCATCATGATGACGACGATGGCGGCCCTGTTCGGCGCGCTGCCGCTCGCCTTCGGGACCGGCACGGGCTCTGAGCTGCGGCGCCCGCTCGGCATTTCCATCGTAGGCGGCCTGCTGGTATCGCAGGCGCTTACCCTCTACACCACCCCTGTCATCTATCTTTATCTAGACCGCTGGCGCCTGCGCCTGACGCGTAAAGGCAAGCGCGATGTGCTGCATGCGCCCGCACATCCGGAGCGTGCCCTTTGAGGACTTCCTCCATGAACACCGCTTTGTACTCCACCGGTCCCGTTTTGTTGCTTGCCGGCGCGACCCTCGCGCTCAGCGGCTGCACGGTCGGGCCCAAATACCATCCGCCGGCTGCTGTCGCGCCCACAGCCACGCGCTACCAGGGCGTGAACGCGCCGAGCGGCGCGAACGTGGCCGAGGACGGCAGCACCTGGAAACCTGCCGCCCCCAGCGACGCCATGCTGCGCGGGAAGTGGTGGGAGGTCTTCGGCGATCCGGAACTGAACGGACTCGAAGAAAAACTCGACGTCAACAACTACAACATCAAGCAGTCGTTCCAGGAGTTCATGGAGGCGCGAACGCTGATTCGCGAAGCCCGCGGACAGCTGTTCCCGTCGGTTTCGGTCGGGCCATCGTTCAACCGCTCGCGAGCCTCGGCCAACATCAAGGGCGCGACCTTCAATACCAGTTCCACCGGAACCACCGGCACTACCGGGGGCACCGGCACGACGAGCACCACCGGCGAGGCGACGAATGTCGGCGAGCAGAGCACCATCTGGTCGGCGCCGCTCGATATCAGCTGGGAGCCCGATCTCTGGGGCAAAATCCGCAATACGATTCGTGAGGACGAATACACCGCCCAGGTGAGCGCGGCCGATCTTGAAAACGAGCGGCTTACCGAGCAGGCAGCGCTTGCCGAAGCCTTCTTCGAGCTGCGCGGTGAAGACTCCTTGCAGGCTGCGCTCAACGCAACCGTCGATGCCGATGCCGCCTCGCTCAAATTCACCCAGGGCCTGTATGAAACCGGGGTCGACGACCAGATCTCAGTCATCGAGGCGCAGTCTACCCTGCAGGCCGCGCAGGCGCAGGCGCTCTCCGCAGGCGCCGCCCGCGCGCAGTACGAGCATGCGATCGCTCTGCTGATCGGGCAGCCCGCGACGGGGTTCCACCTGCCGGTGAGGCCGAGCCTGCCGGCTCCGCCGCCCATCCCGCTCGGCGTTCCGGCTGAGCTGATTGAGCGGCGTCCGGATGTAGCCGCGGCAGAGCGCACCATGGCCGCAGCCAACGCCGCGATCGGGGTGGAAACAGCGGCCTTTTTCCCATCCGTCACCCTGACCGCGGAGGGCGGCTTCGAGAGCTCGACCTTCAAGCACTGGTTCGACTGGCCCAGCCGTTTCTGGTCGGTCGGTCCTTCCATCTCGCAGCCGATTTACCAGGCAGGCCTGCGCGATTACACCCACCAGTACATCGCCACCTACAATGCGGATGTCGCCGCTTATCAGGAAGCCGTTCTTACCGCGTTCCAGCAGGTCGAGGATTACCTGTCCGAGACCCGCATCTACTCGCAGCAGGTCGAGAAGGAGCGGCAGGCGTCTGCGTCCGCGCAGACCTACCTCAATCTCGAACAGGACCGCTTCAAAACCGGTCTCGATCCCTATCTCGATGTCATCACCGCCCAGAACACGCTGCTGACCGATCAGCAAACGCTGTACACCACGCAGATTGAAGAGATGACCTCCGCGGTCGAGCTCGTGCAGGCCCTCGGCGGCGGCTGGAACACCTCCGACCTGCCGACGCCGCACCAGGTGGAAGCCAAGGCCCCGGCCGGCACGTACACCAAGACCCAGTAGCAGCTTTCGGGCAATAAGAGCCGGTGAAACAAAGAAGGGCATCCTCGTCGAGGATGCCCTTGCTTTGTTTGCGGGGGAATGCTCTACGGCAGGTAGTAGCGCATCGAGGTTTCAAACACGTTGTCGATGGCGGTCGG
>CAXTMY010000020.1:18114-54110 GCA_964245565.1 uncultured Acidobacteriaceae bacterium | reverse complement strand
TCTCCATCGTGCTGGGCCTGGTCGGCCTCGCCACCCTGAAGATCCGATGAGCGCGGCCTTTCCCGCCACACTGTTCGCCGGCCGCAGCTTTGCGGTGCTCGGGCTTGGACGCAACGGCGCGCCCGCCGCCCGCGCGCTGGCCGCGGATGCGCGGCGGCTGCTTGGCGCAAACCCCGGCATCGCGCTGGTCGCGGTCACGCTCGGCGAACATGGCAGTCTGCTGGTGACGCGGGATGAGGTGGTTCGGCACCGCGGGATCGAAACAAAGGTAGTGGATACCGTGGGTGCAGGCGACGCGTTTACGGCAGCGCTTACCGTGCACCGTCTGCTGGGCAAGTCGCTCGCAGTGCAGAGCGAGGCGGCGAACCGGTGGGGTTCGTGGGTCGCGGGCCAGTCGGGGGCGATGCCGTCGTTGAGCGAGGCGGAACGAACAGCAGTGGAGCGGACGATCAAGGCGTCCGCGGCCGAAGGTACCGGGCAGTAAGCGCCGGAAATGGCTGCCCGCGGGGTGGGGTTCGTTGCCGGCGCGGATGCCGCCTGCTGTGAGCTTTGCCGGGAGCCTGTACGCGACGGCCAGTAGAATGAGCCTATGCTGCAGCTCGCGGATGCCGGAAAACGCTTCGGCCACAAACTCCTCTTCGAACACGCGAACTGGTTGATTACAGGCAACGAGCGCACCGCGCTCGTGGGGGCGAACGGCACCGGCAAGTCAACCCTGATGAAGGTGCTGGCGGGGCTCGACACGCTCGATTACGGCGGGTTGCAGCGGGTGCGCGGCACCTCGATCGGTTACCTGCCGCAGGATGGTCTGACGCTTGCCGGCCGCTCCGTGTTCGCGGAGTGCCTGAGCGTGTTTGACCAGCTGCATGCCATGGAGCGGGAGCTCGAAACGCTCTCGGCGCAGCTGTCGGAGATCGATCCCGCGAGTGAGGAGTATGCGGCGGCCGCGGAGCGGTACTCGTCGCTGAGCTCGCGGTTCCATGCGCATGACGGCTACGCCCTAGATGCGCAGGTGGGCGCGGTGCTGGGCGGGCTGGGCTTCTCAAAGACGGACTGGACACGGCAGACCGAGGAGTTCTCGGGCGGCTGGCAGATGCGGATCGCGCTCGCGAAGCTGTTGCTGGCCAAGCCCGACCTGCTGCTGCTGGATGAGCCGACGAACCACCTGGACTTGGAGACGCGGAACTGGCTGGAGACCTACCTGCGCACGTATGCGAAGGGGTTCATCCTGATTTCGCATGACCGGTACTTCATCGACACGACCGTGACGAAGATCGTGGAAGTGTGGAACAAAGCGCTGCACACCTACACCGGCAACTATGCGAAGTATGAGCAGCAGCGCGCGGAGCGGCGGCAGAAACTGGAAGCCGCGTACAGGAACCAGCGTGAGCAGATCGAGCATCTGGAGGCGTTCATCAACCGCTTTCGCGCGCAGGCGACGAAGGCGAAGCAGGTGCAGAGCCGCATCAAGGAGCTCGAAAAGATCGAGCGGATCGTGATTCCGGAAGAAGAATCCGCGATTCACTTCTCGTTTCCGCAGCCGCAGCCCTCAGGCCGCACGGTGGTGGAAGTGCAGGGGCTGAAAAAGTACTACGGCGAGAAGAAGGTGCTGGAGGGCGTGGATTTCACCATCGAGCGCGGGGACCGCATTGCGCTGGTCGGCGCGAACGGCGCGGGCAAGTCGACACTGGTAAGGCTGCTGAGCGGACAGGAGCCGCCGACCGCGGGCACGCTGCGGCTGGGGCATAACGTGCTGCCGGAGTTTTTCGCGCAGGACCAGTACAAGATTCTGGACCCGGCGGCGCGCATGCTCGATGACATTAGCGGCATCGCGCCGCGAGTCGCGGACGCGGAGCTGCGCGGGCTGCTCGGGTGTTTTCTGTTCACGGGCGACGACGTGTTTAAGCCGCTGGGCGTACTCTCCGGCGGCGAGCGCAACCGGTATGCGCTGGCGAAGATCCTGGTAAGCCCGGCGAATTTTCTATTGCTGGACGAGCCGACGAACCACCTGGACATACGCGCGAAGGATGTGCTGCTCGATGCGGTAAAGCACTTCCAGGGAACGGTGATTTTTGTGTCGCACGACCGGTATTTCATCGACGGCACCGCGACGCGCGTGTTCGAGGTGGAGCAGGGACGGGTGCATGTGTATCCGGGCAATTATGAAGACTACCTGTACCGCAAAGAGAAGGCAGACCGGGCGGAGGAACCGGCTGGTGGGAACGGGATGCTCCCTGCGGCCGCGCCTTTGCCCGTCGCGGCAAAGACGGTTGCGCCGGAGGCGGCCGCTGTGCCTGCCGCGAAGAAGCTGAACCCGATCAAGCTGCGGCAGATGCAGGAGCGGCTGCAGTTTGTCGAGGAGGAGGTGCCGCGGTGCGAGGCGGCCATCGCGGTGACGGAAACCGCCCTGGGTAACTACGTAAGTGCGGAAGAAACGCAGCGGCTGGCAGCGGAGTTGGCGCATCTCAAAGCAGAGCACAGTGCGCTCTCCGGCGAGTGGGAGGAGCTGATGCTGGCGCTGGAGGAGCAGGGCGCTCTGTTGTAGAGACGCGGACCGATACCTGGGGGAGCTTTCAACTATGTCGTCACACCTGGCAACGACCGAGCAAGCGCAACTGATCCTGAAGCTGTATGAGCTGCGCACGGAGGCCGTGATGCGGGAGGCGCGCGCGTGGGCTGTGGGAAAGTTTTGGCCGCAGAGTGCGGAGGACGTATTCGCGGTGCTGGCCGATATGACCCTCCAGGAGAACCACTACCTGCGGCAGGTGATGGGCTATTGGGAGATGGCCGCCTCATTTGTGCTGCATGGGGCGTTAAGCTCAGAGCTGTTTGTGGACTGCAATGGCGAGCCGATATTCCTGTATGCGAAGTTTCTGCCGCTGTTGCCGGCCATTCGCGCGCGGGCGCCCGAGTTTCTGACGAAGACCGGCCAGCTGATTGAATCTTCATCCGCAGCGAACGCGCGTGTGGAGCAGCTAACGCGCACGTTCGCGGCGCGAAGGGCTGCGGCTGACAGCTAGAGCATTCTCCCATCGTGTAACCGGCCAGCGGCAGTCAGCGTGGCATTCCTTGAAGGAAGGCCTCATCAGGATAGCTTCCGCGGCTTACAGCAGTGGGAGAAATGCTATGAGCAGGTCCCTTTCAGGCATAATCAGGCCATGGAAACCCTTCCGCCGCTCTGGAAACCGGAAAGCTGGACTGCCCGCCTCGCTGAGCTGGAGGCGCAGGCTCCCGAGGAAAAAGAAGCGCCGCTGCGGCGGGATGTGCGCTCGCTGGGCATGCTGCTGGGCGAGGTGTTGCGCGAGCAGGCCGGCGACGCTCTGTTTGCCGAGGTGGAAGAGCTTCGGTTAAACGCCATCCGGCGGCGCGAGGAGCAGGCTGCGGGCGACCTGCATGCGGCGGACGAGCGGCTGCAGAAGGCGGTGCTGGGGATCAGCCGGCTGCCGATCGGTGAGCTGTACCAGCTGACACGGGCCTTCGCATTTTATTTTGAGCTGGCGAACCTGGCCGAAACCAATCACCGAAAACGGCGCAGAACCGCCGCCCGGATCAGCGGCGCGGCAGCGTTGCAGCGCGGCTCGCTGCGCGGGACGCTCCAGGCGATGCGTGCCGCCGGAATTACGGCGGACCAGGCACTCTCCTCCCTCGAAAAAATCGCCATCACCCCGGTATTTACGGCGCACCCGACGGAGATCGCGCGGCGGTCTGTCCTGTTCAAACGCAGGCGCATGGGCGAGCTGCTGGAGTCGCTGGACCGGATTCCTCTCGCCGACGACGAACTGCGCCGCCTGCAGAACGAGCTCACGGCAGAGATTACGGCTCTGTGGCAGACCGATGAAGTGCGCAGCCGCCAGCCGACCGTCGCCGACGAGATCAAGATGGGTCTGGATTATTACGAGGTCTCCATCTTCGCGACACTCGCGCCGCTCTACACCGAGATCGCGAGCGCGTTTGCAAGCGAGTACGGCATCACGCTGGATGCTGCGGAGATGCCTCTGCTGCTCTCGTTCGGCTCATGGATCGGCGGCGACCGGGACGGCAATCCATTTGTAACGCCTTCCGTAACAATTGCCGCCATCCACGATGCGCGCACCCGTCTGCTGACCCAGTACCAGGCGGGTATACAGAAGCTCATCAGCCTGCTCACCAGTTCATCGCAGCAGGTACCGGCGAGCGCTGAGCTGCTGGCCAGGCTCGCGGGCTACCTGCGGGCGCTCGATGCAGGCGGCGCGCAGGACCGCTTTGCCGCCTACTTTGAGTTTGAGAACTACCGGCGCTTCGCGGCCTGCATGGGCGCGCGCCTGGCCAACACGCTTGACCTGAGCGCGGGCGAGCCCGGCAGCATGGAAGCCGCTCTGTCCGCGCTGCCCGCCTATGCCGGCGCGCACGAGTTTATCGCGGACCTGCGGCTGCTGCGGGCGAGCCTGCGTGCGAACCACGGGGAGCGCCTGGCCCAGGCTCTCGTGGACCCGCTGTTGCTGCTGGCGAGGACTTTCGGGCTGCACCTGCACACGCTCGATGTGCGGCAGCATGCGCGGTTTCACACGCAGGCGCTGGAAGAGATTTCCGGCTGCGGCGAGGGCGCGCGCGGCACCGTGCCGAAACCGTTCAGTCCGCAGACACTCGACGTGTTGGGAGCGTTCCAGGCGATCGCCGAGGTGAAGCGCAGCGCGGTGCCCGAGGCGATCCGCACCTACGTCATCTCGGGTGCAACCTGCCGGGAGGATGTGCTGGCGGTGCTATGGCTGGCACGGTTTGCCGGCATCAACCCGGCCGCGTCCGGCGGCGACGAACCAGGGGCAGATCCGGGCCTCATGCCCGTCCCGCTGTTTGAAAGTATCGAGGACCTGCGCAATGCGCCGGACATTTGCCGCGCCCTGTGGGCAGACCCCGACTACCGCAAGCTGCTGGAGAGCTGGGGCAACGTGCAGGAAGTCATGCTCGGCTACTCTGACTCGAACAAAGACGGCGGCATGCTGTCGAGCACGTGGGAGATCTTCCGCGCGCATCGGGCGCTGCACCGCGTGGCGCATGAGGCGGGCATCACGCTGCGGCTGTTCCACGGGCGCGGCGGCACGGTGGGCCGTGGCGGCGGCCCCACGCATCGGGCCATCTATGCGCAGCCGCTGGACTCATTCGACGGCGGCATACGCATCACCGAGCAGGGCGAGGTACTCAACTGGAAATACGGCGACACTGTGCTCGCCGAGCGCAACCTGGAGCTGATGATTGCCGCTTCGCTGGACGCGCTCGCGCGCCCCAGCCTCAAGGCAGGCGGCCACTTTACCGGAGAGCTCAGGCCTGAGTGGGAAGAGGCCTTTGCAGCGCTTTCGGAGACGGCGTTCCGGTTCTACCGGGAGAGCATCCTCGACGATCCCGAGGTCTTTTACTTCTTTGAGACGGCAACGCCGATGGCAGAGCTGGAGCACGCGAAGATCGGCTCGCGCCCGGCGCGTCGCGGCGGCAAGCGCTCGTTCGAAGGTCTGCGCGCCATCCCCTGGGTCTTCGGGTGGACACAGAGCCGGCTGCTGATCCCGGCGTGGTTTGGCGTGGGGCATGCCCTGTGGGCCTACAGCCGGCAGAACGGCGGTGCGGAGCGCCTGCGCGCGATGATGCGCGAGTTTCCTCTCTTCATCGACCTCATCCGCAACGTGGAGCTGGCTTTGGCCAAGGCCGACCTGGGCATCGCGGCGCTCTATGCCTCGCTCGTGCCGGATGCGGCGCTGCGCGAGCGCGTGTTCGGCAAACTGGCCGCGGAGTACCGGCTGTCGCACGAGATGGTGCTTGCGGTGACCGGGCAGAAGGAACTACTGGAGACCAACGAAGTGCTGGCCCGGTCGATCCGTCTGCGCAATCCGTATGTTGATCCACTGTCGCTGATCCAGGTCGACCTGCTGCGGCGCAAGCGTGCTGGTGAGGATACGCCGGAGGTCAACCGCGCGATCGCCGGGACGATCAACGGCATTTCTGCCGGGCTTAGAACCACAGGCTAAGACCGCTTGCGCGGGAAGCATTTCTCCCGACACGCTGATCCGACCAACCTCTATCTGGGTGGCCTTTCCTTTAAGAAAGGCCACGGTCGCGGTTTCTCGGCCCATGAGTGTATCGGGAGAAATGCACTGGCGGCCACTTCTGGCGCACAGCGCTATTGTGGCGGGTTCTCGTGTACGAGCGAGTGCCGGCTTTGGTGGGACTCGCGTTGCTCGTCTCTACAGCTTGCGTGTGTCGACTGCGTTTTCTTCTACTTCAGCCGGCAACAGCGACTCGGCCGTGAGCGCATCGACCTTTCTTAAATTCGGGAAGAAGACGGCCCACAAACCGGTCACAGCAAGCGATCCGATCCCGCCGGCCACCACGGCGCGCACGGCCCCAAGCCACTGCGCGGTCAGGCCGCTTTCAAACTCTCCGAGTTCATTCGATGCGCCCAGGAACAGCGAGTTGACGGCGGAGACGCGGCCGCGCATATGCGGGGGCGTGGCGAGCTGCAGAATGGACGAGCGCGTCACGACCGAGACCATGTCGGCCGAGCCGGTAATGACAAGCGCGACAACCGAGAGCCAGACAGAGCGCGACAGTCCGAACACCACTGTGGCCGCGCCGAATAGCGCCACACACACCAGCATGCGCGCGCCCGCCTGCTTGCGAATGGGCCGGAACGTCAACAGCAGCGACATCGCCAGCGCTCCGATCCCGGGTGCAGCGCGCAGCATCCCCAGCCCGCGCGGGCCGATGTGCAGGATGTTCGCGGCGTAGATCGGCAGCAGTGCGACCGAGCCGCCGAGCAGCACGGCGAACAAATCAAGCGAGATGGAGCCGAGCAGCACCTGGGTTCGCAGGACGTAGCGCACGCCGGCCAGCACGACATCCGCGGAAACTGCCTTCGGCTCCATGCGTCCGGAACGAGCGTGGAGCCGGCTGATCAGCACCAGGTACCAGGCCAGGGTGACCAGCGTAAAGGCATTCACAAGGCCTGGACCGTTAAGGTGGCCGAGCGTACCGGAGAAGGCCGGCAGCGTGTAAAGAAAGCCGCCGATGGTTGGACCGGAGATGGTGGCGATCTGGAAGATGGTCGCGCCCCAGGTCACGGCGTTGACGAAATGCTCCTTCGGCACGAGGTTAGGGATGAGCGCGGAGGAAGCGGGGCCGGAAAAGGCGCGTCCCGAGCCGATGAGGAACAGCACGCAGTAAATGGGAAGGATGTGATGAAGACCGGTCCAGGAGAACCAGAGCAGCGCCGTTGTGCAGACGCCCTGCAGCGTATAGCAGATCAGCACGACACTGCGTCGGTCGAAACGGTCGGCGGCGTGGCCCGCAGGCAGCAAAAACAGCAGCCCGGGAAGAAACAGCGCCAGTCCGGTAAAGCCGAGATCGATGGCCCGGTGCGTGATCTGGTAGACCTGCCAGGCGACGGCAAGCGCCTGCGCTTCAGCGCCGATGACGACGGCGCAGCGGGCTGCCTGGTAGAGGCGGAAGTCGCGGGAGCGGAAAGCAGCCGTGCTGCTTGCTGGTGCCGGGTCACCTTCGGGCATGTGTTCTCTTCTGCCCGCTGCCGGTGTCTGCCGCGCTGTAGACGAGGCGGCCCCGGCAAATCGTCGCGTGGACGCGCCCTTGCATGCTCCAGCCGTCGAAGGGCGAGTTTTTCGAGCGGCTCAGGGCGGCTGCCGCGTGAAAGGTCCATTGCTCCGAGGGATCGAAGAGAACGGCATCGGCGGATGCGCCTGGCGCGAGGGTACCGACGCCGGGCAGTGACAGCACACGCGCCGGAGCCGTCGATAACAGTGCCAGCACCCGCGGCAACGGCATGCCCAGCCCGGCATGCAGGATGGCGAGGGACAGCCCGAGCGCGGTCTCAAGCCCGGTAATCCCATTCGGGGCGCGCTCGAACTCCTGCTCTTTTTCAAAGGCAGCATGCGGCGCGTGGTCGGTGGCGATGCAGTCGACTGACCCGTCGAAGAGGCCTTCGAGCATGGCGAGACGGTCGGACTCGGCGCGGAGCGGCGGGTTCATCTTCGCGTGGGTGTTGTAGCCCTCGACGGCGTGCTCGTTCAGCGCGAAATGGTGCGGCATCACCTCGCAGGTAACGTCCAGGCCTTCAGCCTTCGCAGCGCGGACGGCGTCGAGTGCCTTCTTCGTCGAGATGTGCTGCACGTGCAGGTGGGGGCGCAGCCGCTCGGGGGCGAGCGAAGCCGTCAGCTCGCGGACGAGCGCGATGTCCCGCTCAACCAGGCTGGACTCGGCCTCAACGGGCATGCCGCGCAGGCCCATGCGGAAGGCGAGCGCTCCGGCGTTCATCGACGCGCCTATCGTCAGGCGGGTGTCCTCGGCATGCTGCGAGACCGGCAGCCCGGCGCGGGCCGCGGCCTCGAGAGCCTGCCGCATCACGGCGTCTTCCAGTATCGGTTTGCCGTCGTCGGTCACGCCGACGGCTCCGGCTTTCTTCAGCGCCCGGTAATCGGTGAGTGCGTGGCCCAGGCTGCCGACGGTCGCCGCGGCCATGGGAAGGAGGCGGACAACGGCACTGCGGGCCGGCTCCTGGAGCCAGCGCGTCCACTCCGGCGTGTCGATCACCGGGACGGTGTTCGGCATGGAGCAGACAGTCGTAAAGCCGCCGGCGGCAGCGGCGCGGGTGCCGGTCGCGATGGTTTCCTTTGAAGTCTGGCCGGGCTCGCGGAGATGCACGTGGATGTCGACGAGACCCGGAGCGAGGACGAGGCCGGATGCGTCAATCCATTCAGCGTCTGCGACCTGGAGTGCGTTCGGCCCGGCGATCTCAGCCACGCGGCCGTGCACGAAGAGGAGATCGTGCGGGGCATCGACGCTGGTGGAGGGATCAACGAGACGGGCGTTGCGGATCAGCAGGTTTTTCGATGGAGGGGTGGTCATGCGGCCGGTTCTTTCTTCGCGAGAGCGCGCGCTACCAGCGCCATGCGAATCGCGACGCCGTGTCGCACCTGCTCCTCGATGAGCGAGCGCGGTGCGTCGGCCGCGGCATCCACGATTTCAAGGCCGCGGATCATGGGGCCCGGATGCATGATCCAGAGCGCCGGGTGCGCGGCGAAGCGCGCTTCGTCGAGTTGGAAACTGGTGCGGTAAGCATCGAGGTCGAGGTGCAGGCCGGCCAGCCGTTCGGCCTGGATGCGCAGCATCATGACGATCTGCGACCGGGCGAGGGCTTCATCGAGGCTGCGGACGACGGTGACGCCGGGCCCGAGATCCGCGGCTAACCCGGGCAGCAGCGGCTCGGGACCGCAGAGCAGAACCTTCGCGCCGAGCCGCGGCAGCAGCAGCGCATTCGACCGGGCGACGCGGCTGTGCAGAATATCGCCGCAGATGGTGATCGTCAGCCCTGCGAGCGTCGACTCGTTCACCTCTGTGCGGCCGTCGTAGAGCACCCGCAGAACCGTTCGCAGGTCGAGCAGCGCCTGCGATGGGTGCTGGTGCATGCCGTCCCCGGCGTTCAGGACCGGCAGCCCGGTCACAGACTCAAGCAGCCACGGCGCGCCCGAGAAGGCATTGCGCAGGATAATGGCCTCGGCGCCGAGCGCGCGCAGCGTAATGCCAGTGTCCTTGAGCGATTCGCCTTTTTCAATGCTCGACGACTTCGAGCTCACCAGGGTGGTGTCCGCGCCGAGCGCTTTTGCGGCGAGCTCGAATGAGGTGCGGGTGCGGGTGCTCGACTCGTAAAACAGCAGAGCGATGCGGCGCTTGGCGAGGCGCCGCGCGCGCTTGAGCGAGTCTTCCTGCTCCAGCTCCGTCGCCAGCCGCAGAATGCTGCTCACCTCAGCGAGGGACAGATCCTCCACGCCCAGCAGCGAGCCGGCGATGCGTTCAGCAACGCGAACCTGAGCTGCCAAGAGCTACCGCCCCGCCGCTTCCGGCATGCGTTCGACGATCAGCACCTGCTCCTCGCCGTCGATTTCGCGGAGCTTCACCTCGATGATCTCCTGGCGGGAGGTCTGGACGACGCGCCCCACCAGCCCCGCCTCGATCGGCAGCTCGCGGTGCCCCCGGTCGATCAGCACCAGCAGCTGCACCCGGTTGGGCCGTCCGTGCGCGAAGAGCGCATCGAGCGCCGCGCGCGTGGTGCGGCCCGTGTACAGTACATCGTCGACCAGGATGATGTTTCGGCCGTTGACGTCGAAACCGATATTGCCGGGATGCACCACCGGGCGTACATCGTGGGTCGTGAGGTCATCGCGGTAAAACTCGATATCGAGCGCGCCCACGTCGACCGGCTGCTTCTCAATGCCTTCAATCAGCGCGGCGAGGCGCTGCGCCAGCGGAACCCCGCGGCGCTTGATGCCGATCAATCCGAGGTTCGCGCCGCCGTGGTTCTTCTCGATCACCTGGTGCGCCAGGCGTACCAGCGTGCGTTCAATCTCGGATGGAGAAAGGATGCGGCCTTTTTCGCGGAGCTTTGCAGTCGGTGGCGCGGTATCGGTCATAGGGCCTTTGCAGGGATCGGCTCCAGAATACCGCAGGCCTTCAGCAGAATCACAGTGACCGTAAACGCCGGGATCTGCCATGCGTGGCTTTTCACTCAGGAAAACCCACGCGAACCATCGCTTGCTCGATGAGGTTTACTGTGATTCTGCTTACCGCTTGCGGGGACGCGCCGTGCTGAAGCGGACGCTGAATCGGCCGGTGATCCAGCCGAAAAACAGGGTGGACACAACGGCGCTGACCATGGTCAGCAGCAGCAGAACGCCTTTGCCCTCCGGCGAAACCCAGAACTGGGCGAGCCACGCGAACTGCCGCGCCGCATCCGGATTGCTCGCATTGATCAGGTCGATCTCCATCTGCGCGTAGCCTTGCAGCCGCGCATCGATCGCAGCGCCATGGTGGAGCCCGTACCGCTCCGTCACCAGCCGTGCCGCCTGCACCGCAAGCATGATCATCGAGGCGAACAAGCCGAGCAGCAGTCCGATACGTCCGCCGAGCAGCGGCGTAAGCACCGGCGCGCGCGGCGCCCGGCGGCGATACAGCCGCAGCGTCCAGATCGCGCCCAGGATCACCCAGATCATGTCGAAAAACCCCGGGTTCTCTCGAATGGAGATCAGCAGGCCCGCAGGTACTGCAAAAATGGCGGCGCAGCGCAAGGCCGCCGCCCAGTCGATATCGCCCGTATGGCGGAGCGGCTCGCTGCCGGCCGTAGCGGAGCCGTCCGCGCCCAGTTGCGCCAGCTCCCGCTGGGCCTGCTCGCGCTGCTCCTTCGTCTGCACACGCAGCTGGGGCGCGCCGCACTCCGGGCAGTACGCCGCGCGTTCCGGTACAGCATTGCCGCAGTTGTGGCACAGGATCGACATTCAGGCATTCCCAGTCTGACACATCAGCCTGACGTATCCCTCCCGCCGCGCTACTCCTCGCTGCTACTGCTCTCGCTCGCGCTCTTCTCCGGCAGCGTCAGCGAAATCAGGGCAAAGTGCGTGCCGGGGTGCTTTTCCTCGTCGAATGCGACGATATGCTGCCTGTGTTCTGACCCTGCTTTGAGTTCGAGACCCGTATCATGACTCACGTTGCCGTGCTTGTTCTCATCCGAGTCCTGGCAGCTGAGCCCGGCGGAGGTGCGAATAGGCGTTCCAACCGGCACGTCGCCGCGACAGGTAAGTACATCCCCATAGGCTCCCAGCGCCTTGGCATAGAAGGCCCGAAGCTTCGCCTCGGGATCCCGGGAAACATAGCTCGCGACCTGTACCCGCAGCTGCCACTGTCCGAAGCCCATCTGCAGGTCAACCGATTTGCCGTTACCGTCTTCCTTCGGCGCGAGCACCGCGCCCGGGTACAGCGGCAGCCCTGTATCCACCGCGCCATCCGCATCGCCGTTTTTTACCTGCAGCCCTCCAAAGGGCGTATGGATCGCAACGTCCTTGTCCTCGCCCGCAGCGTCTTTGTTCACGTTGACAGAGCAGCCGGCCAGCATGACAAGCCCGGCCAGAGCTCCTGCCTGTAGTGCGTGCTTCCGTGTACCCATCCCCGATCCCCCCGGCTTTATCGAAGGAAGATACGCGCAGGCCCCGGCGGTTGTTCCGCGAAAATAGACCGGCGCCGCGAGTCCGCCGCTTGCCGCGCCATCGCGTCGTGCTCCATGGCCCGGCTCGAAAAAATGCGCAAAGCGCGTCGATGCACCGCTATACTGGCGGTGAAGCGCAGCTGCCCCCGGCGCGCTTTACCCGTGCTATGGCGAAGCGTGGCAGCGGTATCGGTCCTCGACTTAATGGCGCAGCCGCAGGTCTCCGCGGCGGCAGCACCCCTCCCATCCCGGACTCGATCCCGGACAAGCTCTACTTTCGCATCGGCGAGGTAGCAGCCTTGTGTCGCGTCGAAACTTACGTTTTGCGCTTCTGGCAAACGGAGTTCGGTCAGCTGCGTCCCGGCAAGAGTGGTACCGGCCAGCGCCTTTACCGCAAGCGTGATGTGGAGATGGCGCTCCGCATCAAGAAACTTCTGCACGACGAGGGCTACACCATTGCCGGAGCCAAAAGCGTGCTTGCCGAAGAAGCTTCCGTACCGGCCCGCCTGCGCCTCCAGCCCGAGCTTCCGCTGCCTGCCGTAACCGATGTCGCGGCCGAACGGGCCAGGATTCGGCTCCGGCAGGTGCGCGGCGAACTGCGAGAACTGCTGGGGCTGCTCGATCGCAAGCCGCCCGCGCGCGGCAACCGGCCGGCGCCGGAACTGCTCTTTCGCGAACAAGACACAAAACCGGCTCCCGAGTAGGCTGCGCTTTACACTTGCGGGATGACAAACGATGCAAAAGGCGGCCGCGTTACGGCTTTCTGTGACGGCGGCTCGCGTGGAAACCCCGGCCCCGCAGGCTATGGAGTGTGGATTGAAAGCGCAGACGGCTCGCCTCTGGCCGAGCTCGCTGAGTTCATCGGTATTCGGACCAACAACGTAGCGGAATACTCCGGCCTGCTTGCCGCGCTTGACTGGGCTGTCGCGCATGGGGCGAGCGAGCTGCGCGTCGTCAGCGACTCAGAGCTGATGGTGAAGCAGATGAAAGGCCAGTACAGCGTCAAGAGCCCCGACCTGAAGCCGCTGTATGAAGAAGCAAAGCGCCGCGTCGCCAAACTCGGCCGCTTTGAAATGCAGCACGTGCTCCGCGGCAAAAATAAAGAAGCCGACCGGCTGGCCAACGAGGCCATGGACCGCGGCACCGGCAAACGACCGGCAAGCCGTCCTGACATTGCACGGCCCGCTCCGGCAAAGCCGGCCACGGCGCCTGCGTCTGCGTCTGCCGCTAAGCCGCAAAGCGCCGCACCCGTGCAGCAAAAGCCACTCCCGGAGGAGGTCACCGGCTTTGTGAAGAACGGCGTCGTGCACTTGGTGGAAGGCGAGCTGCCGGAAGGCACGTTCGTGCGCATTCTGCCCGGGCGCCGCTAGGAATTGGCGCAGAACCATCGCCCTTCGACCGCTCCCCGTACCTTCGGCATCGAACTGAGCAGGAGAGTGGTATGACACAGCAGCAGCAAACGCCCGTATGGTTCATCACGGGTTGTTCCACGGGTTTCGGCAGGGAACTGGCCAGGCTGGTTCTGGCGCGTGGCTGGAAGGCGGTGGTTACGGCGCGCAAGCCGGACCAGCTGCAGGACCTGGTCGAGGGGCACGACGAAAACGCGCTCGCGTTCAAGCTGGATGTAACCGACGACGCGCAGATCGCCGATGCCGTCAAGAAGGCGGAAGAGAAGTTCGGCAGGATCGATGTGCTGGTCAACAACGCCGGCTACGGCTATCTTGCCGCCATTGAGGAGGGGGAAGACGACGCAGTCCGCGCGATGTTCGAGACCAACTTTTTCGGCCTCGTCGCAACTACCAAAGCCGTTTTGCCGGGCATGCGCGAGCGGAAAAGCGGTCGCATCGTCAATATCTCCTCCATCGGCGGCCTGGTCAGCTTCGCGGCGACCGGCTATTACCACGCCACCAAGTACGCAGTCGAAGGTATGTCCGAGTCCCTGGCGATCGAGCTCGAGCCGCTCGGCATCAAGGTCCTGATTGTGGAGCCGGGCCCATTCCGTACCGACTGGTCGGGCCGCTCGCTGCTGGAGTCGAAAACGGTCATCGCGGATTACGAGCCGACCGCCGGCAAACGCAGGCAGCAAAGCCGCGCGAACAGCGGCAAGCAGGTGGGCGATCCTGTGCGTGCGGGTGAGGCGATCATCCAGGCCGTCGAGTCCAACGATCCGCCTCTGCACCTGGTACTCGGTAAACCTGCGCTCGGCCTCGCCTATAAGAAGCTGGACTCGCTCAAGCAGGACCTCGACGCGTGGCGGTCAACGACGCTTGGCGCGGATTTTCCGGAGTTCCAAGACAAACAAGACAAACAGGACAAAGACAAAAAGGACAAACAAGACGAGAGAACGTAACGCCCGGGACGGCACTCACCGCAAGACTGCGCCTTTCCAGCGCTTGTTTTCCGCGAAGCCCACGACGAATACGCAACCAAGGAGGATTTATGTCGCAGACGAAAGCACACCCGGTCGAAGAAAAAAAGAAAACCGGCGGCAGCAGTGCCGGCGAAAAGGCTGCTCCTGTTGAAACAGTGCCGGCGCCGGAGAAAGGAAGCCACGCCCAGTCGCATGCCGCGCACCTGCATGCCAATGGAGAAGACGTGCACACGGAACCAGCAGGGAACAAGCACAGGCAGGTAGAACCGGGCGCCCTGCGCCAGCCCGCTTCCATCCCGCAGCGCAACGGCAAGCAGCACCGGTAGAACTGGTTACCCGTTTATCGGGGATGTGGCTTTTCTAACTGGAAAGCCACATCCAACCGGTCCCGATTATTTCTCCTTCATTGAACCCCATTGAGCAAAGATCTGATCGCATCCCCAGGCTGCGCAAGCTCAGGCCGAGGCCAGCTGCGCCTTCACCAGTTCGCTTACCTGCCGGCCTTCCGCGCGTATCCCGCGCTCCCGAATGCGATCATTGACAGCTTTCATCGCAGCACCCATCGCCTTCGGCCCCAGCTCCGTACCGGCAGTCTTCAGGCCGGTTAACACTTCCGCGATCAGCGGCTTTAGCTCCTGTTCGCCCGCAGCCTTCGGCAGGTATGCCTCGATCAGCACAATCTCGCCGGCTTCTTTCTCGGCCAGCTCCGGGCGGTTGCCTTTTGTAAACTGCTCGATGGACTCGCGCCTCTGCTTGATCAGCGTCGTGAGCGCAGCTTCGGCCTCAGCCTCGGTGAGCGGTTCGCGTTTTTCGATGGCCCGGTTCTTCAGCGCCGCCTTGACCATCCGCAGTGTTTCCAGGCGCACGCTGTCGCGGGCCTTCATGGCCGCTACCACATCAGCGTCGATCCGCTTTACGAGTCCTGCATCTGTCGCTGTTTCGCCGTTCATGCCCCGCTCCTTACAAATCTGCAAACACTTCATTGTAGGTTGTCTGCCGACCATGCGCATGCAGGCTACAATTGCGCCCATACGCTGCCGCCCGCTCCCGGAAGGCTGGCGCGGAAAGGCTCTTCCATCCAGCATGATTCACAAAACACGCCTGTTTACTCCCGGACCCACCCCGCTGCTGCCTGCTGCGCAGTTTGCCATGGCTGCGGCCGACATGCACCACCGCACGCCTGAGTTCCGCAGACTTTTGGAGCGGGTGCTGCGCGAGCTCAAGCTGTTCGTCGGGACGGAGAATGACGTGCTGCTGCTGGCCTCCTCCGGCACCGGCGCGATGGAAGCCGCGATGAGCAACATCACTTCCCCCGGCGACCGGATACTCGTCCTCTCGGCAGGCAAGTTCGGCGAGCGCTGGGCTGCGCTGGGCCGCGCATTCTCCTGTGATGTCGATATTGTTTCCGCGCCCTACGGCGACACGTTCTCGATCGATGCGGTAAGGAAAGCTCTGCGCATTGAGACCCGCGCGGTCTTTATGCAGGCGACCGAGACCTCGACCGGCGTGCGCCACTGCGTACCCACCGTGGCGGAGCTGCTGCGCACCCAGAGGAGCGATGCTCTGCTGGTCGTCGATGCGATTACCGGGCTCGGCACCACGCACTTCGAGGTAGATCGGGACGTGGACATCATGATCGGCGGCTCGCAGAAGGCGGTGATGATTCCACCCGGCCTCTCCTACCTGTCTGTGAGTGAAAGGGCTTGGAACTCGATGGAGATTTCGCTCAACCCGCGCTACTACTTCGACCTGCGCAAGGAGCGGAAGAACGCGCACAAGGCAGAGTCGGCTTACACGCCGGCAGTCTCGCTCATCGCCGGGCTTGCGGCGGCGTTTGACTTCATCGCCGCGCAGGCTGATGGAGACCTGGCCGCAGGCCGCGCTGCCCTGGTCAACAACGCGGAGACCTGCGCCGCGATGACGCGCGCCGCGGTCGAAGCGCTCGGGCTCAAACTCTTTGCGCCGGTTGCGCCCGCGGCTGCGTGCACAGCGGTGCTGCCGCCGGACGGGATTGACTCAGGCGTGATCGTAAAGGAGCTGAAGGCACGCTTCGGCGCGACCATCACGAACGGGCAGGGCGAGATGAAAGGCCAGATCTTCCGTATCGCGCACCTCGGCTACTTCGACTACATGGACACGATCGCGCTGGTTGGCGCACTCGAGCATGTTGCCGTCGAGGTGCTCAGACTTCCCGGCGTGGAGCTCGGCACCGCCCTTACCGCGGCGCAGAGGGTGTACGCCGCGCGCCTGGAGATGCTGGCGAACCGAGCCGCCTGCCCCTGCGGGCGCGACCTGGCCGTGTGCGCACACAGGCCGTCCGGAGCAACCGCATGAAGATCGTGCTCGCTGAAAAAGTATCGGCCGCGACTGTCGCGGTGTTGCGCGAGGAGCCGGGCTGGCAGGTGCTCACGCACGACCAGTTTGCTTCGCTGCCGGAGACCTTGCAGGACGCCGATGCGCTGGTGGTGCGCTCAGCCGTGCAGGTGGATGACAAACTGCTCGGCGCCGCGCCGAAGCTGCGCGTGATTGGCCGCGCGGGCGTCGGCGTCGACAATATCGATGCCGCGGCGGCGACGCGGCGCGGCATTGTCGTGATGAACACACCGGGCGCGAACGCGATCGCCGTGGCGGAGCTGACGCTCGGGCTCATGCTGGCGCTCGCGCGCGAGCTGCCCCGCGCCAACGCAGCGCTGCATACCGGGCGCTGGGAGAAGAAAACGCTTGCAGGCTCGGAGCTGCGCGGCAAGACCCTCGGCATCCTCGGCCTGGGGCGCATCGGTCTTGAAGTTGCGAAGCGTGCCCGCGTGTTCGGCATGACGCTCATCGGGCATGATCCATTTGTCACAGCGGCAGTGGCAAGGGAGCACGAGGTGCGCCTGGTACAGCTCGATGAGCTGTTTCGCGCAAGCGATTACCTCTCGCTCCATGTGGGGCTCACCCCGCAGACACATGGCATCGTGAACGCCGCAACCCTGGCGCTCATGAAGAAGACTGCGCGCATCATCAACTGCGCGCGCGGCGAGCTGATCGACGTTCCCGCGCTTTCCGCCGCCCTCGGCAGCGGCGCTCTCGCCGGAGCGGCACTCGACGTCTTCGAGCAGGAGCCGCTCACCGACTCACCCTTGTTCGGCCTGGCAAACGTGCTGCTCACGCCCCACATCGCCGGCTCCACGAGCGAGGCGCAGGAGGCGGTCGGCATCCAGATCGCGGAGCAGGTGCGTGCCTATCTGAAGCTCGGTGTCGTGCAGAACGCCGTCAACAGCCCTTCGCTCAGCCATGAGCAGTACCTTGCGCTGGCGCCGTTCGCCGCTGCCGCCGAGCGGCTCGGTTCGGTCCTGGCGCAGCTTCTGCCCGCCGAGAGCGGCGGTCTTGAGAGCGTCACCCTTGGCTACTGCGGCGCACTGGCCGAAGCAGAAACCGAGATGGTCCGCAATGCGGCCCTGGCCGGTGCTCTGGGCACAAGCGAAGGGGCGAACCGCATCAATGCGCAGCAGATCGCGGCCGAGCGCGGCGTACGCGTGCATGAAGAGAAACTGCCCGGCGGCGGCAGCGCTCTTGCAATGACACTGCACACGCGCGAAGGCGGCAGCCTTGCTGCGCGGGCCGGCGTAGCGGTGGACATAAGCGGCGCGCGACTCCTGCAGCTGGAGGGGATCGTCATCGAAGCGCCGCTTGAGGGCACCCTGCTCGTCGTGAGAAACAGCGACGTCCCGGGCGTGATCGGCAAGCTCGGCACGGTGATCGGCGAGCACGGCATCAACATCGCAAACTTCGCGCTCGGCCGTGCTGAAGGCGCCGCGCGGGGTACGGCTCTGGCCGTCATCCAGGTGGATGGAGACGCGGCGCCGTCGCTGCTGCGGCAGCTGCGCGCCGTGGAGGCCGTGCACGAGGTCCGCTGCGTCCAGCTTGCGAAGCAGGCAACTCCGCTACAATGAAGCCATTCCGTCTTCGCAGGTGAACCGTGCCGTTGTACGAGTATCGCTGCACCCAGTGCGGCCACGTTTTTGAAAAGATTCAGAGCTTCAGCGCGCCTGAAATCAAGGAGTGTCCCAGGTGCCAGGGCCTCGTCGAGAAGCTGATCTCAGCACCCGCCCTGCAGTTCAAGGGTTCAGGCTTTTACCTGACAGATTACGGCAAGAGCGGCGGCGACACGCGCAAGGGCGCTACCAACAGCGAGTCGAAAGCCGACAGCGCCGGGTCCGGCTCCGGCAAGGGCGCGGCTGCTTCGTCCTCCGGCTCGGGTGATAGTGGTGGGTCATCTGCTTCGTCTTCGTCGAATGCTTCGAGTGGGAGCGGGTCCGCGCCGTCTTCGGGATCGTCCGGTTCTCCGGGAGCGTCATCGGGTTCTTCGAGCGCGGGCGGTGGTTCCGGTCCTTCAAGCGGTAGTTCCGGGACGAAAAGCACCTGATCTCTGCACGACGGATCGTTGGTGAGGTGGCGCTGGATTGCTCCACACCGTGCGATTTGGGAGGACTGACCTCGTCTGGCTACGATTAGGAATGTAAGGGTTGGGCCTTTTCGATCAGCGCGGGAAGGTATGGAGCGATCAAATGGCCTATCGAAGAAGCAGCCGCGATAAACTTTGGCACCGTCGCAAGATAGTCCGCTTTCGTCGTCTGCCGCTTTAGCTCTTCCAGACGAGCAATAATTTCCTTGCGGTGTGTCTCATCCTTCACTGCCCCGGTGATTACGGTCGTTAAACCGTCGAACAATTCCTTTTCGTTGATGATATTCAACGAGTTGTCGTCGCCATGCACAACCCGATTTCCCGTTCCTGACAGGTGGTATGTGATGTTCATGATTGTCGTTGGGCTCGCTCTCTTCGGTGTCAGATTATAAAGATCGATCTTTGCTTCAATCTGCTTCATCGCTTGAGAGGCCTTTTTGCCGAGCTGCGCATAAAAATTTGCCCTCGACGGTCGGTTCGTTCGGCCCGCGGTCAGTTGCGCCTGCGCCATTAACGTGCTCTTCCGCGTTGTGATCAACTCGACCTTCGAACGCGAAACATCTTTCAGCACGTCAGGTCCGATCTTCAGGCCTTTACGTTGATAAGCGTCGATATACAGATCGGCTTTTTGGTGAAGCAGTTCAGCGATGCAATCTTCCTCGATGTCCACCTCACCAAGCATGCATGCGCTCGAATTTCTACTGTGGCCTCTGGCTGCAAGGGATGCATATGAATCATCGTTGCGATTTCGGCGTACGTCGTTCATCTGCATAATCTTGGCCATATACGCTTTATCGACGTATCGCTTTATCTCTCCGCGTTCGGCTAGTTCATTCATTTGAGTTGGAACAATCTTACGATCGATACCGACAAATGCGCTTGTCGATACTTAGCGCCTTAACTTGTCGCAACCATGACTTGAGAAGGCGTGCGTAGGGATTGTCGCGCACGCTCTTGTCTGGCTGCGGGGTTCCTTGTCCGATCAGCTGGAGCGTTTAGCTGTTGTCTTTTTCGCAGTCGTTTTCTTCGCGGGTGCTTTTTTCGCCGCCGTCTTCTTCGCCGCCGTCTTCTTTGCCGGCGCCTTCTTCGCGCTCCCGGTCTTCTTCGCGGATGCCGTACCCTCAGGCGGTGGCGGCATCTTGGCGCCCTCGCTTCGCGCTTCTGACAAACCGATCGCAATGGCCTGCTTCGGATTCGTCACCTTGGCGCCGCTGCCGGAGCGCAGCTTGCCTTGCTTCATCGCCTTCATCTCACGCTCAACCGACGCCTGTGCTTTCGGACCGTACTTTGCCATGGCTTTGCCTCCTGCTGTGTAGAAGCGCGGCCATGCGCTCGCGTTGTGCGCCTACAGGCCGTCTTGCGCTAGGCGCGCAGCGCAGGCGCGGGCAGTATCTCGTCCACATCCACCCACGCTGTCGGATAGTGGCCCGTGTAACACGCCACGCAGTACCTATCCCCATCCTCGCCCGCGACGCTGCGCTTCGTTCCTTCGAGCGAAAGATACGCAAGCGAGTCTGCCTCGATATACCGGCAAACCTCTTCAATCGAGTGATTCGCCGCGATCAGGTCTTTCTTCGAGGGTGTGTCGACCCCGTAAAAGCAGGGCGAAATGGTCGGCGGGCACGAAATGCGCAGGTGCACTTCCTTCGCGCCCGCGGCCCGCACCATCCGCACAATCTTGCGGCTCGTGGTTCCGCGAATGATCGAGTCATCGATCAGCACGATCCGCTTGCCTTCGAGCAGGTTCCGCACCGGGTTCAGCTTGAGCCGTACACCGAAGTCGCGCACGCGCTGCTCCGGCTCGATGAAGGTACGGCCCACATAGTGGTTCCGGATCAGGCCGAAGCGAAACGGCAGCCCGCTTTCCGCCGCGTAGCCGATCGCCGCCGTCACCCCGGAGTCCGGCACCGGCACCACCAGGTCAGCTTCAACGTGCGACTCCCGCGCGAGCTGCCGGCCCATCTCCTCCCGCGAGTCCTGCACCCAGCGGCCGTAGATGCGCGAGTCCGGACGCGCAAAGTAAACGTGCTCGAAAATGCACGAGGCCTGCTGCACGCCGGACGCGTACTGGCGCGAGGTGACCCCATCCTTTGAGACCATGATCAGCTCGCCGGGCGCGACGTCGCGCTCATACTTGGCGTGCAGCAGGTCGAACGCGCAGGTCTCAGACGCGAACACGATCGTATCCGGGCCGTCGGGGTTAGAAATGCGACCCATCGACAGCGGTCGAAACCCGCGTGGATCGCGCGCCGCGAAGATGCGGTCCCGCGTCATCATCACGACTGAAAATGCGCCGTCCACCTGCCGCAGCGAGTCGGCGATGGCATCGACCAGCGTGCTCTCGGTCGAGTGCGCGATGAGCTGCACGATAATTTCCGAATCCGACGTGGTCTGGAAGAAAGCGCCTTCGCGCTCCAGACGGGCATGCAGGTTCCCAAGGTTCACCAGGTTGCCGTTGTGCGCGATCGCAATCAGCCCTCGTGTCGAGTCAACCCGGATCGGCTGCGCGTTGAGCAGGGCGGAGTCGCCCGTTGTCGAGTAGCGCGTGTGGCCGATGGCCATCTCGCCGTTCAGCTTGGCCAGCACATCCTCGGTGAAAATTTCGGCGACCAGCCCCATGCCCTTGATGTTCGACAGGCTGTTTCCGTCCGCAGCCGCGATGCCGGCCGACTCCTGCCCGCGATGCTGTAACGCATACAGCGACAGATAGACCTGCCGCGCCGCCTCGGGGTGGCCGAACACAGCGGCCACGCCGCACTCATCGCGAAATCCGTCGCCGGGCTCACGCACAGAGTAGCGGCCGGCGCTGTCCGTGCCCTTCACGGCCGCGAGCTGCTCACGCTCCAGGGTAGTCGTCTCACCCGGCATGCCTTCCATCAGCAACTTTCGCATCACGCCACCACCTCGTGCAGCATCGCCTCCAGCGCAACGTCCCACCGGTGGCGCAGGCTGTGTACAGGCTCATTGATCACCGTGCGTCCGTTCACAGCGATCGCGAAATCGCTTTCCGTCGTTTGCCCAATGTCTTCCACCAGCAGGCTGCCCGTTGCTTCCACCAGCTTGCGAGTCACGGCAAGCTTCGCGGGCTCGCAGGTCACCAGCACCCGCGTCGCGCCCTCGTGGAAAAGCCGCCATGCCACCGGAAGGTCCGCGCCCTCGGTCAGGTGCGCGCGTACGCCCACCCCGTGCGCAAAGCAGCCCTCCGCCAGGGCGACAGCAATGCCGCCGTCAGAGATGTCGCAAGCGCTCTTCAGCAGCTTTGCCTCGGCCAGCCCCGCCAGCGTTTTGTGCAAAGCCGCTTCAGCGTTCAGATCCAGAGCCGGCGGCGTGCCCCACAGCTCTCCCAGCACCGTCTTCGCATATTCTGACGAGCCGAAGCTCTCCAGCCGCTCCTCGATCGTCTCGGTATGCGCCGGGAGAATGACGAGCACGGAGAGCCCGGCCGCAGCGAAACCGGACGGAACAGCGTGGTCCATCTCATCCAGAATGCCGACGATCCCAAGCACGGGCGTTGGGTAAATCCCTTCGCCGCGCGTCTCGTTGTACAGCGAAACATTGCCCCCGGTCACCGGCGTTCCCAGCGCAAGGCACGCCTCCGCGATGCCATCGATCGCGCCTGCAAGCTGCGCCATGATCTCCGGCTTCTCCGGGTTGCCGAAGTTCAGGCAGTTGGTCGCGGCCACCGGGGTCGCGCCGGTGCAGGCCACCTTGCGCGCTGCCTCTGCCACCGCATGTTGCGCGCCCAGCTTCGGGTCCAGCCAGCACCAGCGGCCATTGCCGTCGAGCGCCATGGCCAGCCCGCGGCGCGTTCCCTTGATGCGGATCAGCCCCTGTTCCGCGCCCGGCCCATGCACCGTGTTGGTCTGCACCATCGAGTCGTACTGCTCATACACCCAGCGCTTGGAGCAGATGTTGCCGGAGCCGAGCAGAATCCGCAATTCGCTCGCATACGCGCGTTCTGTAAGCGTATCGGTGACAGAAGCGGGAGCCGTGCGCGGCACCGGCGCCGTCCACTCGCCCACCGGGCGGTGGTACAGCGGCGCATCATCCGTCAGCGACTCATTGGGGATATCCGCGATCAGCACGCCATGGTGGCGCACCCGCATGCGCGGCTCGGCCGTTACTTCCCCGGCTACCACCGCGTCCAGTCCCCACTTGGCGAACACGCGCAGAACCTCGTCCTCGCGTCCCTTCTCGGCAACCAGCAGCATGCGCTCCTGCGACTCCGACAGCATGATCTCGTACGCGCTCATGCCGGTTTCGCGCTGCGGAATGCGGTCCAACTCAATCTCGACGCCGACCCCGCCGCGGGCGCCCATCTCGCAGGTTGAGCAGGTTAGCCCAGCCGCGCCCATATCCTGTATCCCGAGGACCGCGCCGGTCGCCATCGCCTCGATGCATCCTTCGAGCAGCAGCTTCTCCATGAACGGGTCACCCACCTGCACATTCGGACGCTTCTGCTCGGAGCCTTCCTTGAACTCTTCGCTCGCCATCGTCGCGCCGTGGATCCCGTCACGCCCGGTCTTCGCGCCTACGTAGATCACCGGGTTGCCGACGCCGGTGGCCTTCGCATAAAAAATCTCGTCGCGCCGCACCAGCCCAAGCGCAAATGCATTCAGCAGCGGATTCCCGCTGTAGCAGGGCTCAAACCGCGTTTCGCCGCCCAGGTTCGGTACGCCGAAGCAGTTGCCGTAGTGCGAAACACCGGATACTACGCCTTCCATCACGGCATGGTTCGTGCGGATCGTCGCCGCGTCCGTGGGCTTCGTGTGCGGCGTCAGGCCGTTTTCAAGCGCGCCAATCGGCTGCTCGCTCAGCGGGCCGAAGCGCAGCGAATCCATGACTGCGAGCGGCCGTGCGTTCATGGTGAAGATATCGCGCAGAATGCCGCCGACACCGGTGGCCGCGCCCTGGAACGGCTCGATATAGCTGGGGTGGTTGTGCGACTCTATCTTGAAGGCGCAGGCCCAGCCGTCGCCTACGTCGATGATTCCGGCATTCTCACCCGGTCCCTGCACCACGCGGTCGCTTTTCGTCGGCAGCCGCTTCAGGTGGACGCGCGAGCTCTTATAGGAGCAATGCTCGCTCCACATCACGCTATAAATGCCCAGTTCTGTGAGCGAGGGCACACGGCCAAGCGCCGCTTCAATGCGGGCGTATTCGTCCTGGGTTATCGAGTGCTGCTTCAGGAGCGCAGCCGTAATTGTGGTGGGCTGAGGCGTGTCTTCGAGGGCGTCGAGAGGTCCGGAATGAGCCATGGCGCTACCGTCATTGTCGCATGTGTTGTGAAGGCGACGTGAATCGGCGGCCGTGGTCTTAAAGGTCGGTGGCGGCATCGCGGACGGCGCGTACATGCCCGGGCGTGGTGCGGCAGCATCCGCCTACAATCGACGCGCCTGCGCGGAACCATCGCGCGGCAAGCTTGCCGTATCCGGCTACATCCGCCGAGCCGGTCCAGCAGCGATGCTCGGCGTCCCACGCTTCGCCCGAATTCGGATATGCCACGAGCGATTTCGCCGTGCCGAGGCGCAGCTCTCGCAGCAGCGGCTCTACCAGCGCGGGCGCCGTGCAGTTCACCCCAATGGCGATCACCTGCCCTGTTGTATCCAGCGCCGCGGCGCAATCGCGCAGCCGCTCTCCATGTGCGGTGTGTTCGGCATCCCGGCAGGTAAAGGAAACCCATGCGGCCACGCCTGGGAAATCTCTCAGGGCTTCGACGATGGCGCGCGCTTCCGCCAGCGATGGCAGCGTCTCAAACGCAAGCAGGTCGGCGCTTGTCTCGGCCAGCGCGGCAATGCGCTCCGCGTGGAAGCGCACCAGCGCACGATGCTCCTGCTCCGCGCTTGAGAACCCGTATTGGCCGTGGAACTCGGCGCCATTGGCCAGCGCCGCGCCAAAGGGGCCGAGCGAAGCAGCGACCAGGATTTCAGGCCGGCCGGCTTCTTCGGCGGCCTGGCGGGCCAGCGCGACAGACTGGCGCAGTGCATCGGCCGCCGCGGCGCTCGCCTCCCCGTCCGCCATGCCTTGCGCCACGAAGCCCATCGCCGAAACCTGGTAGCCGGCGGTCAGCAGAATATCCGCTCCTGCTTCCAGGTAACTTCGGTGCACCGCAACCACGGCCTCACGCGCCTCCAGCAGCGCCTGCCCCGACCAGAGCTGCCCGCCGATAGACACGCCGCGGCGCTCGAGCTCGGTAGCCAGCCCGCCGTCGAGCACCCGGCAACGGCTCAGCTGGGCAGCGGCTTGTTCCGGATTCGTCATGAGCAGCGGTTCCTGTTCGTGTCAGAATCTGCGACCGAATCTCTCGCCATCTTACCCTGCCGCTGTGAACAACTTGCGCATCGTCTCATGCTGATGGCTCAGCTTCCGCTGAGGCTAAGTCATACAATTGAAAGTAGCTTATGGCGGTTTTGCTCGTCCTGCAGACAACTTCATCGCCACGCGGGCACTCCTACTGGCCATAGAAACGTCGGGAGGAATACATCATGGTCAAGGTCAGCGAAGGACAATGCGGTCTCTGCACCCACTTCGGCGAACACAGCAAAGGCCCGCAGTTGGTTGAGATTCTCAGCACTCACCAGGCCTCTGAGGATCTGGTGACGGATTGCGGCCACCCCAAGCTCGAAAGCCTGCACCTGCGCGTCACCCCGGTCAGCGGCTGTGATGGGTTCCAAGCAGCCGCATAAACAGGGCATGCATTGAGTCCGGTCGACACGGTCTCCCAAGGTGCGGCGGTCTTTTCGCCGCACTCGCGGTCTGTTACACTCAAGCCTGTTCAGCTGCCGCCCTGCCAGGAGGCGCGCTGTTGTCGGAGCAATGCTGTTCGGGGAGTGGCTCAGCCTGGTAGAGCACCTGGTTCGGGACCAGGGGGTCGGAGGTTCAAATCCTCTCTCCCCGACCAATTAAATATCAGAAAATACGCATGTTAAGCAGCACAGGCCACCCTTGTCAGGGTGGCTTTTTTCGATATAACTCGAGCAAATTCCAAACCGACGCCGCATTTTTCCGCCCACTCGCGACCCAGCGAAAGATCCTTTCGAACCTTCTCATAACGGTCAGACATCGTCTCATCGGCGTGCCCCATCCAGTACTTGCACAGCCCTCAGGACAGGCCGTTCGGTTCCGCAGGTGCGTGTTCCGGAAGCGACGGAATGCATGGCTGCCAGCTTTGTAGTTTCCAGTCGCTCCGTTCAGATGCTCTGCCTCCTTCAGAGCGGGGTGCAGGTGGCGCTTTAGTATGTTGGTCGATGACAGCGGCTTCATGTTCTGCGAGCAGAACACCAAGCCGGTCTTTCGACCATCGATGAGATCCTGAAGCATCGCAGCAATATCAGGATGGACATCGATCTGTCTTCGCGCGCTCGCGGTTTTAGTCGCTGCTCAACCTTTCCTTGACGGGCCTCTGCTTGACTTGAACGATCCGGAAGTCGGGCGAGAAGTGTCTGTCGATCTCAAGACCCAGCGCCTCCCCGATCCGAAGACCTGTCGCTCCGCAAGAGATGAAAAGCGCTCGCTCCCTCGGGTATTTCCATCGAGTGAGCGCGTTCATGTCCTTCACGGAGAAGCACGGAGCGTTCTGACTACGCTTGTCGACGAGTGGAAGATCTACGAAATCGTGGTTCCACTTCGGGCGTAGACCTGTTCTCCCTGCGCGTCCAGGACAGAGGCGACGACTGTCTTCGCCACCTGGATGTAGCTGCCGATGGTCTTCGCGGACAGTTCAGCGTCAACCATTGCGGGGACCAGCTGCTTTACGGCCGTATTGTTTACGTCTGCGATCGGCAGATCACCAAGGAGCGGGTTCAACCACGAACGCAGGCAGCTCTCCCACCACTCCATCGTTGAGCTTGCCACAGGCTTTCTCCGCCTTGCCCTTGCAGCTTCAAGCCAAACCGCTGATGCTCGCGAAGCGTTAGGATATTTCGCCGCACCTCCACCTGCTTGAAATGCTCTTCCGTGTCGTCACCACTCTCCACAATGATCTCGCGAGCACGGCGCTTCTGGCTGAGATGGACATTGCTTCAGGACCTGAGGTCAGGCAGATCCTCTCCCTCTTCAGCGCCCTCTTCTCCTGGTTCGGGACGTCGATCCAGAAACGAACGACCCACCACTTTCCACTGCGTTCTATGTGACCTGATTGACCAGACCTACGGAACATACTCTTGCCTCCCTGCTTGCCTGGCGCCGCTGGGTTGACCTTACGGCCGAACGGAGGAAGGGGAAAGAGCGAGGACGCGGTGACACCATCCGGCAAAACCAGCACACGAGCGTGGTCAACGCTGCCTCGAACGGAGGGTGTGCACGGAACCGATCTGATCGGTAAAAGCTTCGGAGACGACTGGGCCGCATTGTCACCCTACCTAATACCGGGGGCCAGGGAGAATCCCCTAATTCGACCCGCAACATCCTAAATCTTTCTGCTTGAACTTCGGGGAAGAAGCTGAGCAGCGCTTTTCAAAGCGCGAACGATCTTCGCTCTTTTCTCCCCTTCTGCTACGCTCGGCTCATGGGAACTTACCTCCGCCGATAAGCCCGCGCAGCCGACGAGAGAGCGTTTGAATCTCGGATGCGCGACCACTTTTCCTCCACCTCAGTAATCTCCGCTGCCATTAGTGCGGCTATCCGCCTCGCCCGTGACCTGACCTCAGCCGGCCATCCCTTCGCCGACATCCCATCGATAGTCAGCACGCCGGAGTAGCAGGCGCCGAGCAACTCCGGCTCATCGGAGCCAAGCTCCGCCCTCAGACGCAGCAGCAAGCTGCTCGTCTCTGTGCCGACCTTCGCAATTGCCCGCACTGCAGCGACTCGAACCAGCAGCTCGCTCCCCGAAAAGGGCTGATTAGACGCCGAAGTACGTCCAGATCGCCCAAGTCGCACTGTACAACAGCGAGAGCGCAGATCCCGCGTAGCTCCGCGGCGATGTCGGTTAGGGGCCCCAGCCTTCCAGTTTCCGCCAATGGCCTGGGCGAGCCGGTCGCCTTCCGGCTCACTGGCGGCCAGACCGCGGAATTCGCCCAAGCCCTGCCGCTGCTGGCTGGCCGCTCGGCCGAGGTGGTCATGGCCGACCGCGGCTACGATTTCAACGCCATCGTCGCCGCCATCCAGGCCATGGGAGCCGCCGCCGTCATCTCGTCCAGAATCTGCCGAAAAGGGCAGCGCCCCCATGATCGCGTCCTTTACAAACTCCGCAACCGCATCGAACGCTGCTTCAATCGCCTCAAGCACTTCCGCCGACTCGCTACTCGCTACTGCAAGCGACGCGTCGCCTTGGCTACAGTTGCTCTCGCCTGCTCCTGGCTACACCTGCAGCGGTTTGTCAATACTGCCTAGGCTGTGCCGGCACACCTGGATCTCCATCTGGTCGTCGGCAATTATGCCACCCACAAGCATGCCAAGGTACGCCTCTGGCTTGCACAAAGGCCCCGCTTCCACGTCCACTACACGCCTATCTATGCTTCCTGGCTCAATCAGGTGGAACGTTGGTTCGGGCTGATTACAAAAGGCGATTCGCCGCGGCAGCTTCGCAGCGTGCGCGACCTCATCACCCGTATCCAGCATTTTGTCGAGCACTACAACCGCCGATGCAGTCCCTTCACCTTGACCGCTACCACCGACTCCATCCTCCAGAAACTCGCGCGCCTATGCTCAACTGTTTCCGGGACAGCACGCTAGCGAGTTAAAACAAAAAGCAATGAGTGGTGACCTTTGATAACAGCACGGGATAGGAAATCCCGGGCGCTACTGGTAGATGCCGATTTGATTTGACTGGGCAAAAAAATGGCTTTTTTTTGATATTTCTCGTTTGGCAAATCTCGCCTTTCTTCGCCTGTTTGGCCGACTGTCGTAACTGCGGCACCGGAAAGGTTTTTGCTAATGAAGCTGTTGTCGCGTAAGCTGCTTTGCACGGGAATGCTCTGAACTGAAACATGGAGGGCAGCAAGATATGACAAAGATCAACAGGATGCTGATGAATGCGGGGGCAGCGCCAATGAAGCCACGCTGCGCAAGCCGGGTCCGTCGGCCAGTCAGCGAGAGGCACGGGGCGGCGAGTTGCAGGGCTCCGGAGAAACGCAGTGGCACCGCCTAAACAGCGCGCCCGGCCTACGCTCCAGGACGTCGCCGCCGCCGCCGGAGTTTCGCTCAAAACCGCATCCCGCGTCGTGAACGGTGAACCGAATGTCACCGCGAAGACGCAAGGCGCTGTGCATGCCGCGATAAAGCGGCTTCGCTACCACCCGAATGAGTTGGCCCGCAGCCTGAAAGGCCGTCGCTCCGGCGTGATCGGTGTAGTTGTTCCGTTTCTCTCGCATTCGTTCGTCGCCGGCTGTGTGCAGGCCATTCACGAAGAGGCCGACCACAAAGGCATGACTGTGGTGCTGGCGTTGTCTGCCGGAGATTCCCGGAAAGAAGAGAAGCAGATCGGTGCGCTGCTGCGCCGCCGTGTCGAAGGACTCATCCTGATGTCGACCAGCCCAAGGCTGCTCGATGCCAAGCAGCTGGGCTTCGACCGGCTGCCGACCGTGGTCTTTGATCAACCTTCCCACGATCCGTGGATCGATTCGGTACTGGTGCCCAACCGTCAGGCTTCTCAGGAGGCTGTGGAGCACTTGCTGCAACATGGATATCGCCGGATCGCGGCGGTGGGCGCGAACCCGGTTTTGTATACGATTGCGGAACGTCTGGAGGGTTATCGGCAGGCGATGAGAGCTGCCCGGTTCAAAACAATCGAGCTGGTGCCCGCAACGGAGGGTGCGCTCTCGATCGGTGCTGTCAGCAGCCTGTTAAGCAACAACCGAAACCGTCCGGACGCTATTTTTACTCTGAATTCGTCTGCCTCCGTGCAGGTGCTTCATTCGCTGCATAAGCACGGGCTGGCAATTCCCAAAGATATGCCGTTAATCTGCTTTGACGATTTCGATGTCGCCGATGTACTGAGTCCCGGCCTCAGCGTAGTGCGCCAACCGACGCACGCTATCGGGCAGAATGCGGTCGCACTGCTGATGGAGCGGCTCAATACTTCGCGCCGCAAGCGAGGCAGGCAGGTTGTGCTCGCCACAGAACTCGTGCTCCGCCATTCATGCGGCACTCACGCGCTGTGAATATAGAGAAAGAAAACAAAGGAATTGACAACGTAAGCCAATTCCTCGTTAAAATGCTCCAGACATTAAGGAATGTCACTGACGCGCTTCGGCAACGTACCGGACCGCGCCGGAAAACAACGACTTTAAGGAGCGCCACATGTACCGGAATCGTTATTCCCCCTCATTGGCTTTGTTGTCGAGCGTAGCCGCGGTATCGATTTTCGGTATTGCCGCTCAACCTGTACTTGCGCAAAACGTCACATCCTCCATATCCGGCACCATCACCGACCCCACCGGAGCCGTGCTGCCCCACGCCAAGATTTTTGTCCGCAATAACGCCACTGGCCAGCAGCTTTCCGCAACCTCCGACGGCAGCGGTGGCTACACTGTCACCAATATCCAGCCCGGTACCTATACAGTCACCGTTGCCGCGCCAGGGTTCCAAGGTGAAACCCAAAATGGTGTCATCGTCGACGCGAACATCGGACGACAGGCCAACTTCACGCTGAAAGCTGGAAACGCAACCACAAACGTGACGGTGCAAGCCAATGCAAACACGCTGCAGACCGAGTCGGCCTCTGTCGGACAGTTGGTCACGAGCGACCAGGTCAAAGGCATCGCGCTGAACGGCCGCAACCCGATCTACCTGTCGCAGCTCGAGCCCGGCGTCACGCGCAACTCGCCGCTCACTTCGTTCAACTTCACGCCCGACTTCGGCGGCCCGCAGATCTCCGGTGCGCGTAACGATGAGATCGAAGTCACGCTCGACGGCGCACCCATGATCCGTACCCGCGGCAACGGCACCACGACCGGTGTCGCCGATGTGGACAGCATCTCGCAGGTGCAGATTCTTTCGACGACCTATCCGGCAGAGTACGGCGGAACTTCCGGCGGTATCCTCGCGCAGGTGACGCGCAGCGGTGGCCGCGACTTCCATGGGTCAGCCTTTGAGTATTTACGCAACTCGTTTTTCGACGCGAATACCTGGATCAACAAGCAGTCTGCGACCCCGTCCATCGCCGACCATCCGACCCCGTTCCGTTTCAACCAGTTCGGATGGAATTTAAACGGCCCGATCGCGATACCGGGCAAATGGGAGGGGCTACGCAACAAGCTCTTCTTCCTTGTTGGTGAGGAATACCTGCGCTATCGGGAGAGCCCCACGCAGACAGGGATTGTGCCCACCGCGCTGATGCGTACGGGCAACTTCAGCGAACTGCTGGCGCCGGGCAACATCTTCGGGGCCGGCGGTCAGATTGTGAATCCGACCACAGGCGTACCCTATCCGAACAACGTCATACCCGCCGGGGATCTGAGCCCGAACGGCATCGCGCTGATGAACTCCTACCCGCTGCCAAACGAAGCGGGCCAGAGCTACAACTGGGATGCTGAGGCGGCCTATCCCCAGAATCAGCGCAAGGACACGGTGACGGTGGACTACCTGCCGGCGCAGGGTCAGCAGTTCCGCTTCGCATTCCTCCACTACTCGTATTACCAGTCGTCGCCCTTCTCCGACGGCTTTAACACCCTGCCGCAGATCTGGAACTGGCCGAATGAGGTCGGCGTGCTCCACTACACCTGGACGATCAGCCCCACCACAGTCAACGATTTTACCGCTTCGGCATCGGCTGACCACGTCACCATCACCGACGGCCTGACGGAAGGCGCCGCCGACAGAAGCAACTACGGCATTGACTATCCCTATTTGTTTCCGGCAGCTCAGAAAGAGATTCCCAACAAGATTCCGACCGTCGAATTCTCCGGAACCAGCGTGACAGAGATCAACGGCGGCCCCTACCCGTCGCATTCCGGCGGTCCGGTCATCAATCTGGCCGACAATGTCACCAAGGTCATCGGCAACCATACGCTCAACTTTGGCGGTCTGTGGGAGTACTCGGGTGAAAATGACAATGACCAGATTGACGTAAGCGATACCACTCCGGGCGCGACCAACAACCAGAACGGGCAGTTTATCTTCACCAATACGCGCAACGGTGCGGCACCGACCACCGGGTCGGCCCTCGCGAATGCCGCCCTGGGCATGTTCGACTCGTACGGCGAAATCGGCCAGAAGTCCTATACGCTCTTTCGCGCCAACTCGGGGGAGTTCTTCGCCCAGGACAACTGGCGCGCCACCCCGCACGTCGTCATCGAGTACGGCGTTCGCTACAGCATCTTCCAGCCCTATTACGCGTTGTGGCGCAACCAGTCGATGTTCAACGCGAACAATTACATCGCGTCGCAGGCGCCGGTTGTGAACCGGACGACCGGCACCGAAACCGGCGGCAATATTTATGATGGCCTCGTCATTCCGGGCAGCGGCTTTCCCAGCTCCGCGAACGGACACGTACTGGCCTCGCTGCTGAATGGCTCGGTCAATGACCTGTTCCACGGTTACAGCAAAAGCTACTCGCCGATTGTGTGGAGCGACATCCAGCCGCGACTGGGCCTCACCGATCAACTCACCCCGACGACCGTCTTCCGCCTCGGCGGCGGTCGCTTCGTCCAGCGTCTCGGCGTGAACGACGATGTGCAACTGGGAGGAAACGAGCCTTTCCAGCAGGCCGAGTCGGTGACCTACGGCAGTGTTGATGACCCGGGCGGCGTCGGCGCAGCCCAGTATCCGCTGCAGATCTCCTCGCAGGCTTTCAATCTCCCGAGTCCTGAAGCCTGGGCGTGGAACGTCAGCGTCGAGCAGGATATCCCGAGCCTGGCAACACTCACCATGTCGTACGTCGGCCGCAAGGGCATCCACTTGCAGCAGCTGGAGAACATCAACGAGATGGCTCCGGGCACCGTGCAGGCCAATCCGGGTGTCGCGGAAGATGCACTGCGTCCCTACCAGGGCTACTCGGCTATCGTCGAGACCTCGGACCGCGGCAGCTCCAACTACAACGCGTTGCAGGTTGACCTTAAGCGCCGCATGACAAACAACGTTCTGTTCGGCTTGGCGTATACCTGGGCCAAACTGCTTGACTTCGGGTCCAGCCGCGGCTATGAGTTGCCGTGGACGGCCAACCCGGGTATCAACTACGGTCCGGCGGACTTCGACAACCGCAACACAGTGGTCATCGACTACGTCTGGAACCTGCCCTACACCGATCACGCCAGCAACTACTTGCTGCGCAATGGTCTCGGCGACTGGCAGATTTCCGGTGTGACGCAGCTGCAGAGCGGCGTGCCGATCAGCGGCGTGAATGACGGCACCGACTACGCGGGAGTAGGTGTAAACGGCGGCACGCAGATCTACGCCGTCAGCAGCAACAAGATCGTCGGCAAACACTTCGGCTCCGCCGGCTGGTTTGCTCCGACGGATTACGTAGCTCCGGCTGTAGGCACCTTTGCGCCGCGCGGCTCGCGCAACGCTATCTATGCGCCAGGCTTTGAAAGCTGGACGATCGCAGCGCAAAAGCCGTTCCACGTTGTTCCTTCGCACCCGGGCCAGCAACTGACGTTCCGGGCAGAGGCGTTCAACTTCCCGAACCATCCAAACTGGGATACTCCGAATACATCGCCAACCAGCTCGCTGTTCGGCGAAATTACCACCAAGGGACAAACCTACGCGTCGGATCGCGAAATGCAGTTCAGCCTGCGGTACGAGTTCTAGGCTCTGGGGCAAGCAGGGAGTGGTCGAGTGAGGCTCTGTCGCAGAGAACCAAGTTTGCGCAGTCTGGGAGCTAGAGAAAACACAGGTGGCGTAAAGTAAGGCACCCCGCTGAACGCAGCCGTTCCGCAAGAACGGCTGCATTGCGCGGGAACCTCTCAACCTCATAGTATCTGTGCTTTTTCTCTAAGGTAGGTCTGATTAAGTGTTCAGGGGTTTTCCTAAAGGCATTGTTGCAATAGGGGTTGTTGGCGCAAAGCTGAACTGTCGCTAAATGTGCAAAGTAGAAATGTCAATATAAGGACGTAGCCGTGGTCTTGCGGTGGGAATGTGCGAAATCGTCGCTTTTGGCGATTTCCATCATTTCCCCCGCGGCGGGTGGATTGCCCGCTGTTTGTGCTGGTGGATGAGTTAGTGTAGAGACCGCAAGGATCTCGTAGATAATGTTCCGGCCTTTCACTTGGTTGAGATCTCGTTTTAAGTACAATGAAGACTGCTCACTTCAGCCGATCTTGTGTCGCTATGGTCGAGTGCTCAACCCTTGCTCATGGATGCCACTTGGGTGTAATTTCAGCGTCAATAACGTCCCCTGCGGGATGCTGAGAGACCTTTGCTTCGTTCGCGCTTTTCCTTCCGTGTTAGCACGTTGTCTGATCGAAGATGTTCAGGAACCCCCTTAGTGACCATTACATCGGTCAAAGCGCCGATGACCCTGACGCTCGACCAGCGCCGCTCCGCAGGGATCAGAAACACTCCCGTGTGGACTCGTCGATCAGGTTCAGCAGGCGCACGCTTCTGCCATCGTGCGTCCGTGCGCTCACGAAGTCGTAGCTCCACACGTGGTTCTCATGCGTCGGCCTCAGCCGTACGCACGATCCATCGTTAAGCCACAGCCTGCAGCGTGGCTTCTGCTCCTGAGGAACCTTCAGCCCTTCACGACGCCAGATACGCTCGACCCGGTCCTTGCCGACCTGCCAGCCTGCACGCTTGAGCAGCGCCGTAACCGGCGATACCCGAAGATCAACATGATCCCGACAAAGGACACGCGCATGAAGCCGAGAGCGCCCACAAAGACGGACGGCGCGACACCCATGGCGCGCAACAGCACAGGCGAAAGCAGGTAGCCCGCAGCGCCGAAGAAGATCGACGCGAGGATGACCATCAGGATGGTCTGGCCGGCGACGTGATCGACCATGTCCTGCCGGCCCGCACCCATGTATTGCGCGGAAAGCGTGGCCCCGGCGATGGCCAGCCCGGAGCCCAGCGCGATGACCAGGAAGGTGATGGGGAAGCTCACCGCCACGGCCGCGCCCGCGGCCGCGCCGATGCGCCCTACCCAGAATGCGTCGGTCATCTGGTAGCCGGTCTGCAGCACGTTGCCCAGGGTGATGGGCAGCGCGAGACGAAACAGCGCAGTGCCGATGGGGCCTTCCAGAAGCAGCCTTCGACGGACCGCTGCGGCGTTGTTGTCGGGCATCGTCAAGGGATCGATGTCTCGTTTCGCTTCGGGTCAACGCCCGGACGGGAACCTTCGTCTTTGCCCACGTGGAACTTAGTGCGCATGTTCAGGCCATCGGCGGTGTCGGTCAACGGTTCGGTATGCATTGCAACTCCAGGACTGCTGGCCCAGGCTTGTGATGTGCCAGATGTGCAAGGGATGCGTGTCGGCGCTAGAAAAACGAGGATCACTTTGCCAGCCTTCTCGTTCGCTTCGTCAGCGTTCGCCTTGGCGGCCGCCTCGATTAAGCGCTTGCAAGCTACCTGACGCACCTGACCGCAGCCCAGCGTTCTTTTGCGCCGCGGCTAGGTATAAACTCAAAACAAGAGAGATCACCTAAATTCCCTACGGAATTGTTCCGGGCCCTCTCGAGTTCTGTTCAGGTAAGTAATTTCTGCAGCAAGAAAATAGCTGTGGGGGCGCGACCGTCGAATCGATTCCGGCGAATTAAAGATCAAAGCTGAGTTTTTGATATTATATGTTCATTGAAGAACAATTCGAAGTAATACCTTTAAATACTTTAAAGATAGACACCATACAAAGAGTTAGAACGCCGATCGCTGCCTGCTGGGAGCGGCACCACTTCTCCCGCGAACACGCCAGCTACCGATGGGCGCTTGTTTCCTGCTTAGGCATATGCCTGTTCACCAGCGCAGCGAGCGCTCAGAGCAGCCCTGGGGATGGACGTCAAAGCGCAGTAGAGACGGCGAGCCGCTCAGACGCGCCCCTGCTGCCAGACGCGCCGATTCCGACCCGATCGGCGGGGGGCAGCGCCGAGGCTACTCCCACAATGACGCAAACTGCGACGGAGAGTACTCAAGGCGCAATTCGTACCTCCCGCTCCGGGCGTTTTGACAATCTCATCGACCCGCAAGAGATCGCGTACAAGCTCAGCGCGTTCGACAAGTTAGAACTGGGGCTCAAGTCATCTGTCTCCCCGTTCGCCATGATTGGCTGGGTTGGCTCTGCAACGTATTCTGAAGCC
>CAXTMY010000020.1:0-18104 GCA_964245565.1 uncultured Acidobacteriaceae bacterium | reverse complement strand
ATTACGGGCAATCTGCGATAAGCTACGCTCAGCGAGTGGGAGCGGCCGCTGCCCGCGCGAGTTCCGAGGACATCTTCTCGACCTCTGTAATGGCCCCGATTCTCCGCGAAGACCCGCGTTACTTCGTCGAAGGACCCGGATATCCGGGCTTGCACCGTGCCTTCTACGCCATCACCCGGGTGCTGTTGACGAAGACAGACGATGGACGCAGCACGATCAACTACGCGCTGCTGAGCGGCAACGCGATTGGAGCAGCCCTTACCCAGACGTACTACCCGGCTGGAAATCGAAATTTTCAAGGTACGGCGACCACATTCGGGGTCTCTCTAGGCGGCTCGGCCGTAAAAGATCTGTTGGAAGAGTTTTTCTACAAAGAAGCTTCCATCACACAGTTGAAGAGCAGGTTCTAGCCAGGCGACTACGCAAAGCCCCGAGGTAGACGAGGCTTTTGCCTGATGGGTATGTCGTCGCCTGGTTGCCGTCGTTGCTGTAAGTGGGCGGCGTGCGGAGACAGCCCAAGAGTCAGGATGAAAGAATGGTTTAAAGGAGGACCCGTCACCTCGCCGCCCTGGGGCCGTGTGAGGGCACGCTACTTGCAAAGAGTAAGTACTGATCCCAGTCGTACGCGGTGACATCATGCCCGCCCGAGCGAATGTGGTAGCGCACTGTGTCTCCAATCGGGTGATTCAGCGGGGGCAGGGTCGTTTGCGTGATCCCCCGTTTGCCGAATAGTTTGTAAACGGGAGTTATCGCTCGCGTCGAGACGAACTCTCCTTCCGGATCGGAATAAGGATCGAACTGCGCGCTCGCGACGTAGAGTGGGCGTGGTGCGATCAAGGCCAGCAGCAGGTGACCATCGAGCGGCAGCGCATCGACGTTTCCCATGTAGCGGTGATAGTTCGCGCAGAACCAGTATGGGAAGGCGAGGTTCATATGATCCAGCGACTCGCCGCGCTTGCGGTGCGCCAACGTCGCGCCGCCTTGCCCTGACTCGTTTGAAATGACCGCGGCGAACCGTAGATCCTGCGCGGCTGCCCAGAGCGTAGCTTTGCCGAGTCTCGAATGACCGAAGGCGATCAGCCGCGTTGCATCCACGGCCCGATCCTGCTCCAGGTAGTCCACGATGCGGCTCATCCCCCATGCCCAGGCGCCGAGGGCACCCCAGTCATCGGCCTTCGGAATCTCCTGCCCTGGCTCGAATAACATGGGCCGCACGCCATAGCCGATTCCGCATGCAAAGTCCGGCTCAAAATCACCGGCATAGGCCGTAGCTAAGCCGAAGCCATGCGCCAATATCTTCTCCACCTGCCACTGTTGAGCCGCGCTCCCGCGTGTCTCGTTTCCAGCGGTCCGCACCACGTGCCCCGCTAATTCCCCTGTGAGCACTACGTCTTTCAGAGCGGGATCGCGCACCCAGATATCGGGCAGCTCGATACCCGGATCGGAGTCGACCGTCTGATTGCCAGTGAAGTTAAGGCCCACGAATATCCCTGCCGGAGCTGCGGCATGCGCGGGTAGATAGAGCAAGATGTGCACCGCATGTTCACCGTGGAGACCAAGCAGCAGCGTGATTTGCTTTCTGACGGCAAGTCCGTGAAGAGCAGGCTCGACAGAGTCAATCCGCACCTGTTCAGGCAGCTTCTTCTGCGGGGTATATCCGTAAACATGTTCTGAAAACATCTTGAGCAGTTCGGGGCGGCGGACAGTCTCGAACTCTTCTGCATTTCGGATTGGCTGGCCGGCCTGCGTCACCAAGGGATCGGGCCACGCACCGGTCTCAGGCTGGACGTGCCGCGACTGGGCGCCGGAACCGGACGCGATGGTGGCCAACAAAGCGAAAAGCGCGAGACCCCGTCCACAGGAATGCCTTAGCTTCATGCGCTGCTCCTCCGACCGCTCTAGATACATACCGATAGTACGGCCCTGTTGCAGAGGTTAGTGGGCCAATTGCTCTTTGTTGAAGGCTGACACTTCCTTGCTGTTTCCACCGCACATGCACCAAAATCACTTCAGCCTGGGTCAGCTGATTTTACTTCCGCCCGTCGTAATGCGGCTCGCGCCGCGCCTTGATGCAGCGCCAAAGCTCGTTGCCAGCCGGCAGCCCGATCCCGAGCACCATGGCAGAGATAAGAGCCGCAATGTAGCCGGCCGGCAGCTCTGCCCGCCTCTCACGCGTTGCGCTGTGGTGGACGTGGGTGCGATGCCAGTGAGGTTGAGTTCTCTCGAAGAATATTCTCGCCACGCTCGCTTGACAACAGACCGCGACAGCATGTAATTCTCGCTCCGGATGGAAACGATACCAGTCAGGCTGCTCCGCTCGCTTTGCGGTCGCGCAAGAGCGGTGGCTGTCCAGATCGATACCGTTTCTTCCGCGTAAACGTTGGATTGTCCGCGATCGCTCGTGTGGATGGGATCGCCCAGCCGCCACACCTGGGCTGCCGGTGCATGCCTGACCATAGGCAGGCCACAGGCAGGCTGCGGGCTAATTTGGAGGTCACCAGAATGCGCGAGCGTCTTGCTCAGTCCGCCCGTATCGCCACAATCCTGTTCATGCCCCTTGCCTGCAGCGGCAGTCTATTCGGCCAGGCTGACCGTGCGGCCGTGGCAGGCCACGTCACCGATCCCACAGGCGCGGTGCTGCCTGGCGTGTCCATCACGGCGCGCGAGAATGCAACCGGCGCGACCTTTACGGCAAAGACCAATGACGCGGGCGCTTACAGCATCGAGCAACTGCCGATCGGCGACTACACCATCCAGATGAGTCACCCCGGCTTCAAGGACACGCAGTCCTCCGTTCACCTCGTTGCTATCCAGATCCAGGCGCTGAACGTCGTCATGCAGCTGGGCTCGGCCTCCCAGGTGGTCTCCGTCACCGCCGCTCCTCAGCTGCTCGAATCAGACACGTCAACGGCTACAAATACGCTGGAAGAGGAAGCGCTTCGCGACCTGCCGCTCAATGCGACAAACGGCCGCGATGCCGTGCAGCTGCTGGTGCAAAGTACGCCGAGCGCGGCCAAGTCCGGCATCTCCGGGAACCAAGGTACAGCACGCTGTACCTTGGGGGCGCGAACTCATGGACCAATACCGTTTACGTGGACGGCGTGGACGCGGATGCGGGGCCGCAGGGCGCCATCGCCACTCCGGGCCTTGATGCCATTGCCGAGACGCAGGTCATTACTACAAACGCTGACGCCGAGCTTGGCAATACCGGCGGCGGCGTCCTGCTTTTCGAGCTTAAATCCGGAACCAACAAGATCCACGGCAGCGCCTTCGAGTTTCTGCAGAACGAAGCCCTCAACGCGAACACCTGGTCGAATAACTACTTTCTCGCGGGTTGCGCTCCCGGCGATGCGACCTGTATCAGCGATAACTCTCGCCCGCGCGACCGGTTCAACGATTACGGCGGCAGCCTGGGCGGGCCGCTCTGGAGGAACCGCACCTTCCTGTTCGGAGACTACGAGTATTACAGCCAAACCAACAACACGCTGGACCCGAACAGTACCACTGTTCCCACGGCGCGCATGCTCACCGGAGACTTCAGCGAGCTGCTGACCGGAGGCACCCAGCAGGGCAGCATTATCAATCCCGCTACCGGCAGCGCATTTATTAATCCCTGCACCGGACAGCCTTACCTTTATGGACAGATTTTCGATCCCAATACGCAGACTGTCGTTAACGGACAAACCTGCGCAACGCCGTTTCCCAATAACGTGATCCCGGCCGGCCGCTTCAACAGCGCACCGACGCAAGCCATTATCGGCCTCTACCAGAAGTACTACCAGCCGACTTTGACCAGCCGTATCTACAACAACTTTCCAACGGTCGTGAGCAATACGCCGAGCGAAACGAAGCGCTCGTACGACATCAAACTAGACCACAACTTTTCGACCGGCCACCATGTCAGCGCTTCGTTCGACTACGTCAAGTGGGTCAGCGTGAGCGGCGGCGGACTGGTGAGCAGCTTCAGCAATCCCGGCCCGTTGAGCTCGGAGTGGAGCAACAATACGCCTAACTTCATCGCGCGCATCGTTGATAATTACACGATCACGCCCAGCCTGCTCAACACCATCGGGCTGGGCTACTCTTCAACGCAGTACACCCAGATCCCGGTGAACCAGGTTGCGAGTGCCGCGCTCTATGGATTCAATGCCAGCAGCACCGCTTTTCCGACCATCAGCTTTACCAGCAGCAACGGTATCGCCGAGCAGAACCTCGGCACGTCGGTGGACTCGTATCAAAACTATTACGGTTATCACTACCAGGACACCCTGGCCTGGCAGCATGGCAACCACGCGTACAAGTTCGGCGCCCAGGTGTTTCTGCAGGGCCTGAACTCGAACTACGGCGGCAATATCCAGAACTATAACTTCAGCAACGAGACCGGCGGACCCACCAACACATCCCTGACACCTTACGTTGGGAGTGCTTTTGCCAACCTTCTGCTGGGCAATGTCCAGTCCGCCTCGCAGAACATTCCCTACCCGACGTATCCGAGGCAGAAGTACCTCGACGCATTCGCGCAGGATGACTGGAAGGCCAGTAATCGGCTGACCCTAAATCTGGGCGTTACATGGATCTTTACCTTTGCCGGCCACCAGGCCGACGGCCACTGGACCAACTTCGATCTGACCCAGCAGAATCCCTTGTGGGGCACCTACAAGGGCGCCTGGACCTTCGCGCAGAATTCCGGCTCCACGTTCCAGACCAACAACTCGCTGCACCAGTTCGGCCCGCATGTTGGCGGCGCTTATCAAGTTACCAGCAAGCTGGTGGCTCGTGCCAACTACGGCCTTTATTACGTGCCGCTCGGCGAGTTCAACGCCGGCTACGGCTACGGATTCCCCTCGCAGCAGGGTGAGTTCTGGACCGGCTCGAACACAGTGCCGAACAGCATCCCGGGCGCCACTGCGTTCAACTGGGGGAACGGGTATCCAGGCCAGACCGTCACCCCGGCACGCACCATCACCCAAACCAGCTTCGGTTATGACGACCCCTTCTACATCAGTCCCAAGACGCTTCACCTTGGCCGCGCGCAGAACTTCTATGCCGGTATCCAGTACGAGCTTGCCAAGAACATAATTCTCGACACGCGATACATGGGCAGCCGCGGAAGCGATCTTCATGATAACCCCGAGTCGGTCGGAATCAACTATCCGAGTTTTAACACCTACAGCCCGCTGCTGACTTCCGGGCACATCAATGACACCATCAGCAACGCGGCCGAGGCTGCCGCGGACAATGTGCCTTACCCTTACCCAGGCTTCAGCGGACCTGCTTATGCTGCGATCGCGCCCATTCCCCAGGCTGCCTCCTACAACAACACTGTTGTGCTTGAAACCGACCAGCAGCTTGGCGGAAGTTCCTACGATGCCTTTGTCGCCGAGATCAAGGCGCGCAACGCGCACAACCTGACTACGGACATGAGCTACACGGTCTCGCATCTGGAGGGCAGCAACCTGGCTCGCCGCGCAGCTGCAGGCGGCAATGGCCTGTACGGTTACCAGAGCGCAGCCGACATCCCTGCCTCGCACGGTTTTGTGCAGAGCACCGACCAGCTCCAACTGGTCACGGGCTATGTTACGTATCGATTCCCCTTCGGCGCTGGGCAGGAGTTTCTGTCGAGCGGTCACTTGCTCAACGAGGCGGTGGGCGGCTGGACCCTGGGGGCCTTCCTGAGCTATGGCTCAGGCAGCCCCATGGGCACCGTTAACTCGCCCGTGCAGTATCCCTTCTTCTTCCAGAACCAGCGTGATAACTTCGCCCCCGGCGTCACCGCGAATAACATCAAGAATCATTTCCATAGCCACTTCGTTGACCTGGGCAATACCTCGGACCCGCACAACCAGGACTTCAGCCCCACACTGTTTACCACGCCGGCGCTTGGCACGCTGGGAGATACGCCCTACAACTACGATCACTGGCGCTGGAACCCGGGTGTCGCAACGGAAAGCGTCTCGCTGAGCAAGGCTTTCGCCATCGGACCCGATGGTCGAGTCAAGGCTACTCTTCGCGGAGAGTTTTACAACGTGTTCAACCGCCACTACATCAACTCACCTGATCTCGATCCGAACGACGTAACGTTCGGCCAGATCACCGGTATATCCGGGACGGCGCCTCGGAATGGCCAGATCGCGGCGCGTGTTCAATGGTAAGCGCGTCCCGGTGTCGTGCCGCAGAAACGCCGTCTTCTTCGGCCGGTGACGTTTCCCCAGGGAAAAGTCACGCCGAGAGCTGCCGGTCCTTTACGTGTTCAGGAAAAACGCCTCAGGAGATTCGCCCGTGTCGGTTCGCCGCAGATCCAGCATCGCCGTTGTTTCGTTTGTAAGTTTCCTCGTGCCGGTTGTTTGTGCGCAGACCACCGGGAAACGTCCGGTCGACTACGCCAACCCTCTTGTGGGCACGGCGCCGCTCGACAAGCAGAAGCTCATCGGCAACGCGCCGCCGCCAGGCGAGCAGCTCTACTCCGGCTTCACCTCACCGGGCGCTGTGCTTCCGCATAGCTCGACGGACATCGCCCCTATCAACGCGAACCTACCGCTGAGTTACCAGGCCGGCGTTCCCGCTCCTTATTACTATCCCAATCCCACGATGGTCGGCTTCTCGAGCGGCGGCGGCGGCGGGCCCATCCTGATGCCGGTTGTCGGGGACTGGACCGTGCCGCCGCAGCGGACCGTATCTGTCTATGATAAGGCTCGCGAGCATGCCAGCCCCGGCTACTACTCCGTTTACCTCGACACCTTCAAGACCAACGTAGAACTTACGGCCACGACCTGGACCGGCCTGTACCGCATCACTTATCCGGCAAGCAGCAAGTCGCACCTGCTGCTCGACCTGGGCTGGGCAGGCGGCAGCGTCGAGGTCGCCGGCGACCACACGGTGCGGGGTCACTTCACGCGTGGCCGCCATAATGCCGAAACGTACTTCGTCGCGGAGTTCTCCAAGCCCTTCACCGGCTTTGGCACCTTCCGCCAGTTCCCGCCGCGCAATGGAGAAAGAGGCGAAGCAGGGTCGATTCTCGGCAGCAGAGAAGTGGATCCGGGACAAACCACGATCGCGGGGCCATTTGCCGGCGCGTATCTCGACCTTACGACGACGGCAGGCGAGCAGGTGCTCGTCAAGATCGCCCAGGGCACGAGCTACGAACAGGCCGAGCAGCGGCTGGATGCCGAGACCCCGGGATGGGACTTTGACCGTGTGCACCGGCAGGCCGAGGATGCCTGGGCTGCCAAGCTCAACCAGATCGAGGTAGAAGGTGGCTCGGAGAAGGAGAAGATGCTGTTTTACTCCTGCCTGCTGCACTCCTTCGCCAGTCCCCGACTGGTTGCAAAGAAGGGCGAGCCATTCAGTACGCGCAATGGCGAAGTGAAGACCGCAACTTATGACCGCTATGGTGAAGTGCCGTTCTGGGATACGGGCAGGAACCAGATCGTGCTGTTGACGTTACTTGAGCCACAGGTAAAGACGGACATCCTCCGCTCGCAGCTTGATATGGCCCGTGAGTCCGGCTACATGGGGACATCTTTCCACGGCGACAATGCCGTGTTTATGTATCTGGGCGACTGGGAGCGCGGGCTTGATTTCGACTGGGCAGGCACTTATGAGTATCTGCGCAAGAACGCGACGGATCCGAACGGTCCGCGCAACTACCTGGCCGAGTACATGCAGAACGGCTGGATCTCGGATTTCATCCCGCCCGGCAACCCCAATCCCCCGTATGCCGGCGGTAAGGCCGGCGTGGCTACCACGCTCGAGTACAGCTGGGATGATTATGCGATGGCCCAGTACGCAAAGCGGCTGGGAAAACAGGCAGATGCCGCTATGTTCCTGCAGCGAGCGCATAACTACCACAACGTCTTTGATCCTTCCATTGGTTTTGTGCGCGGGCGCACCGCCGATGGTAAGTGGATCTCACCCTTCGACCCGGGCGAGCCATACTACAACTTCATGATGAAGGAAGCCTCCGGCTGGTCAACACTGTGGCTTACCCCGTATGACGTGCAGGGCATAGCGAATGAACTCGGTGGCCGCGAAAAGTTCGCTGCCAAGCTGGATGAGTTTTTCACGACGCCGTACACCGCCAAGGGCATTTGCCGGGACTGCACAGGGATGGTGGGCGAGTATGTGCAGGGAAACCAGCCGGACCAGCAGGCGTCGTATTACTATGACTGGGCCGGGCAGCCGTGGAAGACGCAGGCGCTGGTGCGCCGCATCCTGCGCGAGATGTATGGGAGCGATGCTTCCGGCTATGCCTTTCCGGGCATGGACGACCAGGGCAGCACTTCCTCCTGGTACGTGATGAGCGCGATGGGGTTTTATACCGTCGATCCCTCGAGCCCCAACTACATCCTTGGCAGCCCGATTTTCCGGCATGTGACGATGCATATGGGTAACGGAAAGACATTCGAGATCACGGCGAAAAATAACTCGGATACGAACATCTATATCCAGTCTGCCAGGCTGAACGGCAAGCCGTGGAACAAGCCGTGGTTTTCGCACGCGGATATTGCGAATGGCGGAAAGCTTGAGCTGACGATGGGGCCCTCGCCGAATAAGCAGTGGGGCAGTGCTCCTGAAGACGCGCCGCCGTCGATGTCGCGGCCGGAGGAGTGAGAGCTCAGTCGCTGCCCTCGCATCTCTGAACAGCCGTAGAGCTTAAGTTCCAGTTTCTCGTGCGTCGGTCTGAGCCGTACAGGTGACCGCTGGGTGAGCACGGCCGTATACGCCTGCCGAGCGGTTACATACGTTATCTTCCACTCCATGAAAGGTTCTCTGTAGCCTGTCGGAAAAGCTTCGCCTTCGGGCATTGAGCCAGACCGGGCACGCTGCCGGCGAAGAGAGCCCGGTCCGGCTCACCGGCCTACAAACGCAGGTCGATGTCAATCGCACTGGGGTGGCGAATGGGAAGCGGGGAAGCTCAACCGGCAAAGCCGGAAATTGACAAGGAAAGGATGGGGTTGGGCGAGCTGGCGACGGGGCTGTTTCTAGTCTGGTTGTTCGTTATCAACCCGATCTGGCTGGTCTGGACATGGATCCCGTGCCGGGTGAAATATCCACTGGTCTATGCGCCTATCTATCATGTAGGCGTGGACCAGGTCCATGCCTTGCAGCAACCGACCGACTGCGACTGGTGGCATGCTCCATTGGGCGATAAAGGCTGCCGCTACAAAAAGCAAGTTTTGACAAAACGCAACGAGGCAGGGCGCGTGACGGACATACTCGTGACCTGGGAAAAATTGCAGAACTAGCAGCTATTCTGTTGACCTCTCCTGATTCTCTATCAACTTAGGGTAACTCCGGTGCGGGAACGATAGGGAGGACGGGCCCGGCGCTTAGCGGGTATTTCCATGCACGATAAGAACCGACACGTTGAGATCCTTCGCGAGATCCTCGGAGGTGGAGCCTTCAAGCCAGCGCCTGGGCCGGGAGACATCGCGGTGCCCCAGCACGAGCAGATCAACGGCGTGCTCCTGTGCGAAACGCCTGATCTGCTTTCCCGGGTCTCCCGGGACCACTTCGGCGAGGATATCCAGACCGCGCGCTTTCGCATCGGCCGCGGTCTGATGCACTCTCGTGCGCAGCTCCTCCTGCTGTTTCTCTGAAGTCTCCAGGCCATACCCTTCAGCCTGCTGCTCGGCTGACGGCAGCTCAAGCACAGCCAGCAGGATGACCTTGGCCCTGGCCGCCTCGGCAAGCCACAACGCAGTCTCTACGGCGCCCTGATTTTCAGCAGAACCATCGTCGCCGACCAAGATGGAACGATAGGGACACGCCACGCTGATGATTCTCCTTTTTCGAGGATAAGTTTTGCCGGGAGGATGGCTGCGGCGCACTCCGTCTTGGAAGACAGGCCCGAGGGTCACGTCGGAGATAAGTTTGCTGCGCCTGAGCCGGTGCCTGCAAGAGGGGAAGCAGTGAGAAGCGGCTGCTGCTTCTCACTGCCCGGATTCCTTAGACTTCAACCATCGCAGACGCGGCAGCCTCTTTATTTTTCGCCTCGTGCAGTGCCTTCTGCTTCTCGCCAACCCCGTTCGTCCATTGACCCACGGGTGTCGAGTCGATGGGCGAGGTTTTCTCTGTGCCGGGCTGCGGATCATACGGCGTGATATCCAGGCCCTCGCCGCCCTTGATCTCCGACTGGACGGTATGGAGGCCATGGCCGCTGTTCCACGGTCCTTTGAAGTCGGTCTCGCCGTACTGGCTTTCCCCTGTCGAGCTGTTGAAGAACTGATCGACAAGCCCGGGTGTGGGTTCGATGATGCCGACCGCAAACTGCGGCTTCTCCATGCTTTCCAGAGCAGCGGTGAACGCGCGCATATGCGTGATCTCGCGCGTCATCAGAAACTGGAGAGCTTCCCTGGAGCCCTGGTCCTGGGTAAACCCGATCAGGCGTTCGTAGACAATTTTCGCGCGTGCCTCGGCAGCGATATTGCTCCGGAGATCGACTGCCAGATCACCGGTGATCTTCAGGTAGTCGGCCGTCCAGGCATTGCCCATGGAGTCGAACAATGCCACGCCTCCGCCGCCGGCAATGGCCACGAGGGGGTCTGCCTCCGCAGCTTCGCGCTCGTCTTTCAGGGGTTTGAGGTGCATGCGGATGAGTGCGCCGACGACTTCCAGGTGACTCAGCTCTTCGGTGCCGATATCCATCAGCAGGTCTTTGCGCGCAGCATCTTCGCAGTTAAAGCCCTGAATCGAGTACTGCATGGCAGCCGCCAACTCGCCGTTGGCTCCACCGAACTGTTCCAGAAGCATCTTCCCGAACTTCGGGTCGGGTTCCCCGATGTTGACGGTGTACATCAGTTTTTTCACGTGGTGATACATAGAGACGCTCCTGCGTGCAAAGAAAGTTGAGGGGCTGAGGAGTTCTTTTGCAAGAACTGGAAGAAACGACGGGTAAGGGCCTGCTGAATACTTCTGGTTGGATGGGCTGCAGGCATAAGCCAGTTGCATTGCGGATGGATTTCGGCGTCCGGCTGCCTCGTGCAGACTACTGCGGGGCGTCGTGATCCTGGTGGATAACGCCGGGCAGCTTAGAGGTAGAGCGATACCCATTCATAAGGCGAGAGATGAGAACGGCCAGGTACAGAATGCCGATGACGGCCTCAGATATGGACACTGCCTGAGCCACGGGAGCGACGGCGACGACCCCGGGCGTGCCGAGCTCGGTGATGGTGCCGAAGCTGAAGTAAACGAATTCAAAGCGACCCGGAACAGCGTGGATATTCGTGAGCGGGTTGAGGTAGAAGGCATGCGGCAGGTGACTGAAGATAAGGCTGTAGACGCCGGCAAAACTATAGCCGATGAGGAGATAGATACAGACGGCGCCCACGACGCACTCGAAATCCGGTTTCTCCGGCGTGTAAACACGGCGAAAGATGAGCGTGATCACAATGAGGTCGAACAGGAGGCTGAGAAGCCTGTTGACCGTGAAGACGACGCTTGAGTCGGCCGGAGCGACGAGGGTGTGTTGAAGCAGGGAAGGAACGGCGAGGATCAGGACGAGAAAGAGGGTGCTCCGGCGGAAGGCGACGGCCCAGACGGTAAGGAGTGTAATCGCGCTCCCGATGATGCGAAACGCGTAGTAGCCGGTTCCCGAGACTTCCGCATAGGGATAAGCCGCGAGCGATCCGAGCAGGAAAAGAAATAAGAGAGAAAAACGGTGCCCGCGAAGAAGTGAGAGGCGCTTGCCCCTGATGTCCTGTATGCGCATGTTTTCAGTAACCGAATTTGATTTCTGGCTTTCCGTTTCCGGGTGATACGGCCGTCGGCTGCCCGGGGCAACGGAGCAATGAGGCCCGCGCCGGACCTCAAGGAGAACCTCAATGGCACGAGACGCGAAGAACCGGTCGTTGCGATAGTCCGAAACCCACCGCCAACTGTATCAGACGGACTACGGGCGGAAAGATTGCACTCCGGCGCCCAAAGCCGCGCCTGGGGCGGATGGTCCTCACCCGCTCCTCGACTGATCGAGGGAAATGGCGGGAGCGGCCGGCGTGCCAAAGCGGTTTTCGGCGATACGCGTCAAAATACAGACATGAAGCTTCTTCTGAACCGGGCGTCTCGGCTCCGCGGACTGCGCCTGGAAATATTGATCGCGCTCCTCCTGTCCCCATGCGCTTGTTCCGTCGCCGCAAGCGCCCAGGCCTCTGCAGCGACGCAGGCATCGCCGGGAGCCGCGGCGAAAGCCTCGGCCCAGGTTTCTGTGCATGGTGCCACCCAGGCGAGCGGAGCAGAGCCGGGCCAGCCGACTGCGCCGAAGCCGGCCACCGCGATCAGCCTTTCAGCGCTGCCCGCGCCCCTGCCGGCTTCGCTGACGCAAGGCGTTGACGTGAATGCCAGATCGAAGCAGATCCTGGCGCACCTCAACGAGGTGCTCCGGTTCTACCGCGCATCGGTCACGCCGGTGCAGAAAGTAGGCGAACCGAGCGATATTCTGTACGCCGAGCAGGCGCAATCCGAGGCAACGCAGGCCGCCCAGCTGGCTTTTGAGGCTGCTCGCGACGAGGCAGCCCTGCTGGCCCGCGTGCCCGGGAAAACGGCGGTAAGCGCGCAGCAGGCAACAGGACTCGAGGAAACGCAAAAACTGAGTGCCGCACAGCTCAATGCGAACCGGCACATCGCAGATCTGCAGCAACGGGACGATGCGTTGAACCAGCAGATCGCGAGCGCGCCCGCAAGCCAGCGCGGAGCCCTGGAGCAGCAGAAGGAAAACATAGAAGGCCAGCTGGAACTGAACAGGGCAATGGCGAACGCGCTGGGCAAAGTGGCCGGGGTCTCGGCCGCGGAAACGAATAGCAGACTGCAGGGGGACATCAATCAACTGCAGCACTCCGCCCCGGAGCTGGTGGACAACAAGGTCAAGCCGATTGCCAGCAGCATCGAGAATCTTGCCCCGGCGCGCGACTCAGGCATCAGCAGCCAAGCCGGCGTGCTGTTTCAGCTGCTGGGCACAGAGAACGCCATTGATCAGCGCATCAAGGAGGCACAGAAGCTGCACGCCCAGGCACTCGAGCTGCGAACACCGCTTCTCAAAATCCTGCGGGCGACCCTGCAGGTAGCCGGGACCATGCAGGATGAGGCGGATGCGAAAGCGCAGGTCGCGCCGGCTGCTGGCAGTTCTACGGCGCTGGCAACTGATCTCGCGGCCACCCGGAAGCGGTATCAAGAGTTGACCGATGCCTACAATGCCATCTCAAATGTCTCAATCCCGGTCAGCCAGGAGGTACTGGTCCTGGAGCAGATTCGCGCCAACCTGGTCTCCTGGCGCACGGCGGTGAGCGCCGAGCGCGCCACGGTGATGCGCTCGCTGCTTTTGCGCGTGGCCTACATCGCAATCGCGCTCGCGATCATCCTGGGCTTGAACGAGGTAGCGCGCCGGGCAATTACGAAGTATGTGCAGGATATTCGCAGACGCCGCCAGTTCATCGTGATTCGCCGCATCTTCGTAGGCTTCTTCAGCGGGATTGTGCTCCTTTTCGGCTTTATCACGCAATTTACCCCGCTGGCCACCTTCGCCGGTTTTATTACGGCCGGCATTGCCGTTGGTCTCCAAACCATTCTGCTCTCCGTAGCTGCCTACTTCTTCATCGTGGGGCGGTACGGGGTCCGCGTGGGTGATCGCATCACCATTGCCAACGTCACGGGTGACGTGGTGGATGTAGGCCTGGTGCGCTTTTACATGATGGAGCTGACCGGCGCCGGCACCGAGCTGCACCCCACGGGGCGCGTCGCGGTTTTCGCGAACTCCATTCTTTTCCAGGCCGGAACTCCGCTCTACAAGCAGATGCCGGGCACCGAGTACGCCTGGCACGAACTGACGATCAAGCTGAAGCCGGATACGGAGTACCGGGTGGCCACGGAGGCAGTGCTGCAGGCGATTACCCAGGTGTACCTGGGATACAAGGCGAGCATTGAACAGCAGCACCACCTTGTCGAGGCCTGGATGGATACTGCGGTGGAGGCGCCGCACATCGAGTCACGCCTGCAGCTCGTAGACGGACTGCAGTATGCCGTACTTTACCCGGTAGAAATCCGCGATGCGGCCACCACCGATGAAAAGGTCGTCCAGGCAGTTCTGGATGTGATGGCAAAAGACCAGGCGGTGAAAACAGCCATCGACGGGCCGCCGGCGGTGAAGGCGGTCATCAAGGCATAGAGCGGGCCAGGGCCTCGACTGCCGGCTCTGTACGATTTCGAGACACTGGCCGGCAGTACGTTTCCGGGCAAGGCCTTGCAGAACGGGCCTGCGCGGCGTTCTCGTGACCAGCGCGCTGAAATTGTTTTGACGTCACTTGAAGCTTCTGCATCCGAGGTTGTTGAGAAAAGGAGATGCATGATGCTGATACTTCTGATTGTCCTGCTGCTGGTGTTCGGGTTCGGCGGTTACCGGATGGGGCCGGGGATCGGCTACTACGGTGGAGGCGGGGTCAGCCTGATCCTGGTGATCCTGATCGTTCTGCTGCTGTTGCGGGTGATCTGACGGGCTGTACCGGCACTGCGCCGAGCGCTCTGCTTGCGCTCGGCGCCGGCCTGTGCGAAGCTCGTGGACACGAGATGCCCGGTTCCTGCCACACTCGCCGTTGTTGTTGTTCCTGCCTGCGAACGATCTCCCGCGTTCCGGAATGCGAGCTGTAGCGGCACAAGACCGGCTTTAAGTCTGCTTCTTTTTGCTCCTCCGCTTCATCCACAGCTTTAGCAACAGAGGAGCCGGTAAGGGTCTTTCCGGATTGCCTAGCTTTTTGGATGAGGTGCAGCTGTTTTGATTTCCGCACAGGACCATTCTTCTGAGGTTTCAGCCGCGGTGGCGGCGAGCGCTCCCGAGCGGCTGACGCATTTGCGCCTGCTGGAGGCGGAGAGCATTCATATTCTGCGCGAGGTCGCGGCGGAGTTCGAGAAGCCGGTAATGCTGTACTCGATCGGCAAGGACTCGTCGGTGATGCTGCGGCTGGCGCAGAAGGCGTTTTTCCCCGGCCCGATTCCGTTTCCGCTGCTGCACATCGATACCGGCTACAAGTTCCGGGAGATGCTGGAATTTCGCGACAACATGGCGCGCAGCATCGGCGCAGAGCTGCTGGTGTGGCGGAATGAAGAGGCGCTGGCAAACGGCGCGAACCCGCTGGCGCTGGGCACACAGCGCTGCTGCGGGTACCTGAAGACGCAGGCGCTGCTGGACGGGCTGAACCATTACGGGTTCGACGCGGCGTTCGGTGGGGCGCGGCGGGATGAGGAGAAGTCGCGCGCGAAGGAGCGGATCTACTCATTCCGCGACCGCGCCGGCCAGTGGGATCCAAAGAACCAGCGGCCCGAGCTGTGGAACCTGTACAACGCGCGGGTGCACAAGGGCGAGTCGATCCGGGTGTTTCCCCTGTCGAACTGGACCGAGATGGATGTGTGGCAGTACATCCACGAGGAGTCAATTCCGGTGGTGGACCTGTACTTTGCGCGGGAGCGGCCGATGTATGTGCGCGGCGAGGCGCTGCTGCCAACCGAGCAGGCGTTTGTCGCGATGCCGGGCGAGCAGCCAGCGATAGTGAAGTCGCGGCTGCGCTCGCTGGGGTGCAGCCCGTGTACGGGGGCAATCCGCTCGGATGCGGACACGATTCCGAAGATTATCGAAGAGGTGCTGGGGTTCCGGTCCTCGGAGCGGGCCAATCGCGTGATCGACCATGACCAGGACGGGTCGATGGAGATCAAGAAGCGGGAAGGGTACTTCTGATGGCCCAGGTGCTGCCGGCAGAGAGCGAGGCTTTCAATGTCGAAGACTACCTTGCCGAGGAGCGAGGGAAAGACCTGCTGCGCTTTTCGACGGCAGGGTCGGTGGACGACGGCAAGTCGACGCTGATCGGGCGGCTGCTATATGACACGCAGAGCGTGTACGAGGACCAGGTGCGGTCGATCGAGGGCAAGGGCACGACCGCCGCCGGCGTGCTCGACCTGGCGCTGCTGACAGACGGGCTGCGCGCGGAGCGGGAACAGGGCATCACGATCGATGTGGCCTACCGGTACTTCTCGACGGCGCGGCGCAAGTTCATCATCGCGGACACACCGGGGCATGAGCAGTACACGCGCAACATGGCGACGGGCGCGAGTACGTCGGACGTGGCAATCGTGCTGGTGGATGCGCGCAAGGGCGTGCTGCCGCAGTCGCGGCGCCATGCGTACATCACGGCGCTGCTGGGGGTGCGGCACATCCTGATCGCCGTGAACAAGATGGACCTGGTGGGGTGGAGCGAGGCGACGTTCGATCGGGTGCGCGCGGAGTTCGAGCGCTTTTTTGACGAGCTGGCGCCCGCCGTCCGGGGCAGCTCAACGCTGCACTTTGTGCCGGTAAGCGCGCTGGCCGGGGACAACGTGGTGCATGCGTCGCAGGCGATGCCGTGGTACGGCGGCCCGACGTTGCTGGAGCTGCTGGAAGGGATTCCGGCGCTCGAGGGCGCGCAGGCGGCGGCGTTCCGATTGCCGCTGCAGCGGGTGGTGCGGCCGAACCTGGATTTCCGCGGCTACGCGGGGCAGATTGCGGCGGGAAGAGTGCGTGTCGGGGATGAGGTGCTGGCGCTGCCGTCCGGGCGGGTGAGCCGGGTGGAGCGTATTGTCACTTTCGACGGCGAGCTGGAGGAAGCGGCGGCGCCGCAATCTGTCATTGTGACGCTTACGGATGAAATCGACCTGAGCCGCGGCGACCTGCTGGTTGCGCCGGGAGAGCCGGCGACGGTGGCGACTCGGTTTACGGCTTCGCTGGTGTGGATGGAGAGTGCTCCGCTGGAGCCGGGGCGCCGCTACCTGCTGAAGCAGACCAGCCGAACGGTGACGGCGCGGGTGCATGCGGTGCAGATGGCGGGTGTGAACGAAGGGCAGAGCGAAGAGCTGGGGATGAACGGGATTGCGCTGGTCTCAGTGGAGACGCTGATGCCGATCTGCGCCGATACGTACAGCGCGAACCGGTACACGGGCAGCTTTATCCTGATCGACCGCAAGACGAATGCGACGGCCGCGGCGGGGATGATCCGCGCATTTGAAGCAGAGACGGTGGCAGACACCACGGACGGAGCATTTGCTGCCGTCACGGCGGAACAGCGGGCTTCGCGCTGGGGCCATGTCGGCGCGCGGCTGGTGGTTTCGGGCGGTCGTGAGCTCGTGGATGCGCTGGAGCGGGCGCTGTTTGCGCGGAGTGCGGTTGTGCTGCGGCTGGAGGGTGGACCGGCCGCTGCTGCCGCGGAAGCCGGGGCGCTGGTTCTCGTAGAGCGAAGCGCGCGGCCTGAGTTGACAGCGCACTGGAACGGCGAGACGCGCACAGAGCCGCTGCCGGAGGACGCTTCGGTGGCAGTGACCGAGGCGCTCCGCTTCCTGCACGAAGCCGGCATTCTGCGAGAAAAGGAGAGTGCATGAGTACGGTTGAGAATGCTGTCGCGCCATTGCCGCTGCGGCCTGAGCTTGCCGCGCAGCAGGCGCATGTGCAGGCGCTGCTGGAGCGCGAGCTCGCGGCCGCGCCGGCTGCTGAGGACGCCTGCCTGACGTGCAGCTTCCAGGCGGAGGATGTTCTGCTACTGTGGCTGGTACAGAAGCTGCGGCCCCGGATTCCGGTGCTGTTCCTGGACACCGGCTACCACTTTGCCGAGACCTACGAGTACCGCGACCGGCTGGCGCGCGACTGGCAGCTGAACCTCACGAACCTGCTGCCGGCGGCGACGGTGGCCGAGCAGGAGGCGGAGCACGGGCTGCTGCACCGCGCGGCGCCCGACCGGTGCTGCGGGCTGCGCAAGGTTGAGCCGCTGTTTGCCGCTGTCGCGAAGTACAAGGTTTGGCTGACGGGGCTGCGCCGGGAGCAGGCGCGCAGCCGCACCGCACTTGAAGAGGCGGCGCCGTTCCTGCTGCCGAGCGGGGTGACGGTGCGCAAGCTGAGCCCGTTTGCGGACTGGACGACCCGCGATGTGTGGCAGTTGTGCGCGCACCTGGAGATTCCGCTGCTTTCGCTGTACGAAAAAGGCTATACATCGATCGGATGCGAGCCTTGTACGACGCTGCCGACCGACCCGAACGATCCGCGGTCGGGCCGATGGGGTGGGCAGAAGGTGGAGTGCGGGATACACATTCAGCCTGCTCGGTAG
>CAXTMY010000019.1:42978-55495 GCA_964245565.1 uncultured Acidobacteriaceae bacterium | reverse complement strand
AAAGTGAAGTGAACGGCGGCGAGAGCCATCTCGCCCTGGTGCGCGGGGATGTGCGGCAGGCCGACGGCGGCGATGAGCGGCCGGTGCTGGTGCGGGTGCACTCGCACTGCCTGGCGGGCGAGGTGTTCTGCTCCAGCCTTTGCGACTGCGGAGCGAGCGTGGACCGCTCGCTCCAAGCGATTGCCGAGGCGGGGCGCGGCGCGCTGATTTATCTGCATAACGGCGGCCGGGGTTTCGATATCGAAACGCCTGCGGCCGCGCCAGGCGTACCGGCAAGAATCCTGCTGCACCGGACCGGACGCGGGGAGCAGCGAGGAGCGGAGCCGCACGAGGACGGGCACGGGCGGATCCTGCGCCAGGTGGGACTGGGAGGGCAAATCCTCTCAGACCTGCAGATCCGGCGAATCCGCCTGCTCTCGAATACTCGGACGCATGTGCCCGCGCTCCAGGGCTTCGGCGTTGAGATCGTGGAACAGGTGCCGATTCCGGCGCTCTCGCAGGCTCTGAAGCCTTAACACCGACACATACCTGCTGGCCTCGGGCAGCGCTGGTTCGCGCGCATAACGCGGATCACCGGCGGCCCGATCGTCCCGGCCTGCTTGCCTGTCCATACCCCGGCCGCGATCACGAGGCAACCCCGGCGCTGTCCTGCGTTGCGTGGCTGTCGCTCACCTGCGCGGGAGGCTTGCCGTGCCTTGCGTGCAGGCCATGGTCCCGCGGCGGCGTTCCCGCGCAGAGACTTCCGGTTCGGTGAAGCAGCAGTCCGCATAACAAGCCCAAGATACTTTCGTAATAAAAATTGTTAGTCGAGGGATAAGTGGAGTGGTCTGCCCAGACCTATAGTAGGGATTCCGCAGTTGCGGAAAATTGGTACTTGAACCAGTAACGATAGGGGGTTTGCATGGTTTCGTATCCCCCTAAAGGACCAGTGTCCCACTTACGTGTGATGCATCACTTGGCGCTTAACTTATAAGTTGTAGTTACCGTTTGGGGATGAGCAGGCGCTCTGCTTACAGGGGACTGCCGTCGCTGACTAACGGTACTGCTGCAACAGCGGCACAGGCAACGTACGTGGGAAGCCTGGCCGTATGACTCGCACTCAACACGGAGAGGCAGGTTTCGCATGCAGGGAATGACTCAAAAGTTCAAGAGCAGGTTGGTAGCGCTTTGCGCCGCATTTGCGATCGGCGGCTTTTCGGCCGCGGCACAGTCCGCGGGTTCAGGTTCGACGCTGCCGGTGTTCAACGTCGGCAGCTATGGGGCTTCCGCCAGCGCCAGCATGGGTACGTGTTCGACAACAGGCGGCACCAATGTTCTGACCGGGTGTGTATTCGATTCCTTCGACTTTGCCCCGGGCGAAGGCATTCATATCGTGGGCGGCGGACCGGCTCCTGCGACCGCGCCGGTTACGGCAGAGCCGGTGGTGACAAAGGAAGGCACGGGCGCTACCGGGAGCCATACCTACTGCTACGTGGTGTCGACGGCGGACCCGCTGGAGGGGATCAGCGCGCCGAGCCCGCAGGCTTGTGTCACGAACATGCCTGCGCTGTCGTTTCCCGCGGCGTGGAACAGCTTGTCCATTGTGAATCCGATCGGGCTCTCGCCGAGTTTCCTGTACTACGTCTCGGAGGACGGCGGGCCGTTTCAGCTGGTGACGGTAGCAGGATACGGAGCGAGCGCCATGGATGTGGGGCAGCGGCCTGGAACGCGCGGCGGCTGGCCGAACAACTTGCCCGCGGCGAATCCTAACATCGCCAAGAACGAGGATTTCTACACGACGGTAACGGCGGTGAAAGACAACCAGATTACGACAGCCGATGTTATTCCGGCTTCGCTGACGAACGCGGTTGTAATGCACGATGACACGGCTGCGATACAGGCTGCGATCAATGCTGCTGCCGCGGCCGGCGGCGGGACCGTGCAGTTGAGCAACGGCAGCTTCTTTATCGGGCGCCCGAGCTTTGCCGCGGTCAGCACGCTGGCGGACCCGCCGTACACGACCGATCTCGCGGCCGATCCGTTCTACAGCGTTTACAGCTACCTGCAGATACCGAACTCTGCGACCGGAAATATTTCGATCCAGGGCATGGGCTCCGGCACAGCCATCGCGACCCCTCCGGACCATGGTGATATGGCGATGCTGATAGCGGCAGGGTATCGGCAGCGGCCGGATGACCAGACGGGCGTGCTGAAGATGCAGAACGTGGCCAAGGGAGCAACAACCGTGACGCTGACGAGCGCGCCGACCGGCATAAGTGCAGGAAGCGATATATGGCTCTATTCCGGGTCGTTTACCGGGTCGCCCTGCCAGGACCTGAATGGGACCGCGAACGAGTGTCACTTCTCAGAACTGAATACGGTGACGGCGGTAAACGGGAACACCCTTACGCTGCAGTATCCGACATCGAAGCGCTACTTCAACGACGGCGTCGATTCCTTTGGATTGGTCATCATGCCCACGGTTCCTCACAACCTGGCGCTCGGCAACATGCTGATCAGTACATCGAACCCGATCTTTACGACGGGGATGGTGTACGGGCTGACCGTCAATGCGGTCCAGATACTCGGCTTTGTCACGCACGGGCCGTTCGGGGGCGGATTCAAGAGAGACGTGACGATTGAGAACTCAAGCTGGGGTTTTGGAACCGGGGATGCTTCCTACGGCGGGACCGACGAGTACGACCAGTTCACGAATGTCTCGTTTATCAACAACCAGATGCTGGGATACGGAGCGCCGGGAGCAGAGGCGTTGTCGCTGATGCCCCGATTGTATGCGACGGAGGGATCGTCGGGATTCACTTACCTGAAGAACACGCTGTACAACGCATCGATCTTTTTCGACCAGACGACCGACGATACGATCTCCGGGAACCAGCTGCAGAACGGGATCATCAAGGTGGGAACGGCGTATGGAAACAACCAGTTTCAAAGCGGGCCGTCGCAGGATCCCAGCTTCGATGCATATAACTCGCAGGCAGTCGCGGATGTGGATACCAATACGATGACGATTGACTCGAGCTTTCTGCCGCCGTTCCTGTTGCAGTTCGGACACTTTACGACAGCGACGGTGGCGGGGAATACCTTCAGCTACGCGGGAAGCGAGCCGCTGGTGGCCATCACGGCGTACTCCGGTACGATCACGGGGAACACCATCAGCATGACCGGGCCGGGCATGAATATTCCGATCGCACTGATTCCCGATGAAAGCCCGATGGCGCAGGCGGCGCCGTTTACCGTGGCCGGCAACACCCTGAACGCCTCGGGAGTCTCGATCGGCGTGTATATCAACAGTCCGGGATTTACGGACACGGCACCGGTCTGCATCCAGAACGACAGCTTTGCGCAGGCGCTGGGGGTCGCGATGTATAACGCCGACTCAGGAGCGATCACGCTTGCCTGCTCGCAGTAGAAGAGCAGACACGACACATGACGATGGAGCAGCAACGGGGGGAGCGTCGGCTTCGCCCGTTGCTGCCGAACGGGCGGGCTGAGCGGCACGCGCGGCTTCAGGCTACGGGCGCGGCGGTGAACGCGGGCAGGGAAGTGGTGAGATTGCGGCGGGCGAGTTCCTGCTGCAGGGCGGCGACATTGGTGAACAGGATGGCGGGCAGGCCGATGGATTCGGCGGCATGGGTGTTTTCGGGTTTATCGTCGAGGAAGAGCGCATTTTCCGGAGCGACCCCGAGCTTGCTGCAGGTGTAGCGGTAAATCTCCGGGTCGGGTTTGGCGATGCCGAGCTCGCAGGACCAGGTGTGATGGTCGAAGCGGCCGAGCCAGCCGAACTCCTGGCGCATGTAGCGAAGCAGCTCCTCGCCCATGTTGGAGAGGATGGCGGTGCGGAGGCCGGCAGCCTGGATGGAGTCGACCCAGCGGAGCATGGGTTCGTTGAGCGTGCTCCACATGAGGACGTCGTTTTCGATGAGGCGCTCGATCTCGGCGGGTGTGAGCGCGAGCCCGGCGTCATCGGAGATGGTCTGCCAGAAGGTCGTGCCGTTCAGGCGGCCGAGGTCGTAGGCATGGCGATGCCGCCAGTAGTGGGTGTCAAAGGCCTGGTCGTCGAGCCGGGTGATCTGCTTGAGGGCGGCCAGCGGAGCCGCTTCCTGTGCGGTGCTGAGCACCATGCCGTAGTCAAAGATCACTGCTTCCAGTTTCATCCGCACCTCTGGCTTTTCTCCCATTATGCGGGAGAATGGAGACTGCTCCGAAGGAGAATGCTCTGCACTTTGCACAGCGGACCGCGTGGGACAGGGAAGAGGCTGCGCTGGCGCTGGCGCTCGGGAAGCGGCGTGCAAAGGGCCTGCCGCTGCTGGACCTGACCGCATCGAACCCGACGCGGTGCGGCCTGGCGATCGACGGCCCCGGGTGGCTGCGGCCGTTGGAAGACCGGGGCGCGCTGCGGTACGATCCCCAGCCGTTTGGGCTGAGGGCGGCGCGCGAGGCGGTTGCGGGGTACTACCGGGGCCACGGCGCCGGGGTTTCGCCGGAACGGCTCTGCATGACGGCGAGCACGAGCGAGGCGTACAGCTTCCTGTTCCGGCTGTTGTGCGACCCGGGAGACGATGTGCTGATCGCGACGCCCAGTTACCCCTTGTTCGAGTACCTGGCCCGGCTGAACGATGTCGCGCTGCGGGCGTATCCGCTTGTGTATGAGCATGGCTGGCAGGTGGAGCCGGGGTCGCTCGAACGGCTGGTGGGACCGCGCACCCGGGCCGTGGTGCTGGTGCATCCGAACAACCCGACCGGGCACTTTATCAGCGAAGCAGAGCGTGCGGCGCTGGAGAGGGTATGCGCGCGCCACGGCCTCGCCCTGATCGTGGACGAGGTGTTTCTGGATTACGCGTGGCCGGGGATTGCCGCGCCGCGAAGTTTCGCCGTTGGCCCGCACCCGGTGCCGACGTTTGTGCTGAGCGGCATGAGCAAGATCGCGGGCATGCCGCAGATGAAGCTTGCGTGGCTCGCCATGCTGGGCCCGGCTTGCGAGGTGGACGAGGCCGGTGCGCGCCTGGAGTTGATTGCGGACACGTACCTCTCGGTGAGCGCGCCCGCGCAGCACGCGTTGCCTGCATGGCTGGCAGGCTCGGGGGCGATGCAGGCGCAGATCCGGGCGCGCGTGGCCGCGAACCTGAACGCGCTGGACAGGCTGCTGCCTGGTACCCGGGCTTCGCGACTGATGGGCGAGGGCGGCTGGTACGCTGTGCTGCGGCTGCCTACGCTGGGAGCGGACGAGGTGTTTGCCGAGCGTCTGCTGAATGGTGCGGGGGTGCTGGTGCATCCGGGTTCGGCGTTCGGGTTCGGCGCGGAGGGCTGGGTGGTGGTGAGCCTGCTGGCGGAGGAGGCGACCTTCGCCGAAGGGGTGGGACGGCTGCTCGCCGAGGTGGGATGAGCTTTAGCGAGCAGCCTTGCGGAGCCCGCGCAGAAAGGGATTGCTCTCGATTTCCGCCGCGATGGTGGTTTCCGGCCCGTGGCCGGGAACCACGAGGGTTTCCTCGGGAAGCGGCATGAGACGGGCCTCGATGGAGCGCAGGATTTTTCTGCCGTCGCCGCCGGGCAGGTCGGTGCGGCCGATGCTGCGGGCGAAGAGGGTGTCGCCGGCCAGCAGGAGCGCTGCGTCGGGAAAGTGGAGGCAGATGCTGCCTTCGGAGTGGCCGGGGGTGTGGAGAACCTCGCCCGGAAGGCCGGCCAGGCCGATGCGCAAGCCGTCCTCGGCGCTCAGGTCCGGCGGCGCGACGGCGGGCGGCGCAATGCCGAGCCAGCCGGCCTGCATGTCCATCATGCCGAGCAGGGGGAGGTCGGCCTGGTGCATCAGGATGGGCGCGCCGGTGGCCTGGCGCAGGGCGAGCGCGCCGCCGACGTGATCGATATGGGCGTGGGTGATGAGGATCTGCGTGAGCCGCAGGCGCAGGGCGGCGAGGCGGCTCAGCAGAAAGGCAGCGCCGTTCGCTTCCGCCAGGCCGGGATCGATGATGATGGCTTCGCCGGTAGCGGGGTCGCCGAGCAGGGTGCAGTTGCAGGCCAGCAGGCCGACCGGAAAAGTTTCGCGCAGAAAAGAGGGCATGGTTCCGATTTTCAGCGAAGTGGACGCGTTTGCGGCAGGTGAGGCAGGGTTGCGGCGGATTTTTGCATAATGGAGGGATGGCGATACGAAATGAGTGGACCGAGTGGCACCTGACGCCGGGCGGCTGGGTGCGCGGCTCGACGCGGGTGCAGGGCCGGGGCAATGCGTGGGCGGACGAACCGGCGGATCGGGTCGTGTCGTACGTGTACAAGGAAGTGCAGAGCGGGGGCGCGGCCGAGGCGACGGTGACGAGCGAGGAGTCGTGGCGATCAAAGACGGCGACGGACGTGGACGCGCTGCTGGCGCAGCATGGAGCGGCGCCGCAGATGCTTTAAAGCGATTCTCTGCTTGAGCGCAGCAAAGGGAGGCCGCAGCCTCCCTTTGCTATTGCTCGAAAGCGAACGCTACTTTTTCGCGGGTGCGTGCGCGGGTGCGGTGTGGGTCTGGGTGCCTTCCAGCACGGAGTGGCCGGCGCCGGCGCTGTGCTGGAGCACGATGGTGAGGCCGATACTGGTGAGCATGAACGCGACGGCGCACCAGGTGGTGGATTTCGAGAGGATGTTGGAAGCACCGCGCGGGCCGAAGGCGGTCTGCGAGCCCTGGCCGCCGAAGGCGCTGGCCAGGTCGGCGCTCTTGCCCTGCTGCAGCAGAATGACGCCAATCAGGAAGAGGCACAGAAAGACGTGAATAACGGTGAGCAGGATGACCATGCGCTTTGTTCCTTCGCGGTGAGGGATTCAAATGACCGGGTGCAGCATTTCTGGTGCGGAAGGGGGGACTTGAACCCCCATGCCTCTCGGCGCCACCCCCTCAAGATGGTGTGTCTGCCATTTCACCACTTCCGCACTGCCGTGGAGCGCAGGGAGAGCCTGCTCCGAGCCTGAGTATAGCAAAAGCCGCGGGGTAGGGTGAACGCGATCAGGGCGTGGTCCGGGCCCTGTCGATCGCGGCCTGGGCGAGCGGCGCCATGATGGCGTAACCGGCCGCGTTGGGGTGCAGGCCGTCGTTCGAGATGTCGCGCTTGAGCATGCCGGTGGGGTCGACCATGGCGGAGAAGTAGTCGAGGTAGACGAGGCGGTTGGCTGCGCAGTACTGCCGGAGCCAGGTGTTGAGCGCGAGGATCTCCTCGGGTGGGCGGCCTTTGGTCATGTCGGGATGGATGTAGTTACTGACCGGGGTGACGGAGGAAAAGACCAGGGCGATGCCGTGGAGCCGGCTGAGCTCGGCCATAGTCGCGTAGTCGTCTTCAATCTGGCTGAGCGTTTCCGGGCCGGTGTTGCCCGCGAGGTCGTTGGTGCCGGCGAGCACGACGAGCACGGAGGGGTGCAGATTGACGACGTCCTGCCGGAAGCGGACGAGCATCTGCGGCGTGGTCTGGCCGCTGATGCCGCGGTTGATGTAGTTGCGGCCGGGGAAGGACTGGTCAAGATGCCAGGCGTCCGTAATGGAGTCGCCGAAGAAGATGACGCGCCGGGTGCCGGGTGCGGGCGCGGGGAGGGCGGCGTCAGCAGCGGCGTAGCGGCTGAGCTGGCCGTAGTCGTCGGCCAGCTTGCGGTAGCGGTCGAGCTGCTGCTGTTGCGCGGTCAGGGGGTTGGCGGAGAGACGCGCGGGATCGACCGGCTGCTGCGGAGCCGGTGTTTGGGAAGCAGCGGTGAGGGCGGCGGCGAGCGGCAGGAGACAGAGCAGAGAGAAGGCGCGCATGCGCCCACGCTACCATCCTGCGGAAACCACTGCCAATGCTATGCCCGGAACATTTGCGGCGAGACAAGGAATGTCTGGTAAGAATGGGTCCAATGACTGCTTTTGCACTGGCGAGCGTGTTCATCACCGTTGCGGCGCTGCTCTCGTTTGCGAACCACCGGGTGCTGCGGGTGCCGCCGGCGATTGGGATGACGCTGCTGTCGCTGTTGCTGGCGACCGCGCTGCTGGCGGCAGGCAAGATGGCAGGGGTGCAGTCGGCGACGCACTCGGGGCAGATAGTCGCGCTGGTGTCGGGGATCGATTTCAACCGGCTGGTGCTGCACGGGATGCTGGCGTTTCTGCTGTTTGCGGGAGCGATCCAGCTGGACGTGGTGAACCTGCGGAAGCAGCGGTGGACGGTACTGGCGCTCTCGGTGGTGAGTACGGTGGCCTCGGCCGTGATGGTTGCACTGCTTTGCCGGGCGGTGGTGCCGGCGCTGGGGCTGGCGTTGCCGCTGAGCAGCGCGCTGCTGCTGGGGGCGCTGCTCTCCCCGACCGATCCGGTGGCGGCGCTGGCTATTCTGCGCCGCGCGGGCGTCTCAAGAACGCTTGAGTCGCAGCTTTCCGGCGAGGCGCTGTTTAACGATGCGGTGGGCGCGGTGCTGTTTATCGCCCTGCTGGAGACGACGCATGGCGGCAGGCTGCCGGGGGTGGGTACGTTTGCGGTGCTGCTGCTGCGCGAGGCCGGAGGCGGCATGGCTCTGGGGCTTACGCTGGGCCTGGGGACGGCGTTCCTGCTGCGGCTGACGAGCGCGTACCGCACGGAGATACTGCTGACGCTGGCGCTGGCAATGGGCGGCTATGCGCTGGCGGATGCGATCCATGTATCGGCGCCGCTGGAGGCGGTGGTGTCCGGCCTGGTGCTGGGCGGCCAGCTGCGGGAGGCAGTGTTCTCAGAGCGGGCGCAGGATTACGTGGACAAGTTCTGGGACCTGATCGACAGCATTATGAACGCGCTGCTGTTCCTGCTGCTGGGGCTGGAGCTGGTGGTGGTGCCGCTGCACCTGCCGTTTCTGCTCGCCGGGGTGTGCGCAATTCCGCTGGTGCTGGCCGCGCGGTATGCAAGCGTGGCGCTGGTGATGGTGCCGAAGCTCGGCCTCTGCAGCAAGCTGGGCCGCTCACTCACGCTGATGACCTGGGGCGGGATGCGTGGTGCGCTGAGCGTGGCGCTGGCGCTCTCGCTGCCGGGCTCGCCGCAGCGGGGGCTGCTGCTGACTATGACGTATGTCGTGGTCGTGTTCGCGATCCTGGTGCAGGGGCTCACGATCGGGCGGCTGGCGCATCGCCTCGACCCGAAGTCCGTGGAGACGCAGGGGCTGGAGCCGGTGCATTGATCGCCGAAGCGGTGGCGCAGATGGTGGCACAGATGGGCGCGGGCGCGCTGACCGAAGAAGGCATCGCGCGCCATGTGCGGCCGCTGTTCCGAAATACACTCGCGGGCAGCGCGATTTACCTGGCGAGCCACTCGCTTGGGCGGCCGCCGGACCGGATGCGGGAGGACCTGGCCGAGGGCTCGCGGCTGTGGACCGAGCGGCTGCGCGATGCGTGGGAGCCGTGGCTTGCCGAGGAACAGGCGTACCGGACGGCGCTGGCCGAACTGCTGGGGCTGGAGCAATGGCACTGCGTGGTGCCGAAGGTTTCGGCCGGCCAGGCGCTGCGGGCGGTGCTGAACACGCTGCCAGCGGGCGCGACGGTGCTGACCACGCGCGCGGAGTTTACCTCGGTCGCGGTAGTGCTGGCGCAGTACAGCGCGGCGGGGCGGCTGCGCGTTGCGTTTGCCGAGCGGGATGGCGCGGCGCTGGCAGGCGCGCTGGAGCGCGACGCGGCGGTGCGCCTGGTGGTGGTGTCGCAGGTGTTTTTCGCGGATGGCGTGGTGCTGCCGCAGCTTCAAGAGCTGGCCGCCGCATGCCGCGCGCGCGGCACGGCGCTGCTGGTGGACTGCTACCACGCGCTGGGCGTGCTGCCGGTGCAGATGCCGGCGCTCGACTGCGACTATAGGATCGGCGGTTGTTACAAATACCTGCGCGGCGGACCGGGCGCTGCGTTTCTGGCGCTGGCGCCCAGGGTGGCCGCGCGCGTGGACGATGGGAGGCTTCGGCCGCTGGACACGGGCTGGTTTGCGCTGGAGACGGGTGAAGATGCGTGGCGGCCCGGCGGACCGCGGCTGCGCGGGGGCGGCGATGCGTGGCTCGAAGGAACGCCGCCGGTGCTGACGTATTACCAGGCGCGCAGCGGGCTCGAGTTTACGCGCGCGATGGGCGTAGAGCGCCTGCGGGCTTACTCGATCGCGCAGCTGCAGTTTTTCAGGCAGCGGCTGGCAGCAGAGGGAATCGAGAGTGCGGGCGGGGATGCGGAGCATGGCGCGTTCCTGACGGTGAAGAGTGCGCAGGCGGATGCAGTGGCCGCGAAGCTCAGGGAGCAGGGCGTGGTGATCGACGCGCGCAACGGGCTGCTGCGCGTCTGCCCCGACTGCCTGACGACCCGCGACGAGATGGAGCGGGCGGCGCAGGCCGTCGCTGCGCAGGTGCGGCGGCAGAACTAAGTGCAAACGGCTGGTTCGGTACCGGGTTTTCCTCAGAAAAGCGCAGCGATCCAGCGCCGGGGTTGGTGTCGAAACTGGACCGGCCAGCGGACTAAAATAGAGAGTCCATGGCCGAGTTTACACACCTGCACCTCCACACCGATTTTTCTCTCCTCGATGGCGCCTGCGACGTCGATAAGCTGGTCAAGCGCGTCCAGGACATCGGGCAGACTTCGGTCGCGATTACCGATCACGGCAACATCTACGGGGCTGTGCACTTTTTTGAGGCGGCGAAGAAGCAGGGCATCAAGCCGATCCTGGGCTGCGAGTTATATGTCTGCCAGAAGGAAGACCACCGCGCGGATCCGCAGGGTGACGATTATAACCACCTGCTGGTGCTGGCCGAGAACGAGGAAGGGTACCGGAACCTCGTTCGCATAACATCGGAGGCGTCGCTGCACGGGTTTTACCGCAAGCCGCGTATCAGCAAGAAGTATCTCGCCGAGCATGCGCAGGGATTAGTGGGATTCTCAGGCTGCCTGGCGGGTGAGTTGTCCCAGCATCTGATGAAGGATAACTACGAAGCAGCGAAGAAAACCGCTGCGCAGTACCAGGATATCTTCGGGCGCGGTAATTTCTTTCTTGAGATACAAGACCAGGGACTGGAGCTTGAAAAGAAGATCCATGCAGACCTGTTCCGCATGGAGAAGGAACTGGATATTCCGCTCGTCGCGACCAATGACAGCCATTACTTGTGCGAGGACGATCACCACGCGCATGAGGTGCTGCTATGCGTGCAGACGGCGGGGTCGATCCATGACCCGAAGCGTTTTAAGTTCGACTCCGATCAGTTCTATGTCAAGACCGCTGCTGAGATGGAGCAGGTGTTTTCGCACGCGCCAGAGGTGGTGAGCCGTACGATGCAGTTTGCGGAGCGCTGCCAACTGAAGCTGAACAAGGTCGAGAACCCGTTTCCCGAGTTTGCCGTGCCGGCCGGGCACACGGTCGACAGCTACTTTGAGCAGGTGTGCCGCGAGGGATTCAAGAAGCGGCTGGAAACCAGCGTGAAGCACCTTGAGGACAGGGGTCTGCTGCGGCAGCCGATCAGCGATTATCACGCGCGGCTGGAGCGTGAAATCGAATGTATCAAGGCGATGAAGTTCCCCGGCTACTTCCTCATCGTGTGGGACTTTATCCGCTATGCGCGGGAGCAGGATATCCCGGTCGGCCCGGGCCGCGGCTCGGCGGCGGGCTCGCTGGTGGCGTATGTGATGAACATCACCGACGTCGACCCACTGCAGAACGCGCTGCTGTTTGAGCGCTTTCTGAATCCTGAGCGCGTGTCGATGCCGGATATCGATATTGACTTCTGCATGAACCGCCGCGGCGAAGTGATTGACTATGTGACACGCAAGTACGGCCGCGAGCAGGTGGCGCAGATTATCACCTTCAACACGATGGCGGCCAAGGCGGCAATCAAGGACGTGGGGCGCGCGCTCGACCTGCCGTACGGCGATGTGGACCGCATTGCGAAGATGATTCCGCCGACGATCGGCATCACGCTGGAGCAGGCGCTCAAAGACTCATCCCCGCTGCAGGAGGCCTATGACAAGGACCCGCAGATGCGCGAGGTGATCGACACCGCGCTGAAGCTGGAGGGGTTGGTGCGCGGCGCCGGTGTGCATGCGGCCGGCGTGGTGATTGCGCCGCGGCCGCTGACTGACCTGGTGCCGCTGTCGCGCTCGAAGAACGAAGAAATTGTAACTGCGTATGATATGAAAGCCGTTGAGAAGCTCGGGCTGCTCAAGATGGACTTTCTCGGCCTCACCACGCTCACGGTGATCGACGACTGCCTGAAGCTGCTGAAGAAAGAGGGCATCGCGGTAGACCTGGACACGATTCCGCTCGACGACCAGGAGACGTATGAGAAGGTGTTTCATCGCGCGCTGACCTCCGGCGTATTCCAGTTTGAGTCAGGCGGCATGCGCGACGTGCTGCGGCGCTATAAGCCGACGAGCGTGGAGGACCTGACGGCGCTGAATGCACTGTACCGTCCAGGTCCGATCCAGGGCGGCATGATCGATGACTTTATCGAGCGCAAGTGGGGCCGCAGAAAGGTCGAGTACGACCTGCCGCCGATGGAGCCGATTCTCTCAGAAACCCTCGGCGTGATCGTGTACCAGGAGCAGGTGATGCAGATC
>CAXTMY010000019.1:0-42968 GCA_964245565.1 uncultured Acidobacteriaceae bacterium | reverse complement strand
CAGATCGCAAACGCGGTGGCCGGCTACTCGCTTGGCGAGGCCGACCTGCTGCGCCGCGCCATGGGCAAGAAAAACCTCGAGGAGATGACGAAGCAGCGCGAGCGTTTCGCTTCCGGCGCGGCGGAGAAGAAGTTCCCGGTAAACATTGCGACCAATGTCTTCGACCTGATGGAGAAGTTCGCCGGGTACGGCTTCAATAAGTCGCACTCCGCGGCGTACGCCCTGCTCGCATATCACACGGCTTACCTCAAGACGCACCACCCGGTCGAGTTTATGGCCGCGCTGCTGACGAGCGAAATTTCGAAGCCGGAGAATGTTGTCAAGTACATTAAGGAGTGCCGCGAACTCGGCATCGCGGTCGAGCCGCCCGATGTGCGGTTAAGCGACGCCGACTTCACGCCGAACGGGCAGGCGATCCGCTTTGGGCTGACCGCGATCAAGAACGTCGGCCGCAATGCGATCGACTCCATTCTGCAGGCGCGCCGCGAGGCCAAAGAAAAAGGCAAGGGATTCTCGACCTACTGGGAGTTCTGCGAGCAGGTAGACCTGCGGCTGATGAACAAGCGCGTGCTCGAGTCGCTGGTCAAGGCAGGCGCGCTCGATGGATTCGGACGCCGCGCGCAGCTGATGGCCGCGGCGGATAAGGCGATCGAGCGCGCGCAGAAAGCGCAGCGTGATTTGGCCAGCGGCCAGCATGGGCTGTTCGGTATCTTCGACGATCAGCCTGCGCACACCGCTGCGACGGACGCGCTGCCGAGCGTGCCGGACTGGGACGAGAACGAGCGCCTACAGGCGGAGAAAGAGGTGCTGGGGTTCTTTGTGTCGGGCCACCCGCTCGATAAGTATGCGGACAAGCTGCGGAACCTGCCGGGCGTGGTGGATACGGCGACGGCGCTCGAGATGAAGCCCACGCCGCCGCCGACGCGGCGCGGCGAGCGCGCCGAGGGCGAGGTGCAGATTGCCGGCGTCATCGTTGGATTGAAGGTAGCGAAATCGAAGCGCTCGGGCGAGCTGTATGCGCAGGCGCAGCTGGAAGATACGGTCGGCAAGATCGACCTGATCTGTTTCCCGAAAGACTACGCGACGCTGGCGGAGAGCCTGAAGATCGAGGTGCCGGTGGTGGTGCGCGGCGCGTTGCGCGCCGAAGAAGATGCAGCGAACAAGCTGTGCCTTTCGTCGGTCCAGCCCATCGAAGAACTCAAGGTAAAGCTGCCGAAAAACCTCCGCATCAAGGTGCAGCTGGATGTTGCCAGCGACACGCTGCTCAAAGAGCTGCACGGGATGATCGGTGACTCACCGGGCCCGGGCCGGGTGATGATCAACCTGGAGCAGCGCGGGGAGTACTGCGTGGTGCTGGAGCCGGCAGGCTTGCAGGTCGCGGCCGATCGGGCGTTTATCGACAAGGCTGAGCTGCTGCTGGGCCGCGGTGCGGTGCAGGTGATGGATTAAAGCACGGTGCGCTTGAACTTCACAGTTGATGGCGGATGCCGGCTTCGTTTGAGACGTGCTTCATCTGGTCTTGAAAGCTGCCGGCCATGGCGTTTTCTGCTTCTCCGCTTCTCGCTGTCAGTGGTTGAATCGCTCCCTTGACGTCTTCAAGGAGGAAGGCGAAGCCGCAATAGAATGCCGAGAGCGATACGGCGAAGCCCAAAACTGCTGTCCCGATCGAGACCGGGCGGCTGGTGCTGAGCTCGACCCAGGCAGCTCCTGCGGAGCGAAGAGTCGCGAAGCCGAGCAGCATACCGACGAGCGGTTTGCCGCGGAAGGTCACGAACGTGAGCATGGCAAGGCAGAGGGCTAGCATCAGCATCAGGAGGGCAGTTGCGGCACTGGAGCCGCCGAACTTGAAAAGAATGAGCTGCAATCCCTGGACTACCCACGCCGCCGCGAAGATACCCATCGCGGTGGCGGCGCCCGTGTCTCGCGAAAGAAATGCCATGCCGCAGGCGACTGCCTCGAGCGGAGCCACAAAGGTGAGGAGCATGATGGCGAGCAGTTTCGTTTCCTGGGGCGGGATCCAGTGCAGCAGGAACGCGCTGAACAGGGTGTTGCCAATCGCGAAGGAAAAGCAGCCAAGAGGAAGAGCGCTGGCGTAGGGCCTTACGACGATCCTGATCTGCGGCGCTGTTTCTTCTTCCCTGGGCATATGTTTGTGAGATGTGCCGAGCGACGCGGCTTGCCAGCGGCAGCGAAAGAAAGAATTCGTGTTGTAGGGTGTGCAGAATCCCGGGTCAGTGCATGAAGGCGACAGCTTGCCGCCTCAGGACGGCTGCGCAGCAGGCGATCGATTGCGGTAAGCGAGAAAGAACCCCGCGGGGACCAGGAAGACGGTCAGCACCACGGAAAGCACGAGGCCGCCGATGATGGCCTGCGCCAGCGGCGCGTACTGCTCGCTGCCCTCGCCCATCTTGAGCGCCATGGGCAGCAGGCCGATCACCGTGGCCAGCGAGGTCATGAGGATAGGGCGCAGACGAACGCGGCAGGAGGTGCTGATCGCGTCGCGGACAGAGTGGCCTTCGAGCAGCAGATGGTGCGCGAACTCGACGATGAGGATGCTGTTGGAAAGCACGATGCCGGCAAGCATGACGATGCCCATCAGCGACATGACGTTGAGCGTGGTGCCCCAGAGCAGCAGCGCGATGAGCACGCCGGTGATGCCCGGCGGCAGGGCGAGCATGATGATGACCGGGTCAAGGAACGAGCGGAACTGGGCCACGAGGATGAGGTAAAGCAGCGCCACAGAAAGCCCCAGGCCGATGGCGAAGCTCTGGAACGACGCGTACATCGATTGCACGCTGCCGGAGAGCGTCACGTCCACGCCGTGCGGCTGCGGCGTGACGGCAAGGATGTGCTGGATGCTCCTGGTGATGCCGCCGAGGTCTTCTCCCGACGGGCGCACATAGATGTCGATCTTGCGCCGGATCTGCATGTGGTCGACCTCGGTGGGCGCTTTGAAGGGCTGGATGGAGGCGACCATGTCGAGCCGGGTGGGCTGGGTGATGTGCTCGCCGTGCAGGGGGATGGCTTTGAGGTCGTTGAGCGTCTTGATCTGGCCGTCCTTGTACTGCACCGTCAGGAAGTAGTTGTTGCCCGTATGGGGATCGATCCAGATACTCGGCGCGATCATGAGGTTGGAGGTGAGTGCCGTGATGACGTTGGAGACGACCTCGTTGAGAGTGAGGCCGAGCTCGTCGGCGCGGGTACGGTCGACGTTGAGACGCAGGGAAGGATAGTCGATGTCCTGCGGGATATACACGTCGGCGACGCCGTGGAGTGCGCGGATTTGGGAGCCAAGCCGCTGGGCCAGGTCGTAATCCGCGGTGAGATCGGTGCCGGCGACCTGGATATCGATGGGCGCGGGCGCGCCCATGTTCAGAACGCCGTCGACGAGGCTGCCGGAGGAGAAGAATGTTTGCAGCTCCGGCATTTCGCGGGCGACGCGGGCCTTGACTCGGTCGATATCGACGAAGCTGCTGACGCGGTGGCCGGGTTTGAGCGCGACCTGCAGAAAGCCGGTGTGCATTGCGGCATTGGAAGAAAACAGCGCGGAGAAGCCTGGGTCCAGCCCGATATTGGCGACGGTAAGGTCGAAGTCATGGGCGGGCACGGTTTGTTTGACCAGGTTCTCGAGCCGCGCCGTTTCCTGCACGGTGTCCTGAAGACGGGTGCCTGACGGCGCTTTGTAGTTGATGACGAACTGACCGGCGTCGGTCCGCGGAAAGAAGGACAGGCCCAGCAGCGGGAACAGCAGCAGGGAGAGCAGGAAGCCGATGCCGGAGTAGACAAGCGTGGCGCGGGGCCAGTCGAGCACGCGGGCCACGAGCCGGTCGTAGCGGGCGAGCACGGCGGCGAAGCCGTCGTTGAAGCGGGCGGAGAAGCGCTGGCCCAGGCTGAGGCGCCGGGGAGCAGCAGCCTGCGTGTGCTGCGTGTCTTGCGTGTCTTCGGGCTCGCGCGCATGCTGGTCCGCGGCGGTGTCGTGCCCCTTGATGAACATGGCGCAGAACAGAGGCACCACGGTAAGCGCGACGAAGTACGACGCGAACAGCGAGATAACGACGGCAAGCGCGAGCGCGGAGAACAGGAAGCGGCTGACGCCGTAGAGCAGGGTAACGGGGAAAAAGACGACGACGGTGGTCAGCGTGCCGGCGAGCACCGGCAGCGCGACTTCGCGGCCGCCCTTCTCGGCGGCGACGCGCGGCGGCTCACCGTTTTCCATGTGGCGGAAGATGTTTTCAAGCACGACGACGGAGTTGTCGATGAGCCGGGAGAGCGCGAGCGCGAGGCCGCCCAGCACCATCGTGTTGACCGAGCTGCCGGCGAGGTTGAGCACCAGGAACGTGGCCAGCACGGAAAGTGGAATCGAGAAGAAGACCGCGACGGTGGCGCGCAGGCTGCCGAGGAAAACAAGGATCATGAGGCAGGTGAGGAACAGGCCGACGCCGCCCTCGTGCAGCAGCGTTTCAATGGCAGTGCGCACAAAGCGGGACTGGTCGAAGATCACGCGCGTGACCAGGCTGGGCGGCACGTCATACAGCTTCTTGAGTACCTTGCGGGTGCCGTTGACGATGGCGATAGTGTTGGAGCCGCCGCCCTGCTTGAAGATCGGCAGGTACACGGCGTCTTTGCCGTTGACACGCACCACGTTGTAGAGCCGGCTGGAGGCATCGACCGCGGTGGCCACGTCGCCGACGCGCACGGGGTTGACCCCCTCCATCTTGATGGGCACGTGCTCAATATCGGCAGGGCCGCCCAGCATGGAGTTGGTGTAGATGTTGTAGTCGTAGCGGCCGATGGGAACGTCGCCGGCAGGCAGCACGACATTGGCCTTGTTGACTGCGCGCACCACGTCCATCGGGCTGAGCTGGTTGGCTTCCAGCTTATACGGGTCGGCGTACATCATGATCTGCCGCCAGCTGCCGCCGAACGGCTGCGGAACGGAAGCTCCCGGCACGCCGGCAAGCTGGTTGCGCACGAAGTTCTGGGCCAGGTCCTTGAGCCGGGTCTCCGCCAGCCCGTGGCCCTGGAGGGTGACGAGCGCGACCGGCAGGCTGGAGGCGTCCTCCTTCAGCACGAGCGGCGGGTAGGTGCCCGGCGGCATGTCGTGCAGGTCGGCCATGGCCAGGGTGGAGAGCTCGGCCGCCGCCGTGTCGGGGTCGGTGCCGGGGCGAAAGTACACCTTGATGAGGCTGACGCCCGAGAGCGAGCGCGACTCGATATGATCGACGCCGCTGGCCAGGGTGAACTGCCGCTCCAGGTGAAAGGTGATGTTTGTTTCCACCTGCTGCGGCGGCATGCCGGAGTAGAAGGTCGCCACGGCGACCACGGGAATATTGACCGGCGGAAACATATCCACCGGCATGCGGGCGACGCTGACAACGCCCAGCAGGGTGACGAGCAGGCAGAGGACGACAAGGAAGTACGGGTTCCGGATAGCAAATCCAGACATAGGTGGATGCTCCTGAAATCTTGGTTCAGCGCTGGGGCTCTACTCGTAGCCCGCAGGCTCGGGCTGCACCGCTTCGCCCGCGGCAAGGGTGGAATGCCGCCCGACAATGACGAGGTCGCCCGGCTGCAGGCCGGAAAGAATCTGCACCCGTGTCGGCGTCTGGACGCCGGTGGTGATGGGTATCACGGCGACGGCGCCGTTGCGCACGACGTACGCGGTGGTCGCATTGGTGCCTAAACCGTCGACCCCGTCGAGCGGCACGCTCAACGCATTCCGGGCCTGGGCAACGTGCAGGCGGACCTCGGCATACATGCCGGGGATGAGCAGGCCCTTGGGGTTCGGGACGTCGACCTCGGTATTCATGGTGCGGGTCGAGGTCTGGAGCGTATCGGCGAAACGCGTGATTTTGCCAGGGAACACCTTGTTGAGAGTGGTGACACGGACCTGAACGGGCTCGCCGTCGCGAATCTGCGCGGCGTCTTCGACCGGGACAGGGAAGGTAAGCCGGAGCAGGTCGTTCTGGGCCAGCTCCACGATGGGCATGGCCTGCGTCTCGGATGCGGTGCCGGCCTGGATCATGGAGCCGGTGTTGGCATAGCGCCGGGTGACCACCCCGACGAAAGGCGCGCGGATGACGGTGTAGGCAAGCATGGCCTGCGCCCGCTTGTACTGCGAGTCGGCTTCGCTCTGCGCCTGCTGGGCCGCGGCAAGGCTCGCCTCCGCGCCGGCCAGGCCGGCCTTGGCTTCAAGGCTGCGCGACTGCGCGACGTCCACATCCTGCCTGGGAACGAGCCCCGGGTTCTTCTCGAGCACATTCTGGATGCGGGTGAACGACAGGTTGGCGATGCCGGCGGCCGCCTGCGCGCGGCTCACGTTGCCTTGTGCCGTGAGGATGTTGGCCCGCGCGGCGGCGAGGCCGGCCTGCGCCTGCGCCATCTCGTCCTGCAGCTCGGGGACTTCGAGCGTGGCGAGCAGCTCGCCCTGCCGCACGTGGTCGCCGATATCGACGCGGATGTTTTTCACAAATCCGGCGACCTTCGCCATCACCTCGACATCCTGGTACGGCGTGAACTCGGCCGTGAGCACCAGGTCGTTGGAGAGGTTGGTATTGGTGGCGCGGACGACCGGCACGACCGTCCTTGACGGCGTTGCATCGGCTGCCTTGCCGGCGGTGCGGCCGCAGCCCGCGAGCGAGCCCGCAAGCGCGGCGGCGGCAACGCTGCAGGCAACGGCTCGCGCGTTCACAACAGAGCTTCTTTTCAATTGAGTTGTCCTGTCGCGTAGTCCAGCGTTGCGCGCCGGCTGAGATAAGTGAAGTTCGTGTCTGCGGCCGTAATCTCGGCCGAGGTCTCGTTTAACTGCGCTTCGTTCAGTTCGACGATGGAGCCGAGCCCGGCATCGTAGCGGGCCTGCGCCAGCCGCAGCGCCTCGCGGCTCTGGGCAACAAGTTTCAGACTGACGGGGATACTTTGAAACGCCTCTTCAGCCGCATACCAGGCATTGCGCACCTGCTCTGAGACTTCGAGCGACTGCGTCTGGACATCGCGGGCGCGGGCGCCGGCTTCGAGCTCGGCCTGCTCGCGGTCGGCGCGGAACAGGCCGCCGTTGAACACCGGAATCTGCAGGTTGAACCCGGCTGCCGCGTAGTCGCCCTGCAGCGTGTGGTCATGATAGGGAATCTGGCCCGCGGCGCCCAGCACGTCGAGGGAGGGGTAGCTGAGGCGCCGCTCGGCGGCGGCATAGTGACGCGCCGCCTGCTGCTCGGCGCGCGTCGCCTGCAGGTCGGCGCGCTGTCCGGAAGCTTCGGTCAGCAGCGCCGCGGGGTCGGGCGGCAAGGCCTGCGGCAGCGGCTCGGGCACCAGCATGGCCGCCAAGGGTCGGTCTGTGCCCATGGCTGTGCCAAGCTCTGCGCGGCCCTGCTCGACCGCGGTACGCGCCTGCACCACGGCCAGCTCCGCCTGGCTTTCCAGCACACCGGCGAAGTTGACGTCGAGGGTCGAGCGCAGCTGGCTCTGCGCCAGCGCGTTGACCTGCCGGGAGATCAGCGCGCGGTTGGCCTGGGCTTCCTGCGCGGCACGGAGCACGGCTTCAGCGCCCAGTACCCCGTAGTAGGCTTCCCGCACACGCAGCCGTATCTCGGCCCCGGTCAGCGTCGCGCGGTCGCTTTGCGCCTCGGCCGCGGCCTGCCGGCTTTCAATCAGGGCGCGGGTGCGGCCGAAGTCGGTGACAAGCTGCGCCAGCGTGCCTCCATAGGCGAAGCGGTCGGAGAGCGAAGAGGTGGTGAGCGCGCCTGCGGCGGTGGTCGTCCCGGTGTCGGCCACCCGGGCGCCGGTGGCATTGAAGTTGACGAACGGCAGTCTTGACGCCTCCTGTTCGCGCGTTTGCTCGCGAGCTGCGCGGGCGCGGAGCTGCGCGGCCACCAGCGCCGGCTGGTTGCGGATCGCGATCACCTCGGCCTGGGCCAGCGTGAGCGTGTCATCCGCCGCCCCGGCCTGAGCGCCTGCGATGGCGCCCGAAAGCAGAAGGGCCGGCCTGGGCGCGGACGGAATCGCCGGCTGCTGCGCGCAGGCCGGGGCGCATGGGGCGCAGAAGAGCAGGAGAAGAAAACGACCCGGAAGGCTACTGCTCGACATGCTTCAGCACTTCCACCGGGTGCTGCTCGACCAGCCCGTCGCTGACCATCGCAAGCAGCTCCGGCATCGCCGCCCGCACCTTCGCCTCGGTGTCGACAAACATGATGAGCACCGGGAGATGTTCGCCCGCCACCGGGCCTGCGCCTTCTTCATGCACCTGGCTGTGAGTGCCGTAGCCGGCGTATGAACGCATGACGGTTGCCCCCTCGATACCCTGGCGCTGCAGGTAGGCAAGCACATCCTGGTAAAGAAAACCTTGCTGCGCGCTCGTGTCCCCGTTCATATGCACGGTGACCTTGAGCGCCGGCCCGGGTGTAAGCATCGGCGACATCCTTTTTGGGTTGAGCTTGGTTCAGCGCCGCGAACTGCTCTAACGCGCAGCGGTCTGCATGGGTGCGGCAACTTCCTCAAGCAGCGCGGTGGAGTTGGCGTGAATCTCCGGCGAGCGTCGCGTGGACGTGAGCACAACGCTTGCTTCACCCCCGCTCGCGGTGCCCAGCGCCGTATCCGCGAACCCGTAAAGCCCGCAGGCCGAGGCCGAAAATATCCCTGTCGCCTGCTCGGTGCTGCTCGCGTCGCAGCCCTGGCCGGCGAGCAGATGCGCATACGGGAAGCCTCCGTGCATGTAGCCCACCACATCGCCCGACGAGGCCCGTATCTGTCTTACCCAGGGCGTTACCTGGTCGCCGCCTACCTGCGTCGTGGTGTGCGTCGGGTCGATGTCGGTGGCAAGCGGCTTCTCGGTATCCCAGCTGGCCAGCGGATCGGCCATTGCCCGCACCGTGACATCGAGCGGAATGGCCGTACCCCGGTCGCTCACGCTTTCAAAACGCACGGCCAGGGTGCCGGGCTGCTGCGCCGCATACGGTGCCTGGTTGAACGTGAAGCGATTGACCGCGGTGACATGGCCGGTTACCACCGAGCCGACCGGCAACACGGAACCGTCCGCGAGACGCACGGGAGCGCTCGTCTTTGCCTGCACCGCATCGCCGGAGTGGGCACGGGCTGCGGAGACGGTATGCGGGAAGACCACCGGCAGCGTGGTCTGCGGAAGCAGCCCCGGTGTACCGGTCGCAGCCCCCTGCGCAAAGGCGAGCACGGAAGTAAGAGCAACGGCGATGAGCATAAGCACTCCTGTAGGGAAAAACTTCTGTCCATCGCAGTGGACCATCCCGGGGCCTTACCCGCGCCTTACATTTGCCTGACATCTGGTGACAGGCCTTGCGGCGGTGCCCGGGCTGCGGAATGATCGAGAGCAGGAGAACGGGCTTGCCCAGACATCGAGTGCTGCTGGTCGATGATGAACCGAAGCTTGTCGAAGCCGTGGCCCGCGCCCTGGCCGAGCAGGACTTTCACGTGCTGACGGCGCGCACGGGGGAAGAAGCTTTTTTTCTCATCCACAAGGAGGCGCCTGAACTGGTCGTCCTCGATGTTTCTCTCCCGCAGTGCAGCGGGCTGGAGGTGCTGGCGCAGATCCGCAAAGCCGGGTTGCCGACGCCGGTGCTGCTGCTGACCTCGCACAACACGCCCGAAGACCGGGTGCATGGGCTCGATGCCGGGGCGGACGACTACCTGGGCAAGCCCTTCTCGCTGCCGGAGCTTGTCGCCAGGATTCGCGCCCTGCTGCGGCGCAGCGGTGCCAATGCTGTTCAAACTGTGCGTATCGCGGTTGCAGATCTCCTCATCGATGCCGAGTCTCGCACGGCGGCGCGGGGCGGTGCGCGTCTGGACCTCACGGCGCGCGAGTTCAACCTGCTGCTTTACCTGGCTGAGCAGCAGGGCCGCATCGTTTCCCGTGAAATGCTGGCGCAGCACGTGTGGCACGAAACCTCGCGTTTCACCCCGATCAGCAACGTCATCGATGTGCAGATGACGCGGCTGCGCCGGAAGATCGACGACCCGTTCCCCGTGCGCCTGCTGCACACCATCCGCGGTGTCGGCTTTACCCTGCGCGAGCCCGAACTATGAACCTGTCGATCCGTACACGGCTGACCCTGTGGTACGTGGGCGTGCTCATGGTGGTGCTCGGTATCTACATCGCGGCCGTGTTCAGTTTCCAGTACGTGCAGCTTCGCGGGCAGTTGTACCGCGACGAGATGCGCGAAACCGAGGCCGTCGAAGGCCTGCTCTACTTCAGCGGTGATGGGCAGCTCCGGCTGCGCGACGAGTATTACTCCCACCCCAAATCGCGGCTGCTGGTCGATCGCCTGCTTGAAGTGCACGATGCGCAAGGCTCCGTACTGCTGCGCAGCAGCACCTTGCAGGGCCGCGAGCTGGGGCGCCCCAGTTATCCGCAGGAGGGTAAGCAGTGGTTTGAGCGCCGCGATGTACGGCTCAGTGACGGCACCCGCGTCCTCATGGTCAGCCACCTTCATCCGGTTGACGGCAGGATGCTCCTGATCCGGCTGGGCTACGACCTGCACCCGCTGACGCAGCGCATGCTCCAGTTTGCGGGCGTGTTGTTGCTCGCCCTGCCGCTCGCCCTGCTTGCGGCCAGCTGGGCCGGCTATCGGCTCTCCCGCAGAGCCTTTGCGCCGCTCGAGGCGATGACCGCGAACGCCGAGCAGATTACCGCGAGCAACCTGAGCGATCGCGTCCAGATCGCGAACCCTGAAGACGAGTTGGGCCGCATGGGAGGTGTGCTGAACCTGTTGCTGGAGCGGCTGGAACGGGCCTTTCAGCAGCTGCAGCGGTTTACCGCCGATGCCGCGCACGAGCTGCGAACGCCGCTGGCCGCGCTGCGCAGCATGGGCGAAGCCGCCCTGGGCGCAACCAGCGGCTCGCCCGAGCCCAAAGAGGTCATCAGCAGCATGCTTGAAGAGGCTGAGCGGCTGAGCGAAACCGTGGATGGCCTGCTGTTGCTGTCGCGCGCCGAGTCGACGCCCCTCTCGCTTACCCTGAGCCGATTCACGCTGCCGGAGCTTGGGCAGGAGATCGTCGCCCTGCTCGAAGTTCTGCTCGAAGAACAGGACATCGAGATACGCGAGATCGAGCTGGAGGGCGGCACAGGACAGATTCTTGCCGACCGCGCATTAGTCCGAAGCGCGCTGCTCAATGTGCTGCATAACGCCATCAAGTATTCTCCGCCGCATTCCGTGATCGCGGTGACGTACTCGCAGCGCTTGCATGCCGGCAGATACATGCAGCAGGTCGCGGTTGAAGATCACGGCCCGGGTCTTGCTCCCGGCGAACAGGAGCGCGTCTTTGAGCGCTTCTACCGCGGCCGCGGGCAGGCGAACCCCGGCGGAGCAGGCCTCGGCCTTGCCATCGCCAGGCTCGCCGTCGAACACAGCGACGGAACGATCTTCATGGATGAGAGCTACGCGAGCGGCACTCGATGCTGCATTCTGCTGCCTGCCGAGCAGCCGGTCGGGCAATGATCCGCTGTGCAGTTCAGCTTAGTGGAACGATGGCGGTGACGAATCCGGGGCCGTGCCCCAGGACTGGTTGGGCGTAGGGCCCAGCTCGAACTGGAGCGTGCCGCCGCTGGCCGCAAAACTTTCCGGCAGCCATGTGCGCGTGTAGAGAGCACCGTTCAACCGCAGGCTCTGCACGTAGGGCGAGCCGGCGGCCGCTCCCTTCGCCACGATGTGAACGTCGCCGCCGGACCGATGCACCGTTGCTTCCTCAAACAGCGGCGAGCCCAGCACAAATTCGGCGCGGCCCGGAATCTCGGGATAGAGCCCAAGCGATGCGAACACCGCCCACGACGACATTTCCCCCAGGTCGTCGTTGCCCGGGATGCCTGCGGGCGTGTTGCGCCAGATGGTATCGAGCACCTGCCTGACCAGTTGCTGGGTCTTCCAGGGTTCGCTCGTCCAGTCGTAGAGCCATGGCGTTTCAATCGAGGGCTCGTTGTTCAGCTCTGCATGCAGCGGACCGGCCTCGGTGACAGCAGGCGCGCCTTTCTCGTCGTAGAAGAAATGGTTCAGCCGGTCGAGAGCCTTGTCGTTGCCGCCCGTCGCCTTGAAAAGGCCGGCGATGTCGAACGGTACCATCCACACGTATTGCGCTGCCGTGCCTTCCACAAAGCCGTCCCCGGTAGCGGGGGTGAACGGATGCGGAGTCTTGTCGCCGCGATCCTGCACCAGTGCCCAGCTACCGTCGGCATTGCGGTTCTGCATGTACCCGCCGTCGGGCGCGGCCGCAGGATTAAAGATGTTATGCCAGTATCCGGAGCGCTCGAGAAAGCGACGGCTGACGGCCGTTTCTCCGAGCCTGCCGGCCAGTGCCGAGATGCCGAACTCAGCCGTGGCGTCTTCGAGCGTGTCCGCCGCCGGTCCCCAGGCCGGCGCGCCAACCGGGATGTAATGCAGGGTGAGCCACTTATCGAGCCCGGGTCGCTCGCCCGCGCACTCTACCGGGCAGCCTTGCTGCTGCAGGTCCGCGGCGGTCGGCACGTCGGCTGCCTGCACCAGCGAGGCGAGGGCGGCATGCGCGTCAAAGCCATGGCCGCCGAACGCGTAGATGTCGGCCAGGGCCGGCGCCGCCGGGTCGCCGTTCATCACGTGGGTCGCGCCGCTGTTATGCGTCCACCGGTCCCATGCGCCCCCGTTCTGCACCGCCTGGTTCAACAGGCTCTGCGCAATGTCGCTGCCGATACGCGGGTCAAGCCAGGTGACCAACTGTAACTGCGACCGGTACACATCCCATCCCGAGAAGTCGGCATACTGCACCTGCTGCCCGGCAGCAAGCTGGTGCGGCCTGCCGTCCATCCCCATGTACTGGCCGTTGCTGTCGCTGGCGGTTGTGGGCGTCATCAGTGAATGGTAAAGCGCGGTGGTGAACACGATGCGCTGCTCGGGCGTGCCGCCCTTGATCTCGATCTGGTGCAGCTTCGCCGACCACGCATCGTGCGCCGCTGCGCGAACCGATGCGAACGAAGAGCTGCTGCCTGTCTCGGCGGCCAAATTGGCACGGGCGTTCGCCTCGCTCACGTAGGAAATCCCGACGCGCAGATGCACTGCCGCGGCATGTTCCGGCGCGAAGGAAACCCACACGCCGGAGCCGGTGCCCTTCTCAGGAAAGCCCTTCCCGCCGAACCCGGTGCCGCCGCTCGCTGTCGTCTGGCCCGGTTCTACCGTCTCATTATGCCAGGCCCCTGTCTGCGTAAACGGCTGATCGAGCTGCGCGGCGAAGTAGACCGTGTAGTACGCACGGCGATCGACGGCGTTAATGTAACCGCAGAAGTTGCCGCTGGTCACCGAGCCTGTAATCATCCGGTGCGCTGTATCGATCGCGGTGTGTGCGTCAGAAGACCCAGCCTCGGAGTCCGAGGTACGCACCAGCAGGGTAGCCGCCTTGTTCGCCGGATAGTGGAAGACAGCCGCACCGGTGCGTGTGGATGCGGTGAGCTCGACAGTAACGCCGGAGCCCAGGGTGACGCGATAGTAGCCGGGCTGCGCCGACTCGTCTGCGTGCGTAAAGCTCGTGTTGTAACTGGTGCGAAAGTCGGTAGACGGCGACTGCGTCACAGCTTCGGTCGTCGGCATGAACGGAATATCCCCCGAGCCGCCACCGCATCCCCAGCCTTCGACGTTGGTAAGGGAAAACCCGCGCAGCTTCGTCGCGCGGTCTTCATAGCCTCCTGGCGCGGCGATCGGTCGGTCCACGCGAACAGGCGACGCCTCAGGGCTGAACTGCACCATGCCGAACGGTGTCGTCGCACCGGGAAAAACATTGCCGCCGTGCGCTGTGCCGATGAATGGGTTGACGAGCGCCGCAGGGTCAACCTGCTGCTGCGCGAACAAGGTCCCGGCGGTGGAAACCAGCAGTGCGGCGGAAAGGGCAGAGCGGCGTCTCTCGAACAACTCAAATCTCCTGCAGAAGGTTCTCGCAACCGAGCAACGGGCGCACTGCGAATGCGCAATCACCTTAACCGAAAAGACAGGGAGAGGTCACGAGAATATTCGACGGCCACATTCTCCCCGGTGCTCCGGAATTCTGGAGGCCGCGGTTCCAATCTCAACGTAAATTCATAGCTTCGTTGGAAACGATCTCAGTGTTTCTCCCAGTGTTCATGAGGATGCTGGAGGCCCGTTATCATTTTCCTTTGCATTCGTCGCGACCATGGTTTTATAGTCACACCGACAGCTTGCGGGTTGCTATTCCAATCTGGGGTCTCGGCAGCAGGGCTCGCCGGGAAAGGACACATACATTGTTTGCTTTTTCTCTGAGGCGGCCGGCCTTCCTGGCACTTATGCCGCTGCTCGCGGCTGCCCCGCTCCTCTTTGCGCAGACACAGAACGGCATCAACGGTACGGTCACTGACGCATCGGGCGCAGTGATCAGCAACTGCCAGGTGCAGGTGCGCAACGTTGCGACGGGCGTCATCGCTCACACGGTTACATCCTCCGCGGGAACGTACAGCTTTCCCAACCTGCTGCCCGGCACGTACACGGTGACCTTTACCGACCCGGGGTTTCAGACATCGGAGCACAGCGGTGTGACGGTTGAGACGGGCCGCTCCTCGTCGGTGAACGGAACGCTCAGTGCGGGCAACACGACCACGACCATTGATATCAAGAGCTCGGCTATCTCACTGCAGACAGATACTCCGCAGGTCGGCGTCACCATCGAGAACAAGGTGGTGCAGGAGTTGCCGGATGAGCTCAGCGGGCAGGACCGGCAGATCGACGACTTTATTTTTCTCGCTCCCGGCGTCACAGGCAGCGAATTCAGCCACCGCATCTCCGGCGGCGAAGACTTTCAAGACGAGGTTCTTTTCCAGGGCATCCCCGCCGTCCAGTCCGAAACAGAAGGCTACCAGACGTACATCAACCCGCCGTTTGAAATGGTCAATGAGTTCCACGTGTCGAGCTCCGTCTTCTCGACCCAGTACGGGCTTGGCCAGGGCGCTGTCAACTATGGCTTCGTCTCCGGAACCAACACGCTGCACGGGGACGCTTTTGAAATCAACCGCAATAACTATTTCGACGCTCGCGGCCTGGTCCAGATCAACCCCACGGTTCCGGTCAACAAGGAAAATAACTACGGGTTCTCCGTGGGCGGCCCGGTGTACATCCCGCACCTGTACAACGGCAGGAACCGCACCTTCTGGCATGCAGCTGACGAGTATTTCAAGTACAACCAGCAGCCTTCTGCAACGATGACGGTGCCGACCGCGCTGGCCAAGCAAGGGAACTTCACCGGCTACCCGGTCATTTATGTCCCGCAGGGTTTCAACTGCGCCGGGCTCACCCCGGGTCAGCCTTTTCCGAACAACATCATCCCGGCGACCTGCATCAGCGCACTGTCGTCAAGCCTGCTCAGCCAGATCCCGAGTTCGACGCTGCCCGGTGAAACCAACAACATCAACTCGCAGCTCGGCGTGGTCGTCACCAACCAGACCTCCTGGGGTTACACGCTCGATCATAACTTCAGCGACCGGCACTCCCTGCACTTCAGCCAGTGGCACGATGCCCGCAACGCTCCCTCCGTCGATAACAACGCATACTTCGCGAACGAGCTTTCGGGTCTTAAGAATGAGCCCAAGCTCGGCTCCGGCTTCTTCTTGAGTTATGTGGGTTCCATCACGCCAAACTTGGTGATCACAGCCGGTTTTGGGTGGCTGGGTGAGCTGAACAACGAGGAGAACGCTCACCAGGACGTGAGCTTCCCGGGAGTCGCGCAGGCCACCACGTTTCCTGTGATCAACTTCACCGGCCTTGCGCCGGATGCGCTCACGACCTGGGGCGCCGGTACCAACGGAGAAACCAGCAGCATTAACCGCAAGCTGGGCCTCTCGTTCCAGAACAACTATCTGTACACCCGCGGGCGCAACACCTTTAATTTCGGGTTTGAAACACGCCGCGCCTACCAGGACGACCACGAATGCGATAACTGCACGGGCAGCTTCTCCTTCTCCAGCCTTACGACCAGTAACGGCGTGACAGACCAGACTGCGGCGGCAAACGAGAACACGACCGGCAACGCATTCGCCAGCTTCCTGCTCGGCGACGTCGACGCTACCTACCGGCAGCAGGCGTTTGAAACCAAGCTGCGTAATTTCTCGATCTCGCCCTACATCATGGACGACATCAAGCTCACGCCCAAACTTACCATCAACGCGGGCATTCGCTACGACATCCTGGTGCCGTTCACGGCGAACCAGCCGGGTAACATCGTGTTCCTCGATGTCAACAAGCCGGATCCCGGCGCCGTCGGGCCGAACGGTCCGCTGCTCGGCGCCGCAACCGCGCTCGGCTACGGCCCGCAGGCCGCTGACTTCAACCGGGCTAACATTCAATGGAAGAACGTCGGACCTCGCTTCGGCTTTGCCTATGCCTTGAATCGGAAAACCGTTCTTTCCGGCGGCTACGCCGTTACCTTCCTCGATGGCGGTGCGTATGAGTTCGGTACGAACAAGACCGCGCTCGACTATGGAAACGTTCTGGCCGGCATCAATCAGACCGTATCCAGCGGAACCAACATAGCGAGCTACGGAAGCTGGGACGCCCGTACTTTGGGAAATCCGCCGAACACCCCTCTGACCGCTTCCCTCGGCAATGGTTCAGGGGTGCTCCATGCCTTCCAGAAGAGCGGCATTCGCCAGCCCTACTCTCAAATGTATGATCTGGGCATCCAGCGCGAACTGCCTTGGAATCTCTTTACGGCGATCACGTATGTCGGCAACCACGGTGTCCACCTGGTTTCGGCGATCAACGATACCAACCAGCTCGACCCGCGCTACCTGTCCCTGGGGCAATCGCTGCTCCAGCCGTGGAACTCGGCGGTAGGTCAGGCTGCTCTCAAGAGCGTCGGCCTTTCCACCTTTAACGGTCTCTACCAGCCGTACTCCACCTTCGCGACTGACTTCCCGACCCAGACCGTACAGCAGGCGCTTCTCGAGTTCCCGCAGTACCTTGGAACAGAAGACGGCAACACGCTCAATAACTTTGAGACGGACGGCGTTTCGATCTACAACGCGTTACAGGCGCAGTTACAAAAGCGGTTTACCAATGGCCTGAGCTTCCTGCTTTCCTATACCTATTCCCGTACCATGTCGAACTCCGATGACGGCTTCAGCATCGACACGCCGAACGGGCTGAACAAGTTCAACCAGCATGCGGAGTGGGCGGTATCTTCAGCAGATCAGCCGCAAGTCACCGTGCTGAGCGGCGTCTACGAGCTTCCGTTCGGCGCAGGCAAGCCGTTCTTCAACGGCGGCAATAACTTCATCAGCAGGGAAGTAATTGGCGGCTGGCAGATCAGCGGTATCTTTGAGTATGAAAGCGGCACGCCGTTCGGTATCAGCGCCTCCGGCACGCCGCTCGCAACAGGCGGCAACAGGGCCAACGATGTTCCGGGTGCTCCCATCCATCTGAACTACAACAACTATTACAAGGGCACACCCGTGTTCAACACCGCAGCCTGGACCGATCCTGGACGGGCCGCGGTCGGCGACGCCGAGCGGAACCAGAGCAACCTGCGCGACCCCTTTTCATCGGTTGAAAACGTAACCCTGGCAAAGAAGTTTCAATTCGGCGAGGGAGTACAGGGCGAACTCCGGATGGAATACTTCAATGTCCTCAACCGCATGCAGGTGTGCGGTCCTACCGATGCCGACGTCAGCGATCTGCGCACAGCATCCAATCCCAATGCTAACTTCGGCTATGTCGTAAGTCCCTGCCAGGGCAACACGCCACGGCAAGGGCAGGCATACTTTCGGGTGAGTTTCTAGGAGCGGTGGAGAGGCCCGGCATCTCGCCAACAGCTGCCGGCTGCTCCACCTGTTCAGGAGAAATGCCTCAGGTGGCAGGCTCACCGTCCTTTGTGGTCAGCCCCTGCGTCCGTGCCGGGAGGAACGGGTGAATCAGCCATTGGTAGGCTGCGCCTCCCACTACCCCGCCCAGCAGCGGCCCGGCAACCGGCACCCACCAGTAATCGCCGGGCGAAGGAAACGCCGAGGAGCCCCACCCGGTGAAGAAGCAAAAGACACGCGGGCCAAAGTCGCGCGCCGGATTGATAGCCCATGCTTCAAGGTTGCCCATTGCAGCGCCGATAGTCGCGACGATCAAGCCAATCATCAGCGCGCCGAGGTTCGCACCGGGCGCCTGCTCATTGAACTGCTCGGTTACGGCGAAGATACCGAAGATGAGAAATGCCGTCAGGATGATCTGGTCACTAAAGGCGTGCATGGGAGTAATGGCCAGCCCGGGATGCGTGAAGAAAACTCCGGCTGCGCCGCCCCCACCGCGGGTAAGATGTCCAGCGGCATTGAAATGATTAATGACCGGGACGAACAGCGCATAGACGATGGCCGCGCCCAGGAAAGCGCCGAGCGTCTGCGCGATGAAATAAGGGATGACCTTTACCCAGGAGAACTTACGGTAGAGCGCGAGCGCGAGGGTCACGGCAGGATTGGCATGGCAGCCGCTCACCGGACCGGTGGCGTAGATTGCCATGGTGACCGCCAGGCCCCAGGTAATGCACACCCCCCAGTACGCTTGTTTATAAGGGCTGGGGTCATACAGCACGTACATCCCCGCAACAGAATCGCCGAAGGCAATTATGATAAAGACCGCGATTACTTCTGATATAAGTTCGCCGACCAAGGTTTTCATGCGAGGTGACCGCGATTTAGCGAGCCCTTTCTTTCAAAATAGTCGGCGAGGGGGGGATAGGCTTCTTCTCCGACGTTTCTAAGCGGTGGCAGCCGTCTCCGTCTTCTGCAGCGCATACTGTGCAGCGAGCGTTGTGAAGGCTTTCTCCTGCTGATTTGTCCAGGCTTCATCTTTGCCTAACTCCCGCGCAAGCACCTCTGCCACTGCGGGCGCCATCGCCATGGCGGCGTGCGCGTTCAGGAACAGCGCCCGGGTGCGGCGTGCGAGCACATCCTCGACCGTGCGAGCCATCTCCTCACGCGCAGCCCACACCACCTCGGCCAGAATATACGGCAGCTCCGCGTGCAGTTTGCGGGCAAGTTCCGGCGAGCTCTCACAGAGCGAGCCGATCTTTTCCGCGTCGCAACCGTACACCTCCAGGTGTCCAAATCGCCCGGCATTTTTCGCATAGCCATGGATCGGCAGCCTCGCTGTGACGCAGTCGCGGTCGTCGAGCTTGCCCATGGTAATGGCATGGTCTACCGCGTCCTCGGCCATGTGGCGGTAGGTCGTCCACTTACCGCCGACAATGGTGAGCAGTCCGGAGGAATCGATCTGGATAGTGTGATCGCGCGACAGGGAAGAGGTCTTGCTCGCGTCGGAACCGGCGGCTTTGACCAGCGGGCGAATGCCGACATAGACGCTCAGCACGTCGTCCCGCGTGGGCTTGCGGCTCAGGTATTCGCCTGCGGTTTCAAGGATAAAATCGATCTCTTTCTCGAAGGGAAGCGGCTCGTATGTCGGCTTTTCAATCGGCGTATCGGTGGTGCCGAGCACCGTATGTTCATGCCACGGAATCGCGAACAGCACACGGCCATCGCTGGTGTGCGGCACCATGATGGCGGCGTTGCCGCGCAGAAACGACTTATCGAGAACCAGGTGAATGCCTTGGCTTGGCGCCACCATGGGCTTTACCGTTTCGTCCGCCATGCGGCGAACTTCATCCGTAAAAATACCCGTCGCATTCACGACGCAGCGCGCGCGCTGGCTGAAACGTTCGCCCGACTCGCTGTCTTCAAAAACTGCGCCGTCGACGAAACCGTCCCCCCCTTTGAGCAGCTCAAGCACCGGCGCGTAGTTGAGCACGACGGCGCCGTGATCGGCCGCGGTCGCGATCAGTTGCACAAGCAGCCGCGCGTCATCGAACTGGCCGTCATGGTAAACCACCCCGCCGCGCAGCCCGTCTTGGCGCAGCGTCGGTATCCGCTCCAGCGTTTCATCGCGAGACAGAATGCTGGATTTGCCGAACCCGTACTTGCCGGCGAGCAGGTCGTACACCTTCATGCCGATGCCATAAAACGGCGCTTCCCACCAGGAGTAATTCGGAACAACAAATTGTAAGTCGTGGACTAAGTGCGGAGCGTTCTTGAGCAGGATGCCGCGCTCTTTCAGCGCCTCCATTACCAGCGAAATGTTGCCCTGCTCCAGGTAGCGCACGCCGCCGTGCACCAGCTTGGTGGAGCGGCTGGAGGTGCCTTTCGCAAAGTCTTCGCGCTCCAGCAGCAGGACAGAAAATCCGCGCGACGCCGCGTCGACAGCGACTCCGGCGCCGGTTGCTCCCCCGCCGACGACGATCAAGTCCCACGGTTCGCCTCCTTCGTTTCGCGCGCGCACGCGGCTGAGCATTGCATCACGGTTCACGCTTGTCCTCCTGCGTTTCCGGGTCCTCCGGGCGGCTCCATCCGCCGGCGCGCCTCACCGCATCCTGCCATTTCACCTGCCGCGCCTGCATGGCGCCGGCGTCTGCCTGCGGCTCAAAGATTTTGTCTTCGCCCCGCAGCTTTGCGATTTCATCTGTGCCGCTCCAGAACTCGACCGCCAGGCCGGCCAGGTAAGCGGCGCCGAGCGCGGTCGTCTCCAGCACCGCGGGGCGACGCACTGGCAGCTGCAGTAGGTCTGCCTGGAACTGCATCAGTAAGTCGTTGCCTGCCGCGCCCCCATCGACGCGCAGCTCGCGGAAGGGCTGCCGCGTATCCCGGTCCATCGCGTGCAGCACATCGGCAACCTGGAACGCGATGCTCTCTGTCGCGGCCCGGGCGATGTGGCCGATCTGTGTGCTGCGTTGGATGCCGATGATCAGGCCGCTCGCGTACGGATCCCAGTGGGGCGCGCCGAGCCCCGTAAACGCCGGCACAAATACGACGCCTTCGGTCGAATCGACTGATGCGGCAACGCTTTCCACGTCGGGCGAGTTTGAGAAAAAGCGCATGTTATCGCGCAGCCACTGCACCACTGCCCCGCCGACGAAGATGCTACCTTCCAGCGCGTAGGCGAGCTTCTTGTCCAGGCTGCACACGAGCGTTGTAATCAGCCGCTCCTGCGACAGCGTAAAGCTGCTGCCGATGTTCTGCAGCAGGAAGCAGCCGGTGCCGTAGGTATTTTTCGCGTCGCCCGGCGAAACGCAGAGCTGGCCGAAGAGCGCCGACTGCTGATCCCCGGCGATGCCCGCGATCTGGATATCGCCGAGACCGAGCGAGGTGGTCACCTGGCCCATCACTTCGCTCGACCAGACGACCTCGGGCAGCATGCTCTCCGGGATGTTGAGCAGCTTGAGCAGGTCGGTGTCCCAGCGGTCCTGCACAATGTTATACAGCAGGGTGCGGCTGGCATTGGTGCGGTCGGTAATGTGCCGCTTGCCGCTGGTCAGGTTCCATACCAGCCAGCTGTCGACCGTGCCGAAGGCCAGCTTGCCCTGCTCGGCATCGGCGCGCGCGCCTGCAACGTTGTCCAGGATCCACGCGATCTTGGTGCCGGAAAAGTAAGGATCGATCAGCAGGCCGGTCTTCTGGCGGATCGTATCTTCCGCGCCCGCCTCGGCCAGCTTCTTGCAGAGCGGCGCCCCGCGGCGGTCCTGCCACACGATCGCGTTGTACACCGGCTTGCCCGTTTCCCGGTTCCACACGATCGCCGTTTCGCGCTGGTTGGTGATGCCGAGGGCCACCACGTCGCGCGGTCGCACCCTGGTCTTACCGAGCACTTCAACGGCCGAGGTAAGCTGCGAGGTGAGGATCTCATAAGGGTCATGCTCGACCCATCCGGTATCCGGGTATATCTGCTTGAACTCGTGCTGCGCAATACCGGCGATATTGCCGTCGTGGCCGAACAGGATGGCGCGCGAGCTCGTGGTTCCCTGGTCGAGAGCAAGAACGTATTGCATGATTTGTCGGATGCTGAATCCGTGAGTTACGGCACAGCGGCTCGGAACCAGGGGAAGCGACCGCCGGCGCCGGCCGGGCATCCACCTATAAGAGTGCAAAGCTAGTTGTGTCGACTGGCGAACACAACGCACGTAGGTGCCCGCGGGGGATTCCTTGCCATAAAGGCCGGTCTGATGCCGATCTTCAGCTTGCTCTATCTCCCCCTCCTGTGCTGCCTGCTCGCTGCTCTCCTGCTGCCCGGCATTGCGGGAGCACAGGCAATGCAGGCTTTCGCGCTGCCCGACGCCCCTGCGCCACAGCCGGGCACAATCGCGGCGCCTGCGTTCGAGCCCATGTAAAGCGGCGGCCACGACCTGAAGAATCCCTCCATCGCAGAAGAAGCGCCTTCGGACCCGCCAGTAACGCCCGAGTCCGGAAACCTTTGGAGGCGGAAGTGCTTGTTCAGTAATGAAGACGGTTACAGAAGCACGCTGGAGCGCAGGGGGTTCACGTTCAACTTCTATTACACCGACGATGCGCTCGGCAATCCGCGGGGAGGACGAGCCGACTTAGGGGTATGGGCCGCATCCGCGGTACCATGGATATCGACTTCAGCAAGTTCACCCGGATCCAGGGGGTTGACCTTCCACATCACCGGGCTGTAGCAGTACGACACCGATCTAAGTGCGCAGTACACGTTTACCGCGGTTGACTCCTCGAGCCCTGCCGAGCGCGCACACGCTGCGCGCCGACTCCTACTTCCTTCAGTGGTATCTGCTGCACCATAAGCTCGCCGTCCGCGGAGGGCAGATGGCCGCGTATGACTCGTACGGCGACTCGGAGTACGGCGCATCGTTTATCAACCTTGCGCTGGGCTACGCGCACAGCAATCTCAATTCCGCCGCCTATCTCTCGTACAACCCGGCGGGCGTACCGGCGTTTGAGGTCAAGGTGCTGCCGACCGATCACTTCTATCTCAAGGCAATGGTCGAGTCTGAAGAGCGCGATCCCTACACGATCGATCCGAACGGCTTCACCTTTCACCTGGGCGGCCCCGTACTTACCACCGAGGCAGGCTATCTGCACGACCCGCCGAAGCCGCCGGACGCCACCTTCACGATGGGCAAGGAACCTTTCATCACCGACAAGGAGACAGGCAACTATCCCGGCGTGTACCGCTTCGGCGCCGGTTACGACCCGCATAACTTTACCGACCTGCTGACCGGTGCGCCGGTTGCCGGCACCTATGTGCTGTATGCACAGATCGACCAGGCGGTGTACCGCATGGGCACCATCGGCACGAATAAAAACCGCGGCTTGACCTGACTTACTCAGAGGATTACGCGCCCGGCAATGTTACCCAGTACGAGCACAAGATATGGGCAGGCGCGCGATGGATAGGACCGGCGGGAGGGCGCTGGAGCAAGGATACGATCGCGCTCGGCTATGTAAGAACGGCGGTCGGCAGTCACTATCGCGAGGCGACGCTGGCAACCGGCGGAGCGCAGCTCTCGGCCGAGCACCTGGTCGAGGCGAACTACCAGGCGAACATCACGCCGTGGCTGCTGGTGCAGCCGGTGTTCCAGTGGTTCGTGAAGCCGGAAGGCGATGCAGCGCGGGGCAGCGTGATCGTTTCCGGCTTCCGAACGAAGATTACGTTCTGACTTACCGGCAGTAAGTCATCAGGCAGTCCGCATCGGGGGCAGCAGGTCTTCAATCCGCACCGGCAGCTCCCGTTTCCGTACGCCGGTCGCATGATAGATGGCTGCAGTAATGGCCGGGGCCACGCCGGCGAGGCCGATCTCGCCGACGCCTCGCGAGCCGAAGCTGCTGAGGTGCAGGTCCGGATAGTCGAGATAGGTGACGTCGATCTCAGGCGTATCCGGGTTGGTGCTCACGATGTAATCGGCAAGGTTGCTGTTAGTGACGCGTGCGTTACGCGGGTCAAATTCGGTCTGCTCGAACAGGGCCATGCCGACGCCCATCATGATGGCGCCTTCCACCTGGTTTCTCGCTGCGCGCATGTTAATGATCCTGCCGACATCGATGACGGAAACAAAGCGCGACACGCGTATGCGGGCAATGCCGGGATCGTACTCAATCTCGGCAAAGTGTGCGCCGAACGAATGGAAGGAGTACTGGCCGGCATCTTTATCGGCGTGCGACGGCGCGCTGTTGCCGTCACCCGAGGCGGCGCGTACATCCGCGTCGCGCAATATTTTTTCAAAAGGAACGCCGCTCTGCGCGGGAGACGACTTCGCGTGAACGTAGCCTTCGGTAAATGCGAGGTCGCTCGATTTTTGACTGGCGAACGGCGACTGCTTGAGGCTTGTTGCCAGCTTCAGCATTTGCCCCACGGCTGCATCGGCCGCATCCTTGATGGAAGGCAGAACCGAGCCGGTGACCATGGAGCCGCCCGACATCGGGCCCGGCGGAAGCGTGGTATCGCCCAGCACAACGGCGATGCGATCCATCGGAATGCCGGTCTCCGCATGCACCACCTGCGCGAAGATGGTGTAGGTGCCGGTGCCGATATCCTGCGTGGCGCAGGAGACACGCACCGTGCCGTCGTTGAGCAGGCTCACCCGGGTGTCTGTTCCGGAGCGGCCTGAGCCCCATGACGCCGCCGCTACGCCCCAGCCGATCGTCAGCCCGTCGCGCTTCATGGAGCCGACCTCCGGCGTGCGCTTGCTCCATCCGAACTTCTCGGCGCCGACCGTGAGGCACTCCTTCATATGCCGCGAGGAAAATGGCTTGCCTTTGCTTTCATCAAGTGCCGGCTCGTTGATCAGCCGCAGCTGCACCGGGTCCATCTTCAGCTTCACCGCGAGCTCGTCCATGGCGGACTCAGTCGCAAACAACCCGGGCACCGCGCCGGGGCCGCGCATGGCCGTGGGTGTGCCGATGTTGCGGTTCACGATTGCCGCGCGGACGCGCAGGTTCGGGCTGCTCCACAGCAGCGGCGTCGCTTCCCCGCAGTTCTCGCCGCGGTCCTCGAGAATGGAACTGTCGTTGACATAATCCTGCGAGGTGCTGGTAAGCCTGCCGTCGGGCGTTGCGCTCAGCTGTACGTGCTGCATTGTGCGCGCGCGATGGCCGACGTTGCTGAACATCATCCGCCGGTCCACGACCAGCTTGACCGGGCGATTCAGGTCGCGCGCTGCCGCTCCGGCAAGCGGCACGTGCGTCCAGGGGAACAGCTTGCCGCCGAACCCGGAGCCCAGGAACTTCATCACGACCCTGACGTTTTCGGGCGGCACGCCCAGCATCTGCGCCATCACCGCCTTGCTGTTGGCCACGCCCTGGGTCGTCTCGTAAAGCGTAAAGTTGCGGCCGTCCCAGTCGGCGACAACCGCGTGCATCTCGATAGGGTTGTGGGTCTCGATCGGGGTGATGTAGGTCTCGTCAACTGTAACCGGCCCGGCGGCAAATGCCTTCTCCACGTCGCCGCGCTCGCTCTTCACGTCCATCTTGCCGCTGAACCCATCGCTCAGGTCGCGCGATACATTGGGCTGCTCGACCGCGTACTCGACCACGACAGCAGCCGCGGCGGCGCGCGCCTGGTCCATGGTTTCTGCAACCACCAATGCTACATATTGCTCGTTGTAGTGCACGTCCTGGTCGCTCAGCGGAGGACGCGTCTCATCGACGTGCGCGCCTCCATCCGCGGGATTGCACCGGTACAGCCGCGGCATGTTGCCGTAGCTGTACACGCGCAGCACGCCGCGCATCTTCTCGGCCGTGCTGCGGTCGAGCCTGGTGATAGTACCTTTGCCGATAGTCGCGCAGACCGGGATGGCGTAGACCATCCGGGGCAGGTCGAAGTCGGCCGAGTACCTGGCCGTGCCTGTCGTCTTCAGCGGTCCGTCGATCCGCGGGACCGCCGCGCCGAGAATGGATGCGGGATTGCCGTTTGTCGCCATGGGACAGAATCCTCTCTGCTATGCGTACTTCCTGTGTAGCTTTACGGCTTCGGCGGGCGTGATGCCCGTTTGACCGCGGGCCTCATGCCAGACGCCGGTTGGGCCTGCGGGTGATGAAGCACGCGCTAGGCCTGCTGCGTGGTCGCGTTGGTAAGCGCGCGCACAACGCAGCGCCTGGCCAGCTCGATCTTGAAACCGTTCTCGCGATACGGCCTGGCGCCGCGTACTGCTGCTTCGCCTGCCGCTTGGAAGTGGGCCTCTTCCGCGGGCTTGCCGATGAGCATCCGCTCGGCTTCCTCCACACGCCAGGGCTTGGTGCCCACGCCGCCAAGCGCGATGCGCGCCCGGCGTATCCGGTTTCCGTCGAGCTCGAGCACGACCGCCGCACTGGCCAGCGCGAACTCATAGGAAGCGCGGTCGCGCAGCTTCAGGTAGTGCGAGCGTGCCGCGGCGCTCGCTGCCGGCAGCGTGACATAAGTGATCAGGTCGCCCGGCTCGAGCGCGTTCTCGATATTCGGCGTGTCGCCGGGCAGCTTGTAGAACTCGGCGATCGGTATGTCGCGCTCGCCTTTGCTCCCGACCACGTGGATCCGCGCTTCGAGCGCTGCCATGGCCACGGCCATGTCGGAGGGGTGGGTGGCGATGCAGTGGTCGCTGGTGCCGAGTACCGCGTTGATGCGGTTGTTGCCGTCGATGGCGGCGCAGCCCGAGCCGGGATTGCGCTTGTTGCACTGCGCAAACGCCGTGTCGCGGAAGTAGGTGCACCGCGTGCGCTGCAGCAGGTTGCCGCTGGTGGTCGCCATGTTGCGCAACTGGCCCGTGGCGCCGCTCAGCAGCGCCTGCGAAAGCACCGGGTAGCTGCGCAGCACGTCAGGCTGGTGCGCGAGGTCGGAGTTGCGTACCAGCGCGCCGATGCGCAGCGAGCCGTCGGGATTGCGGGTGACCGAGGCCAGCGCGAGCCCGTTGATGTCGACCACCTGGCGGGGCCGCTCCACATCGAGCTTCATCAGGTCGACCAGGGTCGTGCCGCCGGCGATAAACCGGACCTGCGCGCCCTGCTGCGCGGTCTGCGCGTTGGCGCCGAGGCGTACGGCCTGCTCGGTGCTGGATGCCTTGCTGAGTGCGAAGTCGATCATCTTATGCTCCTTGCCGTGGCGTCCGCAGGTCGCGCGGCATCGGCGACGACGCGAGATACTCCTGCACAAACGCGCTGGGTGTGCGGCTGACCGTGGTGCTGATGTCACCCTGACGAACCGCCTGCACCGCCGCCACGATGTTCTTGTAGGCGCCGCAGCGGCAGATATTGCCCGCCATCGCTTCCTGCACGTCCTTGTCCTTTGGACCCCACGGCTCCTTGAGCACGGCCACCGCCGACATGATCTGCCCGGAGGTGCAGATGCCGCACTGGTAGGCATCGTGCTCCACAAAGGAGGCCTGCATGGGGTGCAGGGCCTCCGGCTGGCCGATGCCTTCAATCGTCGTAATCTCGTCGCCCTCGTGCATCGCCGCGAAGGTCAGGCAGGAGTTTACCCGCCGTCCGTTCACATGCACCGTGCAGGCCCCGCATTGTCCGTGGTCGCAGCCCTTCTTGGTGCCGGTCAGCTGCATCTCTTCCCTCAGGCAGTCCAGCAGCGAGACCCGCGGTTCAATCTGCACGGTGCGCGGCGCCCCGTTGACCCGCAGCGTCACGGAACGCGTTCCCGCGGGCGCTGCCTCTTCGGTTTGCGCCTGTGCCATCGCGGCCGTGGCGATCACGGGCGCGGTGGTCGCGGCGATCCCGGCTGCTCCCAGGCCGCCTAAAAAGCTGCGCCGTGAGAACCGGCTTTCCGCCTTCTTTTCCACCGGCTGCTCAGCCGCCGGCTCTGTCTCTTCGGTCAATGGCTTGCTCATAAGCGATCCCTTCCGGCGCGCAATCGCGCGGTCAATCCCGTGCTGTCAATCAGGAGAACTGGGTGGCACAAGCCAGCGCAGAGAACCATGCGGCATACCCTTTGCAGCCCGCCTTGGAGCCGGCGTTCGTTTCCGCCTGCAATCATTATTTCACCCCTTGAAGCCTAGTGCTGAAGCTTAGTGCTGAGGCGAATGCAACTGCGCCGCGTCGAGCTGCACCGCGTCGACGAAACACCAGCCCCACGGCTCGCCTGCCTCGGCCGACCGCATCACGGCATGTTTGGTGTGATGAAAGTGTTGTGTCGCATGCTTGCCCGGTGAGCTGTCGCAGCAGCCCACGTGCCCGCACACCAGGCACATGCGCAGCTGCACCCAGTCGCTGCCCGTCTTCAGGCACTCCTCACAACCGTCCGTTGCCGGGCTTACATCGTGGATCTGGTCGAGATGACCGCAGCTTGCCATGGGGAACGCTCCTCAAAACACGGGATAGACAAAGAAGGGTTGGTATGGAGACGAAGCAGCGCCTGAAAAAGTCCAGGCATGCCTGCGAGCAGCATCATGGAAGCCCGGGTTGCCGGCGGGGAGCTGCCCATGGCAAGCAGCGCGCGTGACATGGCGCGGGCGGGCCTCAGCATGCGCGCATGGCTTCGCCCATATAACCGTAGGTCGCCGCGCCGCAGGGCTCCGGCCAGTGCCGCCGCCTGTTGAAACGCGAGCGACAGGCCGTCGCCGGTGACCGCGTCCACGCTGCCGGAGGCATCGCCGACCAGCGCGATCGAGCGTGTATGCACGCGCGGCAGCGCACGGTGCACTGAGACGGCGCCCCGCGCAGCGCTGCACTCGGTCGCCCCGGCCAGCCGCCGCAGCAGCTCCGGGAAGAGCGCAAGCGCGGCCGGCATGGAGGGCAGCTTCCGGCCGGAAACGACAGCGATGCCAATCTTTCCGGGCTCTGCCGCCGTCAGGTATGCCTCCGCTCCCGGCGCCCAGTAAATCTCAACCTCCTCCGGGTCGCGCATTCCTCCGGCGAGCTGGAAGTGCTGACGCACGGCAAACCGCTGGGCAACCGTAACTCCCTCGCCCAACCCGGCCGCGGCGCGCACCGAAGACTGCGCGCCGTCGGCGCCGATCACCCACCGCGGAGAACGAACCTGGTTGGCGACGCGCACCTGCACACGCTCGCCCCCTGCCTCGCTCTGTGCCTCACTATCGACCAGCAGCCGCGCAGACCCGTGCGTGATGCACACGCCAGCCTGCACGGCGCGCTCCCGCAGCATGGCGTGCAACACCGTCCGGCGCACCCCGAACGCCGCTGCTCCTTTGCGAAATCCGGCGTTTGCCTCGAGGCCCTTCGCGTGGAAGCGGATCCCGCGCAGGCGAGCGCCGCAGCTGGCCAGCTGTTCCGCCGGAATGCCGAGGCAGCCCAGCGCCTGCACACCGTGCGGCAGCAGGCCTTCGCCGCAGCACTTGTCGATCGCGCCCTGCCGGGGCTCGGCTACCTCGACCGAAAAACCGGCCTGCGCGGCGGCGATCGCAGCCGCCAGCCCTGCCGGTCCGCCGCCGACGACAAGAACCTCAGCGCCCATGCGCCCAGCCTACTCGCTTTCGAGCTCGTCGAGCAGCACCCGTGCCTTCGTCGTCAAAGTTTGCGCGCCATCCAGATCGTTTTCCTCAACCGCCTGCCTGGCCTTCTGCAGAAAGGTCTGCGCCTGCATCTCAAGCGTGCGCGCGTCGGCCGTCGAGGCTTCCTTCTGCTTGCCCAGCCGCGTCTCCTGCACCTGGATCTCGCGCAGCATGCGGGTCCGTTCCCTGGAACTGATGGAGGTTCCGGTCGAGAGCTGGCCTAGCGCCGGCGCAGCCTCGGTCGAGGCCGTGAGCTGGGTCGCCGCTGCGCCGGCCGCCGGGTCACTTTTCGAAGCATCGGCTCCGCCCGGCGTTGCCGCAGTACCGGCTTGCGGGGGCGCTCCAGCTGCGGAACCGGCCGCTGCCGCAGTGCCGGCGGCGGCCGTCGGGCTCGCTGCGCTGCCGGTTCCCGCGTTCTCCGGGTTTGCCGGAGCGGTGCCTGCGGTACTCGCTGTATTGGTCGCAGGCGGCTTGTGGCGGATGTGCCGCTTGCGCACGACCGGCGTGGGCGCGGGCGGGGGTGCCGGCGCAGGCGCGGGCGCCGGCTTCACATCGGCCGAGGGCTGGGGCGGCACCGAGGGCAGCGGCGTGATCACCGTGATTGAGGAGGGCGTGATCGGCGGCGCGGTCGCGACCGGCGCCGGCGCCGGCGGTTCCTTGTGGCGGCAGCCCGCAATGCCGGACAGAAGCAGGCGCAGCGGACATGCGCGTGCCTGCCGCGGCCCCTTTGCCGATCTGCCCCTCCGTCCGCTCATCCTTCTCCGCCCTCTTGTCTCTCTCGTCTGTTATCCGTCCTGCAAAGCAGCGGGGTTCGCGAGCTGTTCCCTGGGGCTGCGTTCGAGGGCATGGCTCAGGGGAAGGCGCAGGGTAAAACTGGTCCCGCGCCCCGGTTCCGATGTGACCTCGATCACACCCGAGTGCAGCTGCACAATCCTGTAGCACATCGCGAGACCGATGCCATTGCCGTCCTTCCGGGTCGTGAAGTACAGATCGAAAATCCGGGGGAGGATTTCACTTGCAATACCGACGCCTGTATCGGCAATCGTCAGGATCGCTGTCTGCGCGTCCTGCCTGAGGCTGACGCGCAGTATGCCGCCGTCCGGCATGGCCTGCGCGCCGTTCAGCACTATGTTGAGGATCGCCTGCCGAAGCATATCAGCATCCACTTTCACCACGACAGCCCTTTGCGGCAGGTCGGTTACCAATTGCACATCGTGGGTGGCAAGCTCGGCGGAGGAGAGCATCAGGACCTTGGTTGTGATCTGGCGCAGGTCCTCGTCCTCGAGCTTCATCTCCATCGGACGCGAGAAGTCGACCAGCGTCTGGACCACGCGATCCAGCCTCTGGATCTCGCTCTGGATCACGTCGAGGTGCCGGAGCGCCGCGCCCTCCGGCCCGTGCAGCTTGTTTCTCAACAGCTCCAGGTGCACCACGATGGCATTGATCGGGTTCTTGACCTCGTGGCCCACGCCGCCGGTGAGCCGCCCGATGGCCGAAAGCCGCCGCGAGAGCTCGAGCTCGCTCTCGATCTCCTGGACCGATTCCAGGTCGTGCAGGGTGAGCAGCGCGCCCAGGCTGTCGTGGGGATCGCCCCGCTGGCCCTGGATGATCTCGAGCGCGACCTCGATCCGCCGGCCGCTCTCGGTTTTCACCTCGGCCTGTGGAATAGACGTACGGTGCTCAAAGGCGTCACGCACCATGCGGCCCAGTTTCGTCGAGCGGTCGAAGATTTCCGTCACCTCCGCACCGAGCATCCGGTCGCGGCCCGGGCCGAGGAACCGCTCCACCGAACTCGACACCAGCACTGCCCGTGCATCCCGCGTAAACAGCATCATGCCGTCCTGCAAATTCGAGAGGATCTGGTCAAGATTTTCTTTCAGCGCGGAAAACACCTCTTCGGTATTGCGCATGCGCTCGCCCATGCGCTCGATCTTGCTCGCCACGCGCAGCACCGCGTCGGTCGAGCCGTGGTCCGCCGCCGCATGGCTCAGGTCCGCCTCCGCGTTCAGCAGGTCCAGCCGGCGGCTGATCTGCTCCAGCGGCGCCAGCGCCACCGAGGCCACCAGGGCCGCGGCCAGCAGCGAAATGAGCAGCGCGCCCAGCGCATACGCCGCCGCCTGCAGCAGCGACGGGCGGAAGACTTGGAGCAGGAAGCTCGTGCGCATGCCGATGTGGACCGTGGCAAAGGCCTGGTTGTTGCGCTCGAGCGCCAGCGGCAGGTCATACACGCGCGGTTTGCCGGCCACGATCTCTAAGACCTTGATCGCCGAGCGGTAGCGCAGCCTGCTGTAATCGGGCCGCCAAGGCAGCCGCCGCCCGGTCATCGTCGGGTTCGTGCTCAGCATCGCGACGTTATTGCTGTCGGCGATCGTGATGTCGTAGACCGTCGGCGAGTAGCTGATGACCGAATCGATCAGCGCGTTCAGCGAGGCATCCCTCGCGAGCGCCGCGGCCACCTGGTTGCGGAACAGGGCCGGCGGAAGGCTCGGCTGGATCGTGCCATGGATAACACCCTCCTCGATGGCCTCGCGGGTCGCGAAGAGGATCTGGTGCGCGATGATATCGGTCGAGGCATAACTCTGGTCGACGTACTGGCCGAGCGAGCGCGCGAGGTAAAGCCAGGACGTGGTGGCGACCAGGAGAAACACCAGCCCGGTAACCGCCAGCACGAGTTTGGTCCGCAAGCGCATGTTCGAGCAACTCTCCTGTTATGGCGATTCTCCTGTTGGCGTGCAGCCCCGCATGCACACTCCTGCGGCTCCCGGCCAAAACGCCACGCGCACTTTGCCGGAATTTTCAGCTATCAAATAGAGACGATCGAACCGAAGCCCTGTCCATCATGGAGCTTCCTTCCCCGTATGTACAGGGTCTTCCGAGCGGCGAAGAGATTTTCTTCCCTGCCGCCTCTTGTTCCGGGCATGATCTTCGATGTTGCCGGTCACCTGCTCGACCAACTAAAAGCTCTTACCGTAATGGTCGACCCGCTGCCGCGTGTGCAGCGTTCGCCCGATCCGGAAGATGATTTCCTGCTGGCAGCCGCCGAAGGCGGGAAGGCCGACTATCTCGTGACCGGCGATAAGAGCGGGTTACTGGCTTTAGTCCCGGCATGAGAGTACGCGGATCGTGACAGCCGCAAGCTTCGCGCGCTGGTTTGTTTAGGGCGTGTTCATTCGGCCGGGAGGGGAAAAGCGACGGGCAAAAACCCCTCAAACCTGCGCTTCTTTCTCCATCTCGGCGCGCGGCTGCTCCCGCTCCCCGCGCAGGCGCAGGCGGCTCTGGCCGTACTCCTTCAGCTTGTTGTGCAGGGTCTTCAGGCTGATGCCCAGGATCTCCGCGGCCCGCGTCTTGTTGTTGTTGGTCGAGGCCAGGGTCTTCACAATCAGCAGCCGCTCGGCTTCATCCACCGTCGTGCCCACCTCCACCTTCACCGAGTTCGCGACCGAGCTTTCGACGCCCGCGTCGATGCCGCGGCTGCCGAAGCCCGGCGGCAGGTGGTGCACGCTCAGTGCATTGGCGCCGCACAGGATCACCGCCCGCTCGATCGTATTGCGCAGCTCGCGGACATTGCCCGGCCAGTCATACTGCATCAGCCGCTGCAACATGCCCGGGTCGACCCCCGGCACCTCGCGGCCGTGCTTCTCGTTCATGTCCTGCACCATCGCTTCCACGATCGCCGGAATATCTTCCTTGTGGTCGCGGAGCGGCGGCATATGGATGTTGAAGACGTTCAGACGGTAATACAGGTCCGGCCGCAGCTGTCCCGCATCCACAGCGGCTTCCGGGTTCTTGTTGGTGGCGGCCAGCACGCGCACATCCACGTTCGACTCCACCTTCGAGCCCAGCCGGCGCAGCTTGCGGTCTTCAAGCACGCGCAGCAGCTTGGCCTGCGTGGCGACCGGCATCTCCCCGATCTCGTCGAGCAGCAGGGTGCCTTCCTCGGCCAGCTCGAAGCACCCGGCGCGGCGCTCCATCGCGCCGGTAAACGCGCCCTTTTCGTGCCCGAAAATCTCGCTCTCGATCAGCGTCTCCGGGATTGCCGCGCAGTTCACGGCGACAAACGGCCTCGGCTTGCGCGGGCTCAGCTCATGCAGCGCCCGCGCCACCAGCTCTTTCCCCGTCCCGCTTTCGCCCGTGATCAGCACCGAGACGTTCGAGGGCGCGACCTGCTCGATGAGCGAGAAAATGTCGCGCATCTTGCGCGAGGAGCCGACCAGCGGCCCCAGGATGCCGGTATCCCGCAGCTTGCGCCGCGTCACCTCCAGCTGCCGCTCGGTCTCCCGCATGTGCGTCGCGTTGCTCAGCGTGGTGCGCAGACGGGTCGGTTCCACCGGCTTCTGGATGAAGTCGTACGCGCCGATCTTCATCGCCTCTACCGCCAGCTCAATCGAGCCCTGCGCGGTCAGCACCACCACGGTACAGTCCTGCTTGTTCGCCTGCAGCTGCTGCAGCAGCTCCAGCCCGTTCATCCGGGGCATCTTCAGGTCGGTCACCACGATGCCGGGCTGCCAGCCGGGCATCTTCTCGAGCGCCTCCATGCCGTCGCCCGCCATCTCGGTCTCGTAGCCCCACGAGGATACGAGCTCGGCCAGCCCGTGCAGAGCGTGTAGCTCGTCTTCGACAATCATTACTCGCTCGGTGCTTCCCATCGTGGCCGGTCCCTCTGCGTTGGTGGCGCTGGTCTCTGTGGGGCTGCAGCGTGCGCAACCGCGGTTGTTGGATGTCCGTACCCTCAGCTGTCCGCAGCCTACCGGGACGGTTCTCGATGCTCAAGCGTGCACCGAGTATAGTGCACCATTCTGTCTTGAAACAGGACAGGAAACGTACCTGGCGTGTGCTCGCAGACTTCGCTCAGGGGGAGTGGGCGAACCGGTGCGGATGTATTCTGGTCCCATGCTGCCCTATGAAATCGAGCCGAGGGATCTGGAGTCACTCCAACAGAATACTGGAGACGCGGGTTTTCTGCTTCTCGATGTGCGCGAACCCTGGGAATTCCAGATCGCGCACCTGGACGGCAGCATCTCCATGCCCATGGGCGATGTGCCTTCCCGCGCCAACGCGGAGCTCGACCCCGACCGGCGCATCATCGCCATCTGCCACCACGGCGTGCGCTCGCTCAATGTCGCGGCGTGGCTGCGCAACCAGGGGTTCGAGCAGGCCCAGTCCCTCGCCGGCGGCATCGACAGCTGGGCCTCCCAGGTCGACCCCGCCATGCCCCGTTACTAAGGCCCGTTACTAAAGCCCTCTGCCGCCAAGGAACCGCGAATGTCTGCTGCTCTCGACTATGCCCGCCAACACGCAGCCTCATCCCTCGACGAGCTGAAACAGCTGCTGCGCATCCCCTCGATCTCCACCCTTCCGGAGCACCGCGGCGACGTCCGCCGGGCCGCCGCGTTCCTCGCCGCCGAGCTCACGCGCATCGGCATGGAACACGTCGAGCTCGTGGATGTGCCGGGCAGCGCCACCGGCCATCCGCTCGTCCTGGCGGACTGGCTCCACGCCCCCGGCGCGTCGACCGTGCTGTGCTACGGGCACTACGACGTGCAGCCCGCCGATCCGCTCGAGGAGTGGCTGAGCCCGCCGTTTGAGCCCGAAGAGCGCGACGGCAATCTTTATGCGCGCGGCGCCGTCGACGACAAGGGCCAGATGTACATGCACCTCAAGGCGCTGGCCGCGCTGTTTGCGGCGAACGCCGGCAGGCTGCCGCTCAACGTGCGCGTCGTGCTCGAGGGCGAAGAAGAGGTCGGCGGCGAGTCGATCGCCGCCTTCATCCGGCAGCATCCGCAGCGTCTGCAAGCCGATTTCGCCCTCATCTCCGACACCGAGATGTTCGCCCCCGAGCTGCCGACGCTCTGCGTCGGGCTGCGCGGCATGATCTACACCGAGGTCGAGGTCCGCGGCGCGCGCACCGACCTGCACTCCGGCATGTACGGCGGCGCCGCGCCCAACCCGTTCTTCGCGCTCGCGCAGATCATCGCGCAGCTCAAGGACGCCGACGGCCGCATCCTGATCCCCGGCATCTACGACGGCCTCAAGCCTCCCAGCGCGGACGAACTGGCCGCATGGCAGCGCCTGCCCTTCGACGAAGCCCGCTATCTCGCCGACGAGATCGGCTCGCCCGCGCTGACCGGCGAGCCCGGCTACTCGGTCATGGAGCGCACCTGGGCGCGGCCCACGCTCGAAGTCCACGGCATCCCCGGCGGCTTCACCGGCACGGGCGCCAAAACCGTCATCCCGGCCAGGGCGACCGCCAAAATCTCCATGCGCCTGGTGCCGCCCATGGACCCCGCTGAAACCTTCGCGCGCTTCAAACAGTTTGTCGAGTCGCTGACCCCCCACGGCGTCACCGTCGAAGCCCGTCTCATTCACGCGGGCGAGCCGGCCGTGATCGGCACCGACAACCCCTACATCCGCGCCGCCGCGGCCGCGCTCAGCGCCGTCTGGGGCACCGAGCCGGTCTTTATCCGCAGCGGCGGCTCCATCCCGGTCGTCGGCGACTTCGAGCGGGGTCTCGGCATCCCGAGCGTGATGATGGGCTTCGGCCTGCCGGACGACAACCTCCACGCGCCCAACGAGAAGTTCCACATCGCCAACTTCCACCGCGGTATCGAGACGCTGATCCTCTTCTTCGAGTCGCTGGCCGGTCTGTGACCGCTCGCCCGGCATTTGTGCTGGCCGGCGGCCTCAGCAGCCGCATGGGCCGTGATAAGGCCGGGCTGCCGTGGCAGGGCCGGACGCTGCTCGATAACGCACTTTCCCTACTCTTCCGCGCCGGCTTTTCCCCATCCATGGCCGGGCTGCGCGTTCCACTCGCGTGCGGCGTGCCCGTGCTCGAGGATCGCTTCAAGGACAGCGGCCCGCTCGGCGGCATCGAGGCCGCCCTGCGCTCCCTTCACGAGCAGGACGGCCAAGTGGGCGGACCCGCGCTGTTTCTCCCCGTCGACCTGCCCCTGCTCGCACCGGAGCTGCTGCACGCCATGTGGGAGCGGGCCGGCATCACCGGCGCCTGGGCGACCGTTCCGTCCTGCGAAGGCCGGGAGCAGCCGCTGTGCGCGGTCTACCACTCGCGCCTGGCGCCGGGCGTGGCCGCAGCGCTCGCCGGGGGCGACCGCAAGGTCATGCGCGTCATGCGCAACCTCTGCGCGGCCGCGCCTCCTGACATCTTCCGCGTCGAGGCGCTCGCTCCCGTGTACGGCTGGCAAACCCCCCACCGCTGGTTCGCCAACCTCAATACGGCCGCCGATCTCGCCCGTCTCGAACCGGCGCTCGCACGAAGTTTCGCGGCCGACGCCCGGGTCGTTGATACTCCTCAAAGCATCTAGCTTTGGACAGGGAACCCATGAGCGATTCGGAAGACGACGAACAACAACCCGAAAACAACCAGCCGGAAGCTGCGGAAAAGCCCGACCTCGAAAACCTGCCCGAAGGCTTTGAGTACATTGAAAAACTCGTCGAGGATCCTGTCCCCACGGACGAGGAGATTCGCGAAGAGACCGCGCATGAGGTCCGGGACAAGCCGGACGAACAGCCGTACATTGCCTTCGAGCACGTATCGAAATCCTTCGGCGACTTCCATGTCCTCAAGGATGTGAGCTTCTTCGTCAACGCCGGGGAAACCCTCTGCATCCTGGGCCGCTCGGGCGTCGGCAAGTCTGTCTCCCTGCAACAGCTCATGGGTTTCTACAAGCCCGACGACGGACGCATCCTCGTCGCCGGCGAAGACATCACGGACTTCGACGAAGACCGGATGCAGGCCATCCGCCGCAAGGTCACCATGGTCTTCCAGAACGGCGCGCTCTTTGACTCGCTCTCCGTACGCGAGAACGTCGCCTTCCCCCTGCGCGAGAACCAGAACCTCGACGAAGACCAGATCCAGCAGATCGTCTCCGGCCTGCTCGAAATGGTCGGCGTCACCGCCGCGGCCGAAGATCTGCCCTCCGATCTCTCGACCGGTACCAAGCGCTCCGTCGCCATCGCCCGCGCGCTCGCCGCCCAGCCTGAAGCGATTCTCTACGACGAGCCGACCACCATGGTCGATCCGCTGATCGCGAAGCTCATGGGCGACCTCATCCAGAAGCTCAAGCACCAGCTCAAGCTCACCAGCATCGTCGTGACGCACGACATGCGCTTTGCCCAGCGGCTCGCCGACCGCGTGCTCTTTCTGCACGAGGGCAAAGCCCGGTTCTTCGGCACCATCGACGAGATGAAAGCCTCGGACGATGAGATCCTGCACCAGTTCTTCTCGCTTGACGAGCTCGTGCTGCCCGGCTGACGCAGCCCGTTCGCGCGATGCAGGTTGGTACACTGGACAGGTGAAAATCGCGCTTGCCCAGATCAATCCCACCGTCGGTGACTTCTCCGGAAACCTGGGCACGATGCTTCGCTTCATCGAGCGCGCCGCCGCGGCAGGCGCCGATCTCGTCCTCTTCCCGGAGCTCTCGGTGTGCGGTTACCCGCCGGCCGACCTGCTCGAAAAGCCCGCCTTCATCGACCGCGCCGATGAGGTTCTGCGCGAGCTCGCCGCCCACACCGCACAGTCCTCCATCGCCGTTCTTTGCGGCTATCCCTCCCGGGCGCCGCGCGCTACCGGCAAGCACGTCTACAACTCCGCCGCGCTGCTGCGCCAAGGTGTCGTGAGTTTTGTCCAGAGCAAGCGCCTGCTGCCGTTCTACGACGTCTTCGACGAGCAGCGTTACTTCGCGCCCGCGCCCGCGCAGGCCGTCTGCGAGATCGCCGGCGAGCGCGTCGCCATCACCATCTGCGAGGACGCCTGGAACGACAAGAGCTTCTGGGAAACGCGCCGCTACCAGGTCGACCCCATCGAAGAGCTCATGCGCCCCGACGCGTCCGGCCTAAAGGCTTCGCTGATCCTCAACATCTCCGCATCGCCGTTCTGGCGGGACAAGCGCGCCACCCGCGAGGCGATGCTCGCCGCCATCGCCCGCCGCTACTCGACGCCGGTCGTCATGGTCAACCAGGTGGGCGGCAACGACAGCCTGCTGTTCGACGGCACCAGCCTGGCGCTCAATGCAGACGGCGCGGTCGCGGCCCGCGCGCTCTCCTGCCGCGAAGACCTCATCTTCTTCGATACCGCGACCCAGTCCGGCGACATACGGCCTTCCGCCGATCTCGAGGACGAAGACGCCCTGTGCTTCCACGCGCTTGCCATGGGCGTCCGCGACTACGTGCGCAAATGCGGGTTCAGCCGCGCGCTCATCGGTCTCAGCGGCGGCATTGACTCCGCCCTCGTCGCCGCCGTCGCCGTCGAGGCGCTGGGCTCTCAAAATGTCATCGGCATCGGCATGCCCAGCGAGTATTCATCCGAGGGCTCGGTCGCCGACAGCAGGGAACTCGCGGCGAACCTCGGCATCCGCATGGAAACGCTGCCCATCGGGTCCATCTTCGGCGAGTGCAACCGCACGCTCGCCCCGCTTTTCAAAGACGCGCCCGCCGACCTCACCGAAGAGAACCTGCAGTCGCGCATCCGCGGCACCCTGCTCATGGCGCTCTCGAACAAGTGGAACGCGCTCGTGCTCACCACCGGCAATAAGAGCGAAATGGCGACCGGCTACTGCACGCTTTACGGCGACATGGTCGGCGCGCTCGCGGTTATCGGCGACGTCATGAAGACCGACGTCTACCGGCTCTGCCGCTACGTGAACCGCGAGCGTGAGCGCATCCCGAACGCCATCCTCACCAAGCCGCCCTCCGCCGAGCTGCGCCCCGGCCAGCTCGACTCCGACTCGCTGCCCGACTACGCCCACCTCGACCCGGTGCTGGTCGCCTACATTGAGCACTATGCCACCGCAGGCGAGATTGCCGAAGATACCGCGCTCAATCCGGAAGAAGTCGCGCGCGTGCTCAAGCTGGTGGAGCGCAGCGAGTACAAGCGCCAGCAGGCCGCGCCCGTGCTCAAGCTCACGCCCAAGGCCTTCGGCATGGGCCGGCGTTTCCCCATCGCCGCCAAGGCACAGGTCTAGCGTTGCTGTCGTCAGTCATCTTTCGCTGGGAGGTGGAGAGTGAAAAGAGCCCTGGGCCACATAGGCACCCTGGCATTTTTCCTGCAGATTGCCTCCGTATGCGTCTTTAGCGTCTTGGTGCACAATGAGCACCAGGATCCGAATTGGAGGCCCGGTGCCATGCTGAATTCCTGGCAAGGAACGATGTTAAACGTTTCGACAAATACGCTGCTCGCATCGGGAGTAGCAGCGGTTATCGGTCTCATCATCCCCGGGAGCCGCATGTTGGCTTTCATCACCATTTTTCTTTTCGTTCCGCTGGTACTTATCGGCGGCGCATTTCAAGGCGCATCGTAGGCCTGCATTGTTTGCCTCAGGACGCTGTCATACTGGGCCGCTTCATGAACCCTGGCGTTGCTTTAAAAGTGCGTGGGCAGCAGCACCAGCCTGCCCTGGTCTTCGGTATGGCTCAGCCGTACAATCCGCGGCGTGATCACCACGACCAGGCTGTCCCGCATCTTGTCGATATCCCGGTTCGTGCCGAACTCGAATCCTGGAATCTCGCTCAGGAACGGCAGCCCGATCAGCGCGTCGCTCTCCTGCTGGGTCAGCTGGCTGAACAGCACCGTCTTCTCGCCGGGGCTCACGACGACCTCCGATTCGTTCTCGCGGTTGTTGATGACCGGATTCATATTGAGCGTCTCGCCGCTCAGCGAAGAGAGATCGAGCCTCAGCTTGAGCGCGACGTCCCGGCCCTGCTGTACGCGCGAGGTCGCGGTAAGCGTCAGGCCGATGTCCTGGTACTGCACCTGCGGCACCGAAGCGGTCGCCGCCGAGCTCAGCGTGGCCAGGTTGACGCCCAGGTTCTGCAGCGTATTTGAAAGCCCGGCCGAGGTGATGCCCGCGATGCTGGTCGAGCCCGTCGCCAGGTTTGAGAAAGACGAGGTCACGATCGGGTAGCGCTCGCCCACCTTGAGCGTGCCTTCTTCCTGGTCGAGCAGCCGCAGCTGCAGGCGGTCCAGCATCCGCGTATCGGAAGCGATCAGCGAGGCATTGCCGGTCGTCGGCCCGCCCGGCGAAACGCCCGTCGCGGTAATGCCGCCGCCGAAGTACGCGAACGGCGAGGAGAGCGGCGTGGAGCCGGCCTCGCCGGAGAGCACCAGCGCCGCCGCGATCTCTTCGATATTGCCCGGACTCGCGAGGCCGCTCGAGATGATCTCCGAGACCAGCGTTGGATTCGACGTCAGCAGGCTGTTCAGCTCGGAGTCCAGGTTGAACACGTTGACGCTCTGCGAGAGCTCGACGCCTGCATCTACCGTGTGGTCGGTCTGCACCTCGTAGATATCCACGTCCAGCAGGATTTCGCTGCGGCCGTCGAGCATCTCGTTCAACTCGTAGTTGAAGGCGTTGAGCTCCAGCGACGGCGCCCGCACCGTCAGCGTGTTGTTCGACTCGTGTACCGTCGCCTGCTCGGCCTGGAAGACGTTTTTCGCGATGTTGCTGATGTCGTTGAGCTCGTTGGCGGTCAGCCCGGGCAGGTAGACCGTCTCGATCGTCAGGCGCTCGTACTTGGTACGGTTTTCCTTGGTATCGAGCGCCAGCAGTACCCGGCCCGGATCGAGCGGGACGACAAAGGTGCCGGTCGCAAGCGTCAGCATCTGCTCGGCTTCATGAAAGTCGACCTCGTCGGCATCGAAGGAAACGCGCTCCTTGCCCACCGAGCTGTCGATGGTCGGCGTAATGCCGTACGCGCCGAAGACCTGGCGCAGCACCTCGGCCGCCGGCAGCAGCAGGTGGAAGCTGTGCCGGCCGGGCGCAGGCTCGAGCGTGACCGGCGGCGCGGCGTTGTCCCCCACCGGGTTCAGCAGCGACGCGTGCTTTTCTTCCTCCGGATCGAGGTCGCTCACATGCTCCATCACCAGAGGATTGCGATTGTCCGCGGCCGCAGCCGCCAGGTAGCGGGCGCGAAACGTCGCCTCGTCGCCCAGCATCCTGGCCTTCAACCCCTGCTGCATCAGCTGCGTGGCCAGGTTGTCGCGGGCAATCGCCAATGCCGCTTCATAGTCCCGGTTCGTGGGAACCAGCGCTGCCGCCTTGCCGAAGGCCGCGATGGCGGCAGGCAGGTCGTGCTCGGCGATCGCCTTGCCGCCCTGCACAAAATAGCGCTGCGCCCGGTCCAGCTCGTGGCTGCCGGGCTGCTTCGCCGGCGCCTGCTGCGGCGCGGCCTGCTGCGGCTGCGCCTCTGCCGCGAACGTGCCCTGGAGCCCAAGGCAAAGCAGCAGAACCGCGCCTCCGTGCCGTCCAATAACTCTCTGTCGCCCGGTACGCAATTTAGCGGGCACCCTGTCCAGTAACTCCGCGGCTGGTTTCAAGCAGCGCCGCCAGGCTCGTGGCGCAGGCGTCCGGCTCGGCGCGCATCAGTTCGTCGAAGCTGTAGGTGCCGGTCGCCACCGCGATCGACGGCAGGCCGTTGTCCCGCGCCGCCGTGATGTCGAACGGCGTATCGCCCACCACGCACACGGTCGCCTCGCGTCCGGCGGCCGAGCGCGCCAGCAGCAGGGCATTGGCGATCATCGCCGAGCGGACCTCTATCCCGTCGCTGAAGCCGCCGAAGGTAAACCACTCCCGCAGCCCGGCCGCCGCGACCTTGATCCAGCCGATCACCTCGATATTGCCCGTGGCCACGCCCAGCAGCGCGCCCTGCGCCCGCAGGTGCGCAAGCGTCGCGGCCACGCCCGGCATCACGTCCACTTCCATCTCTGCCCGGCGCGCCTGCACGCGCTCGCTCATGTGCGTAAAAATCGCCGCCGCATGCGGCCGCCACGCCGCGTCCTCCATCGCCGCCAGCCGGAAGGCGTCCCGCAGGATGCCCGGGTCGGTGTTGCCGTGCAGCGTGACCCCTTCGAGCACCAGCTCGGCGTCGAGCACATCCCGCACCGCGGCAAAAAACGAGTCGTAATGCACGCAGTCGCGCGAGCGCAGCAGCGTGCCGTCGATATCGAACAGGTAGGCCGCCTGCTCGTCCCAGCCGAAGCCGGGACGCACGAAAACCCGGGAGGAACTGCTCTCTCCCGGCTCGACCTCAGATTGCGCGTGCTCAGTTGAAGTAGATGTCATGGTCACAACAGCAAAGCAGGCAAAGGCGCAATGCCCCGAACGGTCCGCTCCTTCGCTCAGCTGAAATCACTGCCGGTACGCTTTGCTTCAAGCATTGGACGTTCGCTGCGGGGCGGACGTTTCATGCCCGGGCGCATCTCCGCCGGCTCGATGCCCAGCTCCGCGATCATCCGGCTCAGCGTGTTGCGGTGGACCTGCAGGTCCTTGGCAGCCTTGCACTGGTTGCCGCGATGGGCGTGCAGCACCTCGAGCAGAAAACGCTTCTTGAACTCGCGAACCGCTTCGGCGTACGTGATGCCGCCCGCATACATCTGTCCCACCAGGGAGTCCAGTTCGCGTCTCACTCGATATCTCTCACTTTCCTCGTTCGCCCTACCGTTCAAGAAAACCAGGCGTGTGCTGTCGCACCAGCATGGCTCCGTACCGCACCTTCTCCCGCAGGCCGGAGGGCGTACCCACCGTGGTCTCCCGCGCGGCTGCCGCAAAATAGGGTCCCAGCCTCGACCCCTGCAATGCCCTCGACCTCGGCCAGAAAGCGACCAGCACCATCACCCCCCGCGTTACCAGTACCCCGCCCTTCAACAACCCGAACGCAGCCCCCAGCAGCCCGTCGGCCCATCCCAGCCCGATGCTTCGCATCGC
>CAXTMY010000018.1:14790-56174 GCA_964245565.1 uncultured Acidobacteriaceae bacterium | reverse complement strand
CCAGGGGATTCGCCAATGTAAAGATGAAGATCGGCACGCATCCAGAACACGACGTCGCCCGGGTGCGGACCGCGCGCGCGGCGATCGGGGAGAAGTGCAACCTGTTCGTCGACGCGAATGGTGCATACACGGTGACACAGGCCATTGAGCTGGCGCACCGGTTTGCCGAGCAGGGCGTACGCTGGTTCGAGGAGCCGGTGAGCTCTGATGACCTGACGGGATTGAGCCAGGTGCGCGCCCGCGCGCCGCTCGGGATGGATATCGCCGCGGGCGAGTATGGCTACATGGCGTGGTACTTCCGCTCGATGCTGGACGCGCAGGCAGTGACGGTTCTGCAGGCCGACTGCACGCGGTGCGGGGGCATGAGCGGATTTCTGGATGCGGGCGCGCTCTGCTGGGCGCAGAACATTCCGCTCTCCGCCCACTGCGGCCCCAGCATGCACCTGCATGTGTGCTGCTCCGTGCCCCGGGTTGTCCACATGGAGTTCTTCCACGACCATGCGCGGATTGAGCGGCGTTTTTTTGATGGCTTTTGTGAACCGGTCAACGGCTGCATGGTGCCTGATCTTTCACGGCCCGGCAACGGGCTGGAGCTGAAAGCCGGCGAAGCTGCGCAATATAAACATTAGCCCCCAAAAACACGCCCAACATCGGGCGCCGTATTGGCTTCTAACAGTGAGAATGAGGAGCAGCGCACATGGCTAAGCAGGTTTCTGATCTGATCGTCGACCGGCTCACCGAGTGGGGCGTGGATACGATCTTCGGTTTTCCGGGAGATGGCGTGGACGGATTTTTCGAGTCGCTGCGCACGCACAAGGACAAGCTTCGATTTATTCAGGTTCGGCATGAAGAGGCTGCTGCCTTTGCCGCCTGCGGCTATGCGAAGTACACCGGGCGCCTCGGGGTCTGCGTTGCCACCTCCGGTCCCGGCGGGATCCACCTGCTCAACGGGCTCTACGACGCGAAATGCGATCAGCAGCCGGTGCTTGCCATCACCGGCCACACGTACCATGACCTTATCGGTATGGATTATCAACAGGATGTCGACCTCGACAAGCTGTTTATGGATGTATCGGTGTTCAATGAGCGGGTGATGGGTCCGGCGCATGCCGTCAACGTGGTCGACATGGCGGTGCGCTCGTCTTTTGCAAAGCGCGGGGTCTCGCATATCTGCATTCCCAAGGACATCCAGGAGTGGCCCGTCAGCGACAAGATGCGCAGCCCCGCAAACATCAAGGGACACAGCGCGGACTGGGCAACACCCTCGACCGCAAAGCCTGCCGAGCCCTTATTGAGGAGAGCGGCTTCGATCATCAACAGTGGGTCACGCGTTGCAATTATGGTTGGCCGCGGAGCGCTGGGTGCAAAGGAAGAAGTTGCGCAGCTGGCGGACACAGTCGGTGGACCCGTGGTGAAGGCGCTGCTTGGCAAAGGGGTCGTGCCGGACCGCAGCCCGTATACCACCGGTGGCCTGGGCCTGCTCGGCACCGCGCCTTCGGTCGATGCGATGGGTGAGTGCGACACGCTGATCGTCATCGGGACGAGTTACCCGTACATGGAGTTTCTGCCGAAGCCCGGGCAGGCAAAATGTGTGCAGATTGAACTCGATGCTACGCGTATCGGCCTTCGCCAGCAGGTGGAGTGCGGACTCGTTGGGGATGCCAAATCTATCTTGCAGGCGCTGCTTCCGTTGCTCAAGCGCAAGAACAATAAGTTCCTGAAGAAGTCGCAGGATCGCATGAAGACGTGGAACGAGCTGATGCATGAGCGTGGCACGCGGACCGATATGCCGATGAAGCCGCAGGTCGTGACGCATACGCTGAACAAACTGCTGCGCGATGACGCGATCGTTTCATCCGATAGTGGCACCATTGCGACCTGGACAGCCCGCTATGTAGAAATGCGCGGAACGATGCAGTTCTCCCTCTCCGGCCTTCTCGCGACGATGGCCAACGGCCTTCCCTACAGCATCGGCGCGGCGGTGGCGTATCCGGGGCGGCAGGTCGTCTGCGTCGTAGGGGACGGCGGCCTGACGATGCTGATGGGCGAGATCGCGACGCTGGTGAAATACAACCTGCGTGTGACCGTGATTGTTATCAAGAATAATGTTCTGGGTCAGATCAAGTGGGAGCAGATGATCCTGGATGGAAACCCGGAGTACGGGGTCGAGCTGGAGCCGATCGACTTCGCCAAGGTCGCCGAAGCCTGCGGTGCGCGAGGGTATTCGATCGACCGGCCGCAGGATGCGGAACGCATTCTGCGCGAGGCCCTGAGCCATAATGGGCCTACTGTTGTGCAGGCCACTGTCGATCCGAACGAGCCACCGATGCCAGGGAAAGTAACCACCGAGCAGGCGTATAAGTTTGCCAAGGCGCTCGCTCGCGGTCAAAAGGACGCTTTCCGGATCATCAAATCAGTCGCGGACGACAAGCTCCGCGAAGTGATCTAGGCGGCTGCGGTGGCATCCAATTCCCTGCCGCTTTCCGATCCCGCCAAAGACGCGGAAGCGATCGCCGGATATATCCGGGAGGGTCGCTTTCAGCGCAGTCTTGCCCTGCTGACTGCAGCCACCAGTGTAATCAGCGGGCTCGAGGTAGCCTACGAACATTATCGCGGAAGCTACAGCAGGCGCGTGATGTATACGCCTGTGATCCTCAGCGGAGTGCTTGCTGTCGCAGGCATCGCGGCGTTCTTCAGCCGGCGCGCTGCGCGTGTTGTTTTGCGTGCCGTTGCATTTGTAACAATGGTGGATGCAGGTGTCGGCTTTTACTTTCATGTGCGCGGCATTGCGCGCAAGCCCGGCGGCTGGCGGCTGCCGATGACGAACATCATCATGGGCCCCCCGGTATTTGCGCCGCTGCTGTTCGGTACGAGCGCCTATCTCGGGCTGATCGCCTCTTACCTGCAACGCGAAGATGCAAAGAGCCTGGAAAGCGGTGATGTGGCGGATCACTGGATAACGCGGCTGCTTCCCTCTCGCGCGAGCCGGAACCTGATCTCCGCGGAGCAGGACATGCGTGAGGGCAGGTTCCAGCAGCAGGTTGCGGTTGTCACGGGGATAAGTGCGCTGTTGAGCGGCTTCGAGGCGTACTACTCGCACTATAAGAATAATTTCCAGTACAAAGTGCAGTGGAGCCCGGTGGTCATCGCTCCCCTGCTCGCGGGCGCAGCATTCGGCGCGGTCAAGTCGAGGCGCCTGGCTACCACCGCGCTTCCGGCGCTCTCAGTTGCCGCAGGCGCTGATGCTGCTGTCGGTTTCTACTACCATGCTCGCGGGGTGCTGCGCCGGCCGGGAGGACGCAAGCACCTGCTCTATAACATCATGTATGGTCCTCCAATCTTCGCGCCCCTGCTTTTTGGGGCAGCCGGGATGCTGGGCATTCTGGCGAGCCTGTTGCGCAGGAGGAACGCATGAAGAACAGAACAGCAGTGCAGTCCCGCTATCCTAGTGAAGCTCCAGACGCATTCCTCCTTCCCCGCGATGCGGCAACTGGGGAGCCGCTGGCTCCGACTGAACAGCCCGGATACTATGACGGTTACAGTACCCTGGGGCAAAAAGCTTATTGGGACGAGGCGACACGCGATCTGGTCACCACGCGCGCAGAGCAGACACCCCCTATTCGCTATTTTAGCCAGGAGCAGGCACAGTTCTGGAGAGCTGTGTTCGACCACCTGATTCCGCAGCATGACCGCACCCCGGAGCGGAGAATCCCGCTTGTGGAACCGCTCGACGAGCGCTTGTACCAGAACCGCGGCGTCGGCTACCGCTATGAGAGCATGCCACCTGACCGCGAGGCGTATCAGCTCGGGGAGAAGGCGATCAATGCCGAGGCAGAGCTTCGGTTCGCCGGCGAGTTCATGCACCTTCCGCACCGCCAGCAGGATCTTGTGCTGCAGGCGATCCATGATGGAAAGCAAAAGGCTGTTCCCAAGCTATGGAAGCAGATGCCGGTCGGGCGCTTCTGGCAGTTGCTGATGCAGGACGCGCTGGAGGCTTATTACTCGCACCCCTGGGCGTGGGACGAGATTGGCTTCGGCGGCCCTGCTTACCCGCGCGCGTACATGCGGCTGGAGCGCGGCGAGCCGGAACCGTGGGAGGTAAACGAGCGCCGCTACGAATGGCTCGCGCCGGACTATACAGTCTCCGACGCTACCGAGCTCACCCACCATCTGCACACAGAAGCAGCGCAGAACGCGAACTCCGCTGAGTGAGGAATTGTGAAGAAGCCTTTGTTCGGCTCGTTTAAGACACCGGAGATGGAGCCCCATATGCTTGGGCCTCTCCAGAAAATCCACGTGCCGATGCGCCGCTTCCGTGAGTCTGAAGAAGTGGATTACGTCATCGTCGGCTGTGGCTCTGCCGGCGGTGTACTGCTGCAGCGGCTTGCCCGCGCCGGCTTCAATGTCGTCGCGCTCGAAGCCGGCCCTTTCTGGGATACGGAACGCGACTGGGTCAGCGACGAGTCGGGCTCGCACGAACTGTACTGGGAGGAGCCCCGCGTGGTCGGGGGCACGGACCCGCTTGCGCTCGGCGCGAATAACTGCGGCCGGGGTGTCGGTGGCGGCTCGGTGCACTGGGCTGCGTTTACGCCCCGGCTGCACCCGTCAGACTTTGAGATACACACGCGCGACGGCGTCGGCACGGACTGGCCTATCGATTACGAAATCATTCGTCCTTACTACGAACAGCTGGAACTCGAAATGCCGGTCGCCGGCCCTGCGTACTATCCGTGGGGATACCCGCACGGCTACAGCTATGGACCGCACCCGATGGGCGGCGTCGGCAATGCGCTCATCAAGGGTTGCAGCGCGTTGAATATTCCCGTCTCGATCGGCGGACCGGTCGCGATTCTTTCCGGCTCGCATGGCGAGCGGCCGCATTGCATTTACCGCGGCTTTTGCATCCAGGGGTGCAAGGTCGGTGCCAAGGCCAGTACGCTCATCACCCATGTTCCAAATGCCTTGGAGAGCGGCGCGGAAATTCGCGACCGCTCGATGGTAGCGCGCGTGGAACTCGGCAAGGAAGGGCGGGTCACAGGCGTGCACTACATCGATCGAGAGATGCGAGCGCACTTTCAGAAAGCGAAGGCGGTGATTATCGCTGGCTACTCGATCGAGACGCCGCGCCTGCTGCTTAACTCCGCATGCGCTGGCTTTGAGAATGGGCTGGCGAACTCAAGCGACACCGTGGGGCGTTATCTCATGGCTCAGGCCGGCAACGTCGTTCTGGGCCGGTTCGAGCAGCCGGTGCGCATGTACAAGGCCCCCCCCGCGCACGCGCTGACTGAAGAATTTTACGAGACAGACCCCAGGAACGATTTCGCGCGCGGCTTCGCCGTGCAGACCGTGGGGCCGCTGCCGATCGCGTTTGGTAAGCAGATGGTCTCAGCCAAGCGCGCGTGGGGCTGGGGTTTGCGGCGGGAGATGATGGACTATAACCACTGGGCTGCGTTCGGTCTTCTCGGCGAAATTCTCCCCTGGGCCGATAACCGGGTCACCCTCGCCGATGAAACAGATCACTACGGGCTGCGTGTGGCCCATGTGAGCTTCAACTTGCATGACAACGATAAGAAACTGATCAAGACCGCGAAGCAAAAGACGATGGACATTATGCACGCCGCCGGCGCAACGGAGATACACCAGGAGGCGCGGTATGCCCATCTTGTCGGCGCTGCGCGCATGGGCTCCGATCCGCGGTCCTCTGTCGTCGACAAGTTTGGACGGACACACGACATTCCGAACCTGTTTGTCTGCGATGGATCGATTCTGCCGACACAAGGCTCTGCCAATCCGGGACTGACCATTCAAGCGCTTGCGGCCCGCACGGCCGACTACCTGATCTCGCAGGGCTCGACCGTGTTTACGAGCAATAAACGAGATATGACAGAGCCGCCGTTGCGGCGCCAGCTCGCGCCTCCGGGCACATATGGCGCAGGGGTGCCACGTCTTAAATAAGCTAAGAATTCCCGCCGGAGTGCGGCGCGTTCCTAAGCTTACTGGATGTCTTCGAGCAGCCGCCGTTGTTTCAATAAGTCGAGCAGGGCTATTTCTTCATGCCGAAGCTTATCGGTGTGCAGGTCTATCTCTTCTTCAATCTGCTGCCGTGCTGCTTTCACCGTTTCGCCGCCGAAGTAAGCTTCAAGGACCGCTGGATGAACGTAACACTTGCGGCACACCGCGGGTGTATTGCCGAGGCGGGCTGCAACCGCGGTAATGGCCTGGACGACTTTCTTCTTCGCCTCGGCTGCAGAGGCCGGAGGCTCGGAATCGCGGAGCATGACCGAGGCAAGGACGGTGCCGGCCCAGGTGCGAAAGTCCTTGGCCGTAAAGTGCTGGCCTGTGATCGCAAAGAGGTATTCGTTTACATCAGAAGAGTCGACACTGTGGCGTGTGCCGTCCGGGTCGAGATACTGAAAAAGCTCGTAACCGGGAAGGTCAGAACAGCGCTTGATAATACCGGCGAGGCGGCGGTCGTGCAAGTCGATAATGTGGTGAACCCGGCTCTTACCCTGGAATGTGAACGTTACGCTTGAGCCATGAACCTCGACATGCTTGTTCCGCATGGTTGTCAGGCCGTAGGATTGGTTCTCCCGCGCATACTCAGTATTGCCGACGCGGATCAGCGTCGCCTCGAGCAGTTGCACGATCGTGGCAAGTACTTTCTGCTTCGGCAGGCCCGGCAAGGCGAGATCGTGCTGGACGCGCTGGCGTATCGAAGGAAGCGCCTTGGCGAACAGCGCCATGCGTTCGTACTTGGTTTCATCGCGCGCCTCGCGCCAGCGCGGATGATAGCGGCTTTGCTTGCGTCCCCTCGCATCGCGCCCCGTAGCCTGCAGATGGCCACTCGCGTGCGGAGTAATCCACACATTTGTCCAGGCCGGTGGAATAACCAGGGATTTGATGCGCCTCAGTGTCTCGGCATCGCGAACCGGTGTGCCGTCGGCCATCGTGTAGCGAAAGCCGGAACGAAACTTCTTGCGGAGAATGCCGGGTTGCGCGTCACTTACATAGCGTAAGCCGGCAGCGCGAGCCGATTCTATCGGGTCGGTCACCGGCTCTGTGAGTGAGGGGCGCATTTTCCTTCTGCTTCCCCGTCCCGAAGACTTTTTCATGCGCATCGATGCATAACCAGCCAAAATCATTGTAGTGAGATGCTGTAATTCTGCCGCTGTGTTTGCGCTTCCTGATCAATCATTGGTTCGATTTGCTGCAAGCAGGGCATGAATCACAGCGCTGCCATCGCTGTTGAGACTGCCCGGACGACACCGTGCCAGTCGCCGGGCGCAGTTTGCCGAAAGAGCCGCATCGAAGGATACCAGGGGCTGTCTTCGCGCTCCGTCATCCACCGCCAGTCTGCGGCGTACTGCAGCATGATCCAGACCCTGCAGCCCATGGCTCCGGCCAGGTGTGCGGCGAGGGTATCGACCGTGAGCACGAGGTCAAGATTGGCGATGGTGGCGGCGAGTGGGAGCAGCCCCGTCCCGCAGACGGCAGCAGCATCACACAGTCCGTACTCTGGAGCATCCGCCGCTGCTTCAGCGCCCTGGATGCTCCACAATTCAATGTCCGGCAACTGCAGCAACTCACGCACTGCGCTCTCAGGCAGAGACCGTTCGCGGTTCCACTCCCCTGCCGCCCACACAATGCCGACGCGGGGCCTTCTGTTTTGCCCCAAACGTTCAGCGGTCTGCAGCCGCAGGTTTGCAGGAAGCCCAAGGTAGTTACGCTCCAGCGGAAGCTGCGCCAGAGTCGTGCGAAACAGATACGGCAGCTCCATAATCTCAAGCTGCACATCCCACCGGATCGGTTCTTGCGGCGCCTGGTCGCCCCAGGTGATGACCCGGTTGACGCCCCTGAAGCAGCCCGCTATCTGAAACAACGATGGCGGCACTTCAAACACGACACTCTCACAGAGCGAATTGAGCAGTGGGGCGTAGCGCAGCATCTGCACCGCATCTCCTAACCCATGCAGGCATCGTACGATCACCCTTTTGCCTTTGAGCGAGTCTCCACTCCAGAAGCGATGCGGATCCGGCGCGCCGCGCAGCCGGATGGCATCGCTTTCTCTCCACGCGGCGAGAAAGTCTCCACCCAGCATAGCTGCCATCCAGCGTCCTGCGCTGCATCGGTCAGCCTCTGCTCCCAGTTCTTCAGCTCGACAAAAGGCTCGGCTCGCTTTCCGCAATCGCCGTTGTTGCAGATACTGTTCCGCCCGCGCGAGCCAGCGAGCTTTGTCGCCCGCCGAGGCTTTCCTCACGCGATGGGTCCACGCGTTGGATAAACGGCATGTGGCCCATCGGGAGGCTCGGGGACGGGACGCCATCGGCAGAGGTACACTTCGGCCTCAGGATGCATCTCCGGAACAAAGCCGGATGAACGCAGCATCGCCTCCACGCATGCGCGGTTGGGTGCCCACCAGTTCGTCTCGTCGTGTGAGTAGCGCTTTTCGATGAAGTGCATTTTCGGGAACCCCGGCTCATCAAACGGAGCCGGTTCCATAAAGTCGTAGTCTTCCGCGATCTCAACCGTCTGATCGCTCCCGCGCTGCATGCTCTGAAACAACAGGAGATCTTTCGCCACATGATCGTGGATAAGATCGAGCGCAAGCAGCGGATGGCGCAGGTGGTAGAGCACTCCCATAAAGATGACGAGGTCGAAGCGCTCCTGGAGCGCTGCAATATCCCACACAGCCATGGTTTCAAATTGCACATCGAGTCCGGTGACTTCCGCCGCCAGACGCGCCTGGCGCAGATAATGCTCGCTGGTGTCGATCCCCAGCACGCGCTTTGCTCCTCGCCGCTTCATCTCAAGCGAGTAAAAGCCGCCATTGCAGCCGATATCGAGCACGCTCATCCCGTGCATATCGGCAGGCAGCACATCCCGGAAATAGCGGAACTTGATCTCAGGATAGTCACCGAGGAAATGATCCGGAGCGGTCCGGATTCCGCCGATCTCCATATTGTGGAACCAGGGGCCCAGTGCTGCAATTCGTCGGCGGAGTGTTTCCTGTTCTTCAAGCGCGCCGGCTGTTGTGTTGTTCAAGCTTGTTTCACCTTTCATTTATGTAGTTTTCACGACTTGATGTTCGAGCAGCCTCAAGGCTGCTCGATAACCATGCAGCGTGCCGACATCCACATACGCTTCGCCCTCGTGAATACCGCAGGCAGAACCGCCTTCGGCGAGCCACGCATTGATCAGTGTCCCAAGGTATTCGTCCCGGCGCTCCGGCCTGCACCATAGGGTATGGAGTTCATGGAACGTGCTCCCCGGCATCCGGATAGCGCCCCATATCCACGGGGTGCGTCCGCGCGGCTGTTTCACATCGATCGTGAGCACCGCGCCGGAGTTGTCGGTCACGACGGCATCGAAGAGTTCCGGCTGTTCGACAGAAAACAACAGAAACGAGAGCACGTCCGTCGGCAGCCTGGCCATGCCGTCCTCCGGTGTCCAGATTGTGTCCGGCAGTCCGATGAGCACTGCATCTTCCGGATCGATAAACGGAGCGGCGCAAAAAACGGCATCGCACAATCCGCGGGCGGAAGGCTGTACGACATAGGCAATGTCCGCCCCCCAAAGCCGGCCGCCGTAATACGCTAGTATGTCGGACTTACCGGGTGAGATGACAAAGCAAAGACGGTCAGCCCCGGCGAGCACCATGCGCTCAACCAGGTACTCGCTGACGGCACGGGGGCGCTCCTGGCCATGTTCCTCGCGGCTGCCGACCGGAAGCAGTTCCTTCGAAAAAGCGAGCGGCTGAATCCGGCTTCCCGTACCGGCGGCCGGGATGATTCCCCACGTTCTCCCGCGTTTATCGTGCGTGATCAGGATGAGACCTCCTGAGGCGTGCGCGCCGCTGTGCCTGCACGCGCGGCTTCGCATATACGCTCAAGCTGTTGGATGCGCCGCTCCCCGGTGTGCTCGGCAAGCACTCGCTCCCGCGCCGCTACGGCTACAGCGCGCAGCTCTGTGTCAGATAATGCGAGCGCGGCCACTACATCGCTTGCCGTGTCGACCCGCAGGACCTCCCGGCCAAGCGTGAAAAAATCCCCAAGCCCTTCCCAGTAGTCGGAGAAAACAACAGCGCCGCAAGCGGCTGCCTCAAACAGCCGGCCTGACGGACAGTAGCCGTAACGTGCCATGACGCCGCGCGTCACATTCAATGTTGCGCGAGATGAAGAGAAGAAGGCCGGGTGTTGCGAAGGCGCAACATGCTGGGCGAAAAGAATGTTCGGTCTCCAGGGAAAGCTCTCTGGGTACAGTGCGCCACCAATCAGGAATCGCTGGTTAGGCAGCTGCTCGGCGGGTTCGATCAATAACCGGGTAACGGCTTTCTGGCGATCTGCCGCATAAGTGCCCAGATACGAGAGCGCACAGCGAAACTCCTCGCGCGGCTCAGCGGGACGGTGACTCTCCGGGTCAACTGAACCGTACCAGGCGATGGCAGCACGTGCTCCCAGCCGTGTTTTAAGTTCATCAAGCGCCTTACCACCGGTGAAGCTCAGTACCAGGTCAAAGTCCTGCAATCCGCGGCGGGGCAGATATGCGACCCCGCGCTCCGTCTCAAAGCTTGCAAGCGTCACTGGTGTGTCAAGGTCGTAAAACCCCTTGATCGCGGCGCGGCTGGAGAGCAGAAGTTCGCATGCCTCCGGGCCGTCAGGGCAATAGCTCGTGCAGAGAGCGAGGTCGGCATCATCCAGGTCCGCCGCCGCCGCCGCAGTAACATCGTTCAGTTCGCCATACAGCCGCAACGCAGCGCCATTAGGTAGCTCATTCAGGTCGCGAGCGGCTGCATAGTACGGTACGTTCTTCTCGTAAAACACAACGGTGTGGCCCCGCCGCAGCATCGCCTTGACCAGTGAGCGCCACAACGTGGCATGACCGTTGCCCCACGAAGAAGAGATGGTCAGCCCGAAAATGACGATTCGCATGCGGTGCTCTCCCTGCTCAGGTAAGGCGGTTAATGCTGATTTGCCACCCGCGTCGCCTGGGGTGTGGCATTTGCCGGGCGCCGTGTACGGCAAGTGGAAACGATCTCTTCAAACTGCAGCGCACGATGCTGCGCGGTATGCTGGCTCAGAATTCGCTCCTGGGCCCGTGTGCCCATGCGAATCCGTTCGCTCTCTGAAAGATGGGTGAGGATTTCCGCTACTTCAGACCCATGAGCCGGCGTAAGGATTTCTTCGCCCGGGGTCAGGAAAGCTTCGAGCCCCGGCCAGCAATCCGAGAGGATGGCCGCGCGACACGCCGAGGCCTCAAACAAGCGCACCGAGGGTGAGTAGCCGGCGGCCACCATATCGCTGCGCGTAAGGTTGAGGGTAAAGCGGCTGGACGAGTAAAACGAAGCGTGCTCGGTTGGGGGCAGGTGAATAAGTCTGCCCACGTTCGGCTCCCAGTTGATTTCAGGCGGATACTGTGGGCCGGCGACAAAAAAGCGGTTCTCCGGAAGCTTTGCCGCAACATCATTGAGTAAGTGCATCAGCTTGGACTGGCGATCCGGGGCATAGGTGCCGAGATAACTCAGATCGCAGCTGAAGTCATCCCGTGCGTCCGTGGGATGATATAGCTCCGGATCGACCGAGCAGAAGAACGGCACGGCCCGCTGCGCCCCAAAGCATTCTTCCAGCTCCAGCAATGCGGGTCCGCCGGTAAAGCTGAGATAGGCTGCGTAAAGAGGAATGAGCGCTCCATCCAGGTACTCTGTTTTTCCTCGGACGCGCAATGCTGCGAGCGTAACGGGTGTATCGATATCGTAGAAGAACACGGGGCTGGAGGCTGCACCAGCCAGGGCCTGCGTCGCTGCGATCCCGTCAGGAAAGTAAGACCCGATGACGACAACATCTGCGTCGGCGGCACGTGCGATCAGCCGGTTCTCCTCCGCCTGCCAGTCGCGATAGAGGTGCACGGTGCAGTAGGCAGGGTGGGGCAGGTCGCGGTTACTGCCGTACCACTCGACATCTTTTTCGATAAACTCGATAACATGTCCGCGCTGTGCAAGCGCCTTGAGCAGCGAGCGATAGGTTGTCGCGTGGCCGTTTCCCCAGGAGGATGTAATGGTCAGGCCGTACACAACGATCTTCATGCGGGCAGGGTTTCCGATCGAAGCGATATGCAGTGCACCATGGCCTGCTCTGCCTGCAGCGCACGCTGCGCATAGGTGTGGTCACGCAACGCACGCGCGAGGAAAGCCTCGCCGATCCTACGTCGGGCGTCAGCACCGTAAGCGGCAAGCGCATCCACGACATCCTGAGCGTTGCGCACAACGAGTATCTCCCTTTCCGGAGCGAAGCAGTCCGCAATGCCCGGCCAGTCGTCACAAAGCAGACAGGTGCCCGCTCCGGCTACCTCAAAGATACGTGTCGGCGGCGAAAAACCGGACTGGGCCATCGACGCGCGATTAATATTCATCACCATGCCGGCAGAACAGTTCACGCGGTTATGTTGTGACGTAGGAACATGCCCGATGTACCGCACGTTTGAAGGCAGAGACTTATCTCCCCAGCCTTCACCGCCGAGCAAAAAGCGCGTCCGCGGAGCAAGCGATGCGGCATGCAGAAACAGCTCGTCCACGCGTGCTTCGCGGTCAGGCAGCCGATTGCCGAGAAAGGCCACATCGCAGGCCAGATCCGGGTCAGCCGGTACCGGATAGTGGGTTTCCGGATCGAGCCCGTTGTAAATGCTGAAGTATAACTTCGCACCGAAAGCAAGGTACTGGTCCCTGCACCACGGGCCGCCTCCATACGTAAGCACAAGGTCGTACTGAGGCATGTGACGACGAAAAGGATCATCCGCCTCCGCGTGCATGCGGGTGAGCGTCGCTGGAGCATCGACATCCCAGAAAGCGACAGCACTGTGCTGCTGAAGCTCCAGGATGCGGCGCTCGAGCACTTCGTCATCGACACCGATTCCACTGTGCTTGATCACGATATCCGCTCCGGCGGCAAGTGAGAGCATGCGGTCGAGATCGGCCCCGGGCTGGTAAACGATTGATTGGACGTAGGAGAAGTCGTCCTGGTCGCGGTGCTGTTGCCGATTGTAGGCATCCGGTTCGGCGAAGGTGATGGTATGGCCTCGACGCGCCAGGTACTTGTAACATCCCCTGTAATAGGTAGCCGCGCCGTTCCAATAGGAGGAAACAATGCTTGAGCCGAAGGCGAATATCTTCATGCGAGAACCTCGTGGCAAATCTGCGTCAGCTCCAGCGCCCGGTGCATGCAGGTATGCCGTGCCAGGACTGTCTCGAGACCGCTGGCAATCTGCGCTTCCGCCGCGGCAGGATTCCCGAGCAGAAACTGCATGGCTGCAATCATCTCGGCTGTACTGCCTGCCCGCATAAAGTCCCCGGCACGGAACAGGTGCTCCGTATCCTCCCATGGCGCGCTGATAAGTGGAATACCGCAGGCGAGCGCCTCAAATACGCGAATGGTTGGAATACCTGTGAGCCCCGCGTTGTACTGCTGGCGCGGGATATGAACAGTAAGTCTCGCCCCGGCGTAGACACAGGGCGCGTCGAGATTCGGGAGGTAACCCGCGTAGCGAACCTGTGCGGCCTGGAGAGCATCGAGCGCCTGTTGAGGGTAGCGTACGCCGTACAAAGAAAAAGCCGCATCGCCGGCAAGAGCGCGGGCGGGCTCGAGATAAAAGCTGCGTATCTCGGCGGCACGCTCTTCTTCCCCCCAGTTACCGATCCATACGGCGTCAGTCGTCTTTGCGACACCCGGAAGCGGATGAAAGACGGTCGTATCGGCTGCTTCATGCAGAGTCCAGACACGCTCAATGCCGAATTGCCGGCGATAGATTGTACGCAGGGCTTCACCGAAAGCAAGGATTCCGTCGAACCGGGACAGTCCGAACAGTGCCATCTGCTCAGGTGAAGACGAGGCGCGATGGTGTGTGTCATGAAAGAGCAACCGAAAGCCCAGGACCTCTCGCAACGCGAGAAGATGCTGCGCGAGTGAAGGTGGGTTCCACTCATGCAGAATGATGATCTGCGCATCGCGCAGACGTTCCTTCCACTCCTCCATGGATGCAGAGAAAGCACCTGCAGGATAAGTTTCAACGTGCAGGTCGGAGTAGGTTGTGGTGAACTGCCTGAGCGAACGCTCCCCTTCAGCCTCCTCGCATAAATGATCCATCGACCACTCGCTCTCCGGCTCCAGGACGGTGATACTGTGCCCTGCATTTTGCAAAGCCCGCGTCAGTCCGCGCAGAAAGTGGGCGTTGCCGTTGTTCCAGTCGGAACGGATGGTATGCGCCAGGTAGATGATGCGAAGTCCGGGGGTTGCCTCACTCATGTTGTCTTTGAAGTCTTTGTCTCATTGGGTTCATAACTACCGGCCTGGTGATCAGTACGAAAGACAGGACAGATCCTGCGGGACTGCTTCAAGCTCGGCGAGCGAGAGCGGTTGCTGCGCCTGGATGTCGCTGAAACCCTTACCGGAGAACAGGTCGAGATAGAAGGAGTGCGCGCGCTCCCATGCCTGCTCATCCGGCTGAGCGCCGAAAGTCATCGCGTACTCCGGGCTGCCTGGAAATGGAAACATGGGCACCGGCTCGCTGACCCAGACGCCATGGGCCTTCAGTTTATTCTGCCAGGCCTCCACAAGAACCGCATCGTCTTCGGGCGTCTTGATCAGGTTGGCCTGCACCCAGGGCAGGCGCTGCCGCGCATAGATCAGCAGTTCAGTAATACGTTCGGTGGAAATGCGGCAGTTCTTGTTCATCGCATCCCGGCCTTCGTCGGTGATCGACTCAATGCCGCATTCAAACGACACGCAGCGAGCGCGTGCGAGCAAGTCAAGCGAGTCTTCGTCCCAGAGATCGATCCGGGACTGGAAACCTATGGAGACAGGGCGAGCCGCGATCGCTTCAAGCAGTTGGCGCACCTGCTTGCCCACGCCGAAAATTTCATCGATGAAGTAAATGTAATCGACACCGCGACTGATAAGCTGGTCGATCTCGGCAAGTACGGCAGAGAGACCGCGCTCGCGGTACTTATTGCGGAAGAGCGTCTTGTTGCAGAATGTGCAGGAGTACGGACAGCCGCGCGCAAACTCAACCTCTGCCCCATGGTGCAGGTGATCAGCACCGTTGCCGGAAAAAATGTGGTGTAAGTGATGGTGGCGCTCGACCGGATAATCAGAGTAGTCGAGTGGTCCCAACAGACGCATATCCGTCGCGCCGAGTCCCTGGTTCGTGTGAACCGCACCTGACGCATCTCGCCAGCAGCAGCCGGCCACCATCTCCCATGCAGTGGACGCCAGCTGCGGGAGCGTCTGGTCGGGCTCGCCGCGCAGCACGATGTCGGCGCCGGTTTTGCGCATGGTCGCGAGCGGAGTCACTGAGCCGTGAGGCCCGATCGCCACCTTTGTCGAGTGCCGGTCGAGCGCATCAAACCACTGCCGCGGCACCCGCAGTTCAGGCTGCGGGCAGCGCCAGAACAGGTAGGATGGCGCTGTCGGGATCACGAGAAAGTCCTCACCGAATGCTGCGAGGCGTCGTGCGGTCTGCGCGGGAGTAAGATCCTCCATCCACGCGTCGATCAGTAGAACCTCGTGCCCGGCGGCGCGCAGCATCTCCCGTGCGGAGAGCAGCTCGAGCGGAAAGTGGGGCTCCACGCAACCGAAGTAAGTCGAGCCGGCAAACGTCCACTTAGGATTGACCAGGGCAAACTTCAAACTACCTCCTCGGCAACGGCGCTGTGCTGGAGGTTGTGGCCGCGATGGCCGGCGAGCAATTCCCGGTTAGCCCGCCAGAATTGGTGGATCGCCGCCAGCACTTCGCTGTTGGAGTGGCGCGGTGACCATCCGGTAAGCTTTTCAAGTTTTGCAGTGCTGGAAATATAGAGCGGCTGATCGCCGGGACGCGTGTCGCTGTAACGCAGCACCGGCGCGCACCCCGTTTCACCTGCAATCGCGTCCAGCATTTCAAGAACGGATACTGCTTGTTGTGGACCGCCGCCGAGATTGAAGATTTCGCCCGCAACGCGACCCGCCTGACCTCGGGCACACTCCATTGCGTCGAGAAGGTCCGCGACGTGGAGAATGTCGCGTACTTGCAGGCCATTGCCGTAAATCGTAATAGGCATGCCCTCAAGCACGGAGTATAAGAAATGTGCGACCCATCCCTGGTCTTCTGTGCCGAACTGGCGCGGCCCGGCAATGCACGACATCCGGAAAACCACCGTGGGCAGACCGTACATGCGCGCATAGTCGCGGACATACTGATCGGCAGCACCCTTGGAGCAGCCGTAAGGCGAATGGAAGTCGAGTAACTCGGTTTCATCAACGCCACGAAACTCAGGGTCGGTTGCGTAATAACGAGTCGCACCGGCACGGGTGGGTACTCTATCGAGCGACCCGTACACCTTATTGGTCGAGGTAAACAACAGAAACGGATTGCGCCCGGAACGGTGTGCGGCCTCGAGCACATTGAATGTGCCAAGCACATTCGTTTCCATGTCTTCGCGCGGCTCGCTGATCGAGGTAGTAACGGCCACCTGCGCGGCGAGGTGGTAAATCTCCGTGGCATTGCGCGCGGCGTGCGCCACAGCGGCCGCATCCCGAACGTCTCCCTGCACAAAGGCAAACCGGCTGCTTTGCGGCAGTGTCTGCAGCCATTCGAGATTGTGGATCACTCCTGCACGCGCCAGGTTGTCGAATACCGTCACGTTCGCTTCGGGCTGACGAAGGAGGCGCTCAGCGAGATTGGACCCGATAAAACCGGCACCACCTGTAATCAGGATATTGCGTCTATCACGATGCGGCACGATGTGTTCCTCCTGGAGTAATGGTCAATTTGCCCGGCGGACACGATCACTCATGCGGTTAGTCCGTGTGTGCTCAATTCCTTCAGCATAGCGGCCGCATTATCCACGGCCTGCTGGCCGCCAAGCCACGCGGCAAGCTCCGCGAAGCCCTGCTCATGGGTTATTTGCGGCTCATACCCGAGCAGCGCGCGGGCTTTCGACAGGTCTGCATAGCAGTGGCGGATGTCGCCTGCGCGGTACTTTTTCGTGATCACCGGGGCGATCTCTTTGCCCAGTGCTTTCGCCAGGACCTCCGCGACCTCACGGATCTTGATCGGTACTCCGCCACCTATATTGATCACTTCCCCATCCGACTCGGGACGATCCATTGCCAGCATGTTGGCGCGTACAATATCGTGCACACTCACGAAGTCCCGCATCTGCTCTCCGTCTTCAAAAACGAGAGGTGCCTGGTCGTTCAACAGGCGCGAAGCGAAGATAGCGGCGACGCCGGTGTACGGATTCGAAAGAGCCTGGCGCGTGCCGTAGATATTGAAGAAGCGCAACGCAGTAACCGGGAGCCCGTAGTTACGGCCATAGATCAGGCAAAGCTCTTCTTGGTCCCGTTTCGAAAGCGCGTAGACCGAATTGATCTCCGAGGGCTTGGTCTCGCTGGTGGGCTGCGGCGCAAGGATGCTGCCGCAGCCCTTGCAGTGCAGTTCCCACTCTGACGCCCGCAGCTGCGAGACGGGGCGAACCGGGGGAAATATGTCCTGCCCGCATCCGGTGCACACATACTTGCCTTCTCCGTAAATCGACATGGAGGAGGCGACAATCAGCTTCTGCGGCATGTGTTTCGCGTCCAGCAACGCCTGCAGAAGCTCTGCCGTGCCCAAGGTATTCACGCTCATGTAGCGGCTGATTTCGTACATGGACTGGCCAACGCCGACGGTCGCTGCGAAATGGAAAATCACGTCCACGTCGCGCAGCACCTCACGCAAACGGTTTGGATCGCGGACGTCCCCGACGATAAGCTCAACATTCGGGGACAGGTACTCCGGCACACCGTTCTGGTGCACCTGCGGGGTCAGATCGTCAAGAATGCGCACGCGGTGCCCGGCGAGAAGCAGGCCGTCCGCAAGATGCGAGCCCACGAAACCGGCTCCTCCTGTGATGAGTACCTGTCGGGATTGTCCAGAGGAATTGCTCATCGAGTTGTGATCTCCAGTTGTTCGGCGTGAGACAGCACTGCACGATCCGGGCGGCCTGCAGGAGCATAGCGCGCCGTTGCCCAGGCAGCGAATTCGGCGAACTGCTCAATATTAACCGGCGGGCTGGTGTGGTGGTCTTCCAGGCCGAGATGTCCCGGCGTAAAGCAAAGGGTCATCGCCACCCGAAACGGGGCAAGCGCCTGCATCTGGCGGTCAAACCATTCGGTCGCATTCGGACGATACGAGTCCGCCCAGCTGATGCCCGTGCGGAGGTAGCGCACGCCATGCTCGCGCATCCATGCAACCGCATCCTCCAGCCTGGGGTCTTCAAAATGGAACCACTGGCAGAAACCGACCGTGCCGTCCTGCGGGAAGTGGGCCGCCGCCAGTTTGGGCGTAGCGTCCGCCTTGATCAGGCCCAGGTAGTAGTGGCGATAGTAGGCCGACCCTTCTGCTTCCTTATGGCGCGTTTCCGCCGGCCAACTCGGCGGCAGGTCGAACAGGCTGTACCAGTGGATCCGCTCGACCCGTTGTTCCTTGAGCAGCTCGATCGTCCGGCGCATACCAAAGTCCTGCACTTCTTCCGCTCCGAACGAGGAGACGCCCACCTCGGTCACCCACACCGGCTTGCCGCTCACCTCGGCCGCTTCTGCTACCCGCGCCGGCCATTCGCTGAGCTGCCAGTGGTTCCAGTCCAGGGGAAACCCGTGCACGCCAACTGCATCGACCGCTTCCATCACGCCGTAGGACCGCATCAGCCGCAGGAAATCCGGATCACAGGAGGAGACGCCGCCGAGCACGATGGTAACGTCTGGATTCACCTTGCGAATTGCCGCTGCTGCCGTTTTTACCATCGCAGCAAAGACAGTCCAGTCCGGATCGAGCTTGAAATTCCAGTGCGACAAATTGTTCGGCTCGTTCCAAAGGACCACCGCTTCAACCATGCAACACTCCTGGGTACAACAGTTAGGTTCCGGCGTTCTCGGTTTTGCGTGGCGCAGACACAGGTCAAAATCCCGCTTTCCAAAACCGGCCGAGCGGCAAGGTAAGTTGAACGTTGGAAGACAGGTAGATGCGTCAGGTTGCCTTTGCTCAAGCACTTAGCCGGCCGCATGCCATAGGCGTGAAGCAATTTTACGGGATGAATGCGAAACACGTTGAGTGGGCTTTCGGTACGCTACCGAACAGCCGCGGAACGACGCGTATGACTACAAAGCATCCTGAGCGAACGCGAGCCGCTTCACGGAACGGGCACTGGCCAGGAGGGTTGAGCAGGCGGTCCGGCTGCTTGCGCAAGGGTTACGGAAGAGCTTTGCATGCACCGCGAAACAGATCGTTACGAAAGCCGTCCCTCCGGCCGGTCGCGCCGCTTCGCAGGCAAGGCTGCGGTTGCGGAACAGCGCCGTCCTGCCGCCTGGAGCCGGACCGGAGCGCTCACGACCCCTGCAATGTCGTGAGCTCATCCGGATGTCCGGCGAGGAATTTCACTGTCGCGCACTACGGCACGACCTCGGCCGCCGCAGTTCTACTGAAAAACCACGACGGCAGGCGTTGATGTCTCAGCACTGACCGGAGAGGTGCCGGGAGCTTCGTCGTCGCCGAGTCCGAACTTGATAGCGGAACCAAGAATACAAGCGCCATACAGCATGGCGAGTGAGGCACAAATTGCGATTACCATGGCATTACCCTCGGAATATGTTTTGCAGTGGTTTAGAAACCGCTGTCGCGTTTTGAAACACATGCAGGTAATCACACGTAATCATCGATCCACAATCCCACTTTCGGGGCAGAACGCGAGCATTTGTGTCGCTCGCCTTCAGGGAACCTTTGGTACTGAAAAATGAATACAAGCCAGCACGACTGCACTCTCTTCTGTTGAAATCAGTGACATGGCAAAAGCACCTTCCACCGAAAGCAGTTCTCTTCCCCCGAAACCTGAACACGGAACCAGCGTGACGACGGCATTTCAGCAGATACGCGAGCTGATCGTATATGGGCGTCTCTCGCCCGGGACGTGGGTGGTGGAGGGTGATCTGGCCGAGCGGCTGAACATCAGCCGGACTCCCGTTCGGGCGGCACTGCACTGGCTCCAGCGCGACGGGTACGTCCACGAGCACAGGACGGCAAACAAGTGCCGGATCGTCGTGGCCCCTCTGACGAAGGAAGATGCCGGGGAGCTGTACGGGATCATCGGGCACACGGAAGGGCTGGCCGGACGCAATGTGGCTGAGCTGCCGGAGGCGGAACGCCGGCAGCTGGCGGATAAGTTGACGACGCTGAATGCCGGCCTCGCCGCAGTGAAGGAGAACACCGCCGGCAAGGGTTCCATCTTTGACCTGGACCGCGAGTTCCACGCTCTGCTGGTGGAAGCCGGCGCCGGGCCGCGGCTGCTGGCGCTGCACCATGCGGTCGAGCCGCAGGCTGAGCGTTACTGGCGTCTGTACGCTTCATCCATCCTGCATAACCTGCAGTTATCCGTCGCGGAGCACACCGAGATCATCAACGCTGTGCGGGCCGGCGATGCCGACAGGCTGGAAAAGGCGCTGCAGCTCAACTGGACCCGCGGGTGGGAGCGCTTGAGCAGGGTGATCGATGTGTTCGGGGAGCGAGGCGACTGGTAGTGCGTTCCTTTTCGCTCTGCTGTTCATCCGAGTGAAAAGGCTGTCCCCGAAGCAGAGACTTCCGAAGCGATCCATCCGGGCAGCAGAGCGCCAGCGGGTAGAGTGATGCTATGTCTGCTGCAGCAATCACGGCCGTTCCCTTGAGCGGCGCCGCGCTTTACCGCAAAATCACCCTGCGGCTGATCCCTTACATGTTTCTGCTCTACATCCTCGCCTATCTGGACCGCGTGAATGTGGGCTATGCCGCCATGCAGATGAAAGCCGATCTGCACATGAGCGATGCGGCGTATGGAACGGGCGCGGGCCTCTTCTTCATCGGGTCGGCCATCTTTGATATCCCGAGCAACCTGATCCTGGCAAAAGTGGGACCGCGGAAGTGGATGGCGCGGATCATGATCTCGTGGGGAGTTGTGGCGGCATGCATGTCGCTAGTCCACTCGGCACACGAGTTTTATCTGCTTCGGTTTTTGCTGGGAATCAGCGAGGCAGGCTTTTTCCCGGGGATGATCCTGTACCTGACCTACTGGTTTCCCTCGCGGGAGCGGGCACGGTCCGTCGCGCGCTTTATGACGGCAACGGCAATCGCCGGGGTGGTCGGCGGCCCCATCGCGGCGGGCTTGTTGTCGCTGGACGGCTTCGGCGGCCTGCACGGGTGGCAGTGGCTGTTCCTGTGCGAAGGCGGTCCGACCATGCTTGCCGGTGTCTCGGTGCTGTTTCTGTTGAAAGATCATCCGCGGAATGCGAAGTGGCTCGCGCCGGATGAGCGCGAGTGGCTGGAGCGCGAAGTCGAAAACGACCGCAAGGCGCTGGGCACAGGCGAGCACCACAACTTCACCGATGCCCTCAAGCTGCCGGCGCTCTACCTGCTGGCGGCGATATTTTTCGCGTGCCAGGTCGGGGTTTACGTCATCAATCTATGGCTGCCGCTGTTTATGCACCGCTCGAGCGGGGCAAGCCATCTCACCGGCGCAGCTCTCGACCGCTGGTCGGTGCTTCCTTATTTATTGACCGCCCTTGCCATGGCTCTCATCGGTTGGAGCTCAGACCGGCTCGGCGATCGGCGATTCCATGTGGTCGCCTGCATGGTGGTTTCCGCCGCCGGGTTTGCGGCCGCGGTGCATGTCCACTCGCTGGCAGCGGTGCTGATCGCGTTTACGCTCGCGACGATCGGGGTTTTCAGTGTGCAGGGGCCGTTCTGGACGTGGCTGACGAGCATGCTCGAAGGCACCGCAGCCGCGGGCGGCATTGCGATGATTACCTGCGTCGGCGGGTTTGGGGCGTTCCTGGGGCAGGTAACGGTAGGGCATTTGAGTACGCAGTCCGGGAGTTATGTGAGCGGGCTATATACGGTGGCAGGCGTCTCGCTTGCCGGCGCTGTGGCTGCGCTGTTCCTGCGGGATACCGGGAAGGTCAAGGGTTGACACGGCCTGCGCCGGGGTCGCCGGTGCTCGCAATGACTGCCCGCAACGCACTCACACCTCCGCCGCGTACCGCACCATGCCCGCACGCAAACCGCTCGATGGGAAATGTGAGCAGCTTCCTCGCGCTCTCACGCGCAATCACCTTGCTCCATGTGGCTGCATTCGGCAATGGAAAATACCAGGGCGCATCACCGCTCACCGACAGCCGTCCCACCCCAACCAATGCGTCGCCTGCATACAACGTTCCATCCCGCTCATCCAGAAACGACAGATGTCCCGGTATGTGCCCCGGCGTCTCAATGCAGCGTAGCGAGCCATACAGCTCCCCATCTGTCACCAGCCGGTCCGGCCGCGCGTGAATTCCTGGCAGCCCACCCTTGATCTTGTCCGCCGCCTCACCCACCCTCAGCGACGTATCCGGTGGCTTCTGCAGCAGCGGCAGGCTGCGCGCGTTCGAAACCAGCTCCACCATACCCGCGCCCATCTTCCCCAGCAGCGCGTCCACTGACCCAACATGGTCCACATGCGCATGCGTCAGGACAATCCGCCGAATCGGCGCCCCCCAGCTTCCGCGCAGCCCCCAGCACTAGATCCGCTGTGCTGCTGCCAATCCCCGTATCCACCAGCGTAAATCCATCCCGCTCCCGCACCAGGTAGCAGTTCACCAGTCCAAACCGGGTCAACTGATAGCTGTTCTCCCCAATCTGCGTCGTCTTCATCTTTACGCCTCCATTCCACCCCGGACATAACAGATGCAGGAATGAGGGTCAGGTGATCAGGTTTTCTTCCAGTCTCCTTTTCCTGTGAACCGTGAAAATGTGTCAAAGCCTGGGTAGCTGCGTGGTGTTCCAGCCGCCGCCAAGGGCCTTGATAAGCAGAACGCTGGCGTCGAGGCGCCGGCGCATGATGTCGATGTCATTGCGCTGGTTGTTCAGCTCCGCGGTCTGCGAAGTGATGACCTGGAGATAGGTGTCGACGCCGCCCTGGTAGCGGATGTTGAAGAGGTCAAGGGTCTGCTCCGCGGCAGCGGTGGTTTCGTGCTGCTGCTGGGCTTCTGTTTCGAGGATGCGGAGAGCGGCTAGATTGTCTTCCACCTGCTGAAAGGCGGTGAGGGTGGTCTGTCGGTAATTGGCGATGGTCTGGTCGTAGTTGTCGGTGGCGGTGTTGAGGTTGGCGCGGCGGCGGCCGTTGTCGAACAGCGTTTCAGAGAACGTGGGGCCGACGGCCCAGAAGCGGCTGGGCCAGGTAAACCAGTTGAGCGCAGAGGTGCCGAGAAAGCCGCCCTGCGCGCTGATCGAGAGAGTGGGATAGAACGCGGCCCTGGCAATGCCGATCTGCTCGTTGGCGGAAGCCATCAGGCGTTCCTGGCTGGCGATATCGGGACGGCGCTCCAGCAGCTGCGAGGGCAGCACGCCGGGGATCTCCGGGAAGACGGGCGGCTGCAGATTGATGGGGTCGGGCGCGAGGGTGAATGCGGCCGGCGGTTTGCCGATAAGCACCGCGATGGCATGCTCGTCCGCCGTCCGCTGCACGCCGAGGTCGGTCGAGAGAACGCGGGCAGTATCGAGCTGGGTCTTCGCCTGGTCGACGTCGGACTGCGGTGCAGCGCCGCCGGTGTACCGTTCCTCGGTCAGGTCGTAGGCCTGCTGATAGGCGCCGATCGTATCCCTGACCAGCTTGAGCTGGGCATCGGTGGAGCGGGCATCGAAGTAGTAAAGGGCAAGGTTGGCCTGGAGGCTGAGGCGGGCATTTTCAAGATCGGCATCGGCGGCCTGCCCCTGCGCGCGCGCGCTTTGCACGGCGCGGCGGATGCGCCCCCAAAGGTCGACTTCGTAGTTCAGGTCGAAGGGTAGGTTAAGGTCGCCTTCGCCGTTGTTCTCCAGGGTGTCGCTGAAGTAAGGCTGGTTCGCCGAATCGCGGACCACCCCGACGAACGGGCCGGTACCGATGGTGGGCGCGTAAAAGCTCTTGTTGTAGCGCACCTGCTCGCGCGAGGCGCGATAGTTGGCTTCCGCGGCTTTTAGCGTCTGGTTGGCCGTGTTGACCTGGACTTCAAGAGCGCTCAGCTGCGGGTCGCCGAAAAGCGTCCACCAGTCCCCTTTCAGCGCGGCATCCTGCGGCGTGCCGTACACCCAGCCGTCGCCGGGCGTCGGCGTGCTGTGGGGCTGCTCCTTAAAGTTCGGCGCGATGGGCGTGCCGGGGTTCTTGTAGGTGGGTCCAACCATGCAGCCGGAGAGCGCGAGGGCTGCGACTGCGGCAAGGGCGGCGGAGCAGAGCGGGAAGGAGCCGGACTTCACTGGCCGGCCCTCCTGGTCGGAGCAGCCACAGCAGGAACAGCGCCGGGAGCCGGTGCCGCTTGTTCCACGCGAACTTCCTGGCCGCCTTCCAGTGAGTCGCTGGGGTCGAGAACGATCGCGTCCGAGAGCTTGAGCCCGTCGGTGATTTCGACCGTTGCGCCGTAGTCGTGGCCGACCTTCACGTCGTGAAGCACGACGCGGCCGTTTTCCACGACGCCGACCTGGAGGCCCTGGGCGCGAAAAAGCAGCGCGTTTGACGGAATGGTGATCCCCTCCAACGCGGCCGGGATGGCCAGATGCACGAAGGCGTAGGCCCCGGGGAGCAGCTTGCCCGTGGTGTTCTCAATATCGACTTCGACATTGATGGTGCGCGAGGCGGGATCGACCGCGCGGGAGCTGCGGGTCAGCGTGCCGTAAAAACGCTCGTTGGGGAAGGCGTCGACGGTGATGGGGACGCGCTCGCCGTCGTGAACCGCGCTCTGGTACACCTCGGGAACCGGCACGAAGACGCGCAGGCGATCGGTAGCCGCGAGGTGGAAGAGTTCTTTCTGCGTGGTGTTCTGGCCGGCCTCAATGAGCGAGCCGATATCGATGTTGCGGGCGGTGATAACCCCGGTAAAGGGAGCGTAGACGTGCTCGAAGTCCTGCGTCTGCTGGAGGCGCTGCAGGTTGGCCTGCTGGGCAGCCAGCGCGGACTGCTTGGCGGCGAGATCGCTGCTGGTCTGGTCGGCTTCCTGGCGGGAGACGGCGTTTTTGGCGACAAGCCTCTGCCAGCGAACGTTCGTGGACTTGGCGAGATCGAGGTTGGACTGCGCGGTGCGAACGTCTGCCTGGGCCTGCGCCACCTGCTGGTCAAGCTCCGGAGTCTCGATGGTTGCAAGCAGGGTGCCCTTTTGCACGTGGGCGCCGATGTCGTGGTACCAGCCGCGGATGTAGCCACTCGTTCGCGCGTAAATCGGGGTGTCGATAAAAGCGGTCACGTTAGCGGGGAGCACCACCTCGGCCGTCTGTCCGGCACCTGTCGGATGGGTCACGCGCACGATCTGGACCGCGGAGGCATCCGCGGATTGCGTGAGCGCCTGCACATTTTTCTGGCGGGAGCGGATGCCGGCATAAATAAAGAAGGCGAGCACCAGAAGAACAACGATGCCCGCGATGAGGCCGCCGTGGCTGCGCGGGATCGGCGGCTCGGGCGGCGTGGTGTCGCTGATTGCGCCGCGCGGAGCCGGGTGGCGCGGCAGCTCTTCTTCGTCGCGGGCGACGGGATGGGACAGCAGTTCGGTACCGGTATCGCGCATGCCTGCCTGATCGGTGCTGTGCTGCGGATCGTATTGATGTTCGTCGTTCATGCAGACGTTCCTCTTTCCAGGGGTCCCTGACTTAGGCGTGCGCGGTGGTGGCGGCTTCACGCTTTGCATGCTTGCGCCCATGCAGGAGGCCAAAGACCGATGGAACAAATGTAAGTGTGGCAATAGTGGCGAAGAAAAGGCCACCGATCACGGCGCGGCCGAGTGGAGCGTTCTGCTCGCCGCCGTCCCCCAGGCCGAGCGCCATGGGGATCATGCCGATGATCATGGCAAGGGCGGTCATGCAGACAGGCCGGAAACGGGTGGCGCCGGCCTCGATGGCGGCGCGGACGGCCTCGCCATGCTCAGCGTAACGGATCTTGGCAAAGGAGACGACGAGGATGGAGTTCGCGGTGGCCACGCCCATGCACATAATGGCGCCCATCAGCGCGGGCACACTCAGCGCAGTATGGGTGAGAAAGAGAAACAGCACGATACCGGCAAGCGCGGCAGGCAGCGCGGTAATGATAATGAACGGGTCGAGCCAGCTCTGGAAGTTGACCACGATCAGCATGTAGACCAGCACGATGGCGAAAGCCAGGCCGGCGAGCAGCGCCACATACGCGCTCTGCATGGTGATGAGCTGGCCGCGCACAGTGATGAATGTGCCGCGGGGAAGCTTGCCGACGTGCGCGACGATCTGCTGCACAGCTGCGCCGACCGCGCCAAGGTCGCGGTCCTGCACGGCCCCGTACACATCAATGGTGCGACGGATGTTGTAGTGGCTGACGATCGCCATCTCCTCCTTGCGGTGAATCGTGGCAATGTCACCGAGGATGCCGCTCGCATTGGTCAGGGTGGAGTGGATGGGAATGTTCTGGAGATCGGAGAGCGACTGCTCGGCGTACTGCGGAGTCTGCACGACGAGGTTATAGTTCACGGCGTTCTTGGGGTCGAGATAGAAAATCGGCGTGATCTGGAACGACCCGGAAAGAGAGTTCGTCAGGGATTGCGCGACGTCGCGCTCCGTATAGCTGGCCTGCGAGCCTTTTGTGCGGTCCACCGTTACATTCAGCACAGGATAGTTCAGCGGCTGCTGCACCCGCAGGTCGACCAGGCCGGGGACGCGGCGCATCTGGTCCAGCAGACGGTCGGCGATGGCCTTGCTCTGGTACACATCGCTGCCCTGGATCTGCACATCGATCGGAGAAGGCAGGCCGAAGTTGAGGATCTGCGTGGTGATGTCGGCAGGCAGGAAGTAGAACATGTCGCCGGGAAACTGCTGGGGCAGCGACTGGCGAAGCCTGCGGATGTAATCGGCCGTAGGGCTGTGGTTCTCCTTGAGGCTTACGGTGATGTCGGCGTCGCTCGCGCCGACCAGGCCGGAGGTCGCGTGCATGGTGTTGAAGCCGCTGTACGGCAGGCCGATATTGTCGAGAATGTTATCGAGCTGATTCGCAGGAATCGTGCGGCGAATCTGGGCTTCGACCTGATCGCACAGCTTCGCTGTTTCTTCTATACGGAGGCCGGTCTTGCCGCGAACGTGCAGGATAAACTCGCCTGCGTCGGTCGAGGGGAAGAAGTCGCGGCCCAGGAACGGTACCAGGAAGAACACGCACAGGCAGGCCAGCAGGAACAGCGGGATGAAAACCGTGCGGCGCAGCACGAGACGAGTGAGCAGCCCCTGGTAGCTGCCGCGGACGCGCTCGAAGCCACGCTCGAAAGCCTGCTGGAAGATGACCAGCGGATTGCGCGAAGGCGCGGGGTGGTGGATCTTGAGCAGGTACATCGCAAGCGTGGGCACCAGTGTCCGCGACAGGATGTAGGACGCCAGCATGGCGAAGACGACGGCCTCCGCCAGGGGCACGAAGAGGTACTTCGACACGCCGCTCAGGAAGAACATCGGCAGGAAGACGATGCAGATGCAGAGCGTGGAGACGAGAGCCGGAACGGCGATCTGCGCAGCGCCGTCCAGGATGGCCTGGCGCAGCTCGTAGCCCTCTTCCATAAAGCGCTCGATGTTCTCGATTGTGACGGTAGCGTCGTCAACCAGGATGCCGACGGCAAGCGCAAGGCCGCCGAGCGTCATCGTGTTAATGGTCTCGCCGATCAGCGACAGGATAATGATGGAGCTGAGGATCGAGAGAGGGATGGAGATCGCGATGATCAGCGTCGAGCGCCAGGAGCCGAGAAACAGCAGGATCATCAGGCCGGTGAGGGCAGCCGCGATAATAGCTTCCCGGATGACGCCCTCGACCGCGCCGCGCACGAAGACCGACTGGTCGGCAATGGGAGAAATCTTGATCTGGGGCGGCACCAGCGTCGCGACTCGGGGCAGCATCGCTCGCTCCCCGGCGACGACGGAAAGCGTCGAGGACTCGCCGTTCTTGAGCACGCTGATCAGCACGCCGCGCTGGCCGTCCTGGCGCACGATGTTGGTCTGAAAGGCTGCGCCATTAGAGACCGTCGAGACGTCCCGCACATAAACGGTGCTGCCGTTGACCTGCTTGATGGGAATGTCAGCAATACCGGCGACGGTCTCGGGCGAGGCATTGCTGGTGACGTCGTACTCGCTCGCGCCGATCTTGGCAGTGCCGGAAGGCAGCACAAGGTCCTGGGCCTCGAGCGCGTTGAGCAGGTCAACGGGCGCTACACCCTTGGCCTGCATCAGCTTCGGCTCCATGCTGACCGTCATCTGACGCTGCTTGCCGCCGTAAGTCAGCGGAATCACAGCCCCGGGCACCGTCGTGAGCTGGGGCCGGATAAAGTTGGTCGCGTAGTCGTTCAACTGCTGTTCGGAGAGCCCCTCGCCCGAAATGCCGAGCTGAAGGATCGGCACGCTCGAAGCTGAGAAGTTGATGATCTCCGGCGGCAGGGTGCCGACAGGCAGCTGCTTGAGCATGTACTGCGAGGCCGCGGTCACCTGCGCGTTTGCAGTATCGAGACTGGCGCCGGGCTGCAGGAAGATCTTGACCACGACCTCGCCATTGTAGGTCGTGGACTCGAGGTGCTGGATGTTATCGACGAGTGTGGTGAGGGCTTTCTCATACGGGCTGGTGATGCGCCCTTCGAAATCCTCAGCGTTCAGACCCGCATAGGTGAAATTGACAGCGACTACAGGAATGTTGATGTTGGGAAAGATGTCGGTCGGCGTGCGCAGGATAATAACCGGGCTCAGGATCAGGATGAGCAGGGCCAGAATGATAAAGGTGTAAGGGCGATCGAGTGCGAGCTTGACGATCCACATCGGATTTGCTCTTTCCGCACTTCCCTGCTTTGCCGCCGAAGTACTGCTCCTAGTTTGCGCCTTTGGTTGTATGCTTGCCAAACAGTTTCTTCCGGGTAAAGTCATCGGTTTAAGCGATACACTGCGAAACATGGAGTTGCGGCACCTCAAATACTTTTGCGCGGTCGCGGATGCAGGCGGCTTTGCCCGTGCGGCCGGGCTGATGCATGTGTCGCAATCCGCGGTCAGTGAGCAGCTGCGTGACCTGGAGGATGAGCTCAGGGTCGAGCTGTTCGACCGGCGGGAACGGCGGGCGCGTCTCACCGCGCATGGAGAAGTGTTTCTCCTGGAGGCGCGGGCCACACTCCTGGCCGCGGAGCGGGCCGTGGAGGCAGCGCAGCGCTCCGCGCGCGGGGAGATCGGCACGCTGACGATCGGCTTCTTCGCCGGCGGCACCGATTCACAGTTTCCCGGGCTGATCCGGCGGTTCAGGCAGCATGCGCCCGGCGTTCGGGTGTCCCTCATGGAGATGTCGCCGACACGCCAGCACGAGGCGCTGCTCGCCGGCACGATCGACATCGGGTTTACCCGCGTCGTGCCGGAGGCGCAAAAGGAGGAGCTGCGCGCGGAGCGCTTCTATGTGGAACCGCTGGTAGCCGCGCTGCCGAGCGGTCACCCCCTGGCCGGGAAAACGGTGGACATGCGCAAGCTCGCCAAGGAGCGTTTTGTCATCGCGCAGCGGGAAAGCTCGCCGGCGCTCTTCGACAAGGTGATCGCCCTGTGCCGGGAAGCAGGCTTTTCCCCTGCCATCGCGGCGACCTCCGGGGTCTCCAGCGGTGTGCTCACGTTTGTCGCGGCCGGCGAGGGCGTCGCGATCCTGCCGAAGAACACGCTCAAGCTGGCACCCGCAGACGTGGTCGGCTCACCCATCCGGAGCAAGGAAGCATTCATCGACCTGGTGATCGCCTGGAGTTTGAAGCGGGAAGGTCCGCTGCACCGCTCGTTCCTGGCGCTGGCGCGGCAAGTACGGGAAGAGGCTTTGTAGCGGCCTACGCGAGGTTTTTTGACGGCACCGGCGCTCTTCGACAAGGTGATTGCCCTGTGCCGGGAAGCGGGCTTTTCCCCTGCTATCGCGGCGACCTCCGGGGTCTCCAGCGGTGTGCTCACGTTTGTCGCGGCCGGCGAGGGCGTCGCGATCCTGCCGAAGAACACGCTCAAGCTGGCACCCGCAGACGTGGTCGGCTCACCCATCCGGAGCAAGGAAGCATTCATCGACCTGGTGATCGCCTGGAGTTTGAAGCGGGAAGGTCCGCTGCACCGCTCGTTCCTGGCGCTGGCGCGGCAAGTACGGGAAGAGGCTTTGTAGCGGCCTACGCGAGGTTTTTTGACGGCACAGGCCGCGGCGGCTGAGAATGACGCCATGCTTGCATGGTCACGGTCCCGCGGTGGTGTGAAGGTTCGCCTGGCGTTCATGCTGTTTCTCGAATACTTCATCTGGGGCGCCTGGTATGTCACGGTGGGTACGTGGCTGGGCGCCACGCTGCGGTTCACGGGTGAGCAGGTGGCTCTGGTCGCGGGCACCACGGCGATCGGCGCGCTGATCGCCCCGTTTGTGGCGGGGTCTCTGGCCGATCGGCGTTTTGCGACCGAAAAGCTGCTGGTCTGCTTTCATCTCGCCGGCGCCGTGCTGCTTTGGCTCGCGGCCGGCTGCCACTCGTTCGCAGCGGTGTACGGACTGGTGCTGCTGTACGCCTGCTGCTATATGCCCACGCTCTCGCTGACCAATGCGCTCGCCTTTCGCCAGATGCGGGAGCCAGGGGTGGAGTTTGCGCCGCTGCGCGTGCTGGGAACCGTCGGCTGGATCATCGCCGGTCTGCTGGTGGGCGGCCTCAGCCTTGAAAGTACGGCGCAGCCGCTGCGGATTGCGGCCATTGCCTCGGTCGTGATGGCGGCATACTGCCTGACCCTGCCGCATACGCCGCCCCTTTCGAACGCAACCGGGGGCACAGCACGACAGCTCATGTCTCCCGAGGTCCTGAAGCTCTTTCGCGACCGCTCCTTCGCCGTCTTCGCTGCGGCTTCCCTGCTGATCTGCATCCCCCTGCAGTTCTATTACGCATTTACCAACCTGTTCTTGAACGAGATTGGCGTGCGCGATGCCGCGGGCAAGATGACCGGCGGCCAGTTTTCAGAGCTTGGCTGCATGCTGCTGATTCCCTGGTTCTTTCGCAGGCTGGGCGTCAAAGGAATGCTGCTGGCGGGGATGGCGGCCTGGGCGCTGCGGTATACGCTGTTCGCTTTTGGAAACAGCGGCAGCGGCATGGGCCTGCTCTGGGGCGGCATTCTGCTGCATGGGATCTGTTACGACTTCTTTTTCGTAACCGGGCAGATTTACGTCGACCGCAAGGCGCCGCTGGCGGTACGGGCCGCGGCGCAGGGCTTGATCACCCAGGTGACGTATGGGGCGGGTATGCTGCTGGGCTCGTCGCTTTCGGGCGCGGTGGTGGAGCACTACACCGTCGGCGCCGGGCACGCCTGGCGCAGTATCTGGCTCGTCGCAGGCGGGTGCTCGGCGGCAGTGCTGGTCTGGTTTGCCGTTACCTTCAAGGATCGGTCCGGCGTGGGTGACATGGCGGCCGATACCCTGAGCGAAACCGCTGTTCCCGCCGGCTGACATGCCGGCACGGGAACCGCAGATCAGTTTTTCTGGAAGATCAGGAAGTAGTCCTGGCCGTCAGCCTTGGTAAAGGTATAGCGGCCCACTTCGTGGAAGCCGGCCTGTTCGACTTCTTTTTTCACCACGGCCTCGTCAAGTCCATGGTCCGTCCCGTTTCCGTTGCGATCGATGATCCCGAGCCTTGCCCCGGGGCGCAGGTCCGGTTTCAGGTTGGCCAGCAGCAAGGCCGGGTGAGCGATCTCGTGGTAAACCTTCAGCATTAATACGGCGTTCACGCTGTCTGACGGAAGCCTCGGGTCGTCGGGCGTGCCGAGGACAGTGTGGACATTCTTCAAGCCCGCCTTCTGCGCGCGATCTTTGATCGTTGTGATCGCGACAGGGTTGATGTCTTCAGCGTAAACGGTGCCGCCGGGCGCAATGCGGGCGGCGGCGCGAACGGTGAACCAGCCGGACCCGGCGCCGATATCGGCCACATTGCTCCCCGGCTGAATCTTGAGCAGGTCCATGACGCGATCGGGCTGGAGGAGGCGATCCCGGTCTTTGTAGTCGAAGACAGAAAGCGGGCCGGTGTACGGAGTGCTGGTCGGACGCTGCGCCTCAACACTCCCAGGCAGCAGCAGCAATGCGGTGACAAGCGTGGTCAGGGCTGCGCGGACTCCGGTGTTCTGCTTCATGTTTCTGTAGATACCTCTTCCGGTAGGGGTTGATGTTTGCAGTGCCGCAGGATCAGAGCTGGCGCGCAAGCACCAGGGTCATATCGTCGGGCTGTTCGGATTCCCCGATCCAGTGGCCGAGTGTGCGCAAGGCGTGGCTGGCAATGGAAGGGAGCGGCTGACTCCGATTCTGGTGAACGAGCTCGAGAAGGCGGTCCTCGCCGAACTCACCGAAGTCGTTTTCAGGCTCGGTGAGGCCGTCGGAGTAGGCCAGGAGCAGATCGCCGGGTGAGAGCTGGATCGTGGCTTCGGCATAGGCCATTCCGTCCAGCAGCCCGACCACGGATCCTCCGCAGTCGAGACGCTTGACCTGGCCATCGGCGCAGAGAATAAACGGAGTGAGATGGCCGCCATTGGCGTAGGTAAGCTTGCGCGACCTGCTGTCATAGCATGCCAGGAAAAGCGTTGCGTACTTTTCAGGCTGGGTGCTTGAGAAAAGGTGGCGGTTGAGCTGGCCGAGCAGGGTTGCGGGCGATGGGGCAGCGGCAAGGTCGCCGGCGGAAGGCTGCGCTTCGCCCGCATGGTACGCGCGGACGGCCGAGTGGAGCGAGGCCATCAGCAGGGCGGCGGAGATCCCTTTGCCGCTGATGTCGCCGATCGCCATGCAGATTTCGTGGTCGCCGGAGTGAATAAAATCGTAGTAGTCGCCGGAGACGGTACGGGCCGGTTTGCAGACGCCGTAAATCTCGAACGCGGGCAGGTGCGACGGCGCATGCGGAAAGAGGTTGTTCTGGACTTCCTGCGCGATCGCAAGCTCACCCTGCATGCGCTCCTTTTCCCGCTGCTCCTCCAGCAGGGTCGCGAGGGAGCCGGTCATGGTGTTGAAGGAGGTCGCAAGCGCGCCGAGCTGGTCGGCGCGCTCGACATGAATGCGATGCGAAAGATTCCCGCGGTCGATCTCGGTGGTTGCGCCGTACAGCTCGGCGATGGAGCGGGTGATGGTGCGGCTGAGCCGGACGGCCATCAGGAATGCGATGAGCTCAACGAGACTGAAGAGGATGGAAATGCCGATAAGGGCATCGCGGATGAAGGCGCCGATCCGAACGGAGTTGGCGAAGAGCCGGTTGTAGAGCAGCGTGGGGCGAGACGCGACGCCGATCACGGCCGTGCGCACCGCGCCGCTCGACCAGACAAAGATGTGCGTCGGTGCGTAGAAGAGGACGCGATTGTCCAGGAAGAAAGTGGGGCCAGGAAGCGTGCCGCCCTGCAACGGCGCAAAGTCCGGCGCCCGCGAGCGCGACGGGTGCGCTGAGCCGGAAGGCGAAGCGGAATCGTTTTCATCGATCTCAACGCCAGGCTGGATGCTGATACTGCCGAGACCCTGCGCCAGCCGGGTGAGGCTCGCGCTGTCGAGCGGTGTGGTTGCCACGACATGCACCTCGTGCGCACCGCTCGCATCGGGACCGGCACCACTCGTGGTGCACAGGTACAGCTTGCCGTCACGTTCCACAATGCCTTCAAAATGAGACTGCAGCCATGCAGGCATCTGGCTGTCGGGGAACTGCGATGCATCGACCTCCGAAGGGCCGGAACCACGGGCGGCCCCGGCTGACGCAGGAGGGTTGGCGCGCAGCATAAGCCGGCGCCCATCCCTCCATGCGGCGATGTCCGCGTGCTCCCGGCCGGCGGCGTCCGAGGTGCGTCCGGAAACATCCGGCAAGTCGAATTGTGAGGCGGAAGGGTGGAGCTCCACCTCGTCTTCTATGGTCGAGCTCGAAAGAGCGCCGAGATTGTGCAGGTGCGCGAGTTCGTCGTCGATAGAGGCGGTGGCGGCATTGGTAGCGAACTGGCCGGAAAAAACGTAGGCCGAGATGCCTGCAAGAATGGCAAAGAGCAGGACCGGTGCCAGGCCCATCAGCACGCAGGTGAGGATCAGGCGATTGCGGACAGTCCAGAGGAGATGCGAAAAGGTCCAGCGGTAGATCAGAATCAGCAGGTAAACCAGCAGAAAAGCTGCCGCGACAGCAGCGAACACGCTGCAGAGGGTGCCGAAGCCGCCGGGGAGCAAGCTGAGCAGGACGAAAAACCCCGTCAGGGTGACGAGACGGAATGCGCCCCGCTCGACATGGCCATGGAGCTTGCGCCAGCCGAAGCGTTCAAACAGAGTGTCCTCATATCGACGGAAACGCTGGAACATTGGAAACCCTGCCTTGCGTTGCGGCCCTGCAGCGAGGGTGCGCAGATATCAGCGTGAGTTTACCGCAGCAAAGAATGCGAACCGGGATCATCCCGGTCGACCGGCGGCTCTTTGCCAGGATGACCCGCAATGACGTAATCCTTAATAGACGTCGAGCTGATAACGTTTGCTTTTCTTCAGATTCGCGAGATACTCCTGCGCCTCGGTCGGGGTGACGTTCTTGCCCTTGGCGATAGCATCGAGCAGAGCGGTGTCGACGTCCTTGGCCATGCGGTTAGCGTCGCCGCAGACATAAAAGTAGGCGCCCTGTTCGAGCCACGCGAAGAGCTCGGCCGCGTTTTCGCTCATGCGGTCCTGCACATACACTTTGTGGGGCTGGTCGCGGGAGAAGGCAAGGTCGAGCCGGTTGAGGACGCCCTCCCTCTGCATGGCTTCGAGATCGGCGCGATAAAGAAAGTCCGTCTCCTTGCGCTGGTCGCCGAAAAACAGCCAGTTCTTTCCGGTGTGGCCGTAGGCTTTGCGATGCTGCAGAAATGCGCGGAACGGCGCGATGCCAGTGCCCGGGCCGACCATGATGACCGGGGCCGTGGTGTCTTCGGGCAGGCGAAAATTATTGTTGGCGTGCAGGAAGATCGGCATGGTCGCGCCTGCAGGAGCGCGCTCGCCGAGGTGGCCGGAACAGAGGCCCTGGCGGTCACGGTCATGCGTGTGATAGCGGATGACCCGAACGATCGTGTGCACGGCGTCGGTCGCGATGGCCTGCGAGGAGGCGATCGAGTACATGCGCGGGGTGAGGCGGGCAAGCACCGTAAACAGCTTCTGCGGGTCGGTGATGCCGCCGGGGTACTCGCGAATCAGGTCGATGAACTCACGGCCATAGATGTAGTCCTCGGCTTTCGAGCGATGCTCCGGGGCGGCGAGCATCTGGAGGTCCGGGTGCGTGAGGAGCTTGGCGTACTGAATGACGCTGGAGCGGGTGAGCTTGCCCACGGCAAGGCGCGTACGCAGGGCTTCTTCGAGAGAAATCTCCACCTTATAGTGGTCAAGCACCCGCTCGGCGCCGGTCATGTGGAGCGCTGCGAGGATCTCCGCCACTTCAAACGGGCGATTCTCAGGCACAATGCCTACGGCGTCGCCAGGGGTGTACTCCATGCCGGGCTCGAGCGCGAGCTCGATGTGGCGGGTCTCCTTTTCGGAGATGGGGTCGGTCATGCGGTAGTTGACGAGCATGCGCGACTGGTAGGGGCTGTTGCGGGTGTACTTCTGCTTTTCTGTGCTCATTCCACTTCCGTTGCGCAGGCGGCGCTTCTCTTAAGAATGACATATCGGGCCCCGTGTGCCGTACGCTGGAGAGATGCCGACTGACACGCTTTTGCTTCCGCCGGGGCCGTTTGACGCCTACCTGTTTGACCTCGACGGCACCGTTGCCGACTCAATGCCGATCCATTTTCGTGCCTGGACCGCCGCGGTCGAGGAGCGCGGCGCGACGTTTCCTGAGGAGTTGTTTTACGCATGGGGCGGCATTCCCCTGCCCAGAACAGTCGAGATGCTGAACGAAAGGTTCGGCTACGCGATGGACCCGGCGGAAACCGTGCGGAGGAAAGAAGAGCTTTACCTGGCCAGGCTGGACGCGTTGCAGCCCGTCGCGGCGGTGCTGGCCGTCATCGAAGCGGAGCACGGCCGGATTCCGTTCGCGATCGTATCCGGGTCGCCGCGCGCTTCCATTGCGAGGACTCTGCAGCAGCTCGGCCTGCTGGACCGTTTTGAGCTGGTGGTAGGCGCAGAGGACTATGCCCGGGGCAAGCCGCACCCCGAGCCGTTTCTGACGGCTGCCGAGCGACTGGGACTGTCCGCAAAGAACTGCCTGGTCTTTGAAGACGCGGACGCGGGAATTGCTTCCGCCGAAGCGGCCGGCATGCAATGGGTGCGTATTCCGCATAGCGCAGGCAGCCGGTTAGGGCGTGAGGCAAGTGGCGGATGAGCGTGCTGATGGCGGTTGCCGCTTTAGTAATACCGCATGACGATGGCTCCGTGCTAGACTTCCGCGCATGGGACTGATCATTATTCTCGTTATTCTTTTGCTGCTGTTCGGCGGCGGCGGCTATTACATGGGACCTGGCGTTGGATATTACGGCGGCGGCGGGCTGAGCCTGATTTTGTTGATTGTGATTCTCTACCTGCTGTTCGGTCGAGGGCGCGGGCGGCTGTAGACGCGCGGGACGGATCAGGATTCTTCCGGCTCCGTCCGTTCGTCGAGTACAGCAAAATCTCCATCATTGAGCCGGCCGCGGATCGGACACAGCCAGCCTTTGGAATGGCTGAGAATTTTGAGCGACCAGCCGTCCGGCAGAGTTTCCGAGGGGAACTCGCAGACCAGGTCGAGAGTCTCTTCGCTGCCGTACAGCGGTCCCAGTTCGTCTGCGGCAAGATCCATGCGGCAGATGTCGTACCCTGCATCGTCCTGAACGGTAAGAGCCCAGCCTGAAGGGTCCGCGAGCGCTTCTGGTGGAAGCTGCGAGCGCTGCAGCCGCACATGCGCTATCCACGGATAGATATGATCGGCCCAGTCCTGCGCGACCGGCGGATTGGGCAGCGGGCCGCCGCGCACGGTGTTGAGCTGGGCTTTTTGCAGATAAAACGAAATGCCCGCGTAAGCTTCATACTCGCTGAGCGTACGCGCTGAGCCGAGACCGAACGAAGACACGGTTTCGCCAAGCAGGAGACGCTGCACCTTCTGCTTGCTTGCTGCATCGCGCTCAGACCAATCGCGCGGGATCTGGTTCTCCCGGGTGTGGTCGCCCCAGTGCTTTCTGGCGTTGGTGCGGAGATAGTCGTGCCAGACCAGGGTCTGGGTGGGGTGAAAGAGGTCGTAACCGTGAGTGAATGCGCGCACGGTCATCGCGATCTCCTCGCCCATAAAGTAGAGCTCAGGGTCATACGGCACTTCCTCAACAAAGCAGCCGGGGGCGAAGAGGAAGCCGGCAGCCAGGAACCTGGCGGCCACGGCTAAATGTAACTGATTCTGTAATCGAAGCGGGCTGGGCTGAAGCTGTGGGAGCCCGGCAGGCGTGAATGCCTGAAAAGCGACCTGCAGAGGAAACGGTGCGAGCACTTCCCTTTCAGCTTCATCGGGAATAAAAAACGAGGCGTAGGTGCTGAGTACCGGTTTAGCTGCGCCGGTTTGTAGCGCGAGCCGCGGCAGCGTTTCATCCCATGCTTCGGCGAAGCGGCAGTGTGAATCGACCTGAAAGAACCAGGCCTCGCCGCTCCAAAGCTTCATGATCTCCGCGCGTGCCCAGCAGGCGCCTTTGCTGTCCTGCCAGTCGACAATAAGAATGCGAAAGCGCGGGTCACGAAGGAATGGCAGCGGCGGCTCGTCGCCGGCGCGCTGCCAGCAGATACCGAAGCGAAGGCGTTCGGGATGAATAGCCTTGCGCAGGCAATCATGGATTGTCGGCACGAGCTGCGGATCGCGATAAGCAGCAATGGAGATGAAGATAAGCTCGTTCTGCGTTGCCATGGACACCATAGGAGCACGTTCGGCGACTCGCCTGTGTCACTCCATGATTGAAACAATAGCGCCCGGTGACTGCTGCGCTCAAGTACCGGCATTCAATTCAAAAATCGCCTGAGGCCGACAGTCTCTTCTTTCTTTCCGCCGGGGCTACTCCGTCCAATCCGGCTGAGCTTAGCTGCTTCAGACGATTTACCGACTTACTCAACACGGCGAAATCGCAGTTCCAGGCCAAGATTCGCTGCCGTCTGACCGTCATTCCACAACTCGCCGTCTTTCTTCTCAGCAATCTCGCCCGCCTGTTTATGTTCTCTTCAAGTGCCGCTCCTGGTCTTCGGCGCCATTGCGGCGTCCAAGATTCTCTTTGCCGAAATCGGCTTTGCCCTCACCTACTGGATCGCACAGCGCAACCCCACCCGCTGGGTCTTCCGCCAGTCCAAGGCTGTCACGCTGCTGCACGCCGCAGCGCGATCCCTGTATCTCGCCCGCTACACGGAAGCTGAGAATTACAAGACCCTTCTGGGCATCTACACAGAACTGCTCGCAGAAAAGCGTCCATCCCTTGCGGTCTCCGGGCCGCGCAGCGCGACCGCTTCTACCGGGCGGAACTCCTTCGACGATAAACTGGCCTAGAATCGTCTGCCTTCCGCAACGGCCCGGGGCGCCAGGAGAACGCATGCAGCACAACAGCCGTATTTATGTCGCCGGTCACCGCGGTCTCGTCGGTTCAGCTATCGAGCAGGAGCTTGTCCGGCGCGGCTACACCAATCTCATCATCCGCTCCCACCGCGAACTCGACCTGCGCGACACCCTTGCTGTCCAGCGCTTCTTCGCGGAGCGTCAGCCCGAGTACGTTGTGCTCGCCGCGGCCAGGGTCGGCGGCATCCTGGCCAACAACACTTGGCCGGCCGACTTTATCCGTGACAATCTTGAGATACAGAACAACGTCATTGAGGCCAGCCGCCTGGCCGGCGTGACCCGGCTCCTCTTTCTCGGCTCCAGCTGCATCTATCCGCGGCTCTGTCCACAGCCCATTCGGGAGGACTCTTTGCTGACCGGCCCGCTCGAGCCCACCAACCGCCCCTACGCCCTGGCGAAGATCGCCGGCATTGAGATGTGCTGGTCCTACAACCGCCAGTACGGCACCCGGTATCTCGCCGTGATGCCGACGAACCTGTACGGCCTCAACGACAATTTCGACCTCACCAGCTCCCATGTGCTGCCTGCTCTGCTTCGCAAGGTCACCGAGGCCAGGGCAAACGCCGAGCCGGCCGTCACCGTTTGGGGAACCGGTACGCCACGCCGCGAGCTGCTCTACTCCGCCGATATGGCCGAAGCCTGCGTCTTTCTCCTCGAGATCGACGACGACCGATATGAAACCCTGTTTCCTGCAACAGAGCCTCCGCTCGTGAATATCGGCACCGGCCAGGACATCAGTATTCGCGAGCTTGCCGAGACCATCTGTTCCATCGTCGGCTACACCGGCGTCCTCCGCTACGACTCATCGAAGCCGGACGGCACGCCTCGTAAACTGCTCGACGTTTCTAAGATCAATGCTCTCGGCTGGACGGCCAGAACGACACTCGAGGAAGGCATCCGCCGTACCTTGACTGCTCTGGGTCCCGGCTTGCAGCTCTCCTGAGCTGTTTGTGAGCTGGCCCGGTCCATGGTCATTTCGGCACAGGCCGAGACGACACAAAGCATCCTCCTCATTCCCCGCCGGGCCTCCGGTACCGTCCGCTACTGCGCCCCGTGCGGGGATACCTGCGCCATGGCGTAGTGCCGGTCCCCGTCATAGACGGCCACAGGGTACAGGTTCCCGGTAACGGGTGCCGTCGCAGCGATGGTTACATTGCCCGCCCCGTCCAGGGCGCCGCTGCCTGCGACACGACCGGAGAGCAGCAGCCTGACGCTGCCCGTCGGAGTGCCGCTTGCGCCCCGCACGTGAATCGTATACGTCACGGCATTCCCTCTGGTCGCCGCAACAGGCCCACTCACAATTTGTGCCGAGCTTTGCGCCTGACCATTTAGAACCGCGTCCAGGTAACCGATCCGCTGGTTCATCCAGTCCGTGAATGCGCTCACCGAGTCTGCATACGAACCCTGGGCGGAAGGGTTGGGCCACACCGTTTCCCCTAACATCGGCCATCGCATGAAGTTATTCTGGGCAGACTGGGCCAGCGCCGTGCTTTGCTGTTGTATTGACGAAACCCAGCTTGTAAAAACACCATTGCTCTTCAACGTGTTCCACTGCGTCTGAACATCCGCGGCGAACCCGGGATCCGTGAACAGTTGCTTGTACCAGACCGCTTCCACCTGCATCCACGGAACCGTCGGGCTTACGATCGGCTCGTAATTTACGTTTCCTGCGGCGATATCAAAGTCCCAGATCGAACCCATATACAACAGCGGGTTATCGACCGTCTTGTAAAGATAGTCACTTGAATAGAAATCTCCCCCGTCAACATTCCCCATGACGTCGTTGACGATGTAGAAGTTCACCAGGGATGCTTCGTCGAAATACGCGCGCCACCCCTGCTCGGGATCGGTATAGTCAGGACCGAACAAGGTATTCTCAGCCGTGTCGACATACTGGCTGATATACGCGGTCTGGGCCGGGACCTCCGGATCAGGGGAAAAGTCCGGGTCGATGAGCCCGATCGGCAGTCCCTGCGGTGTATGGAAAACATAGGCTTCGTCCTGATGCTGATCGATTTCCATCAGATAGCCCCCGCTCAGGTCGCCGGAGGTATCGCTTTCGCTCAACTCCGGAATATTAATGCGGTGGCTGTCGACATTCACCTTTTCGATCAACTGGTAATTGCCTTCATACTGTCCGTTCAGGAAAAGCTCGACGAAGATCGAGTGCGGAGCCCACGGCATCAGCGTCGAGGTTCCGCTCGGCGTCGGAGAATCGGCGGCTTCATTCAGATACCCGTTTGACCCGTTGCCGTACGGAATCGCATTGGCCAGGGCAGATGCTGCCCAGTCGTGCAGCAACGACTTATCATCATAGTTAGCCAGCAGAATATACGTTTTGCTCTTGTCACACGTTGCCTTGCCGGAACTGGTTACATATCCGCACTGCACACCCATCAAATTCAATAGATCGACACTGGTGCCGAGTTTCATCTCGTAGGGCAGCTTCGGCATCTGCGCCGTCGTGTTTCCGTGGACCTGGAAAGTCGCGGTATTATCGGTGTCGCTGCCCCCGGGCAGATAGGTTGTGCTGCCGTCGGCAGACGTAATACTGATAGTGCCGCTTACATCCGTTGTCGTGCTGTTGATCGGTACGTTGCCTGTATCGATGTTGAGAATCGGGAGATTGATCTGCCCGGAGGCCGGCGAAAACCCTGAATTCGACAGGCTGGTGATCACGGTGAGCGGCATGGTTGCTGTAACGCTTCCAGCAACGGCGCTGACCGTGGCGCTTGTAGTCGCCGAGTTAGGATTCGTGGGAGCTGTTGCGGGGAAGGCTGCCGCGTCCGCGTTGACGCTCGCGCTGAGCGTCAGCATTACCGAGCCCCCGGGCAGCAC
>CAXTMY010000018.1:0-14780 GCA_964245565.1 uncultured Acidobacteriaceae bacterium | reverse complement strand
CAATGTGACCGTCGCAGGCGAGGACGTAACCGTGACCCCTGAGGGCAGCCCGGCAATACTGACCGCTACAGGCGCGGTGCCGCTGCCTGCGACGGTCACATTGAGAGTTTGCGTGCTGCCCGGATAAATGGTCAGCGAACTGACGGCAGGTGTAACCGCCAGGGCGCTGTCCGGATTGCTCGTTGGGCCGGAGCTGCCGCCGGAGCTACCATGGTTGGAGCTGCCGCAGCCTGTAAGTGTCGGCAGTTGCACGCAAAACAGAAAAGCCAGGAATAAGTGCGTACGAAGCATCGGGCGCAGCCTTGCAGTTCCAGGTGTAATAAATTGTCGACTTTTGACCAGAACCTTACTCACCATGCCCGGAGCATAAAGAGTGCAGGTCGGTTTTAGAAGCACCGAGGTAATAAATTGCTGTAATTATGGTGACCATTGGTTAGCAGGTGCGGCCTGCGCGAAGGCCGTCTTCCGCGGCAGCCTGACAGGAAGCTGCCCGGCTGTCGCTGCGGATCGCTTCGCGGCCGCTGGCCGCTCCCCAGACTGCCTGCTGGGCCATGCCTGACTCTCTCGCAGCATGTACACTGCATGCGACGCCCTGAGGAGCCTGGCCATGCCCACTCGCCGTACGGTATTGCGTTCTCTGGCGGCTTTCTCCGCAGGTGCGGCGCTGGAGCGGGCGGTACGCGCGGCCGAAGGCAGCGAAGCCGCAATCGTCCTTCGCATCAGGCCGGGGAAACCGCTGGCCACCATCGCCGGCAACTTCATCGGGCTCGGTTACGAGATGTCTTCCGTTGCGCGGCCCGGTCTGCTCAGCGCGGAGAACACCCCGTATGTGCGTCTGCTGCGCAACTTAGGTCCAGGCGGCGTGCTGCGTGCCGGCGGCATCGTGTCCAACTACACCAGCTACTCCGCCCACGGAACGTGGAGGGCTGAACCGAAAGATACCGTCGTCACGCTCAAAAGCCTGCAGCAGCTTCGCGGCTTTCTTGACGCGACCGGCTGGAGCGCCATCTGGAGCCTGAACTTCGGGCGCGGCTCGTTGCGTGACGCCGTGCTGGAAGCAAAAGCTGTCGCGCAGGCGCTTGGCCCGCGCCTGCTTGCCGTGGAGCTTGGGAACGAGGTGGAGAACTACGGCCGCGGCACGCAACCGCTGCGGCCGCCTCCGTACACCTACCCCGAGTACCGGGCACAGTACAGCCGCTGGCGGGCGGCGATCGTGGCCGCCGTTCCGGCCCTGCCGTTTGCCGCTCCTGACACGGCCGCTTCCATCGAGTGGCTGGAGCGTATGGCTGCCGACGCGCACGGAGATGTGCAGCTGCTCACCACCCACTACTACCGCGGCGACCAGAAGCTTGGCACCCAGGACGAGTTGCTGCATGCGGATCCCGCGCTCAAAACTGAACTGGAGCGCCTGCGCGCCGTTTCGCGCGCGCAGGGAATTCCCTGGCGCATGTGCGAAACCAATTCGTTCTTCGGTGGAGGCCGGCCAGGGGTGAGCAACACCCTGGCAGCAGCGCTTTGGACCCTCGACTACATGCTTCTGCTTGCGCAGTATGGATGCGCCGGTGTGAACATCGAAACGGGCGTGAATCAACTCGGCTTTATCAGCTCGTATTCGCCGATTCAGGATGACGGCGCCGGCCACAACTCTGCCGGGGAACCCTACTACGGCATGCTCGCCTTCGCCGTCGCCACGCGTAACGCCTTGAGCGTTTTGCCGGTTGAGCGTGCCGGGAGCAATACAAACCTGACCGTGTACGCGCTGGGTCAGGGCGACCGGGTGCAGCGGATCGTGCTCGTCAACAAGACGGCGGATCAGGGTGCGACGGTATCGTCTCCGGAGGTGCCGTTGCGCGGTGCCGCGGTCATGCGTCTTTCCGGCCCGTCGCTGGGCAGCACCGGCGGTGTCACGCTGGGCCATGCGAGCGTGGATGCACACGGCGCGTGGAAGCCGGGGAAACTGGAGCCGGTCCAAACGGACGAGGTTACGGTACCGCCGGCAAGCGCTGCCATTCTCTTTCTAAACGCTGGCTCCAGTGCAGCCGGCTGAATCGGCTTCCGTGCCACCGCACTCCGCCCCGTACCCGCGCAAGCTCGAGCCCCTGCCGGTGACCCGGCGCCGCGGCCCGTCTCTATGCTGCATTCGTCGGCTGCGTCCCGCCGCTGCGTCGTTCACCGGCATGCCTCACGTCCGAGTGACCGGCCTCCGTCGCAGCCTTCTCAATCTCAGAATTGGCCTCACCTCCAATGAAGATGGCCGCACCCGTGAGGTAGAGCCACAGCAGCAGCGTTGCGACCGCATTCAGTCCTCCATAGATCCGCTGGGAAGAGCTGGCGTGCTGCTGGTAGACGCGCAGAAGCAACGCGAATGCGGTCCAAAGCACAGTCGCAATCACTGCGCCGGGGAGACTCCACTGCCAGCGCCGGTCCTTCAGGTTCGGTCCGAAGCGATAGAGCACGGCGAAGCTGAACAGCAGCAGCGGCAGGATGAGTGCCCACTCCGCGATGTGCCGCAGGTAGCTCCCGCGGGCAGGATCGTCGAAATGGCGTCCGAGCACGTCGGAACAGGACCGGATAGCTGCGAGCGCAAGAAGGCCCAGGCAGCTGAGAGAGGCCGTCAGCGCGAGCGTAACGGTAAGGACCCGCCACCACGGGCGACTTTCCTCGACCTCGTAGGCCTTGTTCAGTCCGGTCATGATGGACCAGGTTCCGTTCAGAGTTCCCCAGACCGCACCCGCGCCGGCCAATACGGCTCCACCTCCGACCATAGCTCTCGCGTTCAGTTCCCCCACCGTCTGCACCACCAGCGCAGAGGCATCGGGCGGGAGCACCTGTTGCAATGAGTCGATGAGGGCCCGCCGCCATCCCGATCCGAAAACCGATCCCTGGCGAAGCAGAATCAGCAGTAACAGCAACAGGGGAAACAAGGCGAAAAAGAAATAAAAGGCGAGCCGGGCCGACTGCCCGAAGACCTCGTCATCCCAGCTCTTGCGGCAGGTGCGCTTCGCTAATTCTCGCCAGGAGAGCCCTCGCAGGCTCCAGAGCTTAGCCATAGATCGTGATAGTAAATCAGGCTGTTTTCTCAGGAAGAATAACCGAAAAGTGTGCTCCAGAACTCCTGGCGCGGCAGGACTGAGGTGAACAAGCCGCCCCGGTATGATTGAAGCTGAAACCATGCCTGAAACAACCCAACCCGTTGCCGTTCCCGCACGCACGGCGCATGCCGTGACGCTCAGCCGCATCGCAGACCGCACCGCCCGCATCGGTATCGTGGGCATGGGCTACGTCGGCCTGCCGCTGGCGCTGCTCTTTTCTGAAGAACGCTTCGCGGTCACCGGGTTCGACATCGACCCCGCGAAGGTCGCCACGCTGAACGCGGCAGGCTCCTACATCGTGCGCATCCCGGGCACAGAGATTGCGGCGGCGCAGCGCTCGGGCTTCTCCGCGACCGGAGACTTTGCCGAGGTCGCGACCATGGACGCGGTCATCATCTGCGTGCCCACGCCGCTCGCCGGCCATCATGAGCCGGACCTGAGCTTCATCGAGCAGACTGCCCGCGCCATCGCGCCGCACCTCAGGGCCGGCCAGCTGGTCGTGCTTGAGAGCACCACCTACCCCGGCACAACCGAGGAAGTGCTGATTCCGCTGCTCGAAGCAGGCGCGCCAAACGGGTTAAAGGTCGCGCGCGGCGAAGAGCCAGGCATCTACGTCGCGTTTTCGCCGGAGCGCGAAGACCCCGGCAACGACACGGTCGCGCGGCGAGACATCCCCAAGGTCATCGGCTCCTACGGCGAACCGGCCGGCGTGCTCGCCGGCGCGCTCTACGGCGCCATCTTCAACCGCACGGTGCCGGTCAGCTCGCCCGCGGCAGCGGAGATGACCAAGCTGCTTGAGAACATCTATCGCTGCGTGAACATCGCCCTCGTCAACGAGCTCAAGCAGCTGTGCGCGCGCATGCACATCGACCTCTTCGAGGTCATCGATGCGGCCAAGACAAAGCCCTTCGGCTTCCAGGCGTTCTACCCCGGTCCCGGCCTGGGCGGCCACTGCATCCCGATCGACCCCTTTTACCTCTCGTGGAAGGCCAAACAGTTCGACTTCCGGACGAAGTTCATCGAGCTGGCCGGCGAGGTAAACGAGGCCATGCCCGCCTATGTCATCGAGCACACCATCGAGGCCCTGAACCGGCAGAAGAAAGCCCTCAACGGCTCGAAGGTGCTGGTCCTGGGCCTGTCTTACAAAAAAGACATCGACGATCTGCGCGAGTCGCCTTCCCTGCCGATCATCGAAATGCTGCGGGCCCGCGGCGCCGAGGTGCATTACAACGATCCGTACTTCGCCCACGTCGGCCGCGGGCGCCACTACGACCTGAACATGGACTCGACGCCGCTGACAGACCTGAGCCGGTACGACTGCATCCTGATCGCCACCGACCACTCAGACTACGACTACGCGCGCATTGTGCAGGAAGCGCAGATCGTCATCGACACCCGCAACGCCACCAAGGGAATTACCAGCGAGAAAATTGTGCGCTGCTGACGGCGTAGGAAAAGGTTTAATCCTGTACCCTGTTCGCAGCACCGGAAGAGATAAACCGTGTGGAATGTTCCACGTGGAACATTTGTCAAGTACCTTTCCGGATGCGCTGTCCGCAGCACACCTCATTGCCTGGAGTCACGCTTTGGAAGAATTTCCGCGCCTCGCCCGCCTACCTGCCTACGTCTTCAACATCACCGGCGAGCTGAAGGCCGAGGCGCGCCGGCGCGGCGAAGATATCATCGACTTCGGCATGGGCAACCCCGACGGGGCCACGCCGAAGCACATCGTTGACAAAATGGTCGAGGCGGCACAGCGGCCGGAGACGCACCGCTACTCGCTCTCGAAAGGCATTCCGCGGCTGCGCAAGGCGATCGCGAACTGGTACAGCAACCGTTACAATATTGACATCGACCCGGCGACCGAGGCAATCGTTACCATCGGCTCGAAGGAAGGCATTGCGCACCTGTGCATGGCGACGCTCGACAAGGGCGACGTGGTGCTGGTGCCGAACCCAAGCTATCCCATCCACATCTACGGCCCGGTCATCGCCGGCGCGAATATCCGTTCTGTCGCCATCCATGATACAGATACGTTCCTGGCGGAGCTGGAGCAGACCATCCCGCTGATGTATCCGAAGCCGAAAATGCTGATCCTGAACTTCCCTGCCAACCCGACCACGCAGTGTGTCGACCTGCCGTTCCTGGCGCGGGTGGTCGCCCTGTGCCGCGAGCACGGCATCTATCTGGTGCACGACCTGGCCTATGCCGACATCACCTTCGACGGCTACAAGGCGCCGTCCGTTCTTGAGGTGCCGGGCGCGAAGGAGATCGCGGTCGAGTTCTTCACGCTCTCCAAGAGCTACAACATGCCGGGCTGGCGGGTCGGCTTCATGGCCGGCAACAGCAAGCTGGTCGCGGCGCTCGCGCGGCTCAAGAGCTACTGCGATTACGGCACGTTCACGCCGATCCAGGTGGCGAGCATCCTGGCGCTTGAAGGGCCGCAGGCGTGCGTCGCGGAGATTACGGAAACCTACCGCAAGCGGCGCGACGTGCTGGTCGGCGGCCTGAACAAGCTGGGCTGGCAGGTGAGCTCGCCGAAGGCCACGATGTTCGTGTGGGCGCCGATCCCGGCGGCGTATCGCGAGGGCTCGTTCGCCGGCGCGGAAGCCCCATTAGCGTCGCTTGAGTTCTCGACGCGGCTGCTGCGGGAAGCGAAGGTGGCCGTATCGCCGGGGATCGGGTTCGGCGAGTACGGCGACGGCCATGTACGGTTTTCATTGATCGAGAACGAAGAGCGGACGCGGCAGGCGTTGCGCTGCATGCGGCAGATGTTCGTGCGGGACGGGGTCGCCGCAGGCTGACGAAGACCGCCCGCGCAGCACGGCGCCGGGTCAGGTGAGAAACACCAGGGCACCGGTGGCCGAGGGGAGATGCAGCCGTGCTGTGCTCCGGGTCACCTCGAGCTGCTGCGCCCTCGGAACCCACCGGCCGGCATCGGTCACCGAGGCGCCTGCTAAGGTCACCCCGGTGACTGCATCCAGGGCCGGCGCGGTAAGCCGCCACACCTCGGCTGTCCTGGCGGGCATATCCGACCGGATCGAAACCTCGAACGAGGCCGTTTCATCCTTGTTGAAGAGCGCGAGCAGCTGCCGTCCTTCCCTTTGTGCCGCGTATGCCGTCACATTTCCTTCGGCATGCAGATCGACGCCCAGCATCGTGGCCCCGGCAAACTGCTGGGCCATGAGCATGCCGTAAAACACCGGCCGGGCGCTCGCAGGCTGCCCCTGCTCTGAAGCGATCGGCGTGTAAAAACCGTTTCGCACCGTTCGCCTCTTCCCGCCTGGAACGTCAAACCCAGGGTTGTGATCGCCGAGCCCCGCGGAAAGAAAACGGCTGTCACCGCCGTGCAGGTTGATGCCCGCGCAGCCCAGCTTTGCAAGAAGCAGCAGGTAGTCTCCGCACCAGAGCGCCGCGGCGAACGCATCGCTCATGCCGGGCTTACCCCCTCGGTAGCAGGAGTTCCCTTCTGTCATGTGATAGGCGAGGTGGTGAGCATCCGCGACCTGCACGATTGATCTTGTCGATTGAGTGACCCTGGGGTCGCCCGCGAGCAGCCTGGTCGTGGTGACCGCCGGATCGTTGGGCGGTCCTTCCGCGTAGTAGTGTCCGCTCAGGGCAACGAGACGCCTGCCCAGGCGTGGCGCCATCTCCTGCCCGAACCGCACGACCCAGTCGGAAGCAGCGCCTGTGTCCGGCCCTCCGAAACGGGCGTCCGGAACAGCGGCCGTGATGGCGTCGGCAAAGGCCGTCCACTCGCGGGCGTAGTCGTTGAAGTTCCAGCCTTGCGGCCGGGTGCCGTTGTTTGCATCGCGATAAAAGTCCGGCTCATTGCCGATCTGGAAAAAGGCCAGCTTGTCGCCGAGCGTCCGCGCCACATAGCCGGCCTCAACTGCTGCGCGTTCGGGCGTGCTGTTTCCAAAGTTGAGGCCGTAAATCGCCTGCCATCCGGTTGCGTGCAGAAAGCCGGCCAGTGCCCGGATCGCCTGGGGCTCAATGGCGAACAGACGATGCGGCATCCAGTTTTGCGCAAGGTCACCGGGCGGCACATGCAGCCTGATCGCCGCGGTGGAGGGCTCTGCCCGGAACCAGCAGAACTCGCTCGTATTCCCGCCCAGGCGAAGCAGGCCGCCCGGGCTAAGTTGCCGAAACAGTGAGATTAAATCCGTATGGTCCGGAGCGAAGAACGTGGGCTCTGTAAGTTGCGCAAGTTCATAGCTCAGGCCGATGTAGCTGCCGGGCACCTGTCGCCCTGGCGAGCCGGAATGAATCGCAACGGAAGCGGACCTCGGCTCCGCCGACGTGAGGCGCGGAAGCGCCGCAGCTGCGGCTCCGGTCGCCGCGAGCCTGAGAAATTGACGCCGTTCCATGATCATTCAGTAGACCTTCACCTGAGATCGATGCCCGCCAGCGGAAGTCCGAAGTGCGGGGCTGTATTGGTGCCGAAGATCTTCACCGGGATCTCTGCTCCCGCACCGTGCTTGTGGAACAACGGATCAGCGGGCTTGAGCAGGATACTCTTCCACTTCGAGGCGACCATCTGCGAGAGCTGCGCCTGTGTGCGCACCTTCCCGGTAAAATCGAACTGCTTCCCGTCCAGCGAATACACGCCGGCAAGCCGGATGGTTGCACCCGGCAGGGTGTAGTCCAGGTTGCTGAACTTCAGCTTTCCATCCCCCATCACAAACTGCCCTGTCATGCTCGACTGTACGTTGGGAGCGCCAGGTTTGGCTTGCTGCGGGTCGCCCTGGGCGCGGAGGCTGAGCATGTCTATCTTGCTTTCAACCGCAGGCGAGTTAAAGTGAATCTGCTGCAGGGTGAAGCTGCCCGTCATACTCAGCTTCCGGCTTACGCTCTCCTTGCCTGCCCGGATCTGCAGCTTCGTGTGCGTCTCCAGGATGCCCGACATCACGGCCGGTTCTGTCTTTACCGAGAGCTGCAGGAAATCCTGGATTCTGCCTGCAGGAACATCGACGTCGAGGTTGATGATATGTCCCTTGCCCTTGACTGAAATGACCGCTCCCTGGCAGGTGAAGATTGAGCCGGCCAGCTTTGCCTCAATCGGCTGAAGGTAGGTATCACCGCTCGTCGCATCGATGATCGCCGCAAACCTGGTCCAAAGTGGCATCGGATGGTTTGCCGTGTCCAGCGAGAAATCCGGCACTTCCGTCGTGCCGTGCACGGCGATACGGTTGAGCTTGCCATCGAAGGACCCGGTTGAATGCAACGTGCCGCCGATCCCCTTGATAGTGCTGAGGTCGGCGTGATCGAAGCGGTACTTCCCGCTCACGCCTGAGTCGCCGGGGTCGTCTGTATTCCATGGGCCGAAGCTGCCGGCTGCGTGGATATCGCCCCTGGGGATGGCGTTGGTGAGAACCGCATCGTAGGACCAGGGCGCGTTCGGTCCCACGTGGTGCAGAACAATGTGCTTCAACTGAAACACCTTGGGCTCCTTGTCGGGCTTATCGGTGCCGATGACCAGCCGGGAATCGTCGCAAACGATTTCATCCACGGTGATCTTTATCTTGCCCAGGTGCCTGGAGTGGGAACCATCCTGCTGACGCAACTGCCGCGGCGGCATGGTAATCGATAGCCCGCGCACGTGGACAGTGCCAACGTGCGTGGGTTTAAACAGCAACCCAAGCACGGCGACGCGGAAGTCGAAGCTCTGTATCGCGATGAGCGGCGCCTTGAAACCAGCCACCACCACTTCGTCGGGAGGGTAGATCCGCAACCCTGCGCCCGTGACATTGAGGCCGTGCAGGATGGAGACGTTGAGGTTGTCCAGCTCGACCCTGCTCTTGAACCGGGCATGGAGCGTCTCGACGACCCGCCCTCTGAGGATGGGAGTTGCGTGTGTTACCAGCAGCTGCAGCGAAAAGACGAGCGCCACGCCGCATACCAGCAGGATCCAGAAGACCCGAAGACGCCATACGTTGCGAGGCATGCCTTTCGCCTCCTCCGGGCTGTTTTCGTTTGATTTTCTCTTTTGACTTCACAGCCCGGCAAGTGGGATGCACATTTGGCTTCCCTGCTGGCGCCGAGGTAAAGAAAGGCGGCGCGGGAGCGCTAGACTGGTGCGCATGTTCTTTTCCTGGTTGCTTCTCGCAGCGTATTTCGCTGTCTCCGGCCAGCCCGGCGCAAGCTGGCAGATCGGCCCCTTCACCCGGCCCTCTACCGGCAATCCCGTAATCACGCCGCGACCTGCTTCGACTTTCCCGGACCCGATTCTGGGCAAGCCGGTGCACTGGGAGGCGCTGCACACCTTCAACCCGGCGGCCATTGTGCGGAACGGCAAGGTATACCTGCTGTATCGCGCCGAAGACGATTCAGGATCGATGCGGATCGGCGGCCATACCTCGCGGCTTGGCATGGCGGTGAGCGAGGACGGCATTACGTTCAAGCGTATGCCGAGGCCGGTTTTTTATCCTGCGCAGGACGCGCAGCAGTCCCGTGAGTGGCCGGGCGGCGTGGAGGATCCGAGGATTGTGGAAGCACCGGGTGGAGGCTATGTGCTGACCTACACGCAGTTCAACCGGAAAACCTACATGGTAGGCATTGCCACTTCGCCGGACCTGGTGCACTGGGAGAAACACGGCCCGGCGTTCGCGGCTGCAGGGGGCGGCAGGTACGCGTCGCTCAAGTACAAGTCCGCAGGGATCGTAACGCGGCTTGACGGCGGAAGGCTGATCGCTGCCCGGATCGACGGCCGGTTCTGGATGTACTGGGGTGAGGGCGATATTCATCTTGCGACCTCTCCGGACCTCATCCGCTGGACGCCGGTCGAGGATGCCCAGGGTACTCCAGTCGAGCTGCTGCGCCCGCGGCCGGGGCACTTCGACAGCTCATTCCCTGAGACGGGCCCACCGCCGGTGCTGACGAAGGATGGCATTGTCGTGCTCTATAACGGCAAGAACGCAGCTGAGAACGGAGACCCGCGTCTCACCGCGGGCACCTACGCTGCCGGGGAGGCGCTGTTTGCAAAAGATGCGCCCGGCACGCTGCTGCAGCAGACAAACCAGCCGGTGCTGCAGCCGGAGATGCCATATGAGAAGACCGGCCAGTACCAGGCAGGCACAACCTTTGCCGAGGGACTGGTGTACTTCCGCAACCGCTGGTTCCTGTACTACGGCTGCGCGGACTCGCTCGTCGCCGTCGCCACCGCACCGGCAGAGTAAAGGGCCGGCCGGAGGGAGCCGCTGCAGCAGGCTCCTACAGGGCGCGGCCTGCTCTTTGGATTGCGGCCTGGTAAGCGGCGAGGTAGCCGTCGATCGTCTTGTCCATGGAGAAGCGCCGGATGTTCTCGAAGCCCTCGGCCCGGAGCGCGGGAAGGGTGTTCCACTGGGCGGCAATCGCCTGGGCAGCGGCCGCGGGCTGGTCGGGGTCGACGAGAATGGCGGCGCCGCTGGCGACTTCAGTCATGGGTGGGCGGCTGGTCGTGATGACGGCGCAGCCGGAGGCCTGGGCTTCGAGGATGGGCCAGCCGAAGCCTTCATGCCGGGACGGGAAGAGCAGAGCGGCGGCGCCGCTGTAGAGGGCGCGAAGCTCTTCGTTTGAGACATCGACGAGCTCGTGGATGTCGGCTGCAGACCGGGTTGATGCGACCAGGGCGCGGAGCTCAGCGTCCCAAGGCTTGCCGGCGAGCAGGAGTTTTGTCCGGCTGAACAGGGGGAGTTTTTTGAGCTCGGCGAAGATACGGACGGCGGCGGGGCGGTTCTTGTACCAGGAGTTGTTCCCGATGTGCATGAGGTAGTTCTCGCTGCCGGTGAGTCCGCGGGCTGCCAGGACGGCCGTGGTTTCTTCGGAAGCGACCGGGTGGAACTCCCAGTTGAGCGGGTTGTAGACGACGGCGGACGGCGGCGGGTTGCCGGCGGCAAGCTCGCGCAGGTCGGACTCGGTTTTATGGGAAACGGAAACGACATACGGGGCGCGAAGGCTGCCGGAGGCGATCCAGCGCTGCAGCAGCCGGCCGGTGCTGCCGATGGTGATGCCGGCGAACCTGCCCTGGGCGGCGAAGACGGCGAGCAGGTCGTGGCAGGTGAGGATAGACGGAGTTTTGCCGGCGAGGCGGAGGTACATGGAGTTGGAGTGGTCGCAGACATGGACGATGTCGGCGTCGCGGACGTGGCGGCGGAGGAAGGCCGGCGCGAGCAGGTACTTGTCGATGTAGGCGAGCCACTTGGCGAAAGGCGCGTCCGGGCCGGTTCTACTGAGAATGGGAGACGGCGGATAGGCAATGCGCACGGAGTGGCCGCGCTTCCGGAACTCCTGCTCGAGCAGGCGGGCGTAGCGCAGCATGCTTTCCTGCCGGTCCGGGAGGTAGTTCGAGATGAGGAGGATCTTCATCCTGGTAAACCGCCTACGCGGCTGGCGGTCCCTTCGGGACGGGTTCTCGTTGTCTGGAGGCGCGGATTTATGTGGCCCTCGCGCTGCTCGGGATTGAGCATCCGGAGGCGCGCCTTGGTGGTCCCAGGTCTCAGGATCGAGACCCGGGACAGCCTTGTCTGCGATGAGCCGGCGGCTACTTCGCTGCCGGTGCGAGCATCTGGCTTTCGATCCAGGCGTAGGTCCTGGCCATGCCGTCGCGAAGCCTGATCGAGGGTTCCCAGCCCAGGTACTTCTGGATGAGGGTGTTGTCAGAGTTGCGGCCGTTGACGCCCTTGGGCGCGCCGAGATTGTAGCGGCGCTCGAGCTTGATACCGGCGATCTCTTCAACGATGTCGACGAGCTGGTTGATGGTGACGAGCTCGCTGGAGCCGAGGTTGATGGGCTCGTGGATGTCGCTTTCGAGGATGGCCTGGGTGCCCCTGGTGCAGTCGTCGATGTACATGAAGGAGCGGGTCTGGTGGCCGTCGCCCCAGATTTCGATTTCATGTTTGCCGCTGTGCTTGGCCTCGATGACCTTGCGGCACATGGCGGCGGGCGCTTTTTCGCGGCCGCCCTCGTATGTGCCGAGCGGCCCGTAGACGTTGTGGTAGCGGGCGACGCGGCTGACGAGGCCGTAGTCCTCTTCAAAGTGGCGACACATGCGCTCGGAGAAGAGTTTTTCCCAGCCGTAGCCGTCTTCGGGCAGCGCGGGGTAGGCGTCTTCTTCCTTGAGCGCGACGACATCGGGGTTGGTCTGCTTGTCGCCGTTGTAGACGCAGGCGGAGGAGGAGAAGAAGAAGCGCTGCACCTTGGCCTGCTTCGCCGCCATCAGCATGTGGGTGTTGGTGAGCACACTGAGCATGCAGAGGGCCTTGTTGTTTTCAATGAAGCCCATGCCGCCCATGTCGGCGGCGAGCTGGAAGACGACGTCGGTGCCGTTGGCCGCGGTCTGGCAGTTGGCGCGGTCGCGCAGATCGAGCGACAGGTTCTCCACGCCTTTGGAGGTCTGGTACCACTCGTCGAGCGGCTTGACGTCGACAGCGCGGACGACGTTGACGCCGTTTGCCAGCAGATCCTTAACCAGATGGCCGCCGATGAACCCGCCGGCACCACAGACTACGACTTTCTCGTTCTTCAGCTTCATTCGCGGCACCTCTATGCCTGGGCTTTGCTTGTGTCGGCGCGCTGCATCGCACCTGGATCGATTGTGGCTCCTAACGCCGGCGAAATGCTATGAAAAAGGCCAGGGCAGCAAGGAGATTGCCTAAGTATCGGTGGCGCCCCGGCGAGCGTCAAGGCGTCTGCCCCTTTGGTAACAGCCGACGTGTTCGCTGACCGGTTCCGGGTGGGGCGGCATCAGCGTGGAACGGCCCGGGCCGCTTCGCGGGTGGCGAGCGCATCCTGGCGCCCGACACTCAGGTAGGTGAAGCCTCGCTCGGCCAGCTCCGCGGGGCTGAAGAGGTTACGGCCGTCGAGAAGGATGGGATAGCGCAGCTCCTGGTGGAGGCGGTCGAAATCGAGGTCGGCAAACTCCTGCCAGTCGGTGAGGATCAGCAAGGCGTCCTTGCCGCGGGCTGCGGCGTAGGAGTCTTCGACATAGTGCATCTGGCTGGACGGAGGGAGAACTTCGGCTGTGCGCTCCATGGCGGCGGGATCGAAGGCGTCGATCGAGCAGCCCTCGCGCAGCAGCATCTGGACGATCTCGATCGCGGGTGAATCGCGGATGTCGTCGGTGCCGCCCTTGAAGGCGAGTCCCAGGATGCCGAGCCGTTTGCCGCGGAACGTCCAGAGGGCGGAGCGTATTTTCTGAAAAAAGCGATGTTTCTGCTCGGCATTAATTTTTTCGACCTCGCTGAGCAGGCCGAACGGGATGCCGCACTGCTCGGCGACGTAGCGAAAGGCCGCGACATCCTTGGGAAAGCAGGAGCCGCCGTAGCCGACGCCGGCCTGGAGAAAGCGCGAACCGATCCGCTTGTCCATGCCGATGCCGCGCGAGACCTGCTCCACGTCAGCGCCGACAGCCTCGCAGATATTGGCGACCGTGTTGATGAACGAGATCTTGACCGCGAGAAAGGCGTTGGAGGCGTGTTTGATGAGCTCGGCCGCCTTGGTGGAAACGTGGAGCAGCGGCGGGACCGCGTCTTCATCGCAGCAGCCCGGGATGCTGGCGGCCGAAGCGTAATAGCGTCCGCTGGTAAGCGGCTCGTAGATCGCGGACATGAGCGCGGCCGCGCTTTCCGAGTCCGTGCCGACGACGATGCGGTCGGTGTGGAGAAAGTCGGAGACCGCGGTGCCTTCGCGCAGGAACTCGGGGTTGGAGGCGACATCGAACAGCTCGCGCGAGACGCCGTTGCGCTCGATGACGCGGCGGATCCACTCGTTTGTGTAGACGGGGACGGTGCTTTTTTCGACGATGACCTTGTAGCGATCGATGGAGCGGGCGATCTCGCTGGCGACCGCATCGACATAGGAAAGGTCGGCCGAGCCGGTACCGCTTTGCGGCGTGCCGACGGCGATAAAGATGGCATCGGCATCGCGGGTGGCGCTGCGCAGGTCGGTGGTGAAGGTGATGGCGGTTTCGCGGTGGCGATCGAGCAGGAGCTTGAGGTACTCCTCGTGAATGGGCACGCCGCCGTCGCGGAGAAGCGCAACCTTGGCTTCGTCGTTATCGACGCAGATGACAGTGTGGCCGATTTCGGCGAAACAGGCGGCTGCCACGAGGCCTACGTAGCCGGAGCCGACGACGGCGATACAGAAGGATCGATTCATGTGTTCTCGCGTCTCCCATCCGTAGTGATGTGTTGAAGCGTTTTTGCTAGAAGAGCGATCAGGCAAAGACAACCTGGGAGCATCACGGCTGCGAGCACTCTGGCGGTTCCATGGTGCCCTTCCGCCTGCTAGCGAATGCTGCCGCGGAACGTGGTCTGCGTGATCCCGTCCTGGTTCTGATTTTCGCCCGGCATCGGCTGCAGGGTGGACTTGCGCTGGCCACGTCCGCCGTTTCGCTGGTAATCGCGAAGGTCGGCCTCGTAGAACTGCTGGGCTTCGGTGATCGACATGCCGTGGAGTAAGCGCTCTTCCTGCAGCTTTCGCTCGTACTCGCGGAAGGAAGCCCGCAGAGGGGTTTGTCTTACGTTGTGCAGGCTGGGGTGAAGGCCGGTCTTGACGCCGAAGAAGTTCCCGTCGCTCACTGCCGGGAAGGGCGAGGTTTCGGGATCCCGAATCGGGGCAAGAGCAGAGGCGAAGTTCGAAGATTCCGTCGGCAGAGCGGCCAGGCCCTGGGTGGAATCGGGAAATCCGGACGTCGGGGCGATGTAGTCC
>CAXTMY010000017.1:0-57781 GCA_964245565.1 uncultured Acidobacteriaceae bacterium | reverse complement strand
ACACCCCGCTCCCGCTCGCTCAGGAGATACCTTCTTCAACAAGCTCCTAGTACTCAGGGCCAGAAGCCGAAGTACCACCGCAGCAGCGGCTCGCCCATAAAGATACAGAGCGCCGCGCCGGCAGACAGGAAGCAGCCGAACGGCAGCCGAAGCGAAGCCGCAGGCCTCCGCAGCACGGCCATCGCGGCCACCCCGACCACGGCTGCCAGCACGACCGCGAGCACAAGGGTCAGCGCCGCGCCGGCTATCCCGAGCCACGCGCCCAGCAACGCCGCCAGCTTCACGTCGCCGAGTCCCATGCCTTCACGCCGGCGCAGCAGCCGGTACATCCAGCGGATCAGCAGCAGGGTCGCCGCTGCGCCGGCTGCTCCAGCCAGGCTGCCGGTAAGCGCGGGAATCCGTGGCAGCGCGAACGGAGCATGCTCGGTCAGTCTGAGCTGAGCGGCAAGCCCGCCCCCCGGCAGCAGCGCCTGGAGCAGCCCAAGCGCCAGGCCAGGCAGCGTGAAGGCATCGGGCAGCCGGAAGGTTTCGAGATCCATCGCGAACAGGCCGAGCAGCAGGAAGCAAAGCACACAGCTTTCCAGCAACGCGAACCCGGGCAGCGCGGCCCCGGAAAAACGCCGCGCGCACAGCACGAAAAGTGCCGCCAGCGCTGCTTCGACCAGCGGGTACCGCCAGGAGATCGGCCGGCGGCAGCTGCGGCACCTCCCGCGCAGCAGCACGAAGCTTACCAGGGGGATATTGTCCCAGGGCCGGATGGGCGCGGCGCAGTGCGGGCAGTGCGAGCCCGGCCATGCGACAGACGCATGCCGCGGCAGCCGCGCGATGCACACGTTCAAGAAGCTGCCGAAGAGCAGCCCGGCGACGAGCGCCGAAAGGTACAGCATGGGAAGCGAGATCACTGCGGCCAAGCTTAGAGCATTTTCACTCCCGGCCTCTACGCGTGGAGTGGAAATGCTCCCGGCGCTGCGCGGTACGGTCCTCTCGGCAATGCGGCAGTGGCGTTTTCCGGCATCGGGTACAGTAATGCCATGCACCCGGAAGCGCGCTCCGTTCCCCGCTCGGCAGGTGAGCTGTTCGCAGAGGCCGTCGCCATCATGGCCCGTCTGCGCGGGCCGGACGGCTGCCCGTGGGATCGCGAGCAGACGCCGCTGACGATCCGCAAGTACACCCTTGAAGAAACCTACGAAGTGCTGGACGCCATTGAGCGGCAGGACCCCGCGAACCTTTGCGAGGAGCTCGGCGACCTGCTGCTGCAGGTGCTTTTCTATGCGCAGATGGCCGCCGAGGCAGGGCAGTTCACGGTTGACGAGGTGATCGCCGGGCTCAATCGCAAGCTGGTCCGTCGTCACCCCCACGTCTTCGGGCAGGAAGCATCCGCAGCTGCCGGGAATGCCGCCATGCTTGAGCAGGCAGACGCCGGCATCGAGGCAGAGCAGGTGCTGCTGAACTGGAACGCCATCAAGCGCCTGGAAAAGAAAGCGGATGTTCGCGGGGAAGCGCCTGCATCGCGGCTCGATGGCGTCCTCCGTGGGCAGCCGGCGCTGCTTGAAGCCGCCAAGCTTGGCTCCGCCGCGGCCAGGTGCGGCTTTGACTGGCCGGATGCCACGGGGCTGATCGAGAAGATCCGCGAAGAAGCCGGGGAGGTGGAAGCCGAGATTCGCACCGGAAAGCCTGCTTCCCACGAGCTGCAGCTGGAAGTCGGCGACCTGCTTTTCGTCACTGCGAACCTTGCGCGCCACCTCGGGGTCGAGCCGGAAACCGCCCTGCGCGATGCGAACGCCAAGTTCCGCAGCCGCTTTACCGCGATGGAAGCCGCGGAGCGCAGCGACGGCGGCGCTTCGCTGGAACAGCGCTCGCTCGACGAGCTGGAAGAGCTCTGGCAGAAGGCGAAGCAGATCGAGAAAGCCGAATCGAAAGCCGGCCCGGCGGTCCTGCGCAACGGTGCGCATGTCGACTGAGATACGGGCGGCCGGCTCCCCGGTGGCTGACGGGGAGGCGCGCACAGCGCCCGGCCTGCACCATCGCGGAACAGACGGACGGATATTTTTGATTCGTCCGTGCGCCTCTGTGCAGGAGCTTGACCTGTGTGTGCAGCTCCAGCAGCAGGCCTGGGGCTATCCGGACGCCGAAGTGGTTCCGCGAAACCTGTATGTTCTGGCCCAGGCGCTCGGCGGTCACGTATTCGCCGCCTGGGGCGAAAGCGGGGAGCTGGCCGGTTTCGCGATGGCGATGGCCGCGCACCAGCCGCCGCTCGGGGCAGCCGGGAAGCCGGCCGAAAACTGGATGCGGCCGGTCGGCACACCGATGGAACTGCCCTGCGCGCCATTCCAGCCGACTGCTCTGCCCATCCCCTATCTGCACTCCCACATGCTCGCCGTCGCCGAGCCGTACCGGAACAGCGGCCTGGGCTTCGCGCTCAAGCAGGCACAGCGCGCCGATGCCCTCGCGCGCGGCATCGCGTGCATGCGCTGGACCTTCGACCCGCGCATGGCCAAGAATGCCTTTTTCAACCTTCACCGTCTCGGCGCCACGGCGGGGCGTCTGATTCCGAACTTCTACGGCACCCTTGGCTCGGTCCTGCAGGGTGGCCTGCCGACCGACCGCCTTCTGGCCGAGTGGCGGCTTGACTCCGAGCGTGTGCGCGACGCCGCTCAGCGGACGCCCGGGTCGCCTGCGCGCGCGGTCGAGAGCATTGTGGTGCGAAAAGAACTGGCGAACTGGCGCGGTCCCGGCGGCTTCAGGCAGGCGGAGCAAATGCAGAGCGAGCTTCGGAGCCGGCTGGAAGACGCTTTTGCGCGCGGCCTCGAGATTACGGATTTTACCCCCGCCGACGGCGGCGGGGGAGCGTACCGGCTCTCACAGCAAAGTGACAGATAACCGGCGCGGAACCCGATTTAGCCGTAGCCAGTGAAAGGGGAGATCCATGAAAATCGACGCCATCCTGCTCCGCGAAATCCAGATGCAGCTGGTTACCCCGTTTGAGACGAGCTTCGGCGTCACAACGCAACGGCGCATCCTTCTGATCGAGGTCCGCGCCGAGGGTCTTGCCGGATGGGGCGAGTGCGTCGCGGGCGAGCACCCCTGGTACTCCGAGGAGTCGATTGACACGGCCTGGCAGGTGGGCCGGCATGAGCTCGCGGGCGCGCTCCTCGACGCCTCACCCGACCACGGCGGGCAATGCCACGCGATCTTTCGCCGGGTGCGCGGCAACCGCATGGCCAAAGCCGCATTTGAGAACGCGGTGTGGGACCTGAAGGCGCAGCAGGAGAACGTCAGCCTCGCGTCGCTGCTCGGCGGCTCACGCGAGCGCATCGCGTGCGGCGTCTCGCTCGGCATCACGCCGACCATCGAACAGCTGCTCGACCGCGTAGAAGCCGCGCTCGCGGCCGGCTACCGGCGCATCAAGATCAAGGTCCGTCCCGGATGGGATACGGTGCCGTTTGAGGCCATCCGTAACCGCTGGCCCTCGATCCTGCTCTCGGCCGACGCGAACGCCTCCTACCGGCTCAGGGACACGGGCCACATCGCGGACTTCGACCACTTTGACCTGCTGATGCTCGAGCAGCCCCTCTGGCATGACGACTTTTATTACCACTCCATGCTGCAGAAGCAGATCGAAACATCGATCTGTCTCGATGAGTCCATCCGCAACCGGCGCGATGCACTCGCCGCCATCGAGATGGGATCCTGCCGGGTTATCAACATCAAGAACGGCCGCGTGGGCGGCTTCAGCGAAGCCATTGGGATTCACAACGCCGCGCTGGAGCGCAACATTCCGGTCTGGTGCGGCGGCATGCTTGAGAGCGGCATCGGGCGCTCCCACAATATCGCCTTGTCCACGCTGCCCAACTTCACCCTCCCTGGCGACGTCGCAGCCTCCAGCCGCTACTGGGTCGACGACATCATTGAGCCCGCTGTCGAGGTATCCGCGCAGGGCGAGATCGCCGTTCCCGCCACCCCGGGCCGGGGCTTCGCTGTGCGCGCGGACCTCATTGAGCGGCTCACCGTCCGCCGCGAAGAAGTCCGTGCCTATGCCCTTGCGTAAGAGCGGTCTCATCAATGGAAATCTCACGTGTTGACTCGAATGAGACGCGCCGCCAAAGCGGGTCTCACAATGTTTGCGGAACCACAATGCCATTTCTGTGAGACCGCTTTTAACCTGCGCCAACTCCGTACGAGGATTTGCGTCTAACGCACTGGTGGCAGCGCGCAACGCTGCCGAGGAGAAGTCATGACGCCGCAGGAACAGGATATGTTGAACGACCTGGTGCACAAGATCAACAGCACCCGGCTTGAAGAAAAGGACGACAGCGCAGAGCGCCTTTTAAGCGATGGGCTGGGCCGCAACCCGGATGCGCTCTATATGCTCGCGCAGACGGTCCTGGTGCAGAATATAGCGCTCGACCAGGCGAAGCAGCAGATGATGTCGATGCAGCAGGCGCCGCCGCCGCCGGCCAAGGCCACCAGTTTTCTCGGCAGCCTGCTTGGCCACCACGATCCGCAGCCCCCGCCGCAGCAGCAGTACCAGCCCGTCGAATATGCCCAGCAGCCGGCCGGCAACTACCAGCCGGCGCCCGCCGGACAGCCCAGCTTTCTGCGCTCCGCGGCAACCACAGCCGCCGGCGTGGCTGCAGGCGCGCTGGCATTCCAGGGGGTTGAGTCGCTGCTCCACGGCGGCATGGGAGGCGGCGGCTTCGGTGGTGGTATGGGCGGTGGCTATGGTGGCGACTTCGGCGGTGGTTTCGGCGGCGCTCCGCGCGAAGAGATCGTGAACAACTACTATGACTCGCCCGGTGGCGGGAATGAAAACATCGGCGGCCCGGACGAGCAGCCGCAGGGTCCGTATGATTCCGGCGCGCAGGACTCCAGCTACGGCGACGATTTTACCGATGGTGGCGGTGACTTCGGCGGCGACGACGACACGAACTTCAGCTAACTTGCGTTTGGGACGTTCATAGAAAGGCGCGCCCGTTCCGGACGCGCCTTTCGTTTGCCTCCCATCCACCGGGTCAGTGCGCGGGCAGCGCCAGCAGGGTTGCGATCGCAGCCTGGTACCCCTCGTCCGGAACGGGCTCGAACTGATCGGAAACATCGGTGGTGTCAATGTCGAGGGACTTGATCATCAGGATTTTGCCCGTGAGATGCAGGACTTCCCGGGTTGTCTCCCAGTGATGCTCCCCTACATCTTTCTGCTCTACCAGGATGGTGCCCCCTTTATACAGCTGCCCGAAGACACCCCATCCGAAATTCACGTCGCTGACCAGGTGCGCGTCCAGCTTGACCATGCGTTGCTGGGCGACATCGACCCAGAGCTCGCCCTCCATGCCGTGGTAAACCTCTCCCTGGCGGTCCGGCGGATGGTAGTCCGGGTTCGGCTTGAACAGCAGGCGGTAGCATGGCCCGTTCGGGCCTGGTACAAGTCCCGCGTCGGTGTAGACAAAGGCGTCAGGCAGCAGCTTGATCATTTCATCCTGCCGCTCGCCCTCGGCCTGGGACTTCCGGTGACGCCGCTCCTGGTCGGCCGGATGGTCGCGCAGCCTTTGCAGGCGGTCGATTTCGGCCTCGTTCGCTGCAGGCGTGAGCGGCTGCCCGTTCTGCTCAAGCAGTCGCGACATATCCCCATCGCGCGTCTCGATGACTTCTTTCACCGTCGACTTGCCGTCGTCGACTGAGCTCAGCCGATAGCGAAAGGGGTGGTGATTGTCGCCGGGCTGCAGCTCATTGAAGGAGGCATCGCGCACAATCGTCAGGGCGTCCGGCGGAGCCTGCGCGAAAATGCCGGCAGGGGCGGAAAACGCGAGGACAAGAAGGGCGAACGGACACCGCAAGGCGGCCTTCCGGCAGAGCAGGCGGCCCATGGATCGAAAAGCTGTCAAGTGAGCACGCATCCCTACCTTCATATCGGTAGAAGAGGGCGTGTGGCTACTGGTATTTCCTCGTTCGCGCGGGAATGTGCCGCCGGATGTAACCCTCCGCGGGTTCTCATCCACGCGCGGCCGTTACTTCAGGGAGGCTTCTCTCGTTACGGCAGGTTGCTGCGCCACCGCGCAGCATATAGAGTGAACGAGAGCCGGCGGTACGCGGGCGCTCAGGAGAATCTTGGAATGGCAGTGGTTGAAAATGCAAGCGCAAGCATCGGCAAAAGCGTGCAGGTGCGGGGCGAGCTGCGGGGCAGCGAAGACCTCGTCGTTGAAGGGTTTGTTGAAGGCACGATCACGCTCTCGAACAGCAGGCTGACGGTCGGCGCGAACGCCAAGGTCCAGGCCGATGTCTCGGCGCGCGATGTCATCATCATCGGGCAGCTCACCGGCAACATTACCGCGACCGGCCGAGTTGAGCTGCGTTCAGGCGCAACGCTGGTCGGCGACATCCAGGCCTCACGGCTTTCCATCGAGGAAAACGCAGGCTTTTCCGGCAAGGTCGACCTGGTGCAAAGCACCGCGGCAGCCGCCACCGGCACCACCGGCCAAGCCGCTGCGCAGGTTCCGGTCAAGACTCCGGCCCAGGTCTAAGGCAAGGGTCGATTCACCAGCGGGGGGCCGCCGGTGTTGCGGCCCCATCCTGTACGCGAGGACACTTTATTGCTCGGCACTCTGTTTTCCAGGCGAGATGATCCGAAAGGCAAGAGCCCGACCCGGCTCTCCGGGCCGCGTATTCCGCGCCATTCCGGCGCGTGGGCCGCGCTGCGCAAGCATCTCGCTGCCGAGCCCAACCTGCGCGTGCTCGATGTCGGCCCGACCTCGCCGGCAAACGTCACCTACCTCACCCAGGAAGGCCACGGCGTGTGGATGGCCGACCTGACGTCCGAAGCCATCCGTAACTCCTGGGATCTGCCGCCCGAGGAACCGGACGGGCCGCCGCTCTTCAACACCTCCGAATTCTTCGCCCAGAACCTGGACTTCGGCGGCCGCGAGTTTGACGTGGTCCTGCTCTGGACCGCGCTCGATTACATTCCCGAGCCGCTGGTGCAGCCGCTGATCGCCGAGCTGCACCGGGCCATGCGCCCCGGCGGACGGCTGCTGGCGATCTTTCACACCAGGATGATCGGGCCAAATACCGAATACTACCGCTACCACCTCACCAACTCCGATTCGGTAGAAATGCAGGAGACTGAGACTTTCCCGGTCAAACGCGTCTATACGAATCGCAATATCGAAAAGCTTTTCTCCGCCTTCAGCAACACGCGTTTCTTTCTCGCCAAAGACAATCTTTACGAAGTCCTGATTACCCGCTGAGCGCGCTGCTTCAAGCGCTCAGACGCTTTCCCTCCGTCGCGGTCTCCGCCCCCGACGTCTTCGGCACTGCGCTATCAGAGAACACAGCGTCGGGCCATAAACTCGCCTGCGCGGGCGGCTTCTTCGGCGTTCCGGCTGGCTCGCGGGTCAGGATTGCGTCCATCGTCCGGTGCGCCAGCCCGTGGCGCCGCGTGACCGACGCAACCAGCGCCCGGATACGCGCCGCGTATTCCGGCCCGACAAACGCGCCGGCCGCGTAGCGGGCGGCGTAGCCGGCTGAAAGCTCTGGAAATTCCGCAGCGAGAAACGAGAAGAAAGTCGCTTTGGAGCAGGATTTGAGGAACAGCGGCTCCGCCGAGAGAAAACTTGCACCGGCCGCGGCAGCCTGGCGCGCCACGAGGTTCAGCGTCGGCCCATTGTCGGTGATGCCCGGCAGCAGCGGCGAACACAAGACACCTGTCACCAGTCCGGCTGCCCGCAAGCCGCGCACCGTGCGGAAGCGCAGGTCCGGCCGCGGCGCCCTCGGCTCTAGCTTGCGTGCCAGCGCGGCATCTGTGGTTGTGATCGTGATGTGCAGCGTCAACCTGCTGCGCGCGGCGATCGCCTGCAGCAGGTCGATGTCGCGCTCAATTAGCGTCGACTTCGTCACCAGGCCGATGCGCAGCCCACTCTGCCGCGCTAGCACTTCCAGCACTGACCGCGTTACCCTCGCCTGTCGCTCTATCGGCTGGTACGGGTCCGTGGCTGTGCCGATCGCGATCTCCTGGGCATCGTCAAACCCGCGCATTTCCTGCTCGAGCAGCCATGCCAGATTCTGCTTAATGTAGATCTCCTGCTCAAACGCTGCCGGGTCGCTGAAGTTGAGAAACTCATGCGTGTACCGCGCATAGCAGTACCGGCATGCGAACTCGCAGCCGCGGTACGGGTTGATGGTGCGGGCAAACCGCAGCTTGCGTCTCGAAACCGACCGGTTCAGAGCCGAGCGCACACCCAGCGTATGAAATCGCACCAGATGACCGGAGCCGACATCCTCGGCCTCAGCAGCTAACCTGGCGATCCCCGTCGGGGCACTGTCCATCAGAATAGGAAAAAGCATATTCGCCTTATGTTCGCCCATGAGGCGAACATAGTACTTTGCCAGGCGAAGATCAAGCGAAAACTTTGGAGAAAACTCCTCATCTATGTGTGAGCTGCAGTCGCACACCATCTTTCGGGCGCAGGGTCACTTTCGGGTCGAGACGCATGGCTGTCGAACCGCCGGTTACCGGCGCCAGAGCCCAGTCCCGCGCAATGGCCGCGAGAATCAGCACGCCTTCCATCCAGGCCAGGCCCTCCCCGATACACTGCCGGCTGCCGGCGGCGAAAGGGAAATACGCAAACCGCGGGCGGGCGTCTTTTTCCGGTCCGGGCAGAAATCTTTCCGGGCGAAAGCTCTGCGGCTCCGGGTAGAAGCGCGGATCGCGATGCACGACCCACTGCGGCGCCAGCAGGATCGAGCCGCGCGGCACCTCAAAGCCGCGCCACGCGTACGGCTCGAACGCGGTTCGCGCGATCGTCCATACCGGCGGATAAAGCCGCATGGCCTCAGCAAAACAGGCGTGGGCAAAGGGAAGCGCCGCATAGTCCGAGGCTGTCGCGGAGCGGTTTTCCAAGGCCTCGCATGCCTCGGTATGCAGCCGCTGCTGCGCTGCGGGGTGCTGGGCCACGAGCCACAGCGCAAAGCTCAACCCGTTGGCGGTTGTTTCGTTCCCGGCCAGCAGCGCCGTGACACACTCGTCACGCACCTGCTCGTCGCTCATGCCGCCGGTGCCCTCTTCCGTGTCTTGGCTCTGCATGAACATGGAGAGCAGGTCGCCGCGGGATTCAGCAACGGTGGGGCCGTCGGCGCGCCGCTCGGCAATGAGCACGTAGATCAGCGTGTCCAGCTCCTGCCGCGACCGGCGGATGCGGTGCATCATCGGCAGCGGCAGTTTGTACAGCAGCTCTGAAGCAGGCAGAAATGCCAGCGGCAGGAACGCCATGAAGGCCTCGATCGACTCCCCGATGCTGCGGCTGTCGGCCTCCATGTCCATGTCGAACATGGTCTTGCTCACGATGCGCAGCGACAGTACCTGCATGTCGTCGTGTAGATCGCGCACGGTGCCGCTCTGCCATTGCTCGAGCATCTGGCGCGTGTACTCGCCGATGACCGAGCCGTACGCGGCAATGCGGTCCCGGTGAAACGCGGGCTGCGCCAGCCGGCGCTGCCGCATGTGGTGAGGATCCTCGGAGGAAAGCAGCCCCTGCCCGAGCACCAGCTGCGCCTTCTGCATCACGACGCCGCGATGATGGTGCCGCGCATCGGTCAGCAGCAGCTCCTGGACCAGGTCCGGATGGTTGGCCTGGAAGACGTGCCGGCCCGCTGCGCGCAGATGCACCAGGTCGCCATGTTCGCGGGCGCTGCGGGTGATGAACGGCAGCGGGTTGAGCCGAAACAAATCGCCCGCGAGCACGCGCGCAACAAAGGTGGGGCCGTCAGGATACCGCGCGCCCGGCGCGCTGTGGATCGAAGGGGCAGGGAAGCTCATGCTACCGCCAGTGTAGATGGAGCCGGCCCAAGCCAGCCTGCAAGGCCGGCGGCCCACTTCAAGAGCCGCTGCTATCCGGGGAAGGTGCGTGTTTCCGCGGGAACGCCCGGATCAGCACATGCCGCATCCCGGACGAACGAAGGGTTGCAAGGAGTCGTTCCATTCTGATGGGATGAATTGTAAGTTGATGCAGAGGTCGCGCCATGCAACTGATGAACCTGCCGAGTCAAAGGCTTGTCTATGTCGGAAGCATCGATGACAAGGTTGTTGCATACCAGAAGATTGCAAATCCGGAGCAGCAGCTCCTCCACACGCTGTTTTTCTCCGCGCTGCTCGGCCATCCGCTGGTGTTGAACGATGGTTACCTGCTGCACTCAGCCTGGGGGCGGCGGCAACTGACGGACGAGAACTCGGCGGTGCGCCAGATGAACCGGCAGGGACATCTGCTGTTGGCAGCACGAAGCAATAAGCCGTACTCGGAGTGGATCGGCGAGCAGGGTGAGCGAACCGAGTCGTACCGGAAACTGCGCGCAGCCTGCGGACAGCAGGAGTTAGAAAAGCTGGACGAAGCCTGGAAGAGCTGCGTAGCGACGCCATGGCCAGTGTTGAATCAGCAGGAGACGATGCTCAAGCTGCTGCGGCTGAATGCGCGGGAGTTACTCAGTGAGGAGATTGCAAGCGAGAAGCTGACGCGGCACTGGGGCCTGTTTGAGAAACACCTGGCGCGCGAAAGCGTGCGTACGGCGTGGGAGAACGCGATGCTGGAGGAGCAGGCGGGCTTTGACAAGCGCGAGCAGAGACTCCTGATGGGGGTAGCCAATGAGGCCTACCACGCGAGCTTCGCATGCGGGCTGTCGGCTGCAAACGGCGAGGCCCAGGTGGGCGTTGCGAGCCTTGGCCACCGCGTGCTGGGCGGCAAGGGCGCGTATCGAGAGCAGGAGGGCAGGTCGTTGTCGGCGCTGCTGGCGTCAGAGCGGTTTGAGCGCTCGCGGGAAGTGTTGACCTCCCTCGCGACGGTATACGTGATGCGGCAGGAGAGCGACCTGTTTGGAGGCATGCGCATGGCCGGCTTCATCCGTGAGTACTCGGCCCTGAAGGTTGCCTATCGAGAAAGTCTGAAGCGCCTGATGGCCACTGAGGAGCCGAAACAGGAGGATGTGGACGCATTTGAGAACGCCCTGACGCAGTACCGCGAAGCGATTCAGCAGGCTTTCGGCGTAAAAGAAAGGCAAGCGGTCGCGCTGCTTTTCAACCTGATCGACAAGGGTCACGAGGTATTCGATCAACGGCGCGAACAGGTGGATATTGCAGTGAAGCTGCTGGGGACCGTGGGGGAGAACATGCCGATCGCCACCATGGAGTGGACCCGAGCCATCGGCAACCTATGGCAGTACAGCAGCCCGCTCATTGAGGCTGGCTTGCCGGCGATTACCAGTACGTACATGACGCTGCGGCTGCGCAGCGCAGAGAGCGTGGAACTGTTTCCTCTGAAGCAGCAGAGTGCGCCGACCCAGGACCGCAGAGCCTACGAACTGGCGCTCGACGAAGGCTTTGTGCGTGATACGAATGACGGGATCGCGGAGTTCGTACCTGCCGCATCCTAGGCATAAGCGGCAGCGCGAGGTGTGAGCGCCTGCATGAACGAGGAGATACACGGCAATGACGGACCTGATGGGAACAACGGTTACCTGGCTGGGCCATGCGACCGTGCTGGTAAAGACTTCGGCGGGAACAACGATCCTGATCGACCCGTTTATCGAGAAGAATCCGAAATATCCGAAAGGGTTTGAGCTGCCCGAGAAGCTGGACCTGATCCTGGCTACCCATGGGCATTTTGACCACATCGATGACGTGATTCCGCTCGCGAAAAAGACCGGCGCACCGGTTGTCGCGATGTTCGAGCTGGCCACCTGGTTCCAGTCAAAGGGCGTGAAAGAGACGGTTCCGATGGGCTACGGCGGCAGTTACACATTGAAGGATGTGACCCTGACGATGACCGAGGCGCGGCACTCCTCCGGGGTTCAGGATGGGGACAAGATCGTCTACGGCGCGGAGCCCGCGGGCTATGTGCTGACCATCGAAAACGGCCCGGTGCTGTACCACGCGGGCGACACCAACGTGTTCTCCGATATGCAGCTGATCCGCGACCTGTACGGGCCGAAGTTCGGGATGCTGCCGATCGGCGGCCACTTCACGATGGATCCGCGCGGCGCGGCGCTGGCCGCGAAGTTTCTGGGCGTCGAGACCGTTCTGCCGCTCCACTGGGGAACGATGCCGCAGCTCACCGGCACGCCGGAAGAGCTCGAGAAGCATATCGGGCATATCGGGGTTGCCGTCCTCAGGATGGCGCCGGGCGACGCCGCGAGCTAAAGGCTATTCTGCCGAAAGCAATGCTTCGCCGCCGCGTTACTCGTCGCCTTTCTCACTGTCGCGTAGTGCCCGCATCGGCATCTGCCCGGCGCTCACAAGCCCGGTGCCGGCCGGGATGGTTGTCTGCGCCGGCGAGCTGGGCAGACGGTTCTTATCTGCGCGGCGGAGATCGGTCAGAATGGCCGTCTTATCGCGCGCGTAGTCCGAGGCCAGGCGCGAAAGCGCGTAGGTCACGATGTCCGAGTGGTGCAGATTGGCGAAATCGGGATCGCGGCTGATGTTCAGCCACAGCCGATGAACCAGCTGCACATCGTCGCCGCCGAGCTGCGGCAGGTGCGGCCCGATGTGGAAGCTCTGCGCCTGGCCGTCCGGCGTGACGATGATGTAGGTGAACTGCTGCTTGGGCTCGGGACAGGTTTCCCACGCATGGCCGATCTGGAAGGCCTGCTGGGCGGCCGTCATGGTGCTCGAAAGCCCTGAGACAAGCAGCGAAACCTCGAGCGAGATTGCGGTGCGCACCAGCGCCGCGAAGATTTCAGTGGCCGGCACGACCAGCAGCGAGATGTGTTTGCCGAAGCCTTCGGCGACAGAGACAGCCTTGGTGAACAACATCTGTTCGTGTTCTGAGAAGCTCTGCTCGCTTGGGTCCAGGTATTCCGGTCCGCCCGCGCCGACCATGCGCGCGGTAAGCACGACGACGTCCTGGTCGTCGGTGTCGGTGCGAGCAAGGGCCCATTTAAGGGCGACGGCACGCGTAGGGTCGCTGACGGTGACGAGCACGCCGCCGGGTTTGATCTGGAGGTTTTCTCGCCCGATATCCTCTTCGTGTTCGAGCTGGAAGTGCTCCTTCATCTGCTTGGCAGAGAACTGCTGGCGCCTGGCGTTCTGGCGCTCCGAAATAGTGAAGATGATGAAGAAGGTGACGGAAAAAACGACGCCGGAGATCGTGGCGACACTTTTGGTCAGCAGATTGGTAAGCGCGGTCGTCAGCAGCACGAGAAAAACGGACAAAAGCCCCAGGGGGATCTCGCGTTCTTCCCCGCCGATGCGGATGCGCAAGTTGATGGGGACTTTCCAGCCTCGCTCGCCCTTGTACTTGAAGCGGAGGACCAGCATAGCGAGCGCATTGAAGGTAAAGCTCCAGATCACGCCGAAGGCGTAAGCCTCGCCGAGGACGATGACGTTGCCGCGGGTGACGATAATGGTGAAGAGCTGTAGAACGGTGACCAGGTTGACGATCCGGTACGAGGTGCCGAACCTGCGGTGCGGCTTGCGGAACCAGTCGGTAAGCACGCCGTCTTCGGCAATGCGCATGAGCACGCCGGCGGAGCCGATGATGGAGGTGTTGACAGCGCCTGAGAGGATCAGGAAGCCGACGACGACCACGAAAATGCGGAAGATGATCCGCAGCGTAAGAGGCCCGATGAGGTACATCGCCACGCCAGAGATCAGGTTGTCGCGGTAGACCGGAATGCGCACGGAGTCCGGGATGATCATGACGGCGAGCAGCGAGACCAGGCCGGTGAACGAGAAGGAGTAGATGGCGATAACGGTAGCGGCGCGCTTGAGATTTTTGAGCTTGGGATGCTCGATCTCACGGTTGACCTGGGCGAGGGTCTCTTCGCCGCTCATGGCCAGTACGGAGTGGCCGAAAGCCATGACGATGCCGAAGAGGCCAAGGGTGGCGGCGAGATGGGTGCCGGCAAGGAAGCCGAGGGCGTCGTGGGAAAAGTGGAGGTTGGCCGGGATAGGGGCAGGCGGCAGATGCGCGCCGTTGTGGAGCACGGTGAAAAAGCCCCAGACGAGGATGATCACGACCATGACGGTGGTGATCTTCATGACTTCGAGAGCCTTCCCCGTGGACTCCTTGATGCCCTTGGTGTTTTCCCACCAGTAAAAAATGGTCACGGCGATGCAGAAGATGGCGGAGGTGCCGTCGAGCGGGAGCTGGCGCGCGGCGTGCGGCGCAGTCAGCAGCGCGGGGGGCAGCAGGTTGTGGTGGGCGCCCACCTGCAGCAGCTCGTCAAGCAGCCCGGTAATGTACTGGCCCGCCGAGACGCCGGAGATCGGACCAGTCAGGATGTAGTCGAACATGAGCGCCGAAACGCTGACCTTCGCAAAGGTGCCGCCGAGCGCCTCCTTGACGACGCGGTAGACGCCGCCGCGCGTAAACATGGAGCAGCTTTCGACATAGACCTTGCGCACGGAGAAGGCAAACACCATCACGCCGAGGATGAACCACGGCGCCGACTTGCCCACGGACTCTTCCGCGATGCCGCCGGCATAGAAGGCGGAGGAGGCGAGATCGTTGAGCACGACCGCAGCGGCGCGCCAGAAAGAGATGAAGGTCAGCATGACCGACGAGGCGACGACGATCCGGACGCGGGTAGACGCGCCGAAGGCCGGGGCCGCGACGGTGGAGATCTTGCCTGGGACCGGGGAGCTCATCAATCTTTCTTAATTTCCTGCAGGCCGGTAGATAGGGCGACGGAACGGGTAGACAGCAGAAGGGCGCTCAGGCGGACTCATCCTTCCGCAGAAAGCCGCGCACGTCTTCGGCCGCGGAGAGCAGCACGACGAAGAGAGAGCCGAGGAGTCCCGTAAAGAAGAGCGATTCGAGCAGGTGAATGCCAAGGCGAACGATCCAGTCTGTCTGGTTCATGGGTTCCATCGGAGCCATGCGGCGATTCTAGAGCATTTTCACCCCGGTGAAGAAACCCGACTTCTCGCCCCAGTGGCTTTTCTCAGCGGAAGAGCCGCGCAAATGACCGGTACTCCTGCGTGTGGAGTGAAAATGCCCTCACGCAGGCTGCGGAGGGAGACGACGCACTATTCGACCGGGCGATGTTACCCTGAGCGCCGATGAAACTTTCCTTTTTGGCAAGCATGCGTGGCCGGATCCTGCCGGCCGTGTGTTCGGCCCTGCTGCTGGATCTCTGCTTTCCCTTGGCCGGCCCGCTGCCGCCGGCGCGGGCGGTTCTCAGCATGGTCGCGCTGGTCCCGCTCTTTTATGCGCTGCTGCAGCCGGCGGCGGTCAAGCGCCCGCGGTACGTGCTCGAGTCGGCACTGGTGGGCTACCTTTGCGGTGTGCTCTGGTACGGGCTGAACTGCTACTGGATCTATGCGACGATGCACATTTACGGGGGCCTGCCGCCGGTCGTCTCGGCGGGCATTGTCGGGCTGTTCAGCCTTATTCTCGGGCTGTACTTCGCTCTCTTCGGTCTGCTGACCGCGCTTGTGCGCCGCGGCACCGGCCGCGTGCTGTATGCCGCGGTCGCCATCCCTCTGCTCTGGGTCGCGGTCGAATACCTGGCCGCGCACCTCACCTGCGTTCCGTGGGACCAGCTGGGCTACTCCGAGGTCGACAACCTGCTGCTGACGCGGCTGGCGCCCGTCACCGGCGTTTACGGTATCTCCTGCGTGCTCGCCGGGGTCAACGCGCTCTGGCTCGGCATCTTCTTTGCCCGCTCCCGCCGGCGCCAGGTGCGCTTTGCCGCGGGCGCGCTGTTTGCTACCTGCGCCCTGCAGCTTGGCTCGGTGTGGCAGCGGGCGCCGCAGTCGGCAGGCAGCCGCGCAGTTATGGTGCAGCCTAACCTCAAGGTGGGCGCAGACCTGGCTGACGAGAATATCTGGACAGGGCCAAGCTGGACCTCCCATACCAATAAGTATCTCGAGCTCAGTTCTGAAACATGCTCGCCCTACCTGCTGGGCATGCCCCAGCCGCACCCGCAGCAGGTAACCCGCGTCTGCCTGGGCCAGCAGGCCAGGCCCGCCCTGGTGGTGTGGCCTGAGTCGCCATCGCCGTTTCGCGACGGCGACCCGCTGTTTCTGCTGCTGCTGGCAAAGCTTACGGCGCAAACCGGCGCGACGGCGGTGGTGGGTGCGCCGGTCATTGAGCTGAACAACAACGCTTATAACGCCGCGCTGGTCCTGCGCCCGAACGGGTCCCGCGAAGGCCGTTACGACAAAATTCACCTCGTTCCCTGGGGCGAGTATGAACCGTTCAAGCAGTTTTTTGCCTTTGCGGGCCACCTGACGCAGAACGTCGGCGACTTTACGCCGGGCCGCTCCCGCAGCAGCTTCATTCTGCCGGACGGCCACCGTTTCGGGATTTTCATCTGCTACGAGGCTGTGTTTGCGTCGGAGATTCGCCTGTTTGCGAAAAACGGCGCGCAGGTCTTCGTCAACATTTCCGACGACGGCTGGTACGGCGACACCAGCGCTCCCTGGCAGCACCTGAACATGGCCCGCATGCGCGCCATCGAAAATAACCGCTGGCTCCTGCGCGATACCAATTCCGGCGTTACCGCCGCCATCGATCCCCTCGGCCGGGTCATCGAGTCGATCCCACGCCACGAGCTCACCGAGCTCACGGCGGATTACGGCTACCGCTCCGGCATGACCTTCTACACGCGCTTCGGGGACGTATTCGCCTGGCTCTGTGAAATACTTTCTGTGGCTGCGCTGCTGTTTTCCGCCCGGGAGTTTCGGCGTCGAAAGCAGGTGCAGCCGGGGAGCGCACAGAAATGATGTTGAACGATTTAGAGTTCGCTTACACGCCGGTTCGCGAGAAAGTTCACGACCTGCGGGAGTATCTTTGACCCGGACAACATGCGGGCCCAGCTTGCCGCGATAGAAACAAAGCTGTCCGATCCCACGCTCTGGGCCAATCCTGCGGCTTCGCAGCCGCTGATGCGGGACCGCCGCCGGCTGGAAGCGCTGCTTGCCAACGCCGAGGAACTCGACCGCCGCACCGGCGACATCGACGCTTACTTCGATCTCGCCCGCGAGGGTGAGGCCGTCGATGCTGAGCTGGAGCGGGAAATCGCCGGGCTCGCAGCCTTTGGCGACCAGCTTGAAGAGAAGACTCTTCTCTCGGAAGAAACCGACGCGCTCAATGCGATCATTACCGTACACCCAGGCGCGGGCGGAACGGAAAGCCAGGACTGGGCGGAAATGCTGATGCGCATGTACCTGCGCTGGGCCGAGAAGCAGGGCTTCAAAGCCGAGATGAACGACTACCAGGACGGCGAAGAAGCAGGCATCAAGTCTGCTACGTTCACCATTTCCGGGGAGTACGCTTTCGGCCTGCTCGCCGGCGAAACCGGCGTGCACCGGCTGGTGCGCATCTCGCCGTTCGACCAGGCCAAGCGCCGCCACACCTCGTTCGCCAGCGTCTATGTTTCGCCCGAGATTGACGATTCCATCGTCATCGAGATCAAGCCGGATGAGATTCGTACCGATACGTATCGCTCCGGCGGCAAGGGCGGCCAGCACGTCAATACCACCGACTCCGCAGTGCGCATCACGCACCTGCCCACCAACATCGTGGTGCAGTGCCAGAACGAGCGCTCTCAGCATAAGAACCGCGAAAAGGCCATGAAGATGCTGCGCTCGCGCCTGTATGAGTTCGAGCTGGAGAAGAAGAAGGATGCCAGCCGCCAGGTCGAGGACGCCAAGCTCGATATCAAATTCGGCTCGCAGATTCGCTCGTATGTTCTGCAGCCTTACCGCATCGCTAAAGACCACCGCACCAAGGTCGAAGTCGGCGATGTGGACTCGGTGCTCGACGGCTCGCTCGAGCCGTTCCTGCAAGGTTATCTGCGGATGCGCCGCAACGGCACTGCTATTGACGCCGGCAGCGGCGCCGACGACCTGGAGCTGGCATGAACGAGCAGGGAACCATCGACGCCATTCTGAGCGGCACGAAGGTGATCGCGGTGGTCGGGCTGAGCGAGTCGCCGGGGCGCGCGAGCGCCGGCGTGGCGCGGTATCTGCAACAAGCAGGGTATCGCATTGTCCCGGTGAACCCGACCATCGAGACTGCGCTCGGCGCGCGGGCGTATCCGAGCCTCGACGCTGCGGCGGAAGCGCTCGCAGCCGACGGTGCGACGATCGACCTGGTCAATGTCTTCCGCGCCTCGACCTTCGTGCCGGAGATCGTGAAGGACGTCATGCGGCTGAAGATCAAAGCGCTGTGGCTCCAGCCGGGCGTCTGCCATGAGGAAGCCGCCGGCTGGGCCGAGGCTGCCGGAATACGGACCGTGATGGACCGCTGCGTCATGCAGGACCACGCCGCGTGGAAACGGAAGGCACAGCGATGACATTCAAGACGACGCATAGCCGCGGGCTCGTCGGCAACGATCTGTCCATTACCATCACGGCGGCGGATAAGGAATCAATTGCCACCGTGACCGTCACGTATGACGGCGAGGTGCTGGAAGAGCAGGAGCTTGCCAGCGGCACGGAGAGCTACTCGCGCAGCTTCGCCCGCGTGGGCGAGGGCAGCCCCGGGTTGCAGCACTCGCTGGTGGTATCCGTAACCGACCAGGCCGGCGCGACCCACAGCGCTACCACGGAGTGGAGCGACGTTTTGTGATGCGCAGGTGCCTGCTCATGTTCGTACTGCTGCTGGCCGCGCTGCTCCCCTTTGCGGCGCGCGGCTCTGCGCAGCGTGTCACATCCGCAGGCCCGACCGCGACAGCCGACCACCTCACGCTTGCGCTTGTGGTCCCCGAGCAGCAGCTGGCGCGCGGCTCAACCATCACGGCGGGTCTCCAGTTCAAGCTGGAAAAAGGCTGGCACATCTACTGGGTCAACGCCGGCGACTCCGGCGAGCCGCCGCGTGTACGCTGGACGCTGCCTGCCGGTATCATCGCCGAGCCGTTCCAGTATCCCGCGCCGGAGCGCCTGCCGCTCGGCCCGCTAATGGACTTCGGTTATGAAAATGCCGTGACTTTTCCGGTGCCGATGCATGTTGCCCAGACCGCCGCAACCGGGCCGGCAACCCTGCACGCGGACGTCGACTGGCTCGTCTGCCGCGAGGTCTGCCTGCCGGGCAAGGCATCTGTCGCCGTGATGCGCACAGTTGCGTCCGCCGGCGCCTCCGTGCAGACAGACGCCGCCGCGAAGGCTATCGTCACCGCGGGGATCGCATCGCTGCCCCGATCGCTCCCATCCGGTGGATTCGCGCACTTCGAGCGGCAGAACGCGGCCTACCTGCTCGCGGTGGACACCGGCCGTTCTTCAGGCTCGGCTTTCTTCTTTCCGCTTGACCAGACCGTTGTCTCCGACCCGGCGCCGCAGCCGGCCGCGGCAACTGCCCACGGGGTGCGCCTGCAGCTGGTGCGCGATGAGAACCAGTCGGGCAAACTCGCAACGCTGAAAGGTGTCCTCGTGCTGCCGGACGGCACGGCATACAACGTCGCCGCTACGCCAGGAAACATTCCGCCTGCGGTTGCGGGTGGCGCTTCGCATCGCACCGGCGACAGCGGGCTCGTGCAGGCGTTACTTCTCGCCTTCGCCGGCGGCATCATCCTCAACCTCATGCCGTGCGTCTTCCCGGTCCTCTTTATCAAGGGGCTGTCGCTGGTCCAGTCTTCGCGTGAGCAGCGCGGCGTACTCCGCGCCCATGGATGGGTCTACACCCTGGGCATCCTCGTTTCGTTCTGGATCGTCGTGGGCATTCTGCTGCTGCTGCGCGGCGCAGGCCACCAGCTCGGCTGGGGCTTCCAGTTCCAGTCGCCGGTGTTCCTGGCGATCATGGCATTGTTCCTTTTTTTCCTGTCGCTCTCGCTCGCCGGCCAGTTTGAGATCGGCCTGTCGCTCACCAGCGCCGGCGGCGAGCTCGCGCAGAAGCCCGGCTATGCCGGCTCTTTTTTTACAGGCGTACTCGCCATGGTGGTCGCCACGCCGTGCACCGCGCCGCTGATGGGCGTTGCCGTCGGCTACGCGCTCGCGCACAGCAGCTTCGTGAGCTTCGCGGTCTTTACCGCGCTGGCGCTTGGTCTCGCCGCGCCGTACCTGCTGCTCACCTATAATCCGCGCTGGATGGGCCTGTTGCCGAGGCCGGGCGCGTGGATGGAAGTGCTCAAGCAGCTGGTCTCCATCCCTATCTTCGCCACCGTCATCTGGCTTGTCTGGCTGTTTGCGCAGTCGGCCGGAGTTAACGCGCTGCTCGGGCTGCTGGCTGCGTTTCTTCTGCTCGCCATTGCGGGCTCGGTGCTGGGCCGCTGGCCTGCGCGCCGCGGGGCGGCAATTGCCGCAGTGCTGGTGGCAATTTGTGCTATTGCGCTGCCGGTCTATGCCGTGCGGGCATTCGGCGGGACGGCAAAGAGTGCCGGCAATGACTGGAAGCCCTTTACCGCCGACGCTGTCTCGCAATACCGCGCGCAGGGCAAGCCTGTCTTTGTTGACTTTACCGCGAGCTGGTGCCTCAGCTGCCAGGTCAACCAGCGCGTCGTGCTCGACCGTGCCGACGTACAGCGGCGCCTGCGGCAAAGCGGCGTCGTGCTCATCAAAGCCGACTGGACGCATTATGACGGCGCGATCGGGCAGGCGCTGGCCGCGCTCGGGCGCAGCGGTATCCCAACCTACGCACTGTACCCGGCGCAGCCGGATGCAGCGCCGGAAATGCTGCCGGAGGTGCTGACACCCGGCGCCGTGTACATGGCGCTCGACAGCCTGAAGCGGTAGGGTGCCGGATAAGCGAAAAACGAATGCGAAGGAGGCATTGCCGATGCGAAGCAGAACGATAATCGCCGGCTTGCTGCTTGGAGCATTACCGCTTGCGGCCTCCGCCGTAAAGGTGGGTACGCAGGCGCCCGATTTCCAGGCAAAGGACTCCAGGGGAAACACCGAGACACTCAGCCAGTACCGCGGCAAATTCGTCGTGCTGGAGTGGACGAACCGCGACTGCCCCTACACAAAGAAGCAGTACGACAGCGGGAACATGCAGCGGCTCCAGAAGGAGTGGGGCGCGAAAGGGGTCATCTGGCTTTCGGTGCTTTCCTCAGCCCAGGGGCAGCAGGGCTACAGCACCGCAGCCGAGGAAAATGCCTACCTTGTGCAAGCAGGCGCGACCCCGCACGCGGCGATTCTCGACCCCACGGGCACGCTGGGCCACGAGTACGACGCGAAAACCACCCCGCACATCTTCATCATTGACCCGAGCGGCAAGCTCATCTACCAGGGCGCCATCGATAACAAACCGACCACCGATGTCGCCGACATCAAGGGTTCAGATAACTATGTAAGCGATGCGCTCCGCGAAGCCATGGCCGGGCAGCCGGTGCAGACAAGCTACACGCGGCCTTACGGATGTAACGTGAAGTACGGCGGCGAATAGATCTTTGCAGTTAGCGCCGGCGCAGGCCGGATCAGGATTTCGCCTCTTTGAGGCGTTTGATCTCGTCCATCCGCTGCGCCAGCAGTTTCTCGCGCCCTTCTTGTGTCGGCTGGTAATACCGGCGGCCGCGCAGGTTTTCCGGCAGGCATTCCATCGCCGCTACGCGGCCTTCTTCATCGTGCGCGTACTTGTAATCCTTCCCGTAATCGAGCGCCTTCATCAGCTTTGTCGGCGCGTTGCGCAGGTGCAGCGGCACGGGTTCGGCCCTCGTGTTTTGGATGTCCTGCTGTACGGCATGGAAGGCCGTATACACCGCGTTCGACTTGGGCGCGAGCGCCAGGTACACCACGGCCTGCGCCAGCGCCAGCTCGCCTTCCGGCGCGCCCAGGAAGTCCATGGCATCCCGCGCCGAGAGGCACAGGTTCAGCGCTTCCGGCGCAGCCAGCCCGATGTCCTCGACCGCGATCCGCACTACGCGCCTCGCGATATATGCGGCATCCTCAGCGGCCTCCAGCATCCTGCCGAGGCAGTACAGCGCCGCGTCCGCGTCGGAGTTGCGCACCGACTTATGCAGGGCGGAGATCAGGTTGTAATGCTCTTCGCCGCTCTTGTCGTAGAGCAGCGTCCGCTTCTGTAACGCCTGCGATATCAGATCTACGGTCACTCGCTTGCCGGCCGAAACCGCCGCCAGCTGCGCCGCGGTCTGGAGCGCGTTCAAAGCATTGCGCGCGTCGCCGCCGGTGTAATCCGCAATCCTGACCAGAGCATCGCGATCCGCGCCTACCCGAAGCAGGCCGAGCCCGCGTACCGGGTCTGTGAGCGCCCGGTCCAGCAGCGCTACAATCTCCTCTTCACTGAGCGCCTCAAGCGTATACACGCGGCAGCGCGACAGCAGCGCCGCGATGATCTCGAACGAAGGGTTCTCGGTCGTCGCGCCGATCAGACGAATCGTGCCCCGTTCAACATAGGGCAGAAACGCATCCTGCTGGGCCTTGTTGAACCGATGGATTTCGTCGACAAACAGGATCGTTCGCGAGCCGTAAGCCGATGCCTTTTCCGCGTCCACCATCACTGTCTTGATTTCTTTGATCCCCGAAAGCACCGCCGAAAACTCGATGAACGTGGCCGCCGTCGTCGCCGCGATGATCTTCGCCAGCGTTGTTTTGCCTACGCCCGGCGGCCCCCACAGAATCATCGAGGCGGCGTCGTCCGCCTCGATCTGTAACCGCAGCGGTTTGCCCGTAGCCAGCAGGTGCTGCTGCCCGACAAACTCGTCGAGCGAGCGGGGACGCATTCGCTCCGCAAGCGGCATGGACCGCGCCGCGACCTCGGGAGTCTGGCCGAACAGGCTCACGCGCGGCCTTTGACCAACTGGGCGTGGGCGTCAGAAGCTGCGCGCTGGCGCGAAGCCTCGTAGAGCAGCAGGCTGCCGGCCACTGCCGCGTTCAAGGATTCGACGCAGCCCGGCATTGGAATCCTGACCCGGCTTTCACACACGGCCAGCTCCGCGCTGCTCAAGCCTGCGCCTTCGCTGCCGATCCAAAAGGCTGCAGGCTCCAGCAGCGGCAGCGTGTCGAGGGCCGGAGCATCGGAAGGGACTGCCGCGATGCTGCGAATATTGTGTTTCCGCAGCAGTTCCGCAGCATCGGCTGCGCTGCGCATCGCGAGCAGCGGCAGCCGCAGCGCGGAGCCGGCCGATGCGCGCAGGCACTTGCTGTTCCACGGGCTCGCCGTACCAGGCAGCAGCACCGCGCCGGTTGCGCCAAAGGCCTCGGCGGAGCGCAGCAGCGTCCCTACATTGCCGGGGTCCTGGATCCCGGCCAGCACCAGTAGCAGAGGCGACGGTCTATCGAGCGAGAGATGGAGCGCGCCGGTCGGCACCGGGAGCAGCGCCGCAATGGGCTGCGGCGCTTCGGTCTGCACCACCGATGCGAACAGTTCGGGCGGCAGCACGAGGAACTCGCACGTGCTGAAAAATGCAGCCGGGCCGCGGCTCACATCGACGCCGCTTTCATAGCGCGCCAGCATCGTCTCGAGCGTTTTGAGCGCCTGCCGTTCGTCGCCTTGGCGCAGGAAAACAGCCGCCGGCACCATCCCGCTGCGCAGCGCTTCGACCACCAGGTGAAATCCCTCCACGGCTAGCAGCTCGGCCTCGGTGCTCACCGCCCGCTCGAGCGGCAGCAGCGCGGGCGCATGTGCAAGCGCGGCCCGCAGCGCCTTGACCCAGCGGTTTGAGGGACTCTGTACAATTCGAGTACGTACCTGGGGCTCGTCATGCATGCGGCGATTGTAGCGCTCGTGTGGATGCAGTGCTGTACCGCAGGTCACGCACTTTCCCACCTGCGGAGCGAGACGTGTCAGCAGAGATTTTGCGCATGCATCCGGACGAACCGGAAGCGGATCGCGTGCGGTACGTGGTGGACTGCCTCAACAAGGGGCAGGTCGTCGGGATGCCGACCGATACTTTCTACGGCCTCGCCGTCGACCCTGTGAACCTGCACGCCGTCGAGAGCATTTACGAGATCAAGTCGCGCATGAAGCAGAAGCCTCTTTCGCTGCTCGTCGCCAGCGTCTCCCAGGCGTATGAGCTCTCGCGCGATCTCGGCATCAACTTCGATAAGCTGGCCGAGCAGTTCTGGCCGGGTCCGCTCACGGTGATTGTCAAGGCGAGCTCGCGTTTGCCGCTGCGCTCCACTGCCAATACCGGGAATGTCGCCCTCCGCATTCCGGACGCGGCTATCCCGCGCGCCATCGTGCAGGCGTTCGGACTGCCGATCACCGCGACCAGCGCGAACCTCGTCAACGCGCCGGAATGCACCTATGCCAACTGCGTGCGCGACCAGATCGGCGACCGCATTCCGCTGATTGTCGATGGCGGTGCTACCGGCCGCAGCCTGCCTACGACTATTGTCGACCTTTCGCAGGGCGACGCCCAATGGCAGATCCTTCGCGAAGGCGCGATCCCGACCTATGACATAGCGCTTGCGCTGGGTCGCTAGGGCAGAGCCGCGATGAGCTCTCTCCCGGAATCCTTGCCGCCGGATACTGCTCAGCACCAGCCTGTACAGCATCGCCCGCCTCAAGCCGCCGGCCGGCCCTGGCGCAGCGCCCTGGCGGCCATCCTGCTGCTCGGCGCTGCCGGCTGGGTCACCTACGTCTGCGCCGGCATTCACTTTTACGCTACCCACGACGAGGCGCAGCCCGCCGACGCGATCGCCGTCTTCGGCGCGGCCGAGTACGACGGCCGGCCTTCCCCGGTTCTGCGCGCCCGCCTCATGCATGGCCTGGCGCTGTACCGCGAGAAGCTCGCGCCGCTCGTCATCACCCTCGGCGGCGGCGAAGGCGGCGAGCAGCACTCCGAAGGTGGCGTCGGCGAAGACTTTCTGCTTGCCCGCGGCGTGCCCGAGCCCGCCATCATCGCCGAAACCAGGAGCCGCGACACGCGCGAATCCTCAGCCCGCCTTGCCGCCATCGCCCGCGCCAACAATCTCCATCGCATCATCGTCGTCAGCGACGGAACCCACCTGTTCCGTATCCACGCCCTCTGCAAGAAGGCCGGCCTCACCGTTTACACCTCGCCCCGCGCAGAGCAGCTGCCGCTCGCATGGAGCGCCCGGCTGCGCCGCATTGCCCACGAGGTGCTCAGCTATACGGCCTGGCGCCTGGGTATTCTTCGCTAAGTTGCCCGCACTGTTCCTGGTCGCCCGGCCCACCGCTGCGGGGACTGCTTTTCCAGAGCCGTCCCGCGCCTTGGCCCTGGCTGCATCCCGCTACAATGGAGACTCAGGACTCTACCGGAGGGAAGCCGCGATGAAGATAACCCTGGGCGTCACCGGCGGGATTGCCGCATACAAAGCGGCCGAACTGCTCCGGGCCCTGCAGGCCAAGGCTTTCGACGTGCACGTGGTGATGACCGAGGGAGCCCAGCGCTTTGTCCAGCCGCTCACCTTTGCCGCGCTCTCCGGGCACCGCGTTATCTCGGGCCTGTGGGAGGACCAAACTGCTGATGAAGGCGCCGGTGCTGCCCCTGCGATGGAGCACATCGAGCTCGCCCAGTCCACTGAAGCGCTCGTGATCGCACCCGCCACCGCCGACACGCTTGCCCGCCTCGCGCATGGCCGCGCCGACGACTTTCTTTCCACCCTTTATCTCGCCACGCTCGCGCCCGTCATCATCGCGCCGGCGATGAACGTCCGTATGTGGGAGCATCCCGCAATCCAGGCCAACGTCGCGCTGCTGCAGCAGCGCGGAGCGGTGATTGTTCCCCCCGGCTCGGGTGCTCTGGCCTGCGGGATGCAGGGCGCCGGACGCCTGGCCGAAATCTCATCCATCGTTGAAGCCGTACTCGGGGTACTGCACCATAGCGAAGATCTTGCCGGGGAAACGGTGCTGATCACCGCCGGCGGCACCCGCGAAGCGGTCGACCCGGTTCGCTTCCTCGGCAACCGCTCCAGCGGCAAGATGGGCTATGCGCTGGCGGAAGCGGCCCGGCGGCGCGGTGCCCGCGTCGTGCTCATCTCCGCGCCGACCGCGCTCCATCCGCCACCGGGCTGCGAGCTCCTTTCTGTGACCACGGCTGAGCAGATGCGCCAGGCCATCTTCGAGCGTCTGGCCGAGGCCTCCGTGGTCATCATGTCCGCCGCCGTGGCCGACTACCGCCCGCGGCTGATCGCTGAGCAGAAGCTTCGCCGTTCCGGCCCAATGACGCTCGAGCTCGAGCCTACCGCCGACATCCTTTCCGAGATCGTCGTGCGCCGCAGCCCCGGCGTCCTTGTCATCGGCTTCGCCGCTGAAACCCAGGACGCGCTGGCCAGCGGCCGCGCCAAGCTCATCCGCAAAGGCGCTGACGCCATCGTGCTCAACGATGTTTCCCGCGAGGGCCTCGGTTTCGACTCCGACAACAACGCCGCCACTTTTCTCACCCCGAGCACCGCGATCGACCTGCCCGCGATGTCGAAACGTGCGCTCGCTGAGCGCATACTCGGCGAGGTGCTGCAGTTGCGCCGTCCGCAGACCCTTATGGCCGAGACCGGCGCGAGCGTCCCGCGGGTCAGTTAGGATGGCCCGAACGCTCTCCCCGCAGGCCATCGCCGCAGTCCGCGCGCAGATGGGCTTCCTGCGCGATCTCGGCATTTACGACCTCTACCGGCGCGAAACGGCCTCGTCCGGAGCAGACCGGCACCCGGAATCGGCAACGCTGCAAGCGGCAGAGACGCTCGTTTCGCTCGCGCCGCTCATGCCTGCGCTGATGCCCGAAGAACCGCACGACTTGGAGGATCCGGAAATCGCGCTCCGCAAACGCCCGTTGCCCACGCTGCCGCCGGCACAGCATGCCGGCTCGCCTCTCGACCCCGCCGATCGCCCGCTTGCGCTTGCTTCCATCCGCGCTGAAATCGGCGACTGCACCCGTTGCCCGCTTGCCTTCGCAGGCCGGCACACCATTGTCTTCGGCGACGGCGACCCGAACGCCCGCCTGCTTTTTGTCGGCGAAGGCCCGGGCGCCGATGAAGATGCCCAGGGCATTCCGTTCATTGGCAAAGCCGGCCAGCTGCTCAACAACATGATCACCGCCATGGGCCTCAGGCGCGAACAGGTCTACATCGCCAACATCGTCAAGTGCCGCCCTCCGGCAAATCGCGTTCCTGCGCCTGAGGAAGCCAATACCTGCACCCCGTTCCTCTTTCAGCAGATCGGCGTCGTGCGCCCTGAGATCATCGTCGCCCTCGGCTCGACCGCTGCCACCTATCTGCTCGGCGGCAAAAGTCCGCTCAGTGCGCTGCGCGGCCGCATCCATCCTGCGTTCGGCGCGAAGCTTATCGTTACCTACCATCCCGCCTACCTTCTGCGCGACCCGCGGCAGAAGAAGGAAGCCTGGATTGATCTGCAGATTGCCATGCGCGAGCTCTCTCTCTAAACGACCAAGACCGCCCATCCTCCGCGCAGCCGTCCTGTCCGGGCAAATTCTCCTCGCAGGAGAATTGCTATAGCCTCTACAAACAGTGCCTCAGTTCTGCGATGTTGCTCTTCCCGTTCCGCTCGACCGCCTCTGGACCTATCTCTGCCCAGACGCGAGCAGCGACGCGCTCACCGGTCCCCAGGTGTCGATCGGAGTGCGCGTTCTCGTGCCTTTCCGCAATGAGAAGCTGACCGGCATCGTCACGCGCGTCCACACCGACCCGCCCTCGGTTGAAGCCAAGCCGATCCTCGCCGTTCTCGACAGCACCGCCGCAGTCGCTCCCGACCTGATGCAGCTCGCCGAGTGGATCGCCGGCTACTATCTCTCGCCGCTGGGCGAAGTGCTCCGCACCATGCTGCCGCTCAACGCGGAGGTCCGGCACCGCGTACTGCTGCGCATTGCCGAAGCCGGACGTGCGGTGCTGCACGCGGGAGCGGCGCAAGGCTCGTCGCGCCGCTCACGCCGCACTCCAGCCGAGCAGGATATCGAGTACGGCGTCCTCAATTATCTTGAAAGCGGCGAGCCGGCCCGCGCCAACTCCCTCCGGTCCGCGACCGGCGCTACCCGCGAGCTGCTCGACGGCATGGTCCGGAAAAAATGGCTGCTGCGCGAGACCGAAGCCGAAACCCGCGTGGCAGCCCGCACCGTGCGCTGGGCGGTGCTTGAGCCCTCCGCACGTTTACCGAAGCTCAACCCCAACCAGCAGCGGATCCTGGCCGAGCTGGCCGGCAGCGGCGGCGCGCTGCCGCTGCCGGAGCTACGCGCCCTTCTGGCCGGTGGCGGGGACGCGCCGCCCGCATCCACGCTCGGAACGCTGGTCAGGCGCAACCTCGTCCGCCTTGAAGAGCGTCTACTCTCCTTTCACGTCTCCGCCGTCGGCGCAACCGGCGCGCACCTGCACCGGCTGAACGAGCCGCAGACCGAAGCCCTGGCCGCGATCACGCTTGCTACCGAAGGGATGAGCTTCGCGCCGCTGCTGCTCTACGGCGTCACCGGCTCCGGGAAGACCGCGGTGTATCTCCAGGCCATGCAGCGCGTTCTCGCCTCCGGCGGCGGCGCGCTCCTGCTGGTTCCCGAGATCGGCCTGACGCCGGCCATGGCCGGGCAAATGCACGCCGCGTTCGGCCCCGAGGTCGCCCTGCTCCACTCGCAGCTTACCGCCGAGGAGCGCGCCGAGCAGTGGCACCGCATTCGCCGCGGCGAAGCTCGCATCGTCGTCGGTACACGCTCTGCGGTCTTTGCCCCGGTTGCCGACCTGCAGCTCATCATCGTCGATGAAGAGCACGACTCCAGCTACAAGCAGGAGGAGATGCCCCGGTACCACGCGCGTGATGTGGCCGTCATGCGGGCCAAGCTGCTGGACCGCGCGGTCGTGCTCGGCTCCGCGACGCCCTCGCTCGAAAGCTGGCATAACGCCCAGCGCGGCCGTTACAAACTGCTCACGATCGCCGAACGCATCCGCAACCGTCCCCTGCCCGCGGTCGAGCTCGTAGACATGCGCAACGAGTTCCGCGAAACCGGCCAGGAACACATCTTCGCCCGCAGGCTGATCGAGGAAACCCAGCACGCGCTCGACCGCGGCGAGCAGGCCATCATCCTGCTCAACCGCCGGGGCTATTCATATGTTGCGATGTGCCGCGCCTGCGGAGAAAAGCTTCAGTGCGAGAACTGCGCCATCGCGCTGACCCTGCACAAAGCCGTTCTCGGTCACGCCGCCCAAAGCGGGGAAGCCTCACCCGGTGACCGCCTTGAATGCCACTACTGCGGTTACAAAACCCGTGTTCTCACGCGTTGCCCGCATTGCGAGTCGGAGCACCTCTACTATCTCGGCGCAGGCTCCCAGCAGGGCGAAGAGCGGCTGCTGGAACTCTTTCCCGGTGCGCGCATCGGCCGTATGGACCGCGACACCGTTCGCGGCCGCTTTGATATGGAGCGGCTCCTCGGCCGTCTGCACTCCGGCGAAATCAACCTGCTGGTCGGCACCCAGATGATCGCCAAGGGCCACGACATCCACGGCGTTACCCTGGTCGGCGTCGTCGGCTGCGACCACGCGCTCGGCCTGCCCGACTTCCGCGCCGCCGAGAGAGTGTTTCAGCTGCTTACCCAGGTTTCGGGCCGCGCGGGCCGCGGCGAGCTCCCGGGCAAGGTGCTGGTGCAGACCTACCATGCCGAGCATTACGCGATTGACTGCGCGGCGCACCACGACTATCTCGCCTTTGTCGAGCGCGAGATGAAGCTGCGTCGCCTGATGCACTATCCGCCGTTCGCCGTGCTGGCCAATGTCGTGCTCCAGAGCCACCGGCTTGAAGAGGCCGCGGACTGGGCTGCGCGGCTCGGCGCATGGTTCCGGGACACGCCCCTGCCGGGCGTCCGCGTGCTGGGGCCTGCGTCCGCGCCGCTTTCAAGAGTCAAGCGCATCTACCGGTTTCACCTGGTCGTCAAAGGCGAAACCCGGGCTTCACTCCACCACGCGCTCCGCGGCGCGCTCGCCCACGCCGAGGCGTCTGCCATTCCCCGCCGTAATCTTATCGTCGATGTGGATGCGCTCAGCCTGATGTAGAGCATCAGGGTCTGTGAACAGGCCCTAGTCCACCAGGTGCAGTTCCTTGCCCGGCTTGAACCGCACCGCGCGGCCCGGCGTGATGGTCACCTCTGTGCCGGTGCGGGGATTCCGCCCGATGCCGGTCTTGCGCGGGCGCACGTTGAACACGCCGAACCCGCGCAACTCAATCCGCTCGCCGGAAGCCAGCGCCTTCTTCAATCCTTCGAAAATGGTGTCGACCGCTGCTTCGGCCTTGTTCCGGGGTAATCCCGTTCGCTCCACTACTTGTCGAATAATGTCGTGCTTAATCATGCGTACCTTGTCTCAACTGTCCGCACTGCTCGGGATGCGCTGCGCCGTTGCAACCCGGCCTAGCCTCCCGTAAGATGCAGATTCAACGCGATGTAGTAACAGGAGCAGGCGGCTGCTGCCGGAATATTTATCGTATCCAGCGCCGCGGCCGCTTCCGGAGGCCAATGTCCATCAAAAGCGACCGCTGGATCCGCGCTCAGGCCACCGAGCAGGGCATGATTACCCCTTTCAGTGAAAAACAGGTGAAGGAAGGCGTCATCTCCTACGGCCTTTCTTCCTACGGCTACGACCTCCGCGTCGCTGACGAGTTCAAAATCTTCACCAATGTCAACAGTGCCGTGATCGACCCCAAAGCCTTCGACGAGCGCTCCTTCGTTTCAGTCCAGGCCAAGACCGTCCTGATCCCGCCGAACTCCTTCGCGCTCGCCCGCTCTATCGAATACTTCCGCATCCCCCGCGATGTGCTCACCATCTGTGTCGGCAAATCCACCTACGCGCGCTGCGGCATCATCGTCAACGTCACTCCGTTCGAGCCTGAGTGGGAGGGCTACGTGACGCTTGAAATCTCCAACACGACTCCGCTCCCGGCCCGCGTTTACGCGGATGAAGGTCTCTGCCAGATCCTGTTTTTCCAGTCAGATGAAACCTGCCAGGTCAGCTATGCTGACCGCCGCGGCAAATATCAGGGACAGCAGGGAATCGTGCTGCCCAAGCTTTGACGCACGGACCAAACCAAAGTAACGTTGATTCTGATCTCCGCTGGCTATATAAAGTAACTCGTACCAACGCAGATCTGGGGAACGGGGTTGGCAAGGCGAGCAATCGCTGACACCAACCCCTCTTTTTTCCCGCGTTCGATTCATCTCCCGCTGCCGCCCGTGATATTTCTGCCCGGACCGCTGTGCCGGCTTTTCGGAAAGCGTCTTTTTTTCCAAGATCTTCAGCAGCGTGTACTGCTCACAACGGGTGTCTGGCATCGTACACTGACGAAGCACTTGGCACAGGCGGCCCGTTGATGAGCCTGCCATGGTATTTTTATCGGGTTGCAAATCGGGGGAGAGTAAAGTTTATGAAGAAGTTGTTGACAGCAGCATGCATGGTGGCAGTTAGCCTCCCAGCTTTGGCAAGTGATCACTCAGACATCGACAAGCGCATCGCGGCCGCTACAAGCACACTGAACGAGATCATGGCGACTCCGGACCGGGCCATTCCGGACTCTATCCTCAAGGACGCAACCTGCGTCGGCGTTGTTCCGGGCCTGCTGAAAGGCGCCTTCATTTTTGGCGCGGAGTACGGACAGGGGGTCGTCAGCTGCCGCACCGGCCACGGCTGGAGCGCACCGGCCTTTATCAAGATGACCGGCGGTTCGTTCGGGTTCCAGATCGGCGGCTCCGGCACCGACCTCGTTCTCGTTGCCGTAAACCAGAAGGGCTTCCAGGACCTGCTGGAGAGCAAGTTCAAGATCGGTGCGGGTGCATCTGCCGCTGCGGGTCCGGTCGGTCGCACCGCCGGCGCGTCCACCAACTGGAAGCTGCAGTCTGAGCTGCTGACCTGGTCGCGTTCCAAGGGCCTGTTCGCCGGTGTCGACCTCAACGGCGTGGCAGTCTACGAGAACAACGATGATGCCACCAAATTTTACGGTCAGCCCCACAGTTTCGACCAGATCCTCCACGGTCACGTCATTCCTCCTCCCGACGCAATGCCGTTTGTTTCGACCGTGGCTCGCTACTTCCGCAACTCGCAGTAGCCTTCAACCGGCGTACCGCTCCTCTCAACACCGAACCGGCTCCGTAAGGGGCCGGTTCTTCTTGCGCCGGCGGTCTCCACCGCTACACTCAACACTGGTCCGTCATCTTATTTTTCCAAGGGGAACTCCTGCGGCAGGCGTTTGAATACTGGCTCGTTCGTGGCCTGGTCGGCGCGCTCGGCATCCTCCCGCGCTCGACCGCCCGCGCGCTCGGCGGCATCGTTGGCGCGGTCGCCTACCTGGCCGTTCCCCGGCTGCGCCGGACCGGCGAGCGCAACCTCACGCTCGCCTTTCCTGTTGCAACGCCCCAGTGGCGTACCCGAACCCTGCGGCTGCTCTACCGCAATCTCGGCTGGCAGCTTGCCGAGTTCTGCCGGATGCACCGTTATACGCCCGAAAATACCGGCTCGTTCATCCGCTATCAGGGCTTCGAGCATTTTGAGCAGGCTGCCGCCCTCGGGCGCGGAGTAATGATTGTCACCGGGCATCTCGGCGCATGGGAGCTTTCCAGTTATTACCACTCCCTCATGGGCCATCCCATGAGCATGGTCATTCGCCGCCTCGACAATGCCCGGGTGGACGCCTACGTCAACAGCATCCGCTGCCTCCACGGGAACCAGGTGCTGCACAAGGATGATTTCGCCCGCGGTCTACTTGCCGCGATGCGCGCAGGGCGCTCGGTCGGTATTCTTATGGACACCAACATGACCCCGCCGCAGGGGGTTTTCGTTCCGTTTTTCGGCGTCCCGGCCTGCACAGCCTCCGGTCTGGTCCGGGTCGCGCAGAAAACCGGCGCGGCGGTGCTGCCAGGCTGCCTGCTCTGGCATCAGGAAGAGCAGAAGTACGTGCTCCATTTCTACCCCGAAGTGCAGATGCAAAGTACCGGCGACCCGGATGCAGACGCTCTGCAAAACACAGCCCGCTGCACCGCGGCCATCGAAGCCATTATCCGGGAGTATCCTGACCAGTGGCTCTGGGTGCACCGCCGGTGGAAGACACGCCCGGCCGGCGATCCGCCCATTTACTAGAGGTTTTCTCACCGCATGACCACCGCTTCCCTCATGACGCTCGGCCGGCTGGCGGAACAGCTTGCCGGTGAGCTGCGTCCGGCCTCCGCCGCGTCGATTGCCGTCAGTGGGGTGGCCGGTCTGCGTTCTGCCGCGGCTCATACGCTGGTGTTTGCTGAAGACGAGCGCTCGTTCGCGGAGGCAACCGCCTCCGGCGCAGCTGCCGTGCTGACCAGCGTCCGGCTGGCGCAGTCGTACGCCGGGAGCTGCCCCCTGCTTGTCGTCTCGCAGCCGAAGCTTGCTTTCGCTCAGGCCGCCCGCCTGCTCCGGCCCGTGCCACAGGTCACAGGCGTGCACCCCCAGGCCTGCATCGCTGCGACCGCACAGCTCGGGCTGGATGTTTCAGTCGGTCCGTTTGCCGTGATCGGCGGCGGCGTAAGGCTGGGTTCGGATACGCGTGTCGATGCCGGTGCTGTGATCGGCGAAGGGTGTGTGCTCGGCCCGGCATGCCATATCTATCCGCGAGCTGTCCTCTATGCGGGCGTTCAGCTTGGCGCGCGCGTGGTCGTGCATGCCGGCGCGGTTCTGGGGTCTGACGGTTTTGGCTACGTGCGCAGCGCCCGCACCGGCGAGTACCTCCAGTTTCCCCAGCAGGGTCGCCTCGTGATCGAGGACGATGTCGAGATCGGAGCGAACACGACCATCGACCGCGGAGCGCTTGAGGAAACGCTTATCCGCCGCGGGGTGAAGCTCGACAACCTGGTGCATGTCGGCCATAACGTGCAGGTCGGCCTGGATGTGGTGATCGCAGCGCAGACCGGGATCTCCGGTTCGAGCTCCGTAGGCGACGGCGCGGTCGTCGCCGGGCAGGTCGGCATTGCCGATCACGTCACTATCGGTGACGGCGTCATTCTGGGAGCGCAGTGCGGCGTTCCGTCGAACAAGCAGGTTCGCGGGCCCGGGGTTCTATTTTGGGGGACGCCCGCGCGGCCGATCACGCAGTACCTGAAAGAGCTGGCAACCCTTGCGCGCCTGACCCGCAACCGCGGAGGCAGGTAGCCATGGCTGTCGTCGTCATCGGCGGCCACTCGCGCAATATCGGCAAAACCTCGGTCGTCGCCGGGCTGATTGCCGCGTTGCCAGGTTTCCGCTGGACTGCCTTCAAGATCACGCAGTACGGCCACGGCTTTTGCACCGCTGACGGGGAAGCCTGCGACTGCCAGACCGACGACCACACCCTGGCGGTGAGCGCCGCGCGGCCCGACGGCGATGCGACTACCGATAGTGGCCGTTATCTTCGCGCCGGCGCGGAGCGCTCGCTCTGGGTGCGCACCCGCGTCGGCATGCTTGCCTCCGCCATGCCGCGCATCCGCAAAGAGCTTGCCGTATCAGAGAATGCAATTCTTGAATCGAACTCCATTCTCCAGTTCCTTCGGCCGGACCTCTACCTCAGCGTGCTCGATGCGGGCACGGCCGACTTCAAGGATTCAGCCCGGCTGTTCCTCGACCGGGCGGATGCAGTGATCACTGTGGCGCGCCCGCTCGCGCCGCAGTGGAAGGGCGTCTCGGCACGCCTGCTCGAAGGCAAGCCGCAGTTCGCGGTACACGGCCCCACCTATCTCTCGCCGGATCTGGTGCGCTTCGTCGAGAGCCGACTCAGGCTTTAAAAGCCGTGGTGCATCGGACCGATCAGTCCATGAAACAGGATGGCGACGGCGAAGCCGACACCCAGCAGAATGAGCCAGAGAATGATAAGCGCCGGAATCGTGGCGATCACCCATTTCACCATGAACCGGCACATCGCGCCGATGGACATGTCGATATCGGTGATCACAATGGCCTGGGGAGCAGGATAGGCCGGAATGTAGGGAGCGGGCTGCGGCGGCAGGGTCGACATGGCGGCAGTATATGCGCAGTGCGCGTTTTTACCTCGTCGGCGGGAACGGCTCCGGTTGAACAGAGCCGTCGCGCTGGCGCATGAGGATCTGGACCTTGCCTTCCGCGGCTTCGAGCTGCTCCTTGCAGGCGGCGGAAAGACGCATGCCTTCCTCGAAGAGCTGGATGGATCCTTCCAGGGGAAGGTCGCCCCGTTCGAGCTGGGCGACGATGACTTCGAGCTGCTTTACGTTCTCTTCAAAGGTGGCCATGGCTGTTACAAGCCTAACGCGGATAGGCCTGGATGATCATGGGGGCGCGGGCCCGGAGACCAGCGAAAAATGCGGTCAGACTCGGCTAGAGGGAGGTCGTTGATGGAGGCGATGCGGCGCTGCATGAGACCTGTTTCGTCAAACTCCCAAAGCTCGTTGCCGAAGGATCGAAACCACTGGCCGGAGGGGTCGTGAGATTCGTACACAAAGCGGACGGCGATGCGATTTTCGCCAAAGCTCCAGAGTTCCTTGATAAGGCGATAGTCGAGCTCGCGCTGCCACTTGGCGGTGAGAAAAGCCGTGATCTGCTCGCGGCCTGCGATGAATTCGGAGCGGTTGCGCCAGCGGCTGTCGGGCGTGTAGGCAAGTGCGACGCGGGCAGGGTCGCGGGTGTTCCAGGCGTCTTCGGCGGCACGGACTTTCTGCGCTGCGGTTTCGGGTGTGAAGGGCGGGACTGGCGGTGGCATTTTGGTTCCATTAGCGACGGACGAGCTTTGCGATTTCAACTATCGGGAAGGCGATGCCGCGCTCGGGGAGGCTGAACTCGCTGCGGCGGACGAGCTGGCTGTCTTCGAAGCGCTCGAAAATGCCGGTCTCCGGATCGATGACCCAGATAGCCGGGATGCCCATGCGTTCGTAGTCGCCAAGTTTGCGGATCAGCCGGGTATGGTAATCCTCCGGGCTCAGCACTTCGAACACAGTAAGAGGCGGATGAGTCGCGATCGGTTCGCGAGGCACCGCGGCATCGAGAATCGCGACATCCGGGACGCGGAACCGGGTTGCGCTGGTTTGCACACGCAGTTCGGGGCGCACCAGGATGCTCCACTTGTCGGCGTTCAGCTCAAACCAAAAAGCGATTGCCTGCTGCCAGGCCGAATGATTGTCTTCCCCCATGGGCCGCTCCTCGATCTCTCCGTCGATATATTCAGCATCGGGCTCGTAGGTGGTGTGCAGATACAGCTCGACCGGGACCTGGGTTGGGGCAGCCATGTGCTCCTCCGATGGCAGTCAGTTTAGCACTCGGGTCTTGCGCATTTCCGCTTCAGTGTGTGAGGGCGGGACGTTCTTCGAGTACGGCTGAGAGGGTTTCGATCGCCGTTTCGTATCGGCCGAACGGAGCGCTGGCGGCGACGCCTTGCACCATCGGGCGGGCGGTCGCGAGCATCTCCTGGGCGATCTTGATGCCCTCGGCGCGGGCCGCTTCCTGGGTGGTGAGCCCGGGTGCGGCGGCGTTGGCCATGCGCAGCATGATGTCATCCGGCACGGCGACGCGCAGATCGTTCTTCATGAACTCGGCATTGCGCAGGTTGGTGAGCGGCCATATACCCGCGATGACCGGGATATGGAACTCTTCTACACGGCGTAGAAAGGTTTCAAGCAGGCGCAGGTCAAAGACTGGCTGCGTGATTGCGTACTCGGCGCCGGCTTCGACTTTGTAAGCGAAGCGGCGGATTTCGTTTTCGATGTCGGGGACGCCGGGGTTGGCGGCCACCGCGATCGTAAAACCTGTCGAGCCGCCGATGGGATTGCCGCCGATGTCGAGCCCGTGGTTGAGCCTGCGAACGATATTCACCAGGCCGATGGCATCGACGTCGAAGACGGCGGTAGCGTCCGGGTAGTTGCCGAGCTTGGGCGGGTCGCCGGTGAGACAAAGAATGTTCTTTAAACCAATAGATGAAGCCCCAAGCAGATCGCTTTGAATCGAAAGGACATTGCGATCCCGGCAGGTATAGTGCAGGACGGTCTCAATGGGAACGTGCTGCAGCGAATCCTGCTGGATCTGGATGCAGAGGCTCTGGGCGCTCATGCGCGCAGAAGCGCGGGGTGAATCCGGGATGTTGATGGCGTTGACGCCGTGAGCCGCGAGCAGTCGAGCGCCGGCGAGCTCTTTGGTGGTATCGATGCCGCGCGGAGGCACGATCTCGACCAGCGTGACGAAGCGGCCCTCGGCCACCAGCCGCCCGATCGTGGAGCGTTGATTGAACGCGAGGGGTGGCTTGGCATCGTCGGGGAGGGCGGCTGGCTGCGCGGTCGACGGCGCTTTCGGGTTACTGACAGCTATGGTGTGAGCGGCTTGCTGCGCAGCTTCCGCGCGGAGCCAGGACCGCATGGCGCGGGTGTGCGCAGGGGTAGTGCCGCAGCAGCCGCCGATAAACTGGGCGCCGGCCTTCAGGAACTTGCGGGCGAAGCTGGCCATGTACTCAGGCGAGCTGAGATAGATATTGCGTCCGTCTACCGCGCGCGGAACGCCGGCGTTCGGCATGGCGAACAGCGGCAGGTGCGTGCCGGAAGCCATGCACTCAACCGCGCTCAGCACGGCGGCGGGACCGGTGCTGCAGTTGACGCCGATGCCGTCAGCGCCCCAGCTCGCCAGCCGGGCCGCGGCCAGCTCGGGCTGCGAGCCGTCGAGGCAGACGCTTTCCTCATCGACCGTCATCAATACGACGACAGGAAGGTGCGGGGCAGCTTCGCGCGCGGCGGCAAGCGCCTGCTCGGCTTCGGCGAGCGACATCATGGTCTCGATCAGAAGGATGTCGACTGAATTCTGCGGGTGGGCGAGAGCGCGGATCTGCTCGGCAAAGGCGGAGCGGACCTCTGCGCGGGAGACCTTGCCGAGCGGCTCCATCCTGATGCCGAGCGGACCGATCGATCCGGCGATCCAAGCCTTGGCGGCCTGTTTTTCATAGAGCTGGGTGACGGCTTCGCGGGCGAGCCGTACGCCCGCCTGGTTGATCTCGGCGACCCTGCTCTCCAGCCCGAACCGCTGCAGCCGGAACCGGTTCGCGCCGAAAGTGTTGGTTTCGATCAGTTCAGCCCCGGCCTGGAGGTACTCGTCGTGGATGGAGCGAACGAGATCCGGTGCGGTGAGGTTCAGCTCGTCATAGCAGCGATCGATGAAAATGCCGTGGTCGTAGAGGATGGTGCCCATCGCGCCGTCACATAAGACGGAACGCTCTCCGAAAAGCTGGTGCAGGCGGTTGGGCATGTGTGCTTTGCTGTCCCTCGGTCAGGTCAGAAGATTCGCGAGCGGGCCAGGGTTCTCCCTGTTGCGCTCCCTCCGGCGATACGGTGCCAGCTTCGATGCTAAGCCATCAGAGATGCCCGCGCCAGAATCAGCATTTTCCATCGGGCTGCTTTGATATACTTGGCTTTCTTTCGAGGCGCAGTTGCCTTTTCCTCGATAGACCGGGGTTGTCATTTGCATTTGTTGAACCTGCTTCAGTCCGCGACAGGCCGCGGTCGCCGTTCGTTGCGCCTCGCCTCAGTCATCAGCGCTCTCCTTCTTCTCTCATTCGGCCTTTCGGCCTGCGGCACCAATTCCTATTTCGGCGGCCGCGCGCTCCCGCCGAGCGGCATCCTCAACCGGGTACTCATCGCCGTGCAGGAGTCAGGCCGCGGCGAGCTGTTCCTGGTCGACGCGCTTTACGATGTCCGGCACAACTACAACAACACGGTGGCCTCGTTCCCCATCGGCGGATACCCCGGTACATCACTGCCGGTGACGATCCAAAATCTCCCGGCGGAGCAGGCGGGCCTCGTCTTCTCTGAGTCGGACGGCTCCATGGCCTCGGTGAACTATGCGACGGAAACTTCGAGTGCTCTGCTTGCCGCTCCGTCGACGAATGCAATCGCAAGCTCAATCTTCGCGTCGACGAGCCGGGAGTGGATCGTGGCGGCGCAGCCGGATTTGCACGAACTGGAAATGTACGATTCCGCTACCTCGCCCGCAACATTTCTGCTGAACCTGCCCAATGTGTACCGCGTCTCGATCAATCCAGGCGGTACGATCGCGCTCGCATTTGTTCAGAACTCAAACCTTGTCTACAGCGTGGTCCATCTCAATTCGACGCAGCAGACGCAGTTCGTCAACTATCAGGCCGGCAGTACGGATCCAAGGTTCCAGATCAACGGCAACACGCCTCAAGACTGCGAACCGCAGAACCTGCCGCAGTACTGCGTCTACCCGGTGAGCGCAGGGACCGCCAAGTTCGACCATCCGAGCAAAGCCGTCTTCTCTCCGGACGGCTCGTCGGCGTATGTGCTGGACTGCGGTCCGGAGTGCGGCGGAACGACCGCGGGCGTGACCCAGATTCCACTCATTGCCTCTTCGTTGAACACGGGTGCGACCGGCCCGGTGGGCGCGTCCCTCACGGCATCTACGTTTCTCCCGGTACCGGGCGGCGCGACCGACGCGCTGTTTAACGGAAACACGATGTATGTGGCAGGGCAGGAGCTTTTGCCGGACGGTTTGTTTACCGGGGAGCTGACGGTGCTGACCCCGGGCACAGGCACCGTGAGCTCGCCTATTCCTATCTCCGACGGAACACACCAGCGCATGGTGCTTGCCGACGACAACACGCTTTGGATCGGCTCCTCCAGCTGCCAGGGCGGCGAGCGATACAAGGACGCGCAAAGCGGGCAGACGGTCGCCTACGGCTGCATGACAATGTTCAATACCGCGAGCAACACGGTGACGACGATCGAGTCCTACAAGGGGGATGGCACCGGCATAGCCGCCGTTACCGAGCTGGGCAAGGTCTACACGGCTGAGGGCGGACAGGTTTACATCTACAGCACGGCTGACGGCTCATCGCTCGACAACACGAACGTGACCGAGCAGGGCACAGTGACTGACGTGGCGTACATGGACGCTCCGGACGACTCGGACAATTCCTGGTACTGAGCACATAAGAGCCGGCGGTGACGCGCACCTTCCGGGTGCGCGTCCCTGTTTCAGGAGGGTAAATGCAGGCCTGTGACATTCTCGCGATTGCCGCGCACCGGGACGATGTTGAGCAGACCTGCGGCGGAACACTGCTGCGGGCACGGGCGCAGGGCGGGCAGACGGCGATCCTCGACCTGACGGCAGGCGAAGCGGGCACCCGCGGCTCGGCCGCGGAGCGCGCGGCAGAGGCCGCGGCTGCTGCGGCGCTGCTGGGCGTAGCGCATCGCGAGGTGCTGGACCTGCCGGATGGCGCGGTTGAAAACACCTACGCAAACCGGCTGAAGATTGTGCGGGTGCTGCGCGCACTGGCGCCGAGGGTGGTGATTCTGCCGTACTGGACGGCCCGGCACCCGGACCACAGTACCTGCTCGACGCTGGGCTATGAGGCCTGTTTCCTGGCCGGTCTGCGCAAGGTGGTAACGCATGGCGCCGGCGGGGAGGAACAGCAGCCGCACCGGCCATTCAAGATTGTGTATGCGAGCCTATATGCGGATGTACGGCCATCGTTCATTGTCGACATTACCCCGTTTATTGAGCAGCGACACGCGGCGCTGATGGCCTACGTGTCGCAATACAGCCCGTCGCAAGCCGATGGCCGACCTGTTGCCGGAGCCGGATTGTTTGTGCCGGAAGAGGAAATTCGCGACCGGACGTTTGCCGAGGCGAGGCACTATGGGCTGCTCGCGGGGGTGCGGTACGGCGAGCCGTTTGTGCAAAAGGAAGTCGGCCTGGTTGACGATCTGCTGCAACTGCCGGTGCAGTCGATCTGAGCACGGCGACATTGAGCGGGAGAAGAGCTGAGTGAGTGTGCAGAGCTGGAGCAGCGAGGATTACGCGCGGGAGGGTCGCTTTGTGGCGGACCTTTCGGGCGATGTGGTGCAGCTGCTGGCGGCCGCGCCCGGTGAGCGCATCCTGGACCTGGGGTGCGGAGACGGGGTGCTGACAAAGCGGCTCGTGGCCGGTGGCGCTGTGCTGGTGGGCGTTGACGGCGCACCCGCGATGGTTGCTGCGGCGCAGGCGCTCGGGGTCGATGCGCGGCTCTGTGCGGCGGAGCGGCTCGAGTTTTCAGGCGAATTCGATGCGGTCTTCTCGAATGCGGCGCTGCACTGGGTGCGGGACCAGGATGCCATGCTTTCCGGGGTCTTCGAGGCGCTCAAGCCGGGTGGACGGTTCGTGGCAGAGATGGGCGGCCACGGAAACGTTGCCGCACTGCGCACGGCATTGCGGGCTGCGCTCGTCCATGTGGATCAGAAGGATCTGCACCACCCGGAGCAGCTGGAGAACTACTTCCCCTCGCCCGAGGTTTACCGGGCGCGGCTGGCTGGGCATGGCTTCCAGGTGGAAGCGATCGAACTGGTTCCAAGGCCCACGCGGCTGGGCCCGGGCGGCATGCGGGGCTGGTACAGCACGTTTCGCAACGGGGTGCTGCGCGCGCTGGACGCCGGCACGCGTGAGCAGGTGCTTGACTTTGCCGAATACCTGCTGACGCCTGTGCTGCGCGATGAAGACGGCGCGTGGATTGCGGATTACGTGCGACTGCGGTTCAGGGCGATTCGCCCGGAGTAGAGGCGGCTGAGCTGGCTGGATCTGCGTGGCAGTGACCGCCGCTTTAAAGCAGCGCGGTCACTGCCGTCCGTTGTTTTGGCTCAGCGGTTCAGTGCAGCCATCGCGGCTTCAGTGTAGCGGGTACCGTGGGCCGCGTTTACGGGCGCGACCTCGTCGATCTCCTTCAGTTCTGACGGGGTGAAGGTGATCTCCGACGCGGCAGCATTTTCTTCAAGGTACTTCACGCGCTTGGTTCCCGGGATCGGAACAATGTCCTGGCCCTGGGCGAGCGTCCAGGCGAGGGCCAGCTGCGAAGCGGCAACACCTTTCTTTTTTGCCAGCTCTTCAATCTTCGCGACGAGCTCCAGGTTCTTTTTGAAGTTCTCGCCCTGGAACCGGGGGTTCGAGCGGCGCCAGTCGTCCTTCTCGAGATCGTTTTCTTTTTTGATCTGGCCGGTCAGAAACCCGCGGCCCAGCGGCGAGTATGCGACGAAGCCGATGCCGAGCCTGCGTGTCAGCGCGAGCAGTCCATCCTCAGGCTCGCGCGACCAGAGAGAATACTCGGTTTGCAGGGCACTGATCGGGTGCGTCTTGTGGGCGCGCTCGATCGTCTCCGGGGCCGCCTCGGAAAGCCCGAGATAGCGAACCTTGCCTGAGCTCACGAGATCCGCCATCGCGCCCACGGTCTCCTCTATGGGAACGCCGGGGTCCACGCGGTGCTGGTAGTAGAGGTCGATGATGTCAGTACCCAGGCGCTTGAGGCTGGCGTCGCAGGCCTGGCGCACGTACTCGGGGCGGCCGTTGACGGTCATCTTCGAGGGGTCATCCTTATCGCGGATGATGCCGAACTTGGTAGCCAGCGTGATCTCATGGCGGCGGCCTTTGAAGACGCGGCCGAGCAACTCCTCGTTGGTATGCGGGCCGTACATATCTGAAGTATCGAGGAAGGTGATGCCGAGCTCGATCGAGCGATGAAGGGTGCGGACGGATTCTTCCTCTTCGCGGCCGCCGTAAAAGGCAGACATGCCCATGCAGCCCAGGCCCTGTTCGGAAACGGTCAGCCCCTGCGCGCCGAGTTTGCGTTGCTTCTGTGCCATAGTTCTCCTCTTTCTGCTATTGGACTCGAAAGAGAGGTGGCGCGATGCTGCGGGTCCCCGGAGAGAAATTCACGGCTTGTTTGCATGCTGGAAGAGACGGACAGCGTAGGCTGATGAGGGCCCTCCAGCCTGCCGGCGGGGACTCGCCTGGCGCGAGCCCGGATTGCGGGCCTGCGCGGTGAGCGGATGGGCTTTGAGGGAGACGGAATCATTGAGCACGTCTGTGTTTGTTCTGGAAGACGATACCGATATCGCGCGGCTGGTGGAGCACCATTTGCGGGCGGCCGGGTATGCGCCCCGGCTTTTTACGACGCCGGTGCAGCTGCTGGCTGAGGCTGAGCGCCAGGCGCCGGGTCTGTTTCTGCTCGACATCATGGTGCCCGGTGGGGACGGCCTGGATGTGTGCCGCAGGCTGCGGGCCAACGCCCAGCTTGCGACCATTCCGATCATCTTTATGACGGCGAAGGCGAGCGAAAACGACCGCGTGCTCGGCCTGGAGCTGGGTGCGGACGATTACATTACAAAGCCGTTTGCGCCGCGGGAGCTGGTGGCGCGTGTCAAAGCAGTCCTGCGGCGCTTCGAGCGGCCGGTCGGCCCCCAGACCATCCAGTTTGAGGATGTCTCGATCGATGCGGGTGCGATGCAGCTGAAGGTCCGCGGAGAACTGACGACGACGACCGCAACGGAGTTTCGGCTGCTGGACTACCTGGCGCGGCATCCGGGACGCGTCTTCTCGCGCGACCAGCTGCTGGACGCGGTCTGGGGCGATGCGCGCTTTGTGACGCCTCGGTCGGTCGACGTATATGTGAGGCGTATTCGGGAAAAGATCGAGCTGGACGCGGAAAATCCGCGCTATCTCAAGACGGTGCGCGGCGCCGGGTACCGCTTCGAGCTGCCCAAGGCTTAGATTGCAGCGCTTACATGGCGTGCGAATTCCCGGCAGCGCGGAGGAACTTGCCGGAGGTTCACTCAAACGATCACGATGGCTGACGGAAACGATTTTCTTCTATGACCGGTCGCGTCTTCACGAAGCTGCTCTTCTCGTTTTTCCTGGTGCTGTGCCTCGCCACGGCCGTACTGGACTTCTCAGTGCGCCGGTTTGTCCGGCACTCGCTGGATGCCCAGGTGAGCAGAAGCTGCAGCGAAAGGGCGGTTCTGCTGGCAGCGCAGCTCGCCGGCACGGCACCCGCCTCGCTGGGCGCGGTGGTGCAGGCCCAGGCGCTCGGGGCAAGGGCAAACATCGTCGTGATGGATCGCGCCGGCAACGTCGTGGCAAGCGGAACCGGGGACGAGTCCCACGCGATGCCGCCGGCGCCGAACGGGCTGAAGCCTGCAGCCACGCACGGCGCGACGGTGATCGGCGGCGATCCGCTGCAGGTTGAGGTTGCGGCAGGCCCGTACATTGCGGAGTATGCGTTCTCGCTCGCCGGTCGGCAGGCCACGCTCGGGCTGCTGCGGGGGGACCTGCTGCTGGCCTCGTTGCTGGCGCTTTGTCTCGCCACATGCATGGCGGCTTTCGTGGCGCAGCGTGTAGCGGTGAGGCTCTCGAGAATCGTGCGCTTCGCCAACCGCATCGCGTCGGGGGAGCTTTCGGCTCGATTGCAGGAGGGGCGTTCGGACGAGATATCAGAAGTGGCGCACGCGCTGGACACGACCGCGGTGCGGCTGGAAGCAAGCTTCAAGGCACTCGACGGCTCGCGGCGGGAGCTTGCCGTGCTGCTCGACAGCATGCAGGAGGCTGTGATCGGGATTTCGCCGCTGACGCAGGTGACATGGTCGAACAGCAAGATGAGGGCCATTTCGCCCGTGGCTGTGCGGGAAGGCCGCCCGCTGGTGGAGTGTGTGCGCGACCCGGATGTGCTGCGCTGTGTCGAGACGGCACTGCAGCAGCATGAGATCGGACGCGGGCGCGCAACTTCATTCGTGCCTGGACGGGCATTTGCCGTGAGCGCTGCGCCGATGCCCGGCGGTGGGGCCGTCGTGGTCTTGCACGACGTGACCGAAGTGGAGCGAGCGGAGCGCATGCGCCGGGACTTCGTGGCGAATGTTTCGCACGAGCTGCGTACCCCGCTTACCTCAATCAGCGGCTATGTGGAGACGGTGCTTGAGAGTGGCGACAGCCTGCCGGACCAGACGCGTGAGTTCCTGGAGATCGTGCTGCGCAATGCGACCCGCATGAATCGCCTTACCATGGACCTGCTGGCGCTGGCCAGCGTCGAGGCAGGGGATTACCGCATCCAGCCGCAGAGGATTGCCGCGGACGCGTTGCTGGATGAGGCGCTGGCCGCGCTCGATGGGCTGGCCGGCATGACAGTTGACTCGGGAGTGCTGCTCGAGCGGGCCGAAGGAATTGGCACGCCGGTGCTGGCGGACTTCGATGCCATGAACCAGGTGTTCGCCAACCTGGTTGAAAACGCAGTGAAGTACGGCCGAACCGGCGGCCGGGTGCGGCTGGGAGCACGGGAAAAGGGCGAGTTCGTGGAGTTTTATGTGCAGGACTTCGGCCCGGGCATCGCCTCCGAGCACCTGGAGCGGATTTTCGAGCGGTTTTACCGGGTCGACAGGGCACGCTCGCGCGATTCAGGCGGCACCGGGCTGGGCCTCGCGATCGTGAAGCACATCGTGCTGGCGCATAGGGGGACGATCCGAGCCGAAAGTGAGCTGGGCGAAGGAGCGATCTTTTTGTTTACGCTGCCGCGGGCTGATTCCTGATCCGCCGTGGTGGTGCGGGCGCACCATCTGCTCCGCGCCGTGCCGGCAGCTTCATTCTTCTCGGCGGACTCAGCCTTCTCTGGGGCTCCCAGTGGATGTTTGTCCCGCTGCTCGGCGCGGTCGTCGCGCCGCTCGCGGCCGACGCTCTCGCAGCCGCACTCGCAGCCGTCTGCCTCCTGCCGTTTGCGCGATTTGGTCTGCGCGGCCATCTGCGCCTGGCACTCATTCTTGCCACGACCATGCTTGCTCTTCCATCTGTACTGATCGCGGTGGCAAATCAACACGGGGTCTCGGGATGGGTACCGCTCCTCTATGCTTTTCTCCCGCTGCTCACCGGTCTCGAGGCATGGTCGCCCGCTATGCTCATTGCCGTGGGCGCAACGCTGGTCATTCTCGGCGGATCGGTTCCGTTCGCCCTCGCAAAGCTTCCGTGGGCAGCGATGGTCCTGGCCGGTGTCGGCGTGCAGGCTTTCGCGCTGCGCTATGCCGGCGACCGGTTGAAGACGCTCACCGTGAAGCAGTTGCTCGGCAGCGTTGGCTGTCAGTGCGCCGTCGCCTGCACACTCCTGGCGAGCGCAAGCCTGCTGCTTGAGCCCGCTCCGCGCTTGGCGACTCTCGCGCAGTGGAACCTGGATGCAGCGCTGGGCTTGGCCTACGAAGCGATTGCCGGCGTTGCCGCCTGTTATGCGGCGTTGTACCTGCTCCTCGCGCGGGCCAAGTTCACCCCGCAACAGGTTGCAACCACCCAGTGGCTCCAGTTGCTCCTCGGTCTCGGCGAGGCCAGCGCGTTCGCGCGCACCCGCCCTTCAGCGCAGGTGGTCACCGCGGCGGTTGTGCTGGCCGGCTGCGCTGCCGCGGTGCTGCGTGCGGCGCCCGGGAGTAACCGTGGAGATACCCCGAACATCTTGCCTCGCTGAGCCTGCGCGGGTTTGCGTAGACTCGCGGCATGAGCGCGTGCTTCTACATCGTCGTAGAAGGCGAGGATCCCGGCTATGACATCTTCGTCAACGGCCACATGCTCGCGCGGTACGAGGCCGAGCTTGAGCAGCTCGCTCTTCATCTGCATGTGCGCCCGCTCCTCGAGTTCTTCTCAGCCGACCGCAACTCCATGGCCATGCTGCTGGAACAGGGCGCCGGTGACCCGGCCTGGACCCAGTCGCTTCCCGACCCGCAGTGGTTTTTCCCGACCGAAGGTCTTGAAACCGTCACCGCGCTCCTGAATCACCTACACACTCACCCGGAAGCCCTCGGCCCGGCCACGCCGATGATCGAGCAGGAGCTGCGCGAATACCGCTCCGTGCTCACCAGGACAGTCCAGCATAGCCTGCGGTGGCACCTCGCCGTCAGCTGGGACTAGAGCATTTTCAGGCCTGGTGTGGAGGGCCGACGCCACGCTGCAATGGCTTTTCCCGACGAAATGCCACGCGCACGTTTTCCGGTCTCTTTACCTGTAGGGTGAAAATGCTCCAGCCGGCAACTGCTTCGGACATTCCCTAAGTAAACCGGGCGGCCGGTGGGAGTCAGCGGCTCACCGACTCCAGCTGTTTGCGCAGAAACATTGCCTGCCCCAGATGGTAGCTTATGTGGTCGATGGCCAGCAGCGCCTCGCGCAGAACCGTCTGCCCGTCGTCGGCCCACGCGATCTCCGCAAACAGGTCTACGTCGGGATTCTCTAGCAGCGCCGCCATGTCGGCCACGGCTTTCTCAAGCGCCGCGACGCCGGCCTTTGCCGCTCCCGGTGCGTCAGGCGCTTTGCCTTCGGGCCAGTACTGCCGCGGCCACTCCGGCGCGGTATACCGCTCGTTGGTCGAGAACTCGTACAGATCCTGCAGGGTAAAGCGGATGTGCTGGAGCAGCTGCCAGAGCGTATGCGGCGCGCCTTTGATCTCTGCACCCCAGTGCTTTTCCTCGATCGCTCCAAAGACCGCGCTGATGTCAAGATGCGCGCCACCGCCCTGCAAGGCTTCCACCAGCTGTTCGCGTAGTGCTGTTGTCTCTGCGGTTGGCATGGTTCAATCTCCCTTCAGAGTTTCGGATGCAGGCTGCGCTGTTCCCGGAGCCCGGCAGCGAACCGGCGGACTTCGTCCCGGTGCGAACGGTGCGACATGCTTCGCGGAATCCATTTCTCCCGTCGAATCAGCAACCCCTCTTCTCCAGGCTGCTTCTCATGCAAACGTACGGGCGCACATGTCCGCGAAGGAGTATCAAGATGAAAACATTCAGGTTCTGGCTGGTCTTTTCGGTGGGCGTGGCGGCGGGCGCCGCCGTCGCTCTTATTTGCGCGCCGCAGTCCGGGGTGAAAACGCGAAAGCAGCTCAAGCGCAAACTCAATGATGCCGGCGACTACCTGAAGGACCAGCTCGATGATGCCGGGGAGTATCTGAAGGACCAGTCCTCGGTGCTCGGTGAGCAAGCGGTGAAAGCCTACAAGCGGGGCAAAGATGCTGCCGCGGACGCTTCGGATGACGTCATCGACAATCTGCAGGCCGCGGTGAAGAGCGTCAAGTCGAAGGTTTCTTGATGGACTGCGTCTCCCCGCTTACCAGGAGAAAAGCCCCATCCCGGTCGGGATGGGGCTTTTCGTTTCAGGGGTGCTTCCTACGCACTGTACAGAAGGCTGCCTTCGAGAGGGGTCGCGCCTTCTTCGGCCTCCTGCGACACCGGCCGATAGTAGAGCTGGTTGTTTTCGAGATAGACCTCGAGGAATGCAGGCCGCTCGCTGATGTGCCCGGCGATCAACGCCTCGGAGAGCGGGTCCTCGACATAGCGCTGGAGCGCGCGGCGCAGCGGACGTGCTCCGTAGCTGCGGTCAACCAGCGTCTTTTCGAGAATCCACTTCTTGGCGTCGTCGGTCACCGAGATGGTGATCGCTTTCTGCACCAGGTTCGTGTTCAGCGACTGCACCAGCAGCTCGAGGATCTGGACCAGGTCGGCGTCCGAGAGCGAGTGGAAGAGGATGATTTCGTCCACACGGTTCAGGAACTCCGGATTGAAGGTCCGCTTGACCTCCTGCTTCACCAGTTCTTCGACCTTGTCCATCACCAGGTCCTCGCGCTCCGACTGGAAGCCGAGCCCCTGCTTGCGCTGCAGGTGCCGCGCGCCGATGTTCGAGGTCATGATGAGGATGACGTTCTTGAAATCGACCGTATTGCCGAGTCCGTCCGTCAGGTGCCCGTCTTCGAAGACCTGCAGCAGGATGTTGAACACGTCCGGATGCGCCTTCTCGATTTCGTCGAGCAGCACGACCGAGTAGGGCGAGCGCTTGACCCGCTCTGTCAGCTGACCGCCTTCCTCATAACCCACGTAGCCCGGAGGCGAACCGATCAGCTTCGAAACCGAGTGCTTCTCCATGAACTCCGACATATCGAAGCGGATCAGTGCTTTCTCGCTCCCGAACAGGAACTGCGCCAGGGTGCGCGCCATCTCCGTTTTGCCGACGCCGGTGGGTCCCAAAAACAGGAACGAACCGATGGGCCGGCTCGGCGATTTAAGCCCGGCACGTGAGCGGCGAATCGCCCGCGACAGGGCCGAGATCGCTTTCTCCTGCGAGATGACGCGCTTGTGCAGCTCGCCCTCCACCCGCAGCAGCTTCTGCGTTTCCTCTTCCTTGATCGAAGTCACCGGTACACCTGTCCAGCGGCTGACAACGTCCTCGATGTCCTCACGGCTGACAATGCCGGCCGTCGAGTCATCGAGGTGGTATTTGTCGCGCAGCGCGCGCAGGTTTTCGCGCTCTTTCCGTTCCTCGTCCGAGTAGAAGCGCGCCTTTTCGAACTCGTGGTTCGCGATGGCGTTTTCCATGCGGTGGACGATGAACTTGATGCGCTTCTGGACCTCGGTGATCTCCTCGGGCAGGGAAGTCTGACGCAGCTTCACGCGCGCTCCCGCCTCGTCGATCAGGTCAATCGCCTTGTCCGGCAAAAAACGGTCCGGGATGTACCGGCTGGAGTGAGACACCGCGAACTCGATCGAATCATCGGTGTAGGAGACCGCGTGGAACTTCTCATAGCGGTCCTTAATGCCCATGATGATCTTGACCGCGTCTTCCTCGTTTGGCGGCGGCACCTTGACGGCCTGGAAGCGGCGCTCGAGCGAGCGGTCCTTCTCGATGGATTTGCGAAACTCGCCCGGCGTGGTTGCGCCGATGCACTGGATTTCGCCGCGCGACAAAGCCGGCTTGAGGATGTTCGCCGCATCGAGCGAACCCTCAGCCGAGCCGGCGCCCACGAGCGTGTGCAGCTCATCGATGAAGATGATGCAGTTCTGGTTCTCCATCAGCTCTTTCATGATGGTCTTCAGGCGCTCTTCAAACTGCCCGCGGTACTTTGTTCCGGCAACGATCAGCGAAAGATCAAGCGCGAGCACGCGCTTGTCGGCGAGGAAGCTCGGGACTTCGCCGTCCGAGATGCGCTGCGCGAGACCCTCGACGATGGCTGTTTTGCCCACGCCGGGCTCGCCGATCAGCACGGGATTGTTCTTGGTGCGGCGGCACAGGATCTGGATCACTCGTTCGAGCTCGGCATCGCGACCTACCAGCGGGTCGAGCTGGTTATCCATCGCCACCTGGGTCAGGTCGCGGGAGAACTCCGCCAGCAGGCTCTGCTCGCGATTCGCGCCGGTCCCGGTCTCACGGGCGCGGCCCTGGGTCGCGCCCTGGGGCGCTTTTTCCTGGGTGGTCCGCGAAAGCTCTTCGCGTATCTGCAGCAGCTTCAATCCGCGCTCGTGCAGAATTTCCGCGGCGAAGCATTTTTCCTCGCGCAGCAGACCCAGCAGCAGGTGCTCGGTGCCGATATGCTTGTGCGACAGCCGCTCGGCTTCTTCCGCCGCGTAGGCCAGCACGCGCTTGCACTCGTTCGACAACGGCAGGTCAACCGATGTTGAAACTTTCTCGCGAATCGTGGTGTGCCCTTCGATCTGCTTGCGGATCGAGTCGACGGATGCATGCGAGCGCAAAAACTTGTTGGTCAGGGCCTTGTCTTCCCGCAACAGCCCGAGCAGCAGGTGCTCAGTCTCGATATAAGGTGACCCGAACTGGCTCGCCTCATACCGCGCGAAGAAGATGACGCGACGCGCTTTTTCTGTATACCGTTCGAACATGTTCCCCCTCGTTGCTTCTGGCGGCTCACCCTCCGTACCGGAATGCTGCTCCGTACCGGAGGTCGGCCGCGGTTACAGTGCTGAACTTCCGTTGCTCGCGAGGACCGTTGCCGGTCCGCTTCTCTTTACTCTACAGAGGTCACGGCGCCGGGCTCCTCAAATGCCCCGATTCCTCCATGGGTTAGCCGTAACACACGATGGCAGCGCAGTGCCAGCGGCATGTTGTGGGTAACCAGAACCGTAGTAAGGTTTTCCACCCGGTGCAGCTCTTCAATCAGCCCGAACACCGCATCCGCTGTCTCGCCGTCCAGGTCGCCGGTCGGCTCATCGGCCAGCAGCAGCCTTGGCCTGGTAATCAGCGCCCGCGCGAGTGAGACCCTCTGCTGCTCGCCGCCTGAGAGCTCACCGGCCTGGTGTTTCGCCCGGTCGGCCAGCCCTACGCGCTCCAGCCACTCCGCCGCCTGCCGCTCGGCGGTTTTCAGCCTGTCGCCCCGAGCCAGCAGCGGCATCGCGACATTCTCAAGCGCCGTGAACTCTGGCAGCAGGTAATGAAACTGCCAAACATAGCCGACCTCCCGGTTTCTGAACCGCGCCGCCGCCTCACCCGTGAGGCCGGACACCGCAGTTCCATTCACCCAGACCTCGCCTGCGGAAGGCTTGTCGAGCGCGCCCAGAAGGTGCAGCAGCGAACTCTTGCCCGCGCCCGACGGCCCGACGATCGCGACGATCGCGCCCGCCGGAACCGAAAACGTAAGACCGCCGAACAGGTTTAGGCGACGGCCCCCGGCAAGCGGGTAACTCTTGCCTAGATTTTCGGTCCTAAGCAATAGATGTGCGGGCAACCCTTCCGGTCGCAGACGCTCCGGCGCGGCATTGTTGACTGCATCACTCATAGCGCAGCGCCTCGGCCGGCAGCACGCGCGCCGCGGCGCCGGAGGGGTACAAGGTCGCGAGCAGCGCGACACCGATGGAAACGCCGGCCACCAGCAATCCGTCCGAAAGCTTCGGCGCGAACGGCAGCACGTCGATCGAATACACATCCGCCGATAGATGGATCAGCTGGTAATGTCCGCACACATAAGCGATCCCATACCCCAGTACTAACCCGATCGCCGTCCCGATAACGCTGATTAGCACGCCCTCAAACAGGAAGATCCGGCGAATCTGCCCCGGCGCCACGCCCATCGAGAGCAGCACCGCGATGTCCCGCGTTTTTTCCATCACCATCATGGTCAGGGCGATCAGGATATTGAGCGCCGCCACGCAGATAATCAGGCCGATGACGATAAACGTGACCAGTTGCTCCAGCTTGAGCGCGCGAAACAGCTCGCGGTTCTGCTCCATCCAGTTTGTTGTTTCAAATCCCGGGCCCGCGGCCTGCTCAATCTCCTCTCCGATGCGGTCGGCGTGGTACAGGTCATCCACTTTGAACGAGATCAGCGACACCACGTCCGGCTCGCCGAACAGCGTCTGCGCGTCGTGCAGACGGACCAGTCCGAAGGTCGAGTCGTACTGGTAGAACCCGGAGTGAAAGATTCCGGCGATCCGGAAGCGCTGGTATTTCGGAACCAGGCCGTACGGCGTCAACTCGCCCTGCGGACTCGTCACCACCACGGTGTCGCCCACGTGCGCGTCGAGCGAATCGGCGAGGTCGAACCCCAGCACGATCGGCGGCGTCGGCTGGTTGATGCCCGTGTCGTGCGCGACCGGCTCCAGCGCTGCCACGCTCCCGCTCGAGGCCTGCCGCAGCATGTCGCTTACCTGCTGCTCCTCGGCAGGCAGAATTCCCTTCAGCATCGCGCCGCCGGAGTGCGCGCCGCGGGAAATGAGCACCGGGTCATACAGCTCTGCCGCTGCCGCTGTGACGTGCGGCAGCTTGCGCAAACGGTTCGTCAGCGCGGCCCAGTTCCTGATGCCGTCATTCTGTATCCGCAGCAGTTGCACATGCGCGGTTGAGGAGAGCAGCCGCGCCTGCAGGTCCCGCTGCATGCCGGTCGTGATCGCGAGCGCGAGGATCAGCGATGCCACGCCGATCGCCACACCCACAACCGATATGCCCGTCACCACGCCAATAACCGCCTGGCGGCGCTTGGCCCGCAGGTAGCGCGCCGCGATAAACAGCTCGAAACGCATTGCTACCCCCGTCCCTTGAGCGAGCGCATCACGGCACCTGCACCCGAGCCGAGCCCTGGTTATCAAAGCGGTCGTAGGCACGCAGCGTGACGATGTGCGAGCCGGCGCGCGCCGCTTCCGGCAGCGAGACCGTAAAGTCATACCGCTCGGTCAGTGCGTCCGAGATGCGCCCCACCGGCTCCACGAACTGCCACGGCCCCGCGTCTAGGGAATATTCCGCATGCGTGATCGAGACCTTTCCATCTGTCGCCGTGGCTGTTACATGCAGCCCATCGCCCGCCCGCATCCCGGTAAGCCCTGTCACCTGCGGCGTCTCCGTATCCACCAGGAACAGGTCGCTCACCCGCTCTCCGGTCAGCGCGCGGCCTAACGGCTGCGATGGCGCATCGGTCGCCACAACCTTCAGGCGATACGGTCCATCCGGTAGCAGCGCCGCGTCGAAGCTGAGGTAGCGGTCCACCAGGTTGTTCTTGAGCAGCCGCCAGCCGCTGTCACCCTCCCCGCGAAAGTACACGGCAAAACGAAGATCATCGTCGTTGTCGTCATGCGCTGCCCAGCGCACGGTTATCGAGCTCTTGTCGCGGTATGCGCTCAGCGGCGACGCCGCATTCGAGTTGTCGATATTCACGGCCGCGCCGCCCTGCGAGGCGAAGTTCAGCACCGTCTGCGGCGGGTAACTCGGCTGCATCGCCTGCGCGTTGACGCGCGTGCCGGTCGCCACCAGGATCTCATCGACCTCGGGCGCGGCATTCGCGGGCAGATAGTTCAGCCCCACTGCGCTCACCCGCGCTCCCGGCTTCAAGGTCAGCTGCCACTGCGCAAACCGCCCATCCGGCAGCGCGCCGGCGGCAGGCTGCCACTCGCTCCACCCGCGCGCCGGGTTGTCAATGTTGCCCGTCCGCGCTTCGAGCGTGGCGCCACCCGCGGCGGCGACCGACGTCACTTCAGCCCGTCCCCACTGGGCCGGCTCCGTCGCGTCGAAGACGTCGCTCAGCAGCGTACCGCCGTTTGCCGGCGCAAGCTGCATCTTCAGGAGTTTGCCGCTGTTCGCCGCCGGCAGGTACAGGTCGCCGCCCGGCGCTTCGGCAAACCCTGTCACCTGGGCTGCGTCCGCATGCGCCATATCTTCAAAGCTGCCGTCGTCGTGGATCCGGTACACCCGCCCGCGATTGCCAGTGGCCGCCAGCACACCGCCCGGCACCGCGCGCAGCGCATAAATCACATCGTCATGCGCCGCGATAATCCGCCGCGGCGCCTGCGCCGGGTCTGCCGGAATCACGTATACCTCTGAGCCATCCTGGATCGTCGCATTGTTGCTGACCGACTGCGCTGAACCCGGCTGCACCACGGTGATCGAGATACTCGCGGAAGTGGCCGCACCTGACCCCGTGATCGGCAGCGCCGGCAGGCTGGTATCGCGGCCTTTCTCTCCCACAGCCGCGACATACAGCTGGCCCTGCGCGCCCAGCGCCAGCGAAGTCACCTCGCGCTTGGCCGCCTCGTACAGCACGCGGCCTTTGCCTGCAGGATTGATCCGGTAGACCAGCCCCGCGCCGTCGGTGCCTGCCAGCAAGTCCCCGTTTGGGGCAAAAATCATCGACCGCACATGCGGCTCATCGCTTGCAAAAAACAGTTCCGGCTTCGCGCCCGAGTTTGCATCCACCCGGTACACCGCACCCGGCGCTCCGGTCGCCACATACAACCGGCCCTGGCGGTCAAACTGCATTGCCCAGATGTACTTCGGCTTCTGCGCCGTTGCCGCGGAATCGAAGACTACTTTCGCTGTCGTCTCGTCCAGCGGCTTACTCGCGGAGACCGCAATCCGGTAGATCTTGCCGGAGGGCAGAGTCGCGGCATACAGCGCGCCGTCGGGCCCCATCGCCAGCGCCTGCACACTCAGGTCTTTCGTTGTAAACAGGGTGGTCTGTTTACCGTCCGGCGCAATCCGCAGCACCTGCGCGGGCGAGCCGGTCGCGACAAACGCGTCGCCGGCCTTGTCGCTCGCGACCGCCCACACATCGGCCGCATTCAACTGCGCCACCGTCTCGGTCCGAAAGCCCGGAGAAAGCGTTCCGTCGCTGCCGATCGCCACCCCGTTCGGCACACCTTTTTCCCAGTCGCTGAAGCTCGTTTCGCTCCACAAGCGGGTACCCTGCGCATGCAGCAGCGCAGGCATGGTAAGCAGAAGACCAAAAGAAAGCAGGAAAGGAAAAACGCGGCGGGTCACCACAGGAGTTTACCAGCGCAGCGCCCGCTGACCCAGGAGCGTCGCGCGACTCAGTTTGCCAGGACCGCCCGGTAGCGCACCGCGCTCCTGCGCGCGCGTTCGACTGCTGTGTTCGCGTCGCGCATGGCAAAGTTTTCCGTCACCGCTTTGACTCCGTGTCGGGCCGCCACATCCAGCATCTCGGCGATCTGCGTTGGGCTTCCGATCGTGCACCCGGAGATGCTCTTGATACCGGAAATCAACGGAAATACCCCGAAACTCGCCGCCTTAGGCGGAACGCCCACGAACACAAGCGCACCGTGCGGCCGAAGGGCGTTGACGTAGGCGCCCCAGTCCTGGTCCACATTGACAGTTGAAAGGATCAGGTCAAATCCGCCCGCGACTGCCTTCAGCCCCTTGGTCTCGCGCGTGTTGATAAAGTGGTGCGCTCCCAGCGCTTTCGCCTCTTCTTCTTTATCCGCGGAAGACGAGAACGCAGTCACATCTGCACCGAAGACCCGGGCAAACTGCAGCGCCATGTGCCCCAGGCCGCCGATACCGATGACGCCGACCCGCGACGAGGGGTTCACCGCGTGCAGCCGCATCGGCGAGTAGACGGTGATGCCGCCGCAGAGCAGCGGCGCTGTTGCCGCGCTTTCCATCGCTTCCGGAATGGGGACCGCGAACCGCGCATTCACACGCACGCTCTCGGCGAACCCGCCGTTGCGTCCGATGCACGTGGCTGCCTGTGCGCACACAGGTTCTCCTCGCCTCGCCGGCACCACGCGCAGTCTCCGCAGCTGTCGGCCTGCCAGCCCACGCCCACGCGCGTACCCACGCGCAGGTGCTTTACATCCGCGCCTGCCGCCGCAACCGTTCCCACCACCTCGTGACCCGGAATAAACGGGTACTTGCTCAGGCCCCAGTCGTTGTCGATCAGGTTGACGTCGCTGTGGCAGACTCCGCAGTGCGAAACCGCGACCTCCACCTCAAGCGGACCCAACTCACCCGGATCGTACTTGTAGGCGTGCAGCTCGGCACCGGCAGCATGTACGGCGTAACCGTGGATCGGTTGGGACATCAGTCTGGACTCCTCGTGTCTTGCTCCGGAATGAGGGGCGACGCCTATTCTACCCGCAGGGTGAGAATCTGCTCGCCGCTGACGCTGGCATTCAGCCCAACGCTGCCCATCGCCTGGACCGACTCGCTGTGCAGCGATCCGCGGTCCCGGTCGTGGGCCGGCGCCAGCAGGTTCGCTACCGAGAGCGGTACAGATCCCAGCAGATGCCCATCCACGCTCAGCTCCGCATCGGGCGCCAGCAGCGTCACATACAGGCGATCGTTGGCATGCATTGCATTCAACTGCGCGACGGTGCCGGCCAGCGGCGTGTTCTCAGACGAGCGACCGGCGCTCGCCAGCCGGTCCAGCGTCGCCCCATCGCTCACCAGAAGCCGCACATCGCCGCTCGGAAGTGAGGCCGGCAGCGTTACCGGAATCCGCACCGTTCGCGCAGCCCCGCGGTAAGGGTCAACCGACGCGTCCACGGTCAGCGTGTCTCCCGCATGCGCGCTCGCCTGTTCCAGGGTTGCCCGGTCCAGCGCGATACTCTGCCGCCCCGGCAGCGCCTCTACGTCCACGTTTACGCTTTCGATGGGCACCCTGCGTTCGCTGCTGCTGTACAAGGCGTTGAAGCGCAGCCCTACCTCCAGAGCTGCCGAAAGCGGCGCGCCGCCTAATCCGCCCGGCGCGGCCAGTGTCGTGATCTCGACATCCGGGTAGCCCTCGAGTTTCACCGTCGCCTTTACCCGGTAGCTGTCCTCCTCAGCGTATCCGGGCGTTTCCTGCAAGCCCTGGAACAGTGAAACCAGCAGCGCTGTCGGCGTCAGCTGCGCCTGGTCCAGCACCTTTAGCCGCAGGGTTCGCGACGCCTGCGTGTCGCCCGGAGCGCCATGGATCGCGATCTCCACCGGAATCATCCGCGCTGTCTGCCCCAGCATCCCCCCGATCGCGGTCTGCCGGTCCTGGTCGAACGCACCCACGACCGCGCCGGTATTCACAATCTTGAACGATCCGGCAGGGGAGACCAAGGTCGCCACTATATCTGCCTTGGTCATCGGCAGGCTCACCGCGCCAAACTGCGTCAGCGGGTGTCCGCATGCCAGCAGATGGTCCTTATCCAGATAGGTCACCGTGCAGGTCGCGGCGATTTCCATATCGCCCTCGACCAGCAGGGCGCTTACCGCCGAGCCTGGCTCCAGTGGAGGTGCGGTATCGGGATGCTTTGCGGGCCCCGTTGTCGCCTGGGCGCTGTCTCCCGCACTACTGCCGCCAAGGCCGGCCTGCGGTTCCATCCCCAGGGATGCCGGCGCATGTTGCTTCCAGAGGTTCAACGCATCAGGAGAAAACCCGGTAAATACGAGCGGCGTCTCGATCGGCTTCACGCTGCCGGCAGCATCGGCCGCGTCCGGTGGTGTCGCGGAGGTTGGCGAGCCTGCCATATCCCGCACCGTGAACATCTCGGCGATTGGGGTAATGCCGGCGATCGGCTCTTTTGAGAACTGGCCGATGCGAAATGCCAGGGCCCCCACCAGCTTGCCGTCGATGTATATTGGGCTTCCGCTCATCCCGGCGACAACCCCGGTAAACTCAGCCTTCGCCCCGGTCAGCTTTGCCAGGATCATGTCTTCGCCCGGCCCCGTCGCATTCCGCAACACGCCCAGGATGTCTACGCCGAACGGCTCCGGCACGTTGCCTTCAAACACTGTCCATGCCGTCCCATGCAGGCCCGCCTTAACCTCCGACAAGGGAAACACTCCGGCGCTCGAAGGCGGCGGAGCGGAAGAGGCGGCCTGCTGCGCCAGGGTTGCAGCAGTGGAGAGTAGCAGGGAAGAGACAAACAGGGAGGTCTTGAGGAAAGTAAACACAGCTACAGACTAGCTGGCCTGAGCAAGCCCAACAAACACGCCGCGAAGCGGGCGCTGACCGCGCAGGAGGTTCTGCCGTGGTTTTTACCGAGACAGTAAGACAATCTTTGCTTTTAACGGCCTGCGCTGCTTCTGCTTGCCTTCAGCCGTGCCGGGATTCAAAATAGGCAGCAGCGCCGCACGGAACGCAAACCTGGCGCTGCAAGCGGAGCCATACGTGACTGCCCCAGCCTTCCCCCGCTCACTCCTCGTGCTTACCCTCGCATGCGCCGTGGTCGCCCCGGCTTACGCGCGTCAAACCGCGCCGGACCCGCAGCAGACGACGCC
>CAXTMY010000016.1:33371-59634 GCA_964245565.1 uncultured Acidobacteriaceae bacterium | reverse complement strand
CGATGCGCGCGGCAGAGCACCTGGCGGAGGAGATGCGGCAGGGTGCTGTTTAGAGGGTTTGCGGCGATAGACGATAGAACGAGCAGGTTGAGCGATTTCAGGATACTTGGAGGTAACAGGGACTTTATTTGATGGTCGGGCAGGCTTCGCGCATGCTTGACATGCTTTAGGCGGAGTAATTTTGGTCCATCCCTTGGCCGAGGAGCAAAGCCCTGAGGACAGCCCGGCAGCCACGCAATCGCTTAAACCCGAGAATCGACCATCCAGCTTCGCGCCAGCACCTCGGCGGTGAGCGTCGCCGTCGACTCCGATTCAAGTGGTTCCACAACCCGGGTATTCTCCGCTTGCTGACGCGCTCCTTTACCTTCCCTCCTGACATCCTCCAGGAGATCGGAGACGGACCCGAAGTGGTAGTCGCATTGCAGAGAAGAAGTAGAAGGGCTCGTGATCACCCACCTGCCCTGGGATCTCCTTCAAGGGAAAGCTCGCACCATGCAGACCATCCCCTACGTCCCATCGCACACGCTCATCCGCCAGGCGCTTGCCGACCACGGCCCCTGGCTTTCCTCACGGCTTGGCTGCTCGCTCGCCGATACTGTCATCCTCCGCAGCCACTTCGTGTTCATGCAGCTCGGCTTTACGCTACTGGGCGATTCGAAACTAGCCCACCCGCGCTCCAGGAAAATGCAGGCCGTTCATCGCGAGCTGGAGTGCGTCACTCTGCCTCCTGGCGTGCCCTCGATTATCGATTTGCACGAGCGCGTGGGCGAGAGCGCCATCGGCGCGGCAAGGCTTACCCCAAGCGTCAACCCTTGCGCACTGACCTGGCCAGCTGCCCGGTCGCATTCAAGCTGCGCTCTCTGCCTTTCGAGCTGATTGCCGTGCGAGTCGTTCGGTTTGGGAGGTGGTGGCCAGTGCCGCTGTTCTGCGTCGCGGCTACTCGGCCGGGGAAAAAAGTGCGTGTCGGCGGGATTCGTGGCTGCGGATTGAAAAGCTGAATGCGGGCGTGAGCAGGACAGATGCCCTCTACTGAGCAGCCTTGATAAAGAAGGCAGTTTCCTGCGTACTGATCGTGCGTACGACGAGAGCGTGGTGGAGAGGTCGTTCCCCTGCTCACAGCTCGTTTCGGCCACCAGCAAGGACCCATGGCAAGCGGCGCAGAGCGAAGCAGGTCTGTCGTCACCAAAGGATCCGAGGTTTTCGCAGAGGCGCTTCGGGGCGCCAGAATCTTATTGGGACACTCTGACTGAACCGGTGCTTGGAGTGCCTTTCGGGGACGCGGTATGCTGGGGTGCCCGACAACTTCAGTTTGAAGGTAGGACTATGGCTATCGCGCGGCAAGTAATTACTTCCCTTCAACGGGACGGCACCGACATGCTCGGAACCAAGAGCCTGGCCGTCAAGATCGCGGACGAGAGTATCGTCTCGGGCTCGCTGCTCACCGTCGAGAGCAACCACTTCTGCGTGCTCAAGTCGCGCGGCGCCGTGCTCAACGTCTATGAGACGGGGCAGTATGCGCTGACCACCCCCGACAAACCCATACTCGGCTCGATCGCGCAGGGATTCTTCGGCGGCTCGTCTCCCTGGGCCTACGAAGTAATCTATGTCAACCGATCCAAGCTGCTGATCCGCAGCTCCGGTGTGGCCACCAGTTCAGAGATGGCCGAGATGGCTTACCAGGTGGATTACTACATCCACGTAGACACGAAGGAAGCGGCGCTCGACCTGATCACGCACCTGCCCTTCAATGGCAACGTCATCGACACACGCGAGGTGTCCGACTACGCTGGGCCTGCGATTGAGCAGTCGATCAACCAGGTCGTTCAGGTCACGAAGATGGAAGACATCAACGAGCACATCCAGGAAGTGCGCGAGCTGGTGAAGAGCCATTTGGCCGAGTTCCTGCGCACCTACGGCATCACCCTGAACGATCTGAAGATACTCATCCTGCCGAAGGACGAGCGGATGCGCGAGCTGATCTCGCTCCAGGCCATCGGGCTCACTCCCATGGAATCGGTGCGCTACTACCTCGCGCTGAAGATGGCGGAAAAGGGGCTGGTCTCCGCTCCAAATGCGGCGGCTGGAGTGCCGTTCAACGTCGGCGGTCCCGCGACCGGTTTCTACTCAATGGGTGCCGAGACGGGACTGGACGGAGGGAAATAGTGTCGGGGCACGGATTCTACGACGCAGGCGCACTGCGGCAGGTGGCGACCAACCTGTTCTATGGCTGGGGTTATAACTTCTACCGGGCTGAGAACCAGTTGCGGGCGGACGATCAGCTGGTGCGCAGCAAGGCTGCATGGCTGCTCGGTACCGCCACCGCGCGGGTGAGCAGTGTCGAGGGGGAGTACCGGAGAGAGTTTCTCCCTCCGCCGTCGCGGGCGAAGCCATTCCCGGAAGCCGCTGCGGTAGAGGCGGCGCAAGGCCTGGAGCGGCTGAGCAAGGAGATCAGCGCGCTCGGACTCTTTATCCACCAGCAACCGGTCCCGGAGAATGACCGTATGACACAGCGGTATCGGCAGGAGGCTCCGACCCTTCGCGAGCTGATCGCCTGTGACGAGCAGCTCGTCGGCCAGTGCGAGCTCCTGCGTTCGATGGTGCTTGAGTGGGACGCGCAGGCAATCCTTGAAAGACTGCCCGAGCTGGAGAGTGGACTTGAAGCGATCCGATCCACACTGCACAAGCGGGAGGCGCTCCTGCACGACCTCGCGTAAGTTCACCTCTCGCTGCTCTTCACCCATTCACCGGAGTTTGTCGCCCGCAGTGGACTGCGCCTCCTATTGAGGACCCCGAGCCGCTATCAGCGCGAGATAAGTAGAGAGCCGCGTTTTCGACCAAGCCTCGCGTGGTGCATGCATGGACCGGAAACGATCTAACCTACGATTGACCGAAATGATGAATCACAATCTTGCTGCGACGCCCGCTCTAAGCAGTCGAGAAAATCCTTCTTGCCAAATGGATCTGCTGCCACCCATCAGCCGATGCTCCGGTGCCAGCGTTGATTGGCCACGCGAGAAAGATCGATAGCGCGGCGATGAGTAGCAGTCTCGTCATGCGGTACTCCCTCGGGAGACTGTCTATTCATCAGATGAAAGCTGACCAGTCCCCTTTTTGAACGGCTTCACATCTCAAACATCCTAAAACTTGTGTAATGCAGCTTAATTGAATTTCTCTGGACGTGAGTGATGACGGCGACTATACATCTATGGCTCTTGATCGGCACCATCGGGATGCTGCTTGGCGCGGTGCTCTTGTATTTCTCAATGGCGAGTAATAAGAGTGAGCGGCAGGAAGGCGACATGGTTGCGCACTTTTACGTGCCGTTGATTGCGTTCGCGCTTTACCTGCTGATGTTACTTGGCGCCGGTGCGCTCACCACCAGTACAGGCCGGGTTTTCTACTTCGCGCGGTACATTGACTGGACCTTCACGACGCCGCTACTGTTGTGGAGTCTTGTGAACTCCGGGATGGAGGGCACAGGCATCAAGCGTCCGGCACTGGTGTGGGGTTTGCTTGGTGCTGACGTCTACATGATCCTGACCGGATTTGTCGCGGGCCTCACGGATAACCTCACGGTGAAATGGTCTTTTTACATTACGAGCTGTATCGCGTTCATCGCGGTCTACGGCCTGCTTTTCGGACCTTTTCGGCGGCTCACAGCCGCCGGGCCGAATGGCGGTGACTTTATAAAAAAGGCAGCGACATTGTCGCTGGTGTGGCTCGCCTATCCAATCGTGTTCATTCTGGGTCAGGAAGGACTTAAGATCTGGAGCGGTGACTGGGACGCTATATTCTTTACTATCCTTGACCTCACCGCAAAGGTGGTCTATGGCTTGTGGGCTGTAAGTCTGGCCAAAAAGGCACTGTTGCGGACGCCTGAATATGCGGCAACACCGCGTGCAACGGTAATCTAAGCGTACTGCCTGGGCTGCAGACCGAGCCGGTCGGTTTTCGGCGGGCTCGGTCTGCTTTTGAACGGTGCTGGAGAGCGGACGAATGACCCACGCGGTTGTGATTGGCGCAGGCTTCGGCGGCATGGCTGCTGCGCTTCGACTTCGTGCCCGGGGCTTTGCTGTAAGTATGTTTGATCAACAGCAGTGTGCCGGCGGCCGAGCCGGGGTTTACCGTAGGCACGGTTACACCTTCGATGCCGGCCCGACCGTGATCACCGCGCCTTTTCTTTTTGATGAGCTTTGGTCGCTCTTCGGCGAGAGCCGGGGAGACGCTGTTGAGTTCCGGGGGCTCACTCCGTGGTATCGCATCTATTTTGCCGATGGAAGAAGTTTTGACTACGGGGGCAGTGATGAGCAACTGGTTGAGCGTGTTCGTGCCTTTGCCCCTGGCGATGTGGCTGGCTATTGCAGACTGCTGCGCAAGGTAGAAGAGATCTACAGGGTGGGTTTTGAGCAGCTCGGTTCTGTGCCGTTTCACTCTGCCATGAAGATGCTTGCCGTGTTGCCGAAGATGATCGCGCTGCGGAGCGACCGCTCTGTTTACAGCTTTGTAAGCCGGTATATCAAGGATGAAGCACTGCGCCGGGTTTTCTCTTTTCAGCCGCTTCTGGTCGGCGGCAACCCGTTTCATACAACATCCATCTACTCGCTGATTCAACACCTTGAGCGCAAAGACGGCGTTTGCTTTGCCATGGGCGGTACAGCCGCGCTGGTTGCAGCCATGGCACGCCTGATGGAAGATCAAGGGGTCGCGCTACACCTCGGCTGTGGTGTGCGCCAGATCATGATTGAGCAGGGGCGAGCTACAGGGGTGGAACTGGATAGCGGCGAGCGCGTCGCCTCTGATTGCGTGATTGCGAATGCGGACGCACCGGCTGTCTACCGGCGGCTGGTGGCGCCGCAGTGGCGGCGCAAGTGGACAAACGCGCGGATTCGAAGGCAGAAATTCTCTATGGGTCTGTTCGTGCTGTACCTGGGAGTTCGCCGTGAGTTTGCACATCTTGCGCATCACACGATTCTGCTGGGCCAACGCTACAAGGAATTGCTAGAAGATATCTTCCATCACAAACTGCTCTCCGACGATATCAGCCTGTACCTGCATGCACCGACGCGTACCGATTCCTCCCTTGCGCCTCCGGGTTGCGAAAGCCTGTACGCGCTTGTGCCCGTGCCGAATCTCGAATGCCGGCACCGATCCCAGCAGATTGACTGGAACGTGGCCGGACCGAAGCTGGCGGAACGCACGATCGCTTTACTTGACGAGACGGTATGCCCCGGCATTCGAGAGCACATTGAAGTGCAGTTTCACGTGACGCCGGAGCACTTCCGCGACGATCTACGCACCGAATACGGGACAGGGTTTTCCATCCAGCCAACGCTTCTGCAATCGGCATGGTTTCGTTTTCACAATCGTTCTGAAGATGTGCGCGGGTTATATCTGGTGGGTGCCGGGACGCATCCAGGTGCGGGACTGCCAGGGGTGCTGTGCTCGGCAAAAGTGCTCGAGCACTACTTTGACGACATGCAGGCTGAAAGCCGGGCAGGTGCTGCGTGAGTAAGCGGGCCGGGGGGCAATCCGAACCTGTGAGCGCTGAAGCGTTGCTGGCGCGGTCAGGTCGAACGTTTCATCTCGCGTCGCGGCTGCTGCCGCCGCGCATGCGCAGGGAAGCGGCGGAGCTCTACGGTTTCTGCCGGCGTATGGATGATCTCGCCGACGAAGGAAATGCCGGGCGCGACCGGCGACTCGGACAGGTCATCGAGGCACTCCGTGCCGACCCGCTGAGCGATATCGCCGAGTCGCTGGGCTGGCCGGTCGAGTTGGAAGTGCGGTTTCCCGGGATCAGCAAAATCGCCGTGATGCTGACCGAGGCGCTGGCGGCTGATACCGGTGCGCGGAGCATCGCGGATGAGCGTGAACTCCTGGTGTATGCCTTCGGAGTGGCGGGTACAGTCGGGTTGATGATGTGCCGCATTCTGGGAGCACCCCCTGCAGGCGCCGAAGCGGCTGCGCACCTCGGTATTGCTATGCAGTTGACGAACATAGCACGGGATGTGCGCGAAGACCTAAAACGAGACCGCATTTATCTGCCCGCTGCCTGGGTAGCCCCGGCTGACGTAAGGGCTGCGATAACTGCCGCACCCGACAGTTCCGCAGCCGCGTCGCTTGTTCAAGCCATCCATCGTCTGCTTGCTCTCGCCGAGCGGTTTTATCTGAGCGCCGACGGCGGCATGCATTACCTGCCGTGGCGCGCACGCGTCAGCATCCTGGCCGCCGGTGCGTGTTACCGCGAGATTGGTGTGCGAGTAGAGAAGGATACTGCAGGGTCATGGCGAAGAAGAATCGTAGTGCCGTCAGGTGTAAAGGCCAGATTGGTGCTGTGGGCGTTTGTGCGCTCGTCCAGAACGTTTGGCCGCCGGTCAAAGCTCGTTGCAGCCGCGCGAGTCGCGCCTGACAGGTCGATCAGCGGAGTAATGGACGCGGCTGGGATCGCGGTGGAGCAATGAGGCCAGACACAGAGATCGCAATCCTGGGGGGCGGCTGCGCTGGATTGAGCCTGGCCGCTGCGCTCGGCATCGCGCGTGTGCGGGGAGAGGTGTACCTGCTGGAGCCGCGTACAAGTTATCGACGGGACCGCACCTGGTGCTTCTGGAATACCGAAGACCACCCGTTTGCTTCTACTATTTCGCACTCCTGGAGCAGCTGGCGCGTGAGCAGTGGAAAACGGCAGGCAGCACACAGCAGCCGCCGTTACCGATACTGCCACATCGCCGGTGACGATTTTTATCGCGCGGGTCTTAGCTACATTGCCCACCAGCGGAACCAGGAAATATGCCGCGGGGTGACCGTTCACTCCATCGAGCCGCATCACTCAGGTTGCCTGTCCGTCGAAAGCAGTGCCGGTCGCCTGATAGCACGGCGAGTATTTGACAGCCGGCCGCCAGTCCACGAGGGGCAAGCACCCGCGCTGCTGCAGAGGTTTCTCGGCTGGCACGTGCGCACCGCTATGCCGCGCTTTGATCCGAGCATGGTGGAGCTCATGCGGTTTCTGCCCTGTGAGACGCCTGGCCGCGTCCGGTTTATCTATCTGCTGCCGTTCTCTTCAACGGACGCGCTGGTTGAAATGACCTATCTCGACAAGCCCGAACTTACGGAGCCCGCGTATGAAGCAGACTTACAGTCGTGGCTCGTGGAGCAGGACTGCCACGGCGAGATTTTGTATGCCGAGCACGGCTCACTGCCGATGCAAACCAAGCAGCCACTTGCCGCAGATGACAGTTTCGGCGGAAGATTGCATGCCATTGGCGCTCGCGGTGGACGGCTCAAAGCTTCCTCGGGGTATGGATTTCTACGCATCCAGAGGCATAGCCGCGCGATAGCGAGTGCCCTGTCAACGGGAAGGCCAGTTCCCGCAACCGCTGAGCCGCTGATGTACGGCGCAATGGACGGGGTATTCCTTGAGGCGCTGCGACATTCCGACACAGCCGCTCCTGAGTTATTCCTGCGGATGTTCACGCGAACGGACCCGGATGAACTGGTGCGCTTTTTGAGCGAGACGAGCGCACCTCGCGAGATGCTGCGAGTGGCTTGGTCGCTGCCCAAGCTCCCAATGCTGTACGCGGCTACACAATCTGCCGGGCGCGTGGCGTATACGCCGGGAGATCGCCGGTGAGCGCGACAGGTATTGCTGTGAGCACGCCATGTACGCAAGGGCGCTCAGCCCGCACTCTCCTGCTGGTTCCTCGTCTTGGCTTGTATTTTACAGTTGCCGCCTGTTGCTGCACTGCGTCAGCCGCCGGTCTGCTGCACGGCTCCGCGCTTTTGCCCATTGTGCTTGCAGCAGTTGCAATTGCAATGTGGCATGGGGCGTATGACCCGGTACAGGGCCGCAAACTCCTGATGCCTCGACTCGGTGCGCATTGGTTGAGTGTGTTCCTGGCCGCGTACGCGGGCCTGGTCGTAATTACATTGCTTGGCTGGTGGCTGCTCCCATCTATTTCGTTAGCGCTCTTCCTGACATACTCTGCCTGGCATTTCGGAACAGAACCGGAGCACCGGACACCCGGGCCGATAGCGGCGCTCGCCGCATTCGCTCTGGGCGCTGTGCCGATCGTCGCAGCCTGCCGCTGGCATGCAGGCGCAGTCACCCCGATCTTTACTCAGATGCTTGGCGGTAAAGCAGACCCCCATGCAGCAGCGCTGACGCACGGACTCGCTGCGGCATGCTGGCCTGTACTGGTGATTGCGCTGGCGGGCACATGGCTCGGGCAGTTCGGACGTGGCAGCATTCAACGTGCTGGAACGGCCGCGGTCATCGTGGTCACGGCAGCCCTGTTTGCGCTCTGCGATCCGCTGGTTGCCTTCGCGGTCTACTTCTGCTGCTGGCATACGCCGGAGCATCTCGTTTCAACAAGCGAGCCCGCTGCAGGAATTCCAACACCTGCGGCAAGCGTAAGACGGAACTTGCGCGCGGGATTTTTGCCATGGCTGGTCTCTCTCGTGTTTCTCGGCGCGATGTTTTATTTCGGCAGGCACACCGCTGCATCCTATGGCCCGGAGATGTTTATTCTGCTAAGCGCGCTCACGGTGCCGCACATGGCGCTGAATGAGCTTGGTCGCGTACAGGCAGCCCGGTCAACTGCCGCCGCGGTATGGAACGCGAAAGGAGCTCCGCTTGATCTGCACCGTGCTTGAGCTTGAACTTTCCACATTCGCGAGCCGCCCCGCAGCTTCTTTACGGCCGGCCGTTAAACATGCGCTCCAAGGTGGCAAGCGCGCGCGGGGTCTGCTGCTGATGGCTGCGGCGGAACAGTTGGAGCTTCCAGCTGATTTGCCGGTGCGTGCAGCCGCATGCATTGAGTTGTTGCATGCGGCGACTCTGGTGCAGGACGATATCTTTGACGCAAGCCGGCTACGCCGCGGACGCCCGTCGGTGACGTGCGCGTTCGGCCCGCAGCTTGCAACGCTGGCTTCCGACTGGATGCTTGCCGAGGCTATGCGTATTGCCTACGGACTCGGGTTTGCGTTTGGCGAAGCTGTTGCGGTGTGTGCCCAGATCATGATGACAGCGGAAGCACGGGAGTGCTCGGTTTGCGCGGTGCGCGATGCGGCAAGCCTCGGTGAACAGGCGCTCACGATCGCGCGGGGAAAAACCGGGGAACTTTTCGGTCTCGCCCTGCACGGCGGCTTTCTGCTTGCAGGCGCCGAGGCCCAGGCGAAACGGTTGTACGCTTGCGGGCGCGAGCTTGGTGTCGCCTTCCAGTATCTCGATGACGCGCTTGATCTCTGCGGAGACGAACAGGCGGCCGGCAAAGACCTATCAAAAGATCTTGGCGCAGGATTACGCACAATGGCTGTGATCGACGCGCTGCCCTTGCTGCCGCTTGCGATAACCGACGCTCTGCTGCACGGCGGCTCTCTGTTGCCGGAGAATGTACTGCAAGCATTGCAGACGCCTGCAGTACGCAAGCAGATACTGTGCTGCGCTCGTACTCGTTGGCAGCAAGCCGCTGAGGCATGTGGCCAGGCACTGCCGGCGGGCAGTAGTGTTCCGCAACTGTTGCAAAAGCTCAGTGCAGCCATGCTGGATAGCGCACTGCGTAAAGAAAACATGAAAAACCGCAGGCAGTCCGCGGCGTGAATGTTGTGATCTGCGATCTAGCGCAGCTCTACGGCCCCTCCGCTGCCGACGGCGATATCCGCAGTTCCACATTCGGCGATGCTATCAACGCCGCATCCCCACGCATACAGCAGGCAGCGCTCAACTAGCGGACATATAGCAAGTCGGTGTCTGCCGAATTGGAGACAGCATGCCGTAGCCGAGTCCTCCCCCTTGAGGCCTTGTAAGATCCTTGGGGCAGTGCCCGACTACAAGATTGCGCTAAGCACCTTGTACGCCTGGGCTGTGGTGCAAATGGAAGTGCGGTATCGGGTACAGTGGACTTTTCATGGAGTTGAGGATCATCGTGGGCAAGCTGAGCAGCATCGAAGAGTTGTTTCGAGGGCGGTATTTGACCGCGAAGTGATCATCCTGTGCGTACGCTGGTACCTGCCGCTATCACGATCGCTGGCGTAGAACTACTCCGCCGCATCCACAAGGGCCAGTTCTCCCTGAGTCCTGGTCAACGCGGTTCGATTCAGAAGTATGTAGTTCGTGCCGGTCAAGTTGCTGGAGAAGGGAATTGGCTGGTTCTCGTGGAGATTGTTGCAGGCGGCGAGCTCGGCGCCCGTCACGTACGAACAACATCACAACCGAGATCCAAAGCCCTTTGTCTGGCACAAGACTGCAGAGCAGATCCTGCACTCCGTAGGCCGCTTTTGTAAGCGGACATCCGACTCAGGACACTCGCTTGTTTTGCTCTTTGCCTCTCCAGCGCACTCGGTTGCATACTACAGCGACAAGCATGGTTCGTTGCCACTGGGCGAACGAACCATCAACATTCATGTGGCTGCTTTGGCAACTGGGTCAGGCGCGTTGCAGCTTGCGCTTCGCGGCTGGAAAGTGCAGGAGCAGTTTGTGCTGATCGCGCGTTGATCACTGGAGACTGAAGATGAAGCGACTGTTCGACACAACGCATATGGCACAGAAGCTCATGCTTGCCTGCGCGATTCTGCTCCCACTTGTTCCATTGTTCTGAGATCGCGTTTGTCTTTGACAACACCGATCGCTGCGACTCCATGACCGGCGGGGGCGCCCGGCCACGCGCGCTCGCCGCCGTGATGAGCGATGCCTGGCTGAACTTCGCGCGTACCGGCAACCCGAATCACGCGAGAATGCCGGAGTGGAAGGCGTACACCCCGCAGCACGGCGAGGTGATGGTTTTTGACGACCAGAGCCGTCTTGCTTTCGATCCCGACGGTGCGCAGCGACGCAGTGTTAGGGGACAAACAGCATGACGGTAGCGATGGATCAAACAAGCAACAACATGGGATTGTAGGAACCCGGTTGGCGTACCAGCCGGCGCGATTTCCTGCAGACAAAAACTACCTGCAACGCTGATTACCAGACGTATGTCCCGACCGCACCTGAGGAGAGCGTAACGGCGGCAATCTGTCCGTTGTACTGAATGAGGAATGAGCCCGCGTCTTGGCTCGTATTGGCGACGATCAAAACTATCTTTCCATCGGGCGTTTTGAAAGCGACGTTCGGAAATACTTTACTGTGCTCGATCACATCGACTCGTTTGATCTCAGGGCGCTCTTCATCTGTCGTGAGATCGATTGCCTGATCTCCCGGTGCTGTCGAAGCAATCCGAATAGAGCCAGGCCGAACAAACTTGGAGGCGTGCACAACAGTGTAATACGCGAGGTTGAACGAGACTATATTCTTATCAAGGGTGATCGCTCCCTGGCAGCCTGAGCATCCACCGTTGTCGGTGTGGGGTTCGTTATTAGGGTCCGCCGCCATGTTCCAAAGGATGACATTTTTACTCCAGTTCCGGGTGGTGTTGATGATCAGCCTCTCTACGGTGGCAGCGATATCGATGGTAGGGCTTCCCGGTTTCTCTGTAACTGTTTGTTCGGTAAAGTACACATTTTTATCAGGCCGCGCCGCGTGGACCATGCCCATGGCGCTCACATCGCCGCCATAGTTGTGGAAACCGGTACCGTCGGCAAACTCGGAGATGGCCGGTTCGCTCAACAGGGTCAGTGGATAGTCGGGGCGGTTCAGATTATGGTCAAACAAGACCAGCTTCGTCTTTAAACCGCTCTTGGTGAAAGCCGGGATAAGATCTTCCTTTAGGAAGGACCGTTGCTGATCGACGAGCCACCGCATGCTCGGCGTATTGCGGTTATTCAGCGGCTCGTTCTGAATGCTGATGGCATCGATTACAACTCCTTCCTTCTTCATTTCCCCGATATATCGAATCAGGTATTTCGCATAGGCCGGATAGTCCTCTTCTTTCAGCGCCCCTCCTCTTGGATCATCATTCGTTTTCATCCAGGCCGGAGCCGACCATGATGATGCCAGAATCTTGATCGTGGGGTTGATTCGTAGAATCTCTTTAAGAACAGGGATAACATTTTCTTTGTCATGACCGAGGTCGAAGTTCTTGAGCTCGGGATCGGTCTTTCCCTTTGCCAGATCGTCGTATGAATAAACAAAAGCGTTCATGTCCGAAGCCCCGATCGTCAATCGCAAATAACTCACGCCGGCACTGTCGCCATCGGGAGAGAATAAGTGCAAAAGAGTCTTTGCCCGCGCCTCAGAGCTCATCTTCATTAAGAGCTCGGCGCTTCCTCCGGTGAGCGCAAAACCGAACCCGTCGACAGACTGCATCTCCTGACGAGGATCAACAATGATCACAGGTAAAGCCCTCTGTTCTTCCGGGCGAGGATGAAATGAAATCGTTTGTGACTCTTTCTGAAACAGCTTGGATCTGTCGCTCGTCGTTATCCAAGACGACACTTGTCCGCGATCAGCGACCTGCGCAAAAGTGAGATTGGTCGTTATCAGCAAGCCTGCAAGAAGTATCCTTTTCATGAGTCTCCTTTGAGAGCTATTGCACTATAGCAAAACAGCTTTGCACCGCTCGTATGATGGCTCCCGGGACGAGACCATATGGCTCTGTTGCATTAACAAACGGAGACGCAGTGTCCCATGTTCGGGCTGACGGTCAGGCAGCGATTTCGAAGATGCGGTTCACAAACGGATACCATTGAGCACACCTCGCTTGCAGGTGAGGCAGTGTCTTCTCCGGATCATGCGCATGGCTCTGGTGCAAATAGGATCTCGGCATTCGCTAGAGTGGGTTTAGAGGGCTAAGGGACGCGGATGAGCAGGCTGAAGAGCATGGAGAAGTTATTTGCCGGGCGGCACTTTGCTTGGGAGATCATCATCCTGTGTGTGCGTTGGTATTTGCGTTACAAGCTCAGCCTGCGTGATCTGGTCGAGATGATGGCTGAGCGCGGCTTGCATCTTGCGCATACGACGATCATGCGCTGGGTGCAGCGGCATGTTCCAGAGTTCGAGAAGCGCTGGAATCGCTATGCCCGTAAAGTTGGCAGATCGTGGGCGCATGGACGAGATCTACTTGAAAGTGCGAGGGAGATTGGTCTACCTTTACCGCGCAGTCGACCGGGACGGCAATACAGTGGACTTCCGGCTGAGCCCTCATCGGGACACTGCGGCGGAAATTTGCCGCGATGATTCACCGAATTTCGGATTGCAGATGCGTGCTCTGGCGCTCTGCTGTTTGGGGCAGACTACGTTGCCAGCCAAGTAGGATTTGGCTGGGGAGAGAGGGTTTCGCGTGATCCAGGAAAAAGAACCGCTCATCAGAGTCGGCCTGATTGGCTATGGCTATGTGGGGAAGACCTTTCACGCGCCGCTTGTACGCTCGGTTCCCGGGCTTGAGTTGGCGATTGTGGGATCGAGCCGCCCCGACGCGGTGCTTGCCGACTTTCCGGAGGCACAAGTTCTTGCCGACCCAATCGCGGTTGTGACACACCCCGAGATCGACCTCATCGTGATTGCGAGTCCGAATGAGAGCCACTACCCGCTTACCGCGGCAGCCCTGCGAGCGGGCAAGCATGTAGTCTGCGACAAGCCTTTTACGCTCACCCTGGTGGAGGCTGAAGCCTTGGCGCACCTGGCCCAGGAGCAGGGCAAGCTCCTTTCGGTATTCCACAATCGGCGGTGGGACAGCGAGGTTCTTGCCACGCGCGCGGTGATTGCGTCCGGTATTCTGGGCGAGATCTCTTTGCTGGAGACACACATCGACCGCTACCGTCCTACTGTCCGGAAGCGCTGGCGCGAGTCGTCCGGTCCGGGAGCGGGCCTTTGGTTCGATCTGGGGCCGCACCTGATAGACCAAGCACTACACCAGTTCGGGATGCCGGAGATTGTGTTTGCGCAACTGGCGGTACAACGAGAAGGAGGTGAGACGGATGATTGGGGACACATCCTGCTTGCCTATAAGAAGACCCGCGTGATCCTTCACGCAACGCTGCTGGCTGCCGGGGGCGGCATGCCACGGACGGTTGTTCATGGCACCCGGGGCAGCTGGGCCAAGTTCGGAGGGGACCTGCAAGAGGCGCGTTTAAAGGACGGCATGCGCCCGGATGCTCCCGGCTTTGGTGAGGACCCGGATCCAGGCTGGTTCTATGAAGGTCCGGGCGTGAAGCCTCGGCCGCTACCTGCACCCGGCGCAAACCAGCGTGAGTACTACGTAGCCGTTCTTGAGGCCATAAGGGGGCGTGGTCCGAATCCTGTTCCACCGAGCGACGCGGTGGCAGTGATGGCTGTGCTGGAGACGTGTTTTGAGTCTGCGCGGCGAGGCATGGCGCTACCGGTCAGCGGCTTTGCGGCCTTGAAGGAACGTCCGCTCCTACGACATGGGGCTGAAGACTAGGCGTTTAGGAAGGGACTCGTTAGCGGACCCGTACGACTGCCAATTTTCAACTGGACACAACCCGAACGGCTGCGATCACGGCTGATGACCTGAAAATGATCTCCGCGCAGACCGATGCATTCCGGTCAGCCGTTCCGCAAGCCAAGGTAATTCGCATCCCACATGCCAAACGCTTCTTCGACTCAAACGAGCAGCAGGTCTATGACGATATGAGCAGCTTTCTTGCGAGTCTGACGAAGTAGAGCTCTCGAACGCACTTGGCGGGAGTGGCCGGGCTTGAACGGGGCCAACCGGCCCGGATTGGTCAACACTGTGCGACTTATAGAACTGATGTAGTCTTCCCAAGACTGTAGCTCTTGACTCCGAGGGGAAGCCGATATGCTCCGCTTGACACCATTCCTGCTCTTCGACGGTAAATGCGCAGAAGCGATGGGATTCTATCAAGCCTGCTTCGGAGGTTCGCTGACGCGGACGCGGCTTTCCGACACGCCGATGAAGGCGCAGTTCCCTCCAGGGCAACATCACAAAATCACGAATGCGTTCCTAAAAAGCGGGTTGGTTGAGTTCTCGGCGACAGACTGGCTGCATCCGACCCGACAGCCTCAGCAAGGTAACACCACGGCCATGTTTGTCACGGGCGAAGGACGTGAAGAACTCGAACCTGCTTTTGAGAAGCTTAGCCAGGGAACCGATGCCGAGTTGCTTGTTGAGCTTAAAGAGATGCCGTTTCAGGCACCACGAAAGAACCACTCTACTCCGTAACGGTCGGTGAGGCGGCCATACACGCCAAATAAGTCCTGCTAAACGCGTTTGAACGAAGTCGCTGGCGCGGCGGGACGCTGCGCGTGTGATACTTCGAACATTATGGGCAGCGCAGGCATTCCGAATCGATCGTCGCGATGCTGGCTAAGTCTGGGCCACAGAGTTGTTTAAAGACGACAATCGATTCAATTCCCATAGTCTGACCGCATCCGCCGCAAACGCCAGCGGCGCCCTTCAAAGGGCCCTATCAAAACTGCCTCGGGAAGAGCTTCAGGGCTGCCCCCACGCGCCTCAGGCCGGGGCAGCCCTGATAGGGTCCTAGTTGTTTGTCGGAAGTTTCGGCGGTACCTCCGTTAAGAGCCCGCTTCGATCTCCGCTCGAACAATGGAACGGGCTTTGCCGCAGGTTTCTTACTGGTAGCGCAAGCGGTATACGCCGTCTGAACAGTGCTGCGGCTGCCCATCCCCACGAGGGCGAACTGGGGCCGCAGGCGGCCGTGGGCTGCGAAAACAGGAAGAGCGAAGAGGCGGGTTCCGTCAGAGCGACGAATGCGGACATAGATGCGAACGGCAGTGGACTTCATGAGGTATCTCCCTGAAGGCAAATACCGAGTCACTGCTGTCGATTCGCAATATTGGTAGCCCGATCGGTAGGCGGGGCTCTAAGTCATTGATTCTAAAGCTATGGCGGAGAGTGGGGGATTCGAACCCCCGATAGAGCTTTTGACCCTATAACGGTTTAGCAAACCGCCGCCTTCAGCCACTCGGCCAACTCTCCGTGCGTCGCGCGTATCCGGATTATAGCCTGAAAGACTAACTTTTCCACCGCACGGCAGGCGCTTCTCCCCGCGCAGGCATCTCAAGTCAGGTAAGGCCTGCAAAGGCTGTTCGTTTTTCTCACTAGGAGGATTCTTCTTATGGCAACATCCATGCCACAAACAGGCACTGCGGTCGTTGGCTATTTTGCTACCGGCGAAGCGGCTCACCGTGCCATCGGCGCCCTGATCGATGCAGGGTTCGTCCCGAACGATATCGGGGCTGCCTTTCACATCGGCGCAAACACCGGCAACGCGGAAACTGGGGAACGGCAGGCCAACCTCGGCGGCAGCCTGCGCGAAGAGCTGGGCACAACCAATCCGGCGGGTGAAGCGCAGGCCCAGAGCTTCGGTACTGTCGGTTCTGACACGACTCCCGTGCAGCCCGGGGCGCTCGGCGGCGGCGCAGGCACCATTTTTTCCGGCGCAGGCCGTCCTGGCCCGATCTCAGGCTCCAGTCTCGCCAACTCCGGACTTCCGTCGGAGCTCGAAAGCTCACTTCCCCATGACACTCCTCTCGCTGAAGGCGGCCAGCGCACCGAGTCGGTGTCCGTTCCCAGGTCGTCTTCGACCGGTCGCGCGACCCACGCTCACGAGAGCTGGGGCGAGAAGCTGAAGCATATCTTTACCAGCGATAAGCCGAGCCACAAAGAGCACTCCACCGAGCCTGCCGGCGGATACTCGACGGCGAAAGCGGCCACCACCAAGGAAAGCCAGAACTTCGGCACCGGGGAGGGCCACCTGATCCTCGACGAAAAGTCCGGCAGCCATCCTTACTCGCAGCCGGCCTTTGAGCAGTCCTTCTCCCGCTACGGCGTGCCGCCTGAGCATTCCCGTTCTCTCTCGAACCGTCTCGGGCAGGGGGGCGCGGTCATCACCGTACATGCCGGTGCCCGCGCCGGCGAAGCCGAACGCATCCTCGAAGCAGCCGGCGGCGAGGTTCGCTTCTCCTCCGGACTGTCGGACAGCGACTACGAGAACGACGGCTCGGTCGAGGTCTTCGGCACAGTCGGCCGCGACTATCCCGGTTATCTCAAATAACAGCGGCGGGTTTCCCCGGCGCCTGTGAACCACGATATCCTCCTGTTGCGTAGTCCGCTCCGCGGAACCTCCGCGGCAGGAGGGTCTCAGTCGCCAGACCAGCGAATCGAGCCAGTTCCACGAGCGGCAGCAATCGCGCACCGATGCGGTTGCTGCCGCTTGTTGCCGCTACCTACTTCATGGTTTCCGGCGGCCCCTACGGCATTGAGGACATCCTCGGGGGTGCCGGGTATCGCGGCGCGCTGCTCATTCTCCTCCTTCTGCCGCTTGTCTGGACCCTGCCGACCGCGCTGATGATCGGGGAGCTGGCCAGTGCCCTGCCGGAAGAAGGTGGCTTCTACGTCTGGGTGCGGCGCGCGCTCGGCCCCTTCTGGGGCTATCAGGAGGCGTGGCTCTCGCTCACCGCCTCGGTCTTTGACATGGCCATTTATCCCACGCTGTTCACCCTTTACCTGGGTCGGCTGGCGCCGGGGCTCGTCAGCGGGCATTATGGCCTCGCCTGGGAGCTCGCTCTTATCACCGGCTGCTGTGGGTGGAACCTGCTCGGCGCACCCTCCGTCGGGCGCGGCTCGCTATGGCTTTTCCTGCTGCTGCTCGCGCCCTTTGCGGTGCTGTGCGGCTTCGCCGTCGCGCAGGGAATGCATCACCCCGCACCTGCCGGTCTCTGGACCGCAAAGCCCGTCGGGGGCGCCGGCTTCGGCGTTGCCGTGCTCGTCGCCATGTGGAACTACATGGGCTGGGACAATGCCTCGACGTTCGCGCAGGAGGTCGAAAACCCGCCGCGCACTTACCCGAAAGCCATGCTGCTGAGCGGGCTGCTCGTTACCCTCACCTACGTGCTGCCGCTCGCCGCCATCGCCTTCGCCGGCATTCCGCTGCAGCAGTTCACCACCGGCGCCTGGGCAGATGCCGCGCGCCGCCTGGCCGGCGGGGGATGGGCCGGGCCGGCGCTTGCCGGCGCCATCGTCGCCGGAGGCATGTTGAGCGCGACCGGCATGTTCAACGCGCTGACGCTCTCTTACACGCGCCTGCCCATGGTTCTGGCGCAGGAAGGCATGCTGCCGCGCCGGCTGGGCGCCGTCAACAGGAAAGGTGCGCCCATAGCCGCCACCCTGGCCTGCGGTGCGGCCTGGGCGCTCGCGCTCCGGTTCAACTACGAACGCCTTATCTCCATCGACCTCATCCTTTACGGATCGAGCCTCATCCTCGAGTTCGTGGCGCTGCTGGTGCTGCGTGTCCGCGAACCCGCACTATCCCGCCCGTTCCGCATGGGGTCTCTGCCGATCGCGGCTGCGCTGTCCGCATGCCCGGCGGCGCTCGTCGCGTATGCCATGTGGGTCTCGCGCGGAGAACAGATGCTGCGCATGCCGGCGCTGCTGTTCGGCGCGCTGGTTGCGCTGGCAGGTGCTTTCGGATACGTGCTCACACGGCAGCGCCCGCACAGCCGCGGGTAAGCGCGCAGCTACTTCTTCTTCGCCTCGATGAAGCTGGCTGCCGCCTTCCGCACCCGCTCCTTCGCGTACTCGGCATCGTGCCAGCCGTGCACCTCTACCCGCTTGCCTTCGAGGTCCTTATAGATTGAGAAGAAATGCGTAATCTCCCGCAGGATGTGCGGATAGATCTGCGAATAATCGTTTACCTCGGCGTAGCGGGGATTGTTCCTGCCTACGGCCAGAATTTTCTCATCCAGCACGCCCTGATCCAGCATCTCCAGGACGCCGATGGGCCGCACCTGCGACAGGCAGCCGCAAAAGGTCCGCTCATCCACCATCACCAGCACATCCAGCGGGTCGCCGTCTTCGCTCAGCGTCGAAGGGATAAACCCATAATCCCCCGGATAGTGCACCGGCGAGTAAAGATTGCGGTCGAGCTTGAAGACGTGCAGCTCCTTGTCGTATTCGTACTTGTTCACGCCGTCAGCGGGGATCTCAATCACTGCGTTGACGACCTCAGGACTGTTCTCGCCAACCGGAAGTTCCAGGTAGTTGACCATTTCTTTCCTATTCTGTCGAAATCTTGGGAAGGCTGACGCTAGAGCAGAAGTGCTCCGGCGACTCCGTTTATAATCGACCACGATGAAGGCTCATGTCTACGTGGTCTCCAAGCGAACCGTTCTCGATCCCCAGGGGCAGGCCATCCAGAAGGCGCTCAGGAAACTGGGCCACGGCGGCATCGAGGACGTGCGCCAAGGTAAGTACTTCATCGTGACCCTTGACGATTCTCTCGACGCAGCCAGCGCTCACGCCGAGGTCGAACGCATCGCAGCCGAGGTCCTGACCAACCCGGTCATGGAAGAGTTCTCCTTTCGCATCGAAGAAAACCCTTCTTAGCGAAGCGCCTAGAATCGGCATATGTGCGGCATCGTCGGTTACGTCGGCTCCCAGCCCGTTGTCCCCATCATTCTTGAAGGCCTGCGCCGGCTTGAATACCGCGGCTACGACTCGGCCGGCATCGCGGTAGGCAGCGCGCGCGGCGAGGAACTGATCCTGCGCCGCGCCCCCGGCAAGCTGCGCCACTTGGAAGAGGCGATCCGCACCGGCCCAATCTTTCCCGAAGGCGGCGGCAGCTACGGCATCGGCCACACCCGCTGGGCCACCCACGGCCGCCCGACAGAAGAAAATGCCCATCCGCACCGCGACTGCTCCGGCCGCCTGGTCGTCGTCCACAACGGAATCGTTGAAAACTACCTCCGTCTCAAAGCCGAGCTCCAAGCCAACGGCCACACCTTCCTCACGGAGACCGACACCGAGGTCATCGCCCACCTCATCGAGGAGGAGCAGGAGCAGGAGGACCGGAACGATCGCGCCGCCACACTGCCTGATGCCGTCCGCCGCGCGGCCAAACGGCTCGCCGGCGCCTTCGCCATCTCCGTCCTCTCCGCCGATGCGCCCGATACCATCGTCGTCGCCCGCATGGGACCGCCCGCCGTGCTCGGCGTGAGCGATCACGGCCACTTCGTCGCCTCAGACGTCCCCGGCATCCTGCACCAGACCCGCGAGTTCATCTTCCTCGCCGACGGCGACCTGGCCGTGCTGACCCCAACCGGCGTCACGCTTTCCGACTTCGAGGGTAATCCGGTGAAACGGCCCGTCACCCGCGTCCTGTGGGATCCCATCCAGGCGGAAAAGGGCGGCTACAAGCACTTCATGCTCAAGGAGATCTTCGAGCAGCCCCGCTCCGTGCGCGACACCACCCTTGGCCGCGTCTCGCTCGAAACCGGCAGGGTTTTTCTCGACCAGATGCAGATCACGCCGGAGGAGTTCCGCTCCGCGACCCGGCTCAACATCGCCGCCTGCGGCACCAGCTGGCATGCCGCCACAGTCGGCAAGTTCATGATCGAGCGTCTCGCGCGCCTGCCCGTCGAGGTCGACTATGCCAGTGAGTATCGCTACCGCGACCCCATCAGCGATCCGCACGCGCTCGGCCTGCTCATCACCCAGTCCGGCGAAACCGCCGACACCCTCGCCGCCCAGCGCGAAATGATCGCCAAAGGCGCTAAAACGATTGCCATCTGCAATGTGGTCGGCGCAGCCGTCGCCCGCGAAGCCCAGGGCGTTCTGTACACCCACGCCGGCCCCGAGATCGGGGTCGCCTCGACCAAGGCCTTCACCGCGCAGCTCACCGCGCTGTTTGTGCTCGCACTGCACCTCGCGCAGGTACGCGGCACCATTGAGGACGAGGAGAGCCGCCGCCTCGTCAGCGAGCTCGCCCTGCTGCCGGGCAAACTCGAGGCCATCCTCCGCACCGCCGACCCCGCCTGCGAGCAGCTCGCCAAAACCTACGCACACGCCCGCGACTTTCTCTTCCTCGGCCGCGGCATCCACTATCCCATCGCGCTCGAGGGCGCGCTCAAGCTCAAGGAAATCTCCTATATTCACGCCGAGGGCTACCCGGCCGGCGAGATGAAACACGGGCCGAATGCTTTGATCGACGAGTCGCTTCCTGTTGTTGCCCTCGCCACCCGCGACACCAACGACCCCGGCTCCATGATCCGCTACGAAAAATCCCTCTCCAACATCCAGGAAGTCACCGCCCGTTCCGGCAGGGTCATCGCCGTGACCACCGAGGCCGACGACCGTGAAACCGACGAAGCCGCCGCCGAGCTCGCCCAGCTCGTCGACCACGTCCTGACCATCCCGCCCGCTCCGGAGCTCCTGCTTCCCGTGCTCGAAACCGTCCCGCTCCAGTTACTGGCGTACCATATCGCCGTGCGCCGCGGCTGCGATGTCGACCAGCCGCGTAATCTGGCTAAGTCCGTCACGGTCGAATAGATCTAGCCTGCCCCGGCCTGAAAAGATCCGGTGCGCGCTTTGAGTAACATTGTTCTCAAACCGGAGCCCTCCAGCCGGGATTCCCAAAGAGCCCGGCGCACCGCATAGAACCATTCCCGGCTCTCACGCATCTCCACTGAGTGGCATGGCTCGCCACCTGCTCTGGCTGCCCCATCCCGCGTTCCCGGAGGAAACACTTTGCGCTTTCCCGTCTTCGCATCCCCGCTCGCCCTCGCCGGGCTTTTGGCCGTTCCCCTCGCGGCGCAGGCCCAGGCAACGCAGCCAGTCCTGACCGGTCAGTCCGCCTTCACCGACTACTCGAAGGAACACCCCGGCGTCACACGCAAGATCACGGTCGCCGATCTGCCGCAGCCCTATGCCACCCCCGGCGTCGACGCCGGCTCCGACATTGTTCCCCGCCCGCAAAACATGTGGCCGCAAGCGCCTGCAGGCTTTACCGTCACGCAGTACACCACCGGGCTCGACCAGCCAAGGCTCATTCGCACCGCGCCCAACGGCGATCTCTTCGTCGCGCTCTCCTATCAGAACAAGATTATGGTCTTCCGCGGCGTCGGCCCTGACGGCAAACCGAAGCAGACCGCGACCTTCGCCGAAAACCTCAGCCAGCCCTTCGGCATCGCCTTTTACCCGGCGAAAAACCCGAAGTGGGTCTATATCGGGAATACCGACTCCGTCGTCCGCTTCCCGTATAAAGAAGGCGACATGACTGCGACCGGTGCAGCGCAAAAGCTTGCCGACCTGCCCGGCGGCGGCAAGCTCCGTGGCGGCGGCCACTGGACCCGCGACATCGCCTTCTCGCCCGACGGACAGCATATGTTCGTCTCGGTCGGCTCGCACTCCAACATTGACGACCCCGACACCCACCCGGCCGAAAAAGACCGCGCCGACGTGCTTGAGTTCACCCCCGAGGGCAAGTTCATCAAGATCTACGCCTCCGGCATTCGCAACTGCGTCGGCGAGGCCATCCAGCCCGGCACCGGCGAGCTGTGGTGCTCCACCAACGAGCGCGATATGCTGGGTGACAATCTCGTCCCCGACTACATCACCCATATTCAGGACGGCGGCTTCTACGGCTGGCCCTGGTTCTACATGGGGGGTCCCTCGGGCGGCAGACAAGATCCCCGCCTCGAAGGCAAGCACCCCGAGCTCCAGTCCAAGGTCATCACGCCCGACATCCTGCTGCAGCCGCACTTCGCCTCGCTTGAAATGACCTTCTACGAAGGCTCGGAGTTCCCCGCAAGCTACAAAGGTGACATTTTCGCCGCCGAGCACGGCTCCTGGAACAAGTCCCGCCGGGCCGGCTACGAAGTCATCATGGCCCCGGTCAAGGACGGCAAAGCCACCGGCCAATTTGAGGACTTCCTCACCGGCTTCGTCACTCCCGACGGCAAAGTCTGGGGTCGCCCGGTCGGTGTCACCGTCGCCAGGGACGGCTCTCTTTTCGTGACGGACGACGGCTCCGGCTCTATCTGGCACGTCCGCTACACCGGCTCCGGAGGCCAGCCGGCTGCCGCCGGCAACTAGCGCGTCATTGCATAGTGCACCTGCTCCTCGATGGCGGCGACCGCCAGAGGAGCGCGATGCTCTTTCGCAAATGCGGCATTCACCTTCGGCAGCTCTGTCGTCTTGTATGTATTCCAGGCGGCGATCCGCTCCCGCGCAGACTCACTCTTCTCGTGGAAAATCACCAGCGCCTGTGACGGCGCGGTTCGGTCGCCGCTTTCCACCATGCGCAGAGCAGTGCCCAGGCTCGTATTCGCCTCCCCAAGGCCGCCTGCGTCCTTATCCGGCAAGCCTTGTGCAGCGTTCGGCGCGGTCTGCGCCCCGCTTTCGATCCCGTGCAGGCTTGCCAGAGCAGCCGTCAGCGTCTCTGCCAGCTCAGGCGAAACGCTGCCGCTCTGTGCCTGTTCCAGCTCCTTCTCCACGCCCTGCAACTCAGCCATCGCCTTCCGGCTGGCTAAAGTTTGCGTGTAGATACGCTGCCCCAGCGCAAACTGTGCTGCCAGCACCTGGGTTGTCGCATCAGCACGCGGATCCATTTTTACCTGGAGCGACTGGTCCATTCCCATTCCATCCACCGTCAGGCGCAGAGTATAGGCGCCGGGGGGCACCCGCGGACCGGGCGGCATGCCGGCCGTGTCGTCATCGTCATCCTCCAGTCCCGTTCCGGAGCCTCCGGCTGCCAGGTCCCAGATGAACCGATGCTCTCCGGCAGCCGTCTCCAGTATTTGCGGTTTCGGGAACCAGCGCTCCGCGATCGGCAGCAGTGGCCGCTCGACCACTGTTTTGTCGGCACTGGAGAAGTGCCGCAAAAGCTTGCCCTGCGCATCGAGCACCTCGAGCGTCACCTGGTTGGCGCTTGCCGGCAGATAGTAATCGACCACCGCTCCATTGGGCGGATTGTTCGCCTGCGGCTCTTCCGGCGGCAGCGGCGTTCCCAGGAACCCATCGTTATCCACGCGCACCGTCATCGGCGGCGCACACAGATACGCATGCGTACCCTGCGCCGCGACCGCTGCCTGTCGCAACGGGGCAATATCATCCAGCACCCAGAACGAGCGCCCGTGCGTGGCAACCACCAGGTCGCTGCCATTGATGGTCATATCGCGCACCGAGCTTACCGGCAGGTTCATCTGGAGCGGCTGCCAGTTTTCGCCGCCATTGAATGACGCATACATCCCGAACTCTGTGCCGGCAAACAGCAGGTTGCGCTGCACCGGGTCTTCTCGCACAGCACGCACAAAATGCTCCGGCGCAATCCCATCGACTGAGAGTTTCCACGTCTTGCCCAGGTCGTGCGTGATGTACAGGTAAGGCTTGCGGTCGTCGAGCCTGTGCCTGTCCACCGCCGCGTACGCCGTGGCTGCATCGAAGCGCGAAGCCTCGATCATCGAGATCTTGCTCCACGGCGTCAGCCCCGGCGGCGTTACATCGTTCCAGCTTTTCCCTCCATCGGTCGTAAGGTGGATGCGCCCCGTATCCGTCCCCGCCCAGATTTGCGCCGCGTTTAACGGCGAGGGTGCGATCGTATACACCACACCGTAACCGAGCTGCTCCGCGTTCGCATTGGTAACCGTGGCAGTGGCATTTGCGCCGGCAACCGCTCCGGTCAGGTCCGGGCTGATCTGCTGCCAGTGCAGGCCGCCATCCATCGTCTTCATCACATACTGCGTGCCCAGATAGAGCGAGCGCTTGTCCGCCGGCGAAAACACCAGCACCGGCGTCCACGGGTCACGGTAGCGCCGCTTGTCGATCGGCGCGTCGAAGCCGCCCAGCGGCCACGGCGTAATCGTCTGGCTCAAGGCCGTGCGGCGGTCAAACCGCTGCACCGTTCCGTATGAGCCGGAGTAATAAATGATGCTTTCATCCTGTGGATCGACTGCGAGGTAGCCGCTCTCACTGCCGCCTGGCTCGGACCAGTCCCGCATATCAATATGCCCGTGATTCGTGCGGCTTGCCACCGCAATCGCGCCTGAGTCCTGTTGCGCGCCGTACACGTTGTACGGGAATACGTGGTCTGTCGTGACGTGATACAGCTGCGCCGTCGGCTGGTTGTACCAGGTGGTCCAGGTTTTGCCGTGGTCCAGGCTCAGTGTCGCTCCCTGATCGACGCCCAGCATCAGGTGATCCGAGTTTTTCGGATCGACCCATACCTGGTGGTAGTCATCGCCGCCCGGCGCGCCGCGCACAATCTGGATCGTCCTGCCGCCATCTTCCGTTCGGTACAACGCGACATTCGGGATGTACAACGTGTCCGGATGATTGGGGTCGATGGCAAGCGCGTTGAAGTACCACCCACGGCTTGTCAACCTTGGATCGGCGTTCGCCAGTGTCCAGCTATCGCCGCCGTCGTCGGACCGGTACAGCCCCGAGTGCCCAGGAGAATCGATGGTGGCATAGACGCGCCGACCGTCCGCGCTCACCGCAATTCCGGTGCGGCCCCATGTCCCCGTCGGCAGCCCATGTCCGGTAATCTCCGTCCAGCGCTCGCCTCCATCGGTCGAGCGATAGAGTCCATTGCCGGGCCCCTCCAGCGGCGCATACGTGCTCCAGGTTGAGCGGTGCGCGTTCCATGTCGTCGCAAACAACACCTTCGGCTTCGCGGTGGCCATTGCGATATCGGCAATGCCGACATTCGGTCCCTTATCGAGTATTCGCTTCCACGTCCCGCCGCCGTCAGTTGATTTGTAAACGCCTCGCTCATCGTTTGGCCCATACGCGTGTCCCAGCGCCCCCACGTACACCGTGTGCGCGTCTTTCGGATCAACCAGAATCCTGCTGATCTGCCGCGAATCCTCAAGCCCCACATGCTTCCACGTCGTGCCACTGTCATCGGAGCGGTACACGCCATCGCCCGATGCCAGATCCGACCGGATATCCGACTCCCCCGTACCCGCATACACCACATCAGGATCTGACGGTGCGACCGCCAGCGCTCCGATCGAACCAACCGGCTGCTCATCGAACATCGGCTGCCACAGCGTTCCCGCGTCGGTTGTCTTCCACACGCCGCCATCCACACCGCCAAAGAAGAAGGTGCGATCGCTGCCCGGTACGCCGCTCACCGCAACCACGCGCCCCGCGCGAAAAGGCCCCAACAGCCGCCACTGTAATCCGCTGTATAAAGAAGGCGAGAGCGTCTGCCCCTCCGCCGGTCCGGAGCAGCAGGCGGTAAGCAGCAACAGAGCGCAGAGACGGGGCAAAGCGACGGGAAAAAGTTTCATGACTGCTGCGATTGTGCTGGCGAACGCACACCAGGGCAAGCGTCTTCTTCTCTGCCGACTTCAAAAAAAATCGTTCTGGCACGATGGCAGAAAATCGAAGATGCTGGAGCGATGATCTTTTTTAGCCGCACCTGGCGGCCTTTTCTCCTGACTACACTGAGCCTGATTCTCAGCGCCAGTGGTTTCGGGCAAACGCCCGACACGGCAGCTTTGCGTGGCCGGGTTCTCGGGCCCAACGGCTCTCCTCTCGCCGGTACGACGCTGCTTCTTACCGGGCAGGCCAGTCAGCGCCTGATCCGCACCGACGCGAACGGCAACTTCGCG
>CAXTMY010000016.1:0-33361 GCA_964245565.1 uncultured Acidobacteriaceae bacterium | reverse complement strand
AAGGTCTTCCTGCAGAGCCGCTCAAACTCTCCGTCACCGCTGCCGGTTTTGCGAACACCACAACCGCACTGACACTCGTCGCCGGCACCACAGCCAGCGTGACATTTCACGTGCAGGTTGCAGGCGCATCCGCAAGCGTTCAGGTCACCGGCGCCGCTGGAGAGGTCCGTGCCGATGAGCCGCAACTCGGTATCCGCCTGACGCCCGAACAGATGCAGGCCATGCCGCTGCCGAACCGCCGCATCACCTATCTTCCGCTGCTGAACGCCGCAAACCGCCCGGCCATCAACCAGGGCGACATCTTTATGAACCAGGACCTCTTCACCGCGAACGGCACCGGCCGCCGGCAGACATGGTTTGAGGTCGACGGCGCCGGCGCCAACGACGCCTGGGGCCGCCAGACGATCTTTACCAACCTGCCGCTCGATGCCGTGGGCGAAATGACCGTGCTTGAAAATGCCTTTGCCGCAGACTACGGATTTGGCGAAGGCGCTGTGGTGAACATCGTCACGCGCAGCGGCAGCGAGCACCTGCACGGCGATGTACTCGCGCTCTGGCGCCCATCCGGTCCTGAAGCGGAGCTGTCTGGTTTCTCGAGCACCAACGCCACCAGCGGCAACGACATCACCCGCGACACGCTCGCCCAGGGAGCGGCCAGCGTCGCCGGCCCGGTCACCCGCAATGCGCGCACCAGCTTCGCCGGCGCGCTGGAGTACAGCTATCAGGACCGCGCCTCGCCCGTGATCTCTCCGCTCGCCCCCGGCAACTATATCGGCCACTATCGCGACTGGCTGGGCTTTCTGAGGCTTGACCGCACCTTGAACGAAAACAATCGCGCCTTCTTTCGCGGAGGCGCCGACAGTTTCTTCGACACAAACCCCGACGGCATCGTCGGCGGCGAAACGCTGCCCAGCGTCGCACGCATCTTCCATCGCCGCACCTATACCGCGGAGCTCGGCGATACCGCTGTTCTCAGCCGCACCGTTGTGAACGACGCGCGCCTCCAGTTCCAGCTCGCGTCGCCCATCACGCAGTTTTCGCCTGTCGTCTACGGCACGGAGTACTCCGTGCCCATCTCGTCCGGAGGCACCTTTACCTCGGGAACGTCGCAAGCCGCACTGCTGCTCAACCGCCAGTTCGAGGCCGTGGACACGCTTACCAAAACCTTCTCACACAACGAGCTGCGCGCCGGCTTCGATGTCCTCCATGCCCGCAACGGCGGCAACAGCAAGGAGTTCGGAGGCCCGCTCTACGACGGCGAGCTCATCTATAACAGCTGCACCGCAAGCACCGCTTTCTGCGAGAGCCCCGCCTACCTCAATAACATCGCTAACGTGCAAAGTTACACCCAGAGCTACGGCAACGCCGATTATGTCGTCGACGATACGCTGGCAGGCGTCTTTGTGCAGGACGACGCGCATGTTACCCCAGACCTGACGCTGAACCTTGGTCTTCGCTATGAGCTGCAGACCTTTACCGATGCGCGCGCCGATCTCGCGCCGCGCTTCGGGTTTGCCTACAACCTTGCCGGCCAAGGCGCTACCACTCTCCGGGGCGGATTTGGAATTTACTACTCCCAGGTCGTTGATAACTCCGAGGCGAATTATGCGCTTACGGGCCCAACCGGTGTGTTTAACTACACGGCTGCGCCCGGGCAGGCAGGTTTCCCGGCGAGTGTCGCCCAGGTGCCGCTGCCGGTATTCCCGGCAGGCGCCGTCGAGCCGTTGCGCAGCCTCTACCTGCGCCCGGGTCGCGCGACTTACTATAACCAGTTTTTCCCGGTCAGCACGCTGGTCGGCTATCCCGATGCGCTGCTCAATCCCTACAACGAGCAGTGGACGCTCGGAGTTGAGCAGCAACTCGCAAAAGCATGGGTGCTCAGCGCAGACTACCTCGGTTCGCATACCCTGCGCATTGTGCGTCCGCTCGATGTCGATGCACCGTCCTCATTTCTCCGCACACAGCCCGGCCAGGTGCGTTCCGCACAGGCCGCTAACTGCACCCGGCCCTACTGGATAGCCTTTTATGCCGGGCTTGGACTTACCTGCAACGCGCAAACCAACGCGGGCCCCACGCCGCCGTACAGCGTCATCCAAAGCGATGTAAACGATGGCGTCGCCTACTATGAGTCGCTCAACATCAACCTCAGTCACCACGCCGCGAACGGCTCCGCTCTACTCGCCAGCTATACCTTTTCACACGCCATCGATACCGTCGACCCGGACGTGCCAAGCCAGAACCCGAACGACCCCCTGCGTACCGGAGCAGCCGAGCGCGGCAATGCCATCTTCGACCAGCGCAACCGGTTGGTCCTTAGCGGTGTCTATGTCGCGCCCTTCGGCTTTACCACCGGCGGCATCGCAACCATCGGTGGCGGCTTTCCCTATAACGTGGTCACTGGTGTCACCAACAGCGGTGATACGGGCGCTACAACCGACCGCCCGGTCATCAATGGTACGGTCATCGGCCGCGACACGGGTAGAGGCAGCGCCATCTACGACCTCCAGCCATTTGTTGCCAAGCGTCTGCCACTCGCTTCCGAGCATGTCCACGCTGACTTGCGCGCCGAAGCGTTCAACCTGCTCAACCACCGCAATATCGTAGGCTATAGCGGAACCTACGGCAACGGCGCCTCGCCCGGCGCGGGCTTCGGCGAGCCGCTCGCAGGCGTCACCAACCAGCTTCCCGCGCGCGAGCTCCAGTTCTCTGCGGCAATCGATTTCTAGCACCGTAACGCATACAGTTTCTAGAAAAGGGAAACCATGCCACAACGCTTCACTTCGCTCCTCCTGCTCGCCTCTTCCGTGTGTGCTTCTCAAGCGTGTCCAGCTATTGCCCGCGCCGCGCAGCACACCGTCACCATGCCGGACATGCACTGGCGCATGATCGGCCCGTTCCGCGGCGGACGCACCCGCGCAGCCGCGGGCGTGCCGGGCCAGCCCAACGTCTACTATGTCGGCCAGGTCGACGGAGGCGTCTGGAAGACGAACGATTCGGGCCGCACCTGGAATCCCATCTTCGATAACGAGGACACGCAATCGATAGGCGCGATTGCCGTCGCGCCGTCTGATAGCAACATTGTTTATGTCGCAAGCGGTGAGGGGCTGCACCGGCCCGACCTTTCTATCGGCGATGGTATTTACCGCTCCAGCGACGCCGGCAAAACCTGGACCCATTACGGCCTGCGAGACGGCCAGCAGATTCCTGCTCTCGCCGTCGATCCCACCAACCCCAACCGGCTTTTCGCCGCGGTCCTCGGCCATCCCTACGGTCCAAACCCGGAGCGCGGTATTTATCGCTCGGAAGATGGCGGCAGGAACTGGACAAAGGTTCTTTTCAAGGATGACAGCACCGGAGGCTCCGATGTCGTCATCGACCCGAAGAACCCGCAGGTCGTCTATGCCTCGCTGTGGGACGCGCGTCTCGAGCCCTGGGAGGACGTGAATAGCGTCGAAGGTACCAAGGGCGGCCTCTTTAAGTCGACCGACGGCGGCACCACCTGGAAGCAGCTCAAGAACGGCCTTCCCGACAACCTGGTGCAGATCAATGTGACTGTCGCGGCCAGCGATCCGAACCGGCTCTACGCAACCATCTCAACCAAAGTCGAGAGCGGGTATGCCTCCGCGAAAGGCCTGGGCGTCTACCGGTCTGACGATGCAGGCGAGAGCTGGCGCAAGATCACCGACGATCCCCGGCCGGCGATGAAGATCGGAGGCGGTGACCTGCCCGTTCCCGTCGCCGATCCAACCAACCCCGACGTTGTATACAGCACCAGCATCGTTACAGTTAAGTCTACGGACGGCGGCAAGACGTGGAGCGGTCTGCGCGGAGCGCCCGGAGGTGATGACTACCAGAACATGTGGATCAATCCTCTGAACCCGAAGCTCATTCTTCTCGTGAGTGACCAGGGTGCCGCCGTGACTGAAAACGCAGGCGAAACCTGGAGTTCCTGGTACAACCAGCCTACCGCCCAGCTTTACCACGTCGCTGCCACCAGCAGCTTCCCCTATCAGGTCTGCGCGGGCCAGCAGGAGAGCGGTTCCGTCTGCATCTCCACGCGCGGCAACGACGGAGAAATCACGTTCCGCGACTGGCATCCCGCCGGCATTATCGAGTATGGCTACGCCGCGCCCGACCCGCTGCACCCGGACATCGTCTTCGGCGCGGGCCGTACTGAGGTGTCGCGCTACGACATGGTGACGGGCCAGGTGCAGAACGTCACGCCGCTGCCGATGAAGAAAAAAGGCTTCCGCGCCGACCGCACTGAACCTATCGAGTTCTCGCCCGTCGATCCGCACACGCTCTACTACGCCGCCAATCGCCTGTTCAAAACCACAGACTACGGCCAGAACTGGCAGACCATCAGCCCGGACCTCAGCGTCGAAACCACCGGCCAGCCCGCATCCGTCCCCGCGCTGACGCCTGAGCAGCAGGCCATGCGGCGCGGCGCCATCTACTCCATCGCTGCTTCGTACAAAAATACGCAGACAATCTGGGCCGGAACCGACGACGGCCTCGTCTGGATCACCCGTGACGGCGGCACGAACTGGTCAAAAATCACCCCGCCCGGCATCGCGCCATGGAGCAAGATCGCGCAGATTGACGCCTCGCGTTTCGACGACGACACCGCATATGTCGCAGTCAATGCCATGCGCATCGACGACCAGCGCCCTTACGCCTTCCGTACCCACGACGGTGGCAGATCCTGGCAGTCCATCAGCGCCGGTCTTCCCGGCGATGCTCCCATCAACGCCGTCCGCGCCGATCCTCAGCAGCCGGGGCTGCTCTACGCCGCCACCGAACACGGTGTATGGGCCAGCCTCGACGATGGCGCGCACTGGCAGCCTCTCGAATACAACCTGCCGCATACCTCCATGCGCGATCTGCTCATCAAGGACGACGACCTCATCGTCGCCACGCACGGCCGATCCTTTTGGGTCCTCGATGACATTGCTCCGCTCCGCGAGCTGGCAGCAGGCAAGAAGCAGCCGATGCTCTTCAAACCGGCTGACGCCTGGCGTGTCCGTCGCGACACCAATACCGACACGCCGCTGCCGGCCGACGAGCCGGCAGGCGAAAACCCGCCCGACGGCGCCATCCTCGATTACAACCTTCCATCCGCCGCGCGCGGTCCCGTCCTTCTCGAAATCCTGGATGCCGACGGTAATCTCCTGCGCCGCTACAGCAGCGATGATCCGGTCGCGCCCACGCCTGAAACCCTTCAAACAGAACTCATCCCCGCTTACTGGCCAAAGATGGAAGGCCCACTCCCTGCCACCGCAGGCATGCACCGTTGGGTCTGGGATCTTCATGCCACCGCGCCCACGGCCACCCACTCGGGTTACCCCATCTCCGCCGTGCCGCACCGTACTCCGCTCGTGCCGCAAGGCCCTCTGGCGCTGCCCGGCGTCTACACCGTGCGCCTCACCGTCAATGGAAAGTCTGAAACGCAACCGCTCGTGATCAAAATGGACCCGCGCGTCCATACCAGCGCTGCCGATCTCATCGCCTTGCATACCGCCGAGGCAGCCATGGCTTCATCGCTCGATGCTGTCTCCAAAGCTGACCTGGAGGCGCATGCAGTGATGGAGCAGCTCGCCGCCCAGCCCGCCGCGATTGGCCCTCAGCTCACCACATACACCGCCGCCCTGAAAGCGCTGCTCGACGGTCCCGGCCCAGACCCTGCCAGGCACATGCCTGGGCTCGACGATGTCACGCCGGAAGCAGCCGAGCTCTATGCCACGCTCCAGCAGGCCGATGCCGCACCAACTGCGGCCCTGCTCGCCGCCGCCGCGCATGTCGAAATGGAAGCGTCTGAAGTCGTTCCCGGCTGGGAAGACTTCAAAACGAAATACCTGCCCGAGCTCAACAGGCAGCTTCACGCAGCGCACCGCGCCGCTATCGACCCGCATCAGGCGCCAAGCAATATGCCTGAGCAAGGCGACGAAGATTAACCTAGAAAATGATCTTCAGGGCAAGCTGCGTGTTGTAGGGTTCACCCGAGCCGATGCCGGGCGCGCCGTATTCGACGCCGATGGTCGAGGTACTCGTGCCGAAGGAGGAACTGCTGACGTTAGTCGATCCGAACCTGAGGACGCCGTATTCCATTCTGCTCAGCTTTGGCATGCAGCACCAGTTCCACGTTCTACCGTGCTCAGGGTGAACTATGTCGGTCGCCTTGGCCGCAGGCTACTGGCGCAGGCCGACGCCGCCCAGCTTATCGATTTCCCCGATTCCGCATCGGGCCAAATGATGAACCAGGCAAAGCAGAACATCGAGCGTGAGGTTCGAGCCGGACAGAGCCCGGCCAACCTGCCGGCGGAACCATGGTTCGAACATCAACTCCCTGGCACCTACAAAGGCTCTCTGCCGAATAATACCTCAGCTGCCGCTTCCTCGAACCCTAACCTGGTCGAGATTGGCGACTTCGGTGACTTCATCCAGGCGCTCTCTCCCAACCTGCAACCCAACGTGGGTATGTCTGCCCAGTTCGGCGAAAATACCTTCTTCACCAACAAGGGCTTCTCTAGCTACAATGGCCTGCTTGTCACGCTGCAGAAGAACCTCACCCAAGGGCTGCAGTTCGACGTGAACTACACTTGGTCGCATTCCATTGACAACACCTCAGAGGTCGCCGCTGACGGTGCCGGTGATGGATATGGATTTATCTGCGATGTCGTGCACCCGCGCGAGTGCCGCGGCAACTCTGACTTTGATACGACACACTACATCACCAGCGACTTCACCTACGCGCTGCCCTTCGGTCGTGGACGCAGCTTCGGCGGTACTCTGCCGCTGGTCGCGGACGAACTGATCGGTGGCTGGAGCGTGAGCGGTATTCCTTCCTGGCACAGCGGGCAGGCGTGGTCGCCACTTTCGAATGCCTTTGTCGCCGGCTTCGCAAACGATGCGCCGGCTATCTTCAATGGCAATACGAATGCCGTAATACGCGGCATTCACAAGGAGGCGAATGGTTCGCTGAATGTCTTTGCCGATCCCGCTGCGGCAGATGCGGCGTTCTCCGGACCAGTTGGGCTTACCATCGGAAGCCGCAACATTCTTCGTGGGCCGAACTACTTCAACATGGATGCGGGACTGGCCAAGAGTTTCGCGCTGATCCCGGACAAGAACATAAACTTTAAGTTTTGTGCTGACGCATTCAACGTTTTAAACCATCCGAACTTTGACGACCTAGATTATGCAAACTACGGCGGGGAGGTCAACATCACTGCTACGAGCAACTTCGGGCAGCTGACAGCCATGAAGGGAAATCCTCGCGTGCTGCAGCTCTCAGGCCGAATCGAGGTTTAAACTTTCCGGGAGAACAAAAGAGGGGCTGCGGAGTGACCCGTGGCCCTTAATGACTTCCTGACAGTGAATGCCCCCGAAGAAGATTAAGTTGTTCTTGAAGACCGAAGCGCTGCCTCGCCGTGCTAGAGGGCGCTGTATTTGGAATGCGGCTGCTCGCTTCGTAAGTCGGCTTTGTCACTGGAGATGTGCGAGGAGTTGGAAATGGTAATCTGCGCAAGTCGCGCCTAACATTGCAGCGGAGTTTTTCGCCCATGCTTCTCTCCATCGTCCAGGGGTATCTCTTCGGTTGTGAAATCGCGCACTCATGGGTGGAAGCTCGCACCTCCGACTGTCGGTCGTCGGTGGACTTCTGCTCAGCCGAGTCCGGGACTGCCGAAGGTTCGACTGAATCCGGACTTGTTCCCCCCCGGCGCAGTGCTGCGCTCCTGGGGCGTAAAGCGACGCACTACTCTCACTCACAAACATCGTTGACTACCTGCTTTGCTTTGGTAATTTCAAGCTTCTGTGCTATTCATCGCGCAGTCACTCCGGAGGCGAAACAGAGACGTGGCAAACCGCAGGCAGGGTACCGGGCGTCCTACGCTGGCTGATGTAGCGCGTGAAAGCGGCTTTTCCATCTCGACAGCATCGATCGTGTTGAACAACGCGCCACTTTCCCAGAGTGTCTCTGCGAAAACGAAAGAACTGATTCGTGCTGCTGCCAGCAACATAGGCTATCGCCCGGATGCGTTCGCTCGCGCGCTCCGCAGCCGGCGCAGCCAGATCATCGGCATCATGGTTTTCGACATCGCTGATCCCTTCTGCACGCTTATCCTCAAGGGGATTCAACGCACACTTCAGCCTACAAGTTACCTTCCGATCATCATGGACGCAGAAAACCAGGTAAAGCAGTTCGAACGCTATCTCGGCATGTTGATCGAGCGCCGCGTTGAGGGACTGATCGTCGTTGCGAATTGGCTTTTTGTCAACATCCAGCCGCTGGCCATGATTGAACGAGAGCAGATTCCAACCGTGCTCGTGGGCCAGGAAATGCGTTCTGGCTCGATGAGTTCGGTGATGGTCAACAACGAAAGCGGCGGCTATCTCGCGTTGAAGCATCTTTACGACCTCGGCCACCGCGAGATTGTGATTTTGCGCGGTCCGGTCGCACTACCGGACAGCAAGAAACGCTGGGCAGGCATGTCTCGCTTTGCTGCCGAAGTGGGATTCAAGCTGCGCCGCAGCTGGGTGATTGACCTGCCGGACGCCTCCGACCCAACCGCAGGCTTTGACGAGGGTCGTCGCATTACGAACGAGCTGCTGGCCGGCGGGCAACGCTTTACCGCGGTGATCGCATTTGACGACCTGACTGCGCTCGGGGTGATCAGCGCGCTGCGGCATGCCGGCAAAGACGTGCCTGAGGCATGTTCGGTGGTAGGGTTTGATGACATTCCGACTGCGTCGTTTTCCGCGCCGGCACTTACTACCGTCCGGCAGCCGATGGAGCAGATGGGCACGATGGCCGCTGAGCGCCTGCTCCAGGGCATTGAAGCACTCGGCACGGGGCGCAAGCTGGCCGGCAAGCACCGGCTCACTGAGCCGCTCCTGGTCCCTCGCGAATCGAGCAGCGTCCCGCCGCGATAACCTTCCACTATTTCCCGGATAAACGTTGCCGATGGAAGCTGCCTGCGGAATCACCGGAAACGAATTTATTGTTGACAACGCATGCATTCAGGAGAATATTTCTGGCATTGAAACGTTTGAATGCGAAGCCTGAGCGTACATCGCCGGTTGAGATAAGGTCTGGCTTCGCTGCCAAAGAATGGATGGAGCGGATGGGCACGCGTGAAGTTGAAGTCGCAGGTTTGTGTGGAACAGCGCGCTGCGGTGCATTCTCCTTTCTGTTACCCAGCAGTCATTTTTTAGACCAATGATCGAGGGTTCAACGATCTGTAGAGGCTGACGGTGATAAACATGCGCAGAGCGATGATGCAATCAATCCTATGCCCGGCCCTGCTCGTTCTTTTGCCGGGAGCAGCCGCTTTCGCCCAGGCGGGCAGGGGCGGCATTAGTGGCACGATCACCGATCCCTCCGGCGCAGTCGTGCCCGGGGCGACGATCACTGTACTCGACCATACCACCGGCGCCAAGCAGCAAAGCGTTTCAAGCGCTGCGGGGTTGTATTCTTTTGTTTCACTTAGTCCCGGCTCTTATGACATCACTGCGACCATGAAAGGCTTTGCATCCGTCGCGCAACAGAATGTGACGGTGAACGTCGACCAGGTCAGCACCGCGAACATCGCGCTCATCGTCGGCAGTGCCAGTGATGTCGTGACGGTAACGGCCACAAACAATCTCGCGGATCTGAGCAGTTCGACTGTCGGCCAGCTGATCTCCGCGGCAACTATCGATCGCGTGCCATTGCTGACGCGGAATGTGTATGACCTGGTGCAGCTAAGTGCCGGTGTGACGCCGGCGAACGGGTCGCCGAACTCCTCCAGTTCTTATGCCATCACTAATATTTCGACCGGCCGGCCTGGCGTTGACGTATCGTCGTACACCATCAACGGCGCTATTGAAGGTTCTGTCTATTTCATGGTCGATGGCAGCCCGCTTGGGATTGCTGAGAACAATGTCGCTGCCATCATCCCGGCACTCGATGTTCCTGAAGACGCGGTGGACGAGTTCCGGGTGGAGACGCAGAATACTCCGGCTTCCTACCAGAGTGGCGGCGCCGGTGTCATCAGCCTCGCCACGAAGGCCGGGACCAACGCGTTCCATGGCGATGGTTTTGTGTACATCCGGCCTGATGTCCTCGCGGCCAATGACTACTTTAACAAGCAAAGCCAGCTGGCAAGCGGCACGCCGAACCAGGCGCCTTCGTTCCACCGGTACCAGGAAGGAGGATCAATTGGCGGCCCGATTCTGCACAGCAAACTCTTCTTCTTCGGAGACTATGAAGCGACGCAGCAGGAACAGTTCGACGGCTCGAATATCTTCACCGTGCCGACCAGCGCGGAGAGGACCGGCGACTTTTCAGCGGATAGTTTCACGATCTATAACCCGCTTGTTCCTGATAACCCCGATGGTACGCGTCAGGCATTTGCCGGGAACAAGATCCCGAATCCTAACCCGATTGCTTTGACATTTCTATCCAAGCTCCCCAAGTGCAATCAGCCGAACCCTGCGACCTGCGACTCAGCCACAAACGGAGCGATCGATAACCTGTACGTGCCCGGGCTCGATCCGACCACTGCGCAGAAATTCGATATCCGCATGGACTACACCGTGAGCGACAAACAGCGCCTCTTCGGGCGCTTCTCCTTCGACCGGCTGTTTACTGCAGGGGTAAACGCCTTCGGCAATGATTACGACCCGGATTACGCGCAGAACATCACGAACGGGCGAAACATCCTCATCGGCGACGATTACACGCTGAATACCGACACGGTGCTGCAACTGCGATACTCATTCACCAGACACTATGAAAACCAGGGAGGCGATCCTCAACAGGACGGTTTCAACATTACGACGCTGGGCTTTCCCGCGTCGCTCGCTGCACAGGAAGTGTACAAGACTCTTCCTTATGTCCTGTTCAGTGATGTTGGCGGCGGTGTTGGAGGCACTGCGAACAACAACACGTTTCTCTACGCCAGCGAAAACAGCGACGTAAACGGGACCGTCACCAAGGTGGTGAGCAAGCATGAGATCAGCTTCGGCGCAGAGTACATGAAGCGTTTCCTGAATGTCGGCCAGCCCTACGCGCCTTCAGGCAACTACGATTTCGACATCTCGGCGACGGACCAGACAACGAGCTCAGGAATTGGCGGCAGCGATTTTGCTTCCTTTCTAGTGGGCCAGGGAGAGGCGCCCGGCGTTGAAAATTCGAACTTCACCAAGGACCTGTTCGTCGCCGAGGCCAGCCCCTATTACGCCACTTTCATTGAGGATACCTACCACGCGACCAAAGCCCTGACCATCACCGCAGGGCTTCGCTGGGATATCTTCGGGGGCCGCACGGAGCGACACAATCGGCTGGAGTATTTCGACCCGACTGCCATGAGTAATTCCAGCGGTGTAGCCTTTACAGGTGCCGAAGTCTATGTGAACAGCGGGGACCGTTCGCCTTTTACCACGAACCTGAAGAACTTCGGCCCGCGCCTCGGATTGTCGTGGCAGCCGGTCGCGCACCTGGTGGTGCGCGGGGGCGCGGGCTTCTACTATGGCCCCAGCGCGGAGATGGTCGGGAGCGCGAGCCTGGACAGTGACGGCTTTTCGTCGGTGACGAACTGGAACGCCACCTGCTATAACGCCGACGGCAACACCGTGTTGAACGGCTCCAACCTATGTGCAAACAACAGCGCGGGAGCGAGTAGCCCAAGCACGACCGGCAACTACTCGCTGAGCAATCCGTTTCCACTGGGAGTTGTTCCGCTGATCAGCGCGCCCACCGGGCTGGCAAACAATCTCGGTACGACCCTGAACACAGTGCTGCACTCACAGCGCACGCAAACTATCTACAATTTCAATTTCGGCCTGGAGTACGAGCTACCGCACAACTATGTTCTGAGTGCCGGCTATGTCGGCAGCCGAGGCCTTTTCCTGCCGTTTGCATCAGTCGATCTGAACCAGCTTGATCTGGGCACCATCGGGCGCTACGGGGCGGCCCTCATGAACACGATGGTTCCGAACCAGTGGGAAAGCATTCAGCCGTCCACGAATGCCAACTACGGATCAGCCACCGTACCCTTGTTTGTCGCGCTGCAGCCGTACCCGCAGTTCGGCAACGGCAGCTACGGAACGGGCAACGGTATCGTCGCGCACGGCTACCCTGCCGGCGACTCCGAATACAGCTCTTTGCAGGCCAAACTGCAGAAGCGCCTCACCAGCCACTTTACCGCGCTGGCTTCCTTTACCTGGGCCAAGCTGATCACAGACGATGGAAATCCTCCACTTGATTTTGTCGGTTCTCACGCCGGTATGCCTCAGGACTGGAGGAACCTTAACCTGGAACACGCTGTGAGCCCCCAGGATGTCAAGTACCAGTTCACGGCGCAGGCATCCTACGACCTGCCGGTAGGCAGAGGCCGCGCTCTCGACGTGAATGGGCCAGCGAATGCCATTCTTGAAGGGTGGACGGTGAACGGAATTGTTTATCTGAGCACTGGAATCCCGATCAACTCACCTCTTTCAGGAGTTACGCCTTCGTACTTTAACCAGCGGGCCGATATGACCTGCGATGCCAGCAAAGGTGCACCGCATACAGCGGCAGAGTGGTTCAGTTCCGACTGCTTCGCGTTGCCTGTCAGTCCATTTGTGGCCGGAAGCGCGCCGGCCTACCTTGACCACGTCCGCACCATGGGTGCCCAGGACGTCGACCTTACGCTTTCCAGGACGTTGGCCGTGGCAAAGGAGAAGAGTCTGCGCTTTGAGTTGTCTGCTTTCAACATCGCCAACAAGGCGCAGTTTGCCGGGCCGAACGTTCCCTCGATTTTCAACGTGGTCAGCAATCCCGCGACCTATGGGCCCCAGTTCGGTAAAATCACGGCGGATGTGAATACGCCGCGTCAGTTCCAGGTTGCATCGAGATTTATCTTCTAAGCGGAAGCGAGAGCTCCAGGTGAAGCAAAGGATGTAAGGGATGAAAAGAAGAAGCTTTAGCCTGATCCTTGGATTGTTCTGTGCGGCGAGCGCGGCCTCTGCACAGTCCGGCGACACGAGAAGCGTGACGCCGCTGAACAGTGATTGGACGCTGCAGTCGGGCTGTTCCTTGAATGAAACAGGCGCGGAGTTATCCAGTGCGCACGCTGTTCCGGGGCGTGCGTACCATATCTCGGTCCCGTCAACTGTGCTGGCGGCGCAGGTAGCTTCTGGCGAGTACCCGGATCCATACTTTGACATGAACCTGCGCCGCATTCCCGGGATGACTTATCCGATCGGGGATAACTTCTCAAATCTCCCGATGGCGGCAGACAGCCCTTACCACTGCTCGTGGTGGTATCGAAAGCAGTTCACCCTGCGGGCCAGCGAGCGGGGGCGAACGCTTTCCCTCCACTTCGATGGCATCAACTACCGCGCGAATATCTGGCTGAACGGGAAGCTGATTGCCGACAGCCGCCAAGTAGCGGGCGCCTACCGTACTTATGACCTAGATGTTACCCGCTTCGCGCACCCCGGTGCGGCCAACGTGTTGGCGATTGAAACCTTCGCACCCACTGAGACGGACCTCGGCATCAACTGGGTGGACTGGAGCCCGTGCCCGCCGGACAAGGATATGGGCCTGACTGGTGGCGTGGCCCTTCGGAGCACCGGGCCGGTCACGGTAACTTCGCCGCTTGTCGCCACGCACTTTCCGGATGACTCGCTAGGCCAGGCGTCACTTACGGTGTACGGGGATCTGCACAATACAAGCGACCAGGCAGTTCGCGGCACCGCGTCCGTCGTGTTGCTCGGCAGGCACCTCGAACAGTCCGTCGACCTTGCACCGGGCGAGCGCAAGACGGTGGTCTTTTCCCCCGACGACTATCCTCAGCTGAAGGTGCAGCACCCATCTCTTTGGTGGCCTTACGGTATGGGAGCACCACACCTGGAAAGGCTCGCGATGCGCTTTTCCGAGGCGGGCAGACTTTCCGATGAGCAACAGATCCAGTTCGGCATACGGGAAATTACCTCTGAGCGGACCGGGACCGGGGCGAGGCTTTTTCGTGTCAACGGCAAGCCGATCCTTATCCGTGGCGGAGGCTGGTCACAAGACATGCTGCTGCGCGAGAACCCGGAACGTCTGCGCCAGGAGTTTGCGCTTGTGCGCGACCTGAACCTGAACACCATTCGACTGGAAGGCAAGCTGGAAACAGATGACTTCTACCGACTCGCAGACGAGCAGGGAATTTTGGTGATGGCCGGTTGGTGCTGCTGCGACCAATGGGAGCACTGGGCAAAGTGGACACCTGAGAACTTCTCCGTTGCTGCTTCGTCCCTGCGCTCGCAGATGCTGCGGCTTCGCAGCCATCCCAGCCTGCTGGTGTGGCTTAACGGCAGCGACAACCCGCCGCCAGCGAATGTCGAGCAGGCGTACCTTGCCATCGAGAAAGAAACGCATTGGCCCAATCCGACGCTGTCGTCTGCCTCCGCTACCCCAACCACCATCAGTGGGCAGAGCGGAGTGAAAATGTCAGGCCCTTATGACTTTGTCGCGCCCTCCTACTGGCTCACAGACAAAAGCCGACGCGGGGGAGCTTTTGGCTACAACACAGAGACAAGCCCAGGGCCGGCGATTCCTACGGTGTACAGCCTGCGCAAGTTCCTGCCTGCGGATAAGCTGTGGCCGCTGAACAGCGACTGGGCTTTCCATAACGGTGGCGAAGGATTCAAGAAGTTAACTGTTTTCAATGATGCGATGGATGCGACCTATGGGGATCCTCAGTCACTCGACGACTATGAGCGCATGTCGCAGGCGATGGCCTATGACGGCGAGCGCGCCATGTTTGAGGCGTACAGCCGGAACAAGTACGTGTCGACCGGAGTCGTGCAATGGATGTTGAACAACGCCTGGCCGTCGACGATCTGGCATCTGTTTGACTACTACCTTGACGCAGCCGGCGGGTACTTCGGCGCGAAAAAGGCGTGTGAGCCGGTACATATCCAGTATTCCTACGACGATCACAGCGTCTTTGTCGTCAACAGCAGATACACAGCGGCCCCGCCGCTGCGCGCCGCGGCACATGTGTACGATATCCATCTTAAGCCGGTGTTTTCCGGCGACGCCATGGTGCAGGCAGGGCCGGATTCTTCAACCAGGGTGATCGCCATTCCGGATTCTGTCTTTCACGGAGGCTCGCAGGTTTACTTTGTGCAACTCTCGCTGCGCGACGCTCAAAACAGGGCGGCGAGCGAGAACTTCTACTGGGTTCCTGCGACGCTGACGACGTTCGACTGGCCCCGGACCGATTACACCCACACGCCGGCACTTACATACGAGAAGATGACTGAGCTGCGAGCACTGCCCGCAGCGACGGTGGCCAGTTCTATCGTTCACTCAAGCGATGCACATACCACCACAGTGCGACTCACCAATGCCTCGCATGCACTTGCCTTCCAGGTTTCACTGCGCGCGCTCAACGCCGAAGGAGAAGCGATCGAGCCTGTCTTCTGGTCGGACAATTATGTTTCCCTGATGCCCGGAGAAGAGCGCACCGTTTCAGCGAGGCTTTGGCCGGGGGCACATCGCGAGATAGCATCCGTCGTGGTCGCGGGGTGGAATGTAACTCCCTCCACTCTCAAAGTTACGCCGGCGAAGTCCGCTGAGAAGTCCGTTGCTCAGCGATAAACAGCCGGCAATGGCAGCTGAAGTCGCCTTGACGAACACAAGCGGCCTGCGCCGAACCCTGCGTTTTCGAGACCTCATCCTCTACGGGATTATACTGATCCAGCCCACGGCACCCATGCCGAGCTTCGGAGTGATTGACTCCGAAGCCCGCGGGCATGTTGTCACGGCGATCCTCTTCGCCCTGGTGGCGATGCTGTTCACAGCCGTAAGCTATGGCCGCATGGCGCGTGTCTACCCGGAGGGCGGTTCCGCCTTTCTGTACGTCGGCAGAGAACTGCACCCGAGCCTCGGTTATCTCACCGGGTGGTGCATGGCCATGGACTATATCCTGAATCCTCTGATCTGCACGATCTGGTGCAGCAAGGCCGCAGGTAACTTTGTGCCGGAGGTGCCCTATGTGCTCTGGGCCGTTTTCTTCGCGGCGTTGTTTACGTTGCTGAACCTGAATGGCGTCGAGACCTCGGCACGCATCAACGCGGGCATGGCCGCGGCGCTCGGCGTCGTGATTGTGCTCTTCGTGGCTGCCGCTGTACGCCATTTGTTCCACTTTCCGCCCCGGAGCAGTGCTGACTATCTCAGGCCGTTCTATGACCGGTCTACCTTTTCATCGAATGCTGTGTTTCGAGGAACCTCCATCGCGGTCCTTACGTACATCGGCTTCGACGGTATCTCCACACTTACCGATGAAGCGCGCGATCCGGCACGAAACATTCCACGGGCGATTGTTCTCACCTGCCTGATTACAGGCGTGCTTGCGTCCATCGAGGTCTACCTCGGGCAGCTCCTGTGGCCGTACGGAAAGAGCTTTCCCGATGTGGATACGGCATTTACGCAGATCGCGCGCGTCGCCGGCGGCGCGTCGCTGTTCATCCTGGTCAATGCATCCCTGTTGCTTGCCAACATCGGGTCAGGCATGGCCTCGCAGCTGGGAGCAGCAAGGCTCCTGCTGACGATGGGCCAGGACGAAGCCATTCCCCGGCGATTCTTTGGCGCTGTCGATGCAAGGAACCGGATTCCGCGGAACAATGTTCTGCTCATCGGCGCAATCTGCCTTGCAGGTGCTCTCGCCTTCAGTTACCAGCTCGGCACAGAGCTGCTGAACTACGGCGCTTTGCTGGCCTTTATGGGTGTCAACCTCTCCTCCGCGGTCCTTGGCTGGCGTACTGACCGGTTTGGGCAGTGGTGGCCCATCCTGATTTCGCTGCTCGGCTTTGTCATCTGCTTTTTTCTGTGGATTCATCTCGGTCCGGTTGCGCGTATTGTCGGCTCACTGTGGGCCGCGCTCGGCATTGCTGCCTACTTTGTGAGGCGCAGCCGAGGGCGTGTGCGCATCTGACCGGGGTACCCCGAGCAGCGGCGACCCGAGACGCAGCTTGTCGGCTTTGCTCTCCGGTGCCAGGCCGCGATTCCGGCTCCTTCCCCCTTGCACCCCCCATGCAGTATGTTCGACTGGTCGCGTACCTTATTTGTTTGAGGCTCAAATGATCCGCATGACCCCGGCTGCCCTGCTTCTCCTCGCCACTGCCGCGCTCGCGCAAACCGTTCCACCCACGCCGTTTACCGGTAGTCCTGAGCCGCTCCAGCGGGAGAACCAGACCATCACCGTTGAGCCCTACGCCCCGAACATCGTCCGCATCACCCTGTCCACCATTCCTAAAGAGGCTGAAGCCGCGCCCGGCCCGGGCTTCGTCGCGTCTGAAGCCGGCGCCGGCTGGCGCCACACCACCACTGCAGCCGGGGCTGATACCTATGCCAGCGACCGGATGACCGTCACGGTGGCCCCCGCATACCGTCGCAACCCGCATGCCAAGCTCCCCGACACCGCGCAGTTCTTTTCGGGCTCCGTCGGCGGCGTCAACATTGCTGTCACTCTGCCCGACGGCTCGCCGCTCGTCACCATGGACGGCTGGCAGATGGCCGAGCTCAACCAGAAAGACGACACGCTCAAAAACGCCCGCGGCATCCTTCCTGCCGACCTGCCACTCTACACCGTCGGCGCGAGCTTCCGCGCGCCTGACGATGAGCACTATTACGGACTCGTTGAAAACGAGGATGTCTACCTCGACCACCGGCAGCGTCCTATTACCTGCGCCGCCAATTATCTCTCCCCCGCCGCGCCCACCTACTGCGTCCCCTTCGTCGTCACCAACAAGGGCTATGGCCTTATCTGGGACAATCCCTCTGCCACCACCATCTCCCCGGCTTTTGACGGCCAGACCAAATGGACCTCGACGCTCGGTCGCCGCGTCAGCTTCTTCGTGATCGCGGGCAAGACCACTGACGAAATCTACTCCGGCTACCGCCTGCTCACCGGCTCCACCCCCATGCTGCCCAAAGCCGCCTACGGCTTTATCCAGTGCAAGCAGCGCTACTCCACCCAGGCCGAAGTCCTGGCGGTCGCGAAAGGCTACCGCGAGCGCCATCTGCCCTTGGACATCCTCGTCGTCGACTGGTTCTACTACACCAAAATGGGCCAGTACGACTTCAAGCCCAACGACTGGCCTGATCCCTCGGCGATGAACCGCGAACTGCACGCCCAGAACATCGAAACCATGATCAGCGTCTGGCCGCGCTTCGCTCCCGGCTCGCGCTACTACGACTTCCTCCTCAACAAAGGCTGGTTCGAGCACTACGCCGACGGCATTCCCGTCACCCCGGACGAACCGTCCCCAGGCGCTCCCGTCAACGGCCTGCCTTACGACAAGGCCGGCTCCGACATTGACACCACCAACCCGGCGGCCGCCCGCTGGTGGTGGCAGCTCATCCACGACAACATCGCCGCCAAAGGCTTCGACTACTTCTGGGCCGACGAGACCGAACCGGACCTCCCGCCGGATGGCGCGTACCTGCATATCGGCCCCGGCACGGAATATTTCAACGTCTACCCGCTTTTCCATACCGCGGCCATCTACAACGGGTTCCGCACCGGGAACAGCACCCCGGCCGCCCATGACCTCGATCCCGAACACCCGGGGCTGCCCCCTTCGACGGCGGAGCAGGACCCGGCTGCCACTAAACGCGCCCTCATCCTCTCCCGCGATGCCTACCTCGGCGCGCAGCACAACGGCGCCATCTTCTGGTCGTCTGACATTTCGCCCACCTGGGACACGCTCCGCCGCCAGATCCCCACCGCGCTGAACGTCGCCGCCTCCGGCATCGCCTACACCGGCAACGATATCGGCGGCTGGCAATACCTGCCGCAGCAGCACACCCCCGCGCACCCGCCGCTCATCTCCCCCGATGGCGCGCGCGCCACGGTCGGCCACAACGACGACTACCCGGAGCTTTATGTCCGCTGGTTCGAGTTCGGGACCTTCCTGCCAACGATGCGTACGCATGGCACCCGCAACTACAACGAGGTCTGGAGCTATGGGCCGCAGGCTGAACCTATCCTCGAGAAATTTCTCCGCCTGCGCTATACCCTCATGCCGTATATCTACTCGCTCGGCTGGCAGACCCACCAGACCGGCGCGCCTTTCATGCGTGCCCTCTTCATGGATTTCCCCAACGACCCGCAGGTCTCCGGCGCCAACGCCCACACCGCGGGCGAATATATGTTCGGGCCCGCGTTGCTGGTTGCGCCTGTCACCGAACAAGGCGCGACGACCCGCCAGATTTACCTGCCACTGGCCGTGGCGGGCGGCGACGCTGTGCGTAACGGCGCAGGTCAACAGACTGGGCAGCCCGAATCCGCAGGCAGCAAGCCGAACGCGAACGACTGGTACAACTACTGGACCGGCGAGCGCTACCACGGCGGCCAGACCATCACGGTCAAGGCCCCCATCGACCAGATCCCGCTCTTTGTCAAGGCCGGCTCTATCCTCCCGCTCGGCGCTCCGGTCGAAAGCACCCACGACAAGCAGCCTCTGATGAAGATCAAGGTCTACCCTGGCGCTGATGCTACCTTCACCCTGTATAACGACGACGGCACGACCTACGCGTATGAAAAGGGCGTGGACCGGATCACGACGCTGCACTGGGATGACAAGGCCGGGAAGCTGACGCAGGAGGGGGCGAAGGCGTGGGACGGGAGTGACAAGCTGGTAGAAATCGTCCATCGATAGCTCTGGGGAGCGGAGGCGATTTCGGGTACGGCTGCGACCACGCAATCGAAGGCGATCGGTCTTTTCGGCAATTCCTCGGGACGGCCATCCTGCTCAACTACTTTCCTGGAAAGTTGCTGGCGACACACAACTTCAGGATGGGAACCCTCCAAACCAATCTGCTACTGATTTGCAGTTCACGAATTAAGGCCGCCGTGATACCTACAATCCAGCTTCCAGTCTTGACTGTGCACAAACCTGAGGAGGTTATCCTCGCCAGAGGAGACAAAGGCAAGACTGACATGGATACAGCAATGCTACATAACAAGTGTGACGCTCACGATGCCAACCGTCTCATCTTAAGTCATGATTTCTTCTGTCGCTGTGGAGCCGCAAGCGCCCGCAATGACTCCAATTGCTCTAACGTCAATGCTCGTTTCGGGATGAACAGGAAACGATTTTTTGCAAGAAAAAGCAGCGTCACCTTCTTGTCTTCTGCGAAATCGACAAGAGCGGACCAGTGGACCCGTGCCTCACTTCTTGCGGGAATCGCCGAGATAAACTGCTCGTCGTCAAATGAGAACACAGCCGTTCTCGGGGATTTCTTTTCAAAAAGCGACAGGTAAGTACGCCAGATGCTGAACTGGCGCAAAAAAGCAATTACGACAAGGGTTACAAGCAAGGGTCTCAGATTAAGGAGAATAAGGGTCGCTTGCGATGCATGGCCCTGTTTGCGAGCATACAGGGAGACCACAAGCAACAGCAGGCAGCAAAGCGGAAGAACGCAGTAAAACAGCACAAAAACAAGCAGGTTAAATGGACGATGCTTTAGGTAGACCCACTGTGCATTTTTATAGTCATTGAAGGACAACTCGTACTGGGCCTGCATATGGTCCTCTTTTTAGAATTCAGCATACTGGCCATTTCCTCTGGGAGTTATGGCTATCAATGAAAATTGTATTTCGTGTGTTAAAGCCGGGCGCGGCGCCACATCTCGCTTTTGAGATGTGGGCACCAGGGGACAGCGCCAGCACTGCCGGCTCTTAAGACTTACCTGCTGTAGCCCCAACCGCCTGGTCGAGGTAAGCCGACAACATCTGCACATCCTTCACCTGCACAAAGCTGTACCCCGGCTCGCGGCTTCCGGCCGTGACTACCCACACCGTCGGCGTCTCATGCACGCCGAGCGAGAGGCCCAGCCGGCAGTCCGCATTCACGGCGTCCTCCAGCTTTCCCTGCGGGTCGAGCACAAAGGGCAGCGCCACGCCATGCTGCCGCGCGAAGCGTTCCGTGCAATCCTGTAAGTCGGTCTGGGTCGCGAGCGTCGGCTGCTGCTGAAATACCGCGTTGCGGTAGTCGCTGCCCAGCGTGGCTGACTTCGCATCGAACCACCGTGCGTTCACCGCCGCCTGGCGGCTCCAGTTGTGGTAACGGATCAGAAAGTCATGCCGGAGCCACGGCACATGGTACTTCGCCGCGGCTGCCATCAGCACCGGGTTCCACGCGGCGCACAGCGGGCACTGCAGGTCGTCGAACTCGACGATTGCCACCCTGGCCCCTACCGGCGGCCGCAGCGCAGGCGAGTGCAGCGCCTCCTGGGGGACCTGCGGCGCCTCGGCAAACTGCGCGCCCCCGACCGAACAGCTCCCGGCAAACAGGAGCATCGCGACCCATCCCGCAACTCCGAACCGTCCTAACCGCTGCATGCGCCATCTCCTCGGCCGGCAACCCGGCCACGCCACCACAATAGCGGCGAGCAGCAGCAAGCCGCAACCGAAAGATCAGCCTGCAGGAGCGCTCCGCACCACGGGACGAGAATCCCTCACAGGCTACGGCAGCGAGCCGTGGCACGACAGTAATGTGCTATGGACTTCCAGCAAGACTAAACTAACGTGGAGAGGGGAGATTGCACCCTCGCATGGAGATCCTGAAAGTGAAAGCTCGCATACTCATCATCGCGTTTACGATTGGCACCGCTGTAGCCGGAACGCTACCCGCACAGGCACAGTATCACCACCACCACAGGCACTGCTGGTACCGCCACCACCATCGCTACTGCCGGTAAGGCAGCGGGATTGAGCGGACGGAGGCGTATCGGCGTGTGCGCAGCCGGGCAGCGTTTCTAAGCGCAGCAAGAGAACGAGCCCAACGCGGCCTCAACACTTGCTCCTTGAAGGTAGCAAGTGTTGAGCGCGAGGAAGACCGTTGCTGTTTTCTGCAACCTGTAAAGTTTTCCCGGCTTCACCGGGTTGGGGAGGTTGAGGAACCAAGTACTCCCTGACTTGGTCTAGTCGGTAAAGACTAGGCAGCAAGAGCGAGTGCTGGGGCTGCCGAACGAGTCGGGAAGCTCACAACATTTGCCTTGCTGGCGAGAACACCCTTGTTGGCATGTATCGTCTGTGTGTCCGGTAACGGAGGCCACACCACCCGGCTCGTCAGCTCCGCACCCTGCATCCCCGTCGAAACCGTGACGGGCCCACCACAGCACTTCCAGACAGCGATGAACGGAAGTGCTGTGGTGGACCCGGCGGGAGTCGAACCCGCGTCCGAAGACGTGAATGAGAGTCTGTCTCTTCACGAGCGTTACACTCCCCTTGACGGGGAAGCCTGTTGACCGGCTCTGAAGAACCGGTTGGAATCTTAAGGAACCGACCCGCGCACGCGGTCAAGCCTGAGCTTTGTGCCTGCTGACGTTTAATCGACAGCACATTCGACAATAATCCTCTCGACGCATTGTTGCAAGCAGGCCGTTCCTTCGACGTTTAAGGAAGCGCCTTCTGCACGCCCACGGCAACGACGAAGTAGTGGGCTGGAGCATCGCCGATATTCTTGAGGCTATGCAGCACGCCGGAAGCCGTGAAGATGACTCCGCCGGCTTCGATGATGCCGTGCTGCCCGTCGCTCATCACCTCCAGCCTGCCGTCGCGGATGAGCAGGAACTCCGAGTGGGTATGGCGGTGGGGCGGATGCGGCATCTGCCCGGCGGGCAGCGTAGTCTCATGCACCTCGACAAACTCACCGGTTGCCAGGGTGCCGTGAATGACCGGCCGACTCGCGCCGCCGTTCGCCGAAGGATGGACGGGGAGCTTGTCGTACGGAAAGAGCTCGGAGTGCACGAGCCTTGGCTCACCGGGGCTGGCTTCGCCAGCGGGCGATTGCGCTCCCGCACCAGAGCAGCCCATCGCAGCGAGGGCGGCAAGGGCTGCGCAGAGTTCACGCCGATTCGTTTCGGGCATTCGCATTCCTCCTGTTTTGAGAGTGACAACAGCCGCACGTTGGGGTTTGTGTTCTCAGTCCTGCGGCTGTTCGCTGCTGAGGGAAGGCGGAGCGTCTTCTGCCGCCGCGCCCCACTGCTGATTCGCAGCAGGGCCAAGCTGGAACTGCAGCGCGCCACCGCTGCTGATGTCGCCGAAGCGAATCCAGTTCTTCGTATGTGTTTGTCCATTGAGCTTCACGCTTTGAATGTAGCCATTCGCCGCCGGCTCGGGTGAGGCTTCAATCATGAACGTCTTTCCGGAATAGGGCGTGTGCAGGTGAATCACCACCTTCGAAAAAACCGGGCTCGCCAACTCATACGCACTGCCGGCGGGGTCGACCGAGTAGAAGCCCATCATGCTCATCACCGCCCACGAGGACATCTCGCCGGCATCATCGTTGCCCGGAATACCATCCGGTGTATCGGTGTAGTTCTCGTTGAGCACGCGACGCACCACGCGCTGCGTCATCCAAGGCTCGCTTGAAAAGTTGAATTCGAACGGCGCTTCCAGATCGGTCTCGTTGTACGGGTTGTAGTATTCGCCGTACCACCCGGGCTTGTTGTAATCAAAGAAATGCGTAAGCCGCTGGTTGAAGGTATCTTTGCCCATCGCCTGGACCAGCCATGCCAGGTCCGCCGGCGCAAACCACTGGTAGTGCCAGCCCGAGCCCTCGATGAATCCGTGATCCTTGGTCGGGTCGAAATCTTTCACCCACTGCCCGTCCGCATTCCGCGGCCGGAACAGCTTATCCTGCGGATCGAAGAGATTGCGGTAATAGAGTGCGCGCTGATAGAGCGTGCGGGCCGCGTCCTTCTTGCCGAGATCCTTGGCCAGGTCGTACAGCGAAGCATACGCGAGCGTATCCTCCTGCAGTTGTGAAACCGAGCCGTAGTCCACCTCGTCGTCCGGAACATAGTGGAGCTTGTTGATCCACTCGATGCCGGTCTCTCCCTGGTAGGAGCTGCCGGCGGGCGCGGGCTGGGTCGCGTCCGCATACAGGCCCGGCCACACGGCGTTCATGTCAAATCCGTGCAGCCCATCCAGCCACGCCGTGGCCAGCACGATGGAGAGCGGGCTGCCGGCCATGATATTGGTGTATTGGTTGATTTGCGGCCAGCGCCCGATCCATCCGCCCTGCTGGTCCATCAGCACGATCGACTGCGCGATGTCCTGCATGCGCTGCGGGTCGATCAGCGCCACCAGGGGTATCTCGCTGCGGTAGATATCCCACCCTGAGTAGTTATCGTAAATGGTATGTCCGGCTGCGACGTGATGCAGCTGGCCATCGAAGCCGAGGTATCTTCCATCCGTATCGTTGAAGATGCTGGGGATCAGCAGGCTGTGATAGAGCGCGGTGTAGAAGACTGTGCGCTGCTTCGGTGTGCCGCCGCTGACCTCGATGACGCTCAGTGCCTTGTTCCAGGCCGCACTGGCCTCTTCGCGGATCTGCGCAAAGCTTTTGGCTCCTGCTTCGACTTTTAGATTGTTTTCCGCGCCTTGCAGGTCGACGTACGAGATGCCGATTTTCGCCGTGACGGTTTGTGCCTGGGTACTTTCGGGCCAGGAGACATAGGCGCCTACCTGCTTGTCGTCGCCCGTCTGCGTCGCTTCGCGGCTGTCGGCCGTCAGCTTCGCCGGCGCGCCGTCCCGGTAGCCGCCCCAGGTTCCATAGTGTGCAAAGGGCTGGCTGAACTGCATCTCGAAGTAAACCTTGTAGGGGCGATTGCTTCCGCAGAAGGTTTGGTTGGTCACATAGCCCTCTACCTGGTCATTGCCGACCACCTGCACCGATGCGCCGGTAGCATCATTAAGCGTGTGGCTGATGGGGATGAGCAGATTGGCCTGCTTGCCCGCTGGAAACTCGAGCTTCGCTTCGCCGGTGCGATCCGTTGCAGTGAGCGCGGCCTGGATACCCCAGCGCAGCAGCTCCACTTCGTAGTAGCCGGGCGCCGCGTTCTCCTGCGTATGAGAGTAGGTGGACTGGTATGCCTCGAACTCTGTTTCGATGGGGCCGGTGGTAGGCATAAAGGAGATTTCGCCTTCATTGGCGCAGCCTACGCCGCTCATGTGCGTCATGCTGAAACTCTGGATCTGCTGTTGAGCGTAGTGGTAGCCGAGCCCGTGGCCTTCGGTATCCGGGCTAAGCTGCACCATGCCGAAGGGCATGCTGGGGCCGGGAAAAAGGTTGATACTGTCGCCCGGACCGGTGCCGGTGCCGATGATCGGGTTGACCGCGGCTGCCGGCGCACTCGCGGCCATCGCTGCGGTCACGGGCGCGGTCAGGAGCGCAAGGAACGCCAGGGCGGCTGCCTTACGACGGACAGCAGCCGATGAAAAGGAGCGGCTGCGACGACCAAGGCCGCGCGTGGGTACAGGATGGCAAGGGCGAGTCATGGGCATCTCCGGAAGGGCATGCAAGCAGTCTCGAGTGCCGCGACCGCATGGATTCGTGGTCTCCCAGGTCTCAGAAGCGAGACCCGGGGCACCCGGCACCCGGATTTTTGGGTGGACGTACGAAATCATCAGGTCACGATACTAAGGAATTGTAACGAGGAATTATAACGAGAGTGGCAGCCGGACACTTGCCATATCGGCTGCGGCCCTGCTCTGGCCCGTCCTTCTCATAACCAGGTTTCGCGATGCAATCCTGTCCCTCGGTCAGGCGATTTTGCGAGGGGAGCGGTTCCTGATCTCACGCGCCTGCGCGACGGCAACTTCGCTGAGATAGGTCGGCACCGGCGTCATCACCGCGACCAGCAGCCACGCGACGACGGAAATGGCGAGGCCGGTGACCGCGAGGTCTTGGAGCGTCAGGGCAAAGTTGACCTGGTGCATGTGGAGCGCGATGGCCCAGGTGCGCAGCGGCTCAAGGTGATGGATAACCGCGATGGCCAGCACGAAGGCGAGAATCGAAAAGGTCGCGAGGCCGATGAGCGTTACGTCGATGGTGCGGTGCAGATGCTGCCGGGTGCGGCAGTGCCGGCACTCGACAAGATGGACCTCGAGATCGCCGCGCACGGCCGGCGAAGAGCCGGACAGGTCATAGCGCCAGGACGAAAGGATGTCGCCGATGACCGGATCGCTACATTTGCTCATACCGTCTCCTCCCTTCCTTTCGATGCTGGCCGCCCGGCTTAGAGTGCACTTCCTTGCGGGTTACCGGGAAAGGCGCAACGCGAGGAGCAGGAAGGACGAGCGGTTGTCTCTCACTATTGTAAGCATCCTGCCGAGAGATGGCCAGCCTGCAGACTGAACAACTCGAATCCGCAGATCGACTTAGCTGGTTCCGGGCCTGGCGGCGCAAGGCCTAAAGCTGGATCGAGCCGGTAGGCTCATGCTGCCGGGCGATGAGGAGCTTGTTCGCCAGCAGGTTCATGCGGTCGCGCAGCGCCCACTCCGCCGCCACTCGGGCCAGCTCCGGCAGGTTATTGCTTTCCGACAGGTGCGCCAGCACGACGTAGGCGGCCTGGCCGTCGTAGCCTTTCTCGAGAAATTCGGCCGCCGCCGCGTTCGACAGGTGACCCACGCGGGAGAGCACCCGCTGCTTCACCGACCATGGATACGGGCCGTCCCGCAGCATGTCGAGGTCGTGGTTCGACTCCAGCATCACGACATCGCAGCGCCGCAGCTGCTGCGAAACGTTGGCGGGCATGTAGCCGAGATCGGTGGCCAGGCCGATCCGAATGCCTTCGCTTTCGACCACGAAGCCGACAGGGTCGGCGGCATCGTGGGGAATGGTGAACGCCGTCACCTTCAGGTCGCCGATCGAGAACGCTTTGCCGGCCTCGAAATACTCGACGCCCGGCAGCGCGCATGGGTCTGCCGCGGGAGTGGCAGCTAACGGCGGGGCGTCAGCTGCAATGTCGGCGGCTTCGGTCGATTGCTGCCGGGCAAGTTCTTCCTGCTCGGCGGCGCACTCCGCCAGGCCGGCCTCGCGATAGAAAGGGTTTGCGGCCTCGGCTGCTGGCGGGGAGGTGTCGGTAGCGGCCTGGGCTGCTTTTTCCGCGGCCTCGGCCTTGCGGGCCGCCAGCCAGTCGGCGTAGGTCATGCGGCGCTGCGGCACCATCCAGCGCATCCAGGCGCGATGGGTCGCCTGGGTGAAGTACACCGGAATGCCCAGCCGCCGCGCCAGAACCGAAAGCCCCTGCACGTGATCCTGGTGCTCGTGCGTGATCAGGATCGCGTCCAGTTGCGCCGGGTCTTCGCCGGCCTGCTGCATCCGCTTCAGAATCTCCCGGCAGCTCACCCCGGCATCCACCAGCACGGTCGTGCGGCCACCCGAGACAACCGTACAGTTGCCCCGCGAACCGCTGGCCAGCACCGTCATCCTCACCATTTCTTCACGATACTCCTGTCGCCGCGGCAGAAAAGGCAGGCCGAACAGGAGTGGTTACGGCTTCTCCGGAGTTTCCGGAGGAAGTTCCGGCGCGCCGACCGGCAGGCTGCTGACCATGCCGGGAGACGGCATCGGCGCAGGGGGCGTGCCGGTGTCGAAGGAGCCGGTAAGGCTGCTGACGTCGGTGACGGCGTTGCGGCTGCACCAGTGTTCAAGGCCTTCGGCGACGCGCTCGACGGCGCGCGGGTCGGCGTAGCTGGCGGTGCCGACCTGGACCGCGGCGGCGCCGGCCATGAGGAACTCGACGGCGTCTTCGCCGGTGCGGATGCCGCCGGCACCGAGGATGGGGATGCGGACGGCCTGTGCTGCCTCCCACACCATGCGCACGGCAATCGGCTTGATGGCCGGGCCGGAGAGCCCGCCGGTGATGTTGGCGATCTTCGGCTTGCGGGTGCGGATGTCGATGGCGAGCGAGAGGAAAGTGTTGACGAGCGTGAGGCCGTCGGCTCCGGCGTCCTCGGCGACCTTGGCCATGGCGGCGATGGAGGTGACGTTCGGCGAGAGCTTGACGAAGATGGGGCGGTCGCTGGCTTTCTTTGTCTTCGTGACCAGCTCGGCGAGAAGTTTGGCGTCGGCGCCGAAGACCATGCCGCCGTGGGCGGTATTGGGACACGACGCGTTGATCTCGTACGCGGCAATGCCGTCGGCGGAGTTGAGCACGCGGATGACGGCGAGGTAGTCCTCGATCTGGTAGCCGAAGACGTTGCACAGGATGGCACAGGGGGGCGGGTTGCGGCTGAAGGCCTGGAGCTTTTGCGTGACGTAGTTGTCGACGCCGACGTTCTGCAGGCCGATGGCGTTGATCATGCCGGCTGCGGTTTCAAGCATGCGCGGCGCGGGGTTACCGGGCATCGGCAGGGTGGAAAGACCCTTGGTGACGAAGCCGCCGATGCGCTCGAGGTGCACTATGTCCTCGAACTCGACGCCGTAGCCGAAGGTGCCGCTGGCGGCGAGCACCGGCGTCTGGAAGGGGATGCCGGCGACCTTGACATGCATATTCATCTTCAGTCCTTGCCGGGTCCTGGCCGGACGGGCGGTGCGGCGCTTTGCGCCGGTGGGTGAATGGAGGAGACGAGTGATGCGGCCCGTCTGTATTGCAAACTGCCGGGCCGGGCGCTATTGCGGCGCGGCTGCGGGCGGCTTGGGCGTTGCTGCGGGTGGTTTGGGCGTTGCTGCTGGAGTGGCTTCGGCTGCGGGGGGGTGGGCGCCGCGGCGGTCAGAACCTGGCCGACGGCAGCGGAGGGCTGGTTGACGTCGAGGACGCTGGCGAGGGTCGAGGCGAGATCGACCGGCTGGACGCGGCCGCGGTAGGTTCCGGGAGCGAACGGCGCGCCATAGAAGCCGAGCGGCACGTGGCGGTCATAGGAGTAGGGCGTGTAGTGCGTGGTGCCGGAGCCGTTCCCCTCCATCTGGAAAGCGATGGGGATGGCGGCGACATACCAGCCGCCGTTCGGGCTGTAGCTGTGGGCGAGCAGCTGGCCGAACTCGGTCGGCGGCACCTCGCCCGCAGCGAGCTGCATGCGGGTGTAGCTGCGGAAGAGCTGCGGAACGGGCGGCACGCGGGTCGGCGGCGGCGCGGGAGCGGTGTCCGTGCCGGCTGCTGCCGCAGTTTGCGGCGCCGCGCCGGGCTGCTCGGCGGTTGGGCCTGCGGGCGGCGGGGCGGCCGGCGCAGGCTGGGCCGGAGTTTTCGGCTCGGCGGCTGCGGCCTGGGCTGCGAGAGACTGGAAAGCCGGCGCCATGGCGACCTGGACCGCGTCTTCGGCCTCCTGCTCATTGATGCCGGCGCGCTCAAACATGGGCTGGTTGAGCGAGAGATACGGCAGCTCCTGGTGCGGCAGGACGTAGACGACGTTTTCGCCGGGGGAGAACTTGGCGTTCATGGCCTGGTTAAGATCGGCGACGAGCTTGTCAGTGCTGATGTAGGCGCCGGGCAGGCCGAGCCCGGCGGAGATGGACGGGGTGGGCGCGATGCCGTGGTCGGCCGAGAGAGCAAGAACGACGTCGGCGAGGCCTCCGGGAACGTGGGTGTCGAGCCAGGTGAAGAACGCGTCGAGGTCGGTGTCGAGCCCGAGGACCATGGCGTGCTCTTCGGGCGAATCGGGGCCGAAATGGTGGCCTTCGATGTCGTTGGGAGAGAGCGAAAGGGTGAGCAGGTCGGTGGTCGGGTGCGAGCCGAGCTGCTCGCCGGTGATGAGAGCTTCGGCAAAAGCGATTTCGTAGGTATTGGCGGCGTTGGTGACCCCGACCTGGGAGTAGAAGTTGGTGAGATTGGTAACGCCGGCGTCGGAGGCGGCCTGCTGGATGGCCGGGCCATTGTCGAAGTCATCGGCCCACTGCGGCAGGGCGGTCATGTAATAGGAGGAGGTGAGGAAGCGTCCGGAGGTCGAGTCGATCCAGAAGGCTCCGTTGGCGGCGGCCCCGGCAGGCAGGATGGCGGCGCGGTCTTTGAGTGAAACGCCGTAGACGCGGGAGGCGCCGCCGGTGGCGAGGCGCAGCTCATCGCCGATGGTGGAGGCGAGCAGGTTGCGCGGGGATGCGCCGGGTTCCGGCTTTTTGCCCTGGGCGGTCTGGGCGGCGGTCGGCGCGGCGGGCTGGACGGCAGCGGGCGCCGGCGTCTGCCCGGCGGTGCCGGGGCTGTTGGCTTCTTCCTGCTGGACGGAGGTGGGCGTTGCGGTGGAGTCGCCCGCGGCAGCGGCCGTGGGCTCGACCAGCGTGTAGCGGTCGTCTTCAACGGAGGTGACGGGTCGCTGCTTGTTGCGGGTGAGGTCCCACCACTCATTCGAGTTGATGCCGTGGCCGTCTGAGTAGGCGCCGGTGCCGAGGGTCGCGTGCCCGGGAGCGGTCTTGGTGTTGGCGTAGCCGTAGTAGCAGTCAGGGAAGTAGGCGCCCTTGTCGAGGAAGAGGCGGAAGCCTCGGCCCTTGAACTCAGAGCGGTAGCGCTGCAGGTAATCGGCGCGGAACTGGTCGATGACGACGATGACGACGAGTTTGGGATGGCCGTCGTAGACATCGGCGCGGGCCGAGGGGATGGCGGCGAGCGAGAGCGTGGCGGAAAGGAGCAGGGCGAGCAGGCGCTTGGACATTCTTTGAGGGTCCTTTGCAGGCCGGGTGCGGCGTCGCTCTCTATGGTACTTGGGTCGGTACTTGGGTCCTGGTCGATGGCCGGAGTGCCTGGCGGCGGGGCGATGCGGTTATGCCGGGAAGCGCTGGTGCGCGGGCAGCATGTTCCGGTGAAGAACGCGGGAGATCACGACGCCTTCGGGCGTTTCCCGGTAAAAGACAACGTGGCTGCCTTGCTCGAACCGGCGCAGCGAAGGATGGATGCTGCTGCAGGAGCGGCCGAGATGCGGGGACTGGGCGAGCAAGGAGAAACAGTGCTCGAAGTTCGCGAGATAACGCCGGGCCTGAACTTCGCCCCAGATCTGCTGCGTGTAGTTGCTGATTTCGAGAAGGTCTCTTTTCGCGCGAAGAGACGTCCCAAAGACTGCCAAGTCTAAAGCTCCTCGTCGGTCCAACCCATTTCCTGTCGAATCTGTGCGAAGACATCCCCTTCGGCAAGGCCGCTGGCATCGCCCTCGGCGATGGCGGCGCGCAGGGCGGCAAGCTTTTCCCGGTCTTCTTGCTCTTCGCGTTCTTCGCGTTCAAGGGTGCGCAGGGCGGCGCTGATGACCTGGCTCGCGTTTTCACAGGTGCCGTCGGCGATCTTGCCGGCAATGTACTGCTCGTGCTCGGGGCTTAGGGTGACGTTGCGGGTGGGCATGCAGCTTCTCCCTCACTCAGCTTCCACTCTCAGTCTCAGGATAGAAGGGCGGGAGACGATTGCCAATGCCGCATGCAGCCGGATATGCCTGCCTTATCCTCCCGATCCTGCCGCGCCGCCGAGGTATCAGGGCTCCAGTTTTACTTTGAGCCAGCCATGTTTGTGCTGGTCGAAGTGCCGGTAGGCCTCAATGGCGGATGCGACCGGGACCTTTTCGGTAAAGAACTGCTCCGGGCGCATGGCGCCGGAGCGGACCAGCTCGATGAGCCGGGGCAGGTATTTGCGGTGGTTGCAGTTGCCCGCGCGAACGGTCAGGTTTTTGTTCATCGCGATGCCGATGGGGAAGCTCATGAGCGTCGGCGGGTAAACGCCGATGATGGAGAGCGTGCCGGCCTTGGCAACGGATTCGACGGCCCACTCGAGCGCCTGGGTGGGCGCGCCGCCGATCCACCACTTCTTCTTCGCTGCGCTCGAAGCGCCCGGCGCGATGGTGTCCATCTGCTGGGCGAACTGTTTTTTCTGGCTGTGCGTGGGGTGCGCGCAGGTGGCATCTACCCCGACTGCGTCGATCACGCGATCAGGCCCGGAGCCCGAGGTGAGCTCCCGCAGAACGGCGACCGGGTCTTCGTTGCGGAAATTGATGGTTTCGGCACCGTGGCGGCGAGCGATCTCCAGGCGCGATTCCACCTGGTCGATGACGAAAATCCGGCCCGCGTTCATGTGCTGCGCGCATGCGATGGCGAGCATGCCGACCGGGCCGGCCCCGAAGATGGCGACCGTTTCGCCCGGCTTGATGCCGGCCATCTCAGCTGCCTGGTAGGAGGTCGGCAGGATGTCGCTCATCATGATGGCCTGGTCGTCGGTGATCTCCTCGGGTAGCTTCATGAGGTTGGTCGCGGCAAAAGGCACGCGCGCATACTCGGCCTGCAGGCCGTCGAGGCCGCCGGCAGCTTCGGGGCCGCCGAAGAAAACAGTTCCGCCGAGCGGTCCGGCCGGGTTGGCGCGATTGCACTGGGCGTAAAAGCCGGCGCGACAGTAATTGCAGCTGCCGCAGCCGATGGTGGACGGGATGATCACGCGCTCGCCCGGGCGGAAGTTGCGCACGGCCGTGCCCACTTCCTCGACAATGCCAAGCGCCTCATGGCCGAGAATACGCCCGTTCTTCATGCCGGTAAAGGTGCCGCGGATGAAGTGCAGGTCGGTGCCGCAGATGGCGGACGAGGTGATGCGGACGATCGCGTCTTCCGCGTTCTTGAGCCTGGGCTCGGGAACCTTGTCCAGCCGGATATCGCCGATACCGTGGAAAACGACAGCTTTCATGGGGAGATCTCCGTACCGGTTGGGATGCGGCGCTGTGTAGGGAGACGCGAGAACAATCGCCGCGCGGTGCCCCGGCAGTGTTGATGTCGCGCGAGCCTTGCAGTTCGCCGTACCGGTCGTGCCAGGGCGTCGTATACTTGCGCGCACCGGTGGGCAGGGGAATTGAGCGGAGGCTGCGATGAAAGAGCTGGTGACGTACCTGATGTTTGACGGGCAGTGTCGCGAGGCGATGAGCTTCTATGCCGGGGTGCTGGGCGGAAAGCTGCACGTGACGACCTACGGTGAATGCGGGCAGGGTGGTCCGGAGCTGGGGGAGCGGGTGATGCACGCGAAGCTCACGGCGAAAGGCGCGACCTTGATGGCTTCTGACATGATGCCGAATATGGCACTGCAGGCAGGCAACAACTTTTCGCTGAGCGTGGACTGTGACAGCGCGGAGGAGCAGGACCGCCTGTTCTCGGCGCTGGGTGAGGGCGGCGAGGTGAGAATGGCGCTGCAGGAGACGTTCTGGGGAGCGCGGTTCGGGATGCTGAAGGACAAGTTCGGCTTTGCATGGATGTTTAATTTCGACGCGGCCGGCTGAACCGGGTGCTGATGCCTGAGCCGTAAGAGCCGGGCTCGGCGGACGGCTTGCGCGGCTGAGCACCGGGGGCTGCGCTTTCGGCAATTCCCTCTTGAAGCCGGTTCGACGGCATTCCCGCGCAGTCTTGCGCCTGCCGGCTGCCGCTGCGAACTCGCGGGAGCGCTTCTCCTATTTATATAGTTGACAATCAGCCGGCAACTCAATTCCTATGCTTGTAGTCCTAGGTGCATAGGAGAAAAGGCGTGCCGAAGAAGACGGAGCGGTTGACCAGGCTGGAGCTGGAGATCATGCAGGTGATCTGGAAACGGGGCGCGAGCAACGTAGCCGAAGTGCAGCAGGGGATGAAGCGCGCACTCGCCTACACGACGGTGCAGACGGTGCTGAAC
>CAXTMY010000015.1:0-59790 GCA_964245565.1 uncultured Acidobacteriaceae bacterium | reverse complement strand
CCGACCGCCATCGACAACGTGTTTGAAACCTCGATGCGCTACTACCTGCCGTAGAACGTTTTCACCGCAAAACATAGAAGGGCCGGCTAATGTGCGTGTGAACTTCGCCCTCTACACCAAGAGTGAAAATGCTCTCATTTGCACTCTCACAGCAGACAAGGAAGGGCAGCTTCGACTTCCTTGCCATACCGTCGCTCAATAAGGCGATGGTGCTGGAACTGGCACGATGAGTTCCTGCTGCGCAAGGAGAACGTGCTTCTACTTGGCAAGTGCGGTACCGGCAAGGCCACGTCGCGCTCGCCCTTGGCCTCGCTGCCTGCCAGGGCGGCCATCGCGTCCGCTTCACTATGGCCTCAGCCCTTGGTCAGCGAACTGATCGAGGCGCGCGACGAGAAGAAGCTGCTCCGCTTCCACAAGCAGATCGCCAGCTACGAGCTACTTATCGTCGATGAACTCGGCTTCGTGCCGCTGTCCAAGACCGGCGCCGAACTTCTCTTTGAAATGCTCAGCCAGCGCTAGGAACGGGGATCTACGCTGATTACAAGCAACCTGCCCTTGGCGGAATGTACCGAAATTTTCGGCTCTGAACGGCTGACCGGCGCTCTGCTCGAGGGCCTCAACCACATGTCCATATCCTCGAGATGAACGGCGACTACTTCCGCCTCAAGCAGAGCAGGCGTCAACGCGCCACGTCCAACTCCTGAACCGTTACTCGGGACGCGCGCCGCGGGGGGAAGTAAGGCCTCTTCCGCTACGCTCCAGAGCCCTCACTCCCCGCGATCCCAACACCTCCTCATGCTAGGAGTGGCCTACTTTTATTCCTCCATAGTGGTCTGGTTGTACTCCGCCCTTGACATTTGAAAGCGGCCTTGGTCCTCAGATTCTTTAGGGGTTTTGATAATTCCACCTATTCAGGTCTCGAATCAGCATCTTGAAGAGGTCGACATCCGCGGAGTCGTCACGGGGTACATGTCACAGGAAGAGGCCTACAAAACCGTCGCGCACGACCATCGGGAAACTGTAACAGGTCAGTACCGCCATTAGCCGTTGCACGATGGCGGGGGCGCAGTCTTTGGTAATGGTACTCCTGTCATCTTTTCATGGAAGCAAAGGTTCACTATTAATGCTCTACACACCTGACTCATTAACTTACGCCTCATGCTCTCTTGTGGTAGGGCTACCGGGATTGGGTAAATCTGAGGATGCTGGAAGGTGCCGGATTCAAATGTTCACCCTCAAGGGGATCTTTGCCGCAACGTATGCTCTAGCGCTTCCTGCAATTCTATTGGTTACAGGTTGCGGCTCCAGAACGCTCGAAATCCTACAAATCACTAGCACGTCGAGCATGGTGGTCGTCAGCGGCACTACGCAGCTCACTGCTACCGAATACACCGGACTGGACAGGGTAAAGAATGTTACCGATGAAGCCTCTTGGTCATCCTCCAATCCTGCCGTAGCAACGGTAAGTTCGACGGGCTTAGTGAGTGGGCTTGCTCCAGGCCCGGTTAGTGTGTTTGCCCATGTGGATGGTATCGAGAAATCGCTCGCGCTTGTAGTAAGTTCAAATGAGATCACGAAAATTACGGTCAATCCCCAGGGAGCGACGCTGCCAGTAGGTACAACGGAGCAGTACACAGCATCGGCGACCTACGCCAACGGCTCTGACTTAAATCTCTCCGCTGTCAAATGGGCGGTCTCCCCGGCGAGCGTCGCCTCTGTGGATGCGCAGGGCACCCTGAAGGGTCTAGCTCCAGGCGCCTTTACGCTCACTGCAAGTGTTGGCGAGTTGAGCTCGGTCGTCCAGGGCACGGTGAGTCCAGCTACTGCAGTAGTGCTTCAGATTCAGCCCTCTGCACTTTCTCTGGCAAAAGGAACTTCGGAGCAACTCAATGCAGTCGCTTTCTTCTCGGACGGCACCACCCAGAACGTCACCAGAGTAGTCCGTTGGCAATCCTCTGATGCCTCAAGCGCCTCGATCAGTCCCGCCGGGCTGCTTGCAGCCAACGCGACCGGCGGTGCCCAGATCTCTGCCATTCTGCCAGGCAGCCCGAGTGTCGCCGCTCTCACCAGCACGGCAAGCGTACAGGTAACGAGCGCGACGCTGATGTCTCTCGCGCTCTCACCAAGCAGCAGCCGGATTGCGGTGAACACGAGCGAGCCTTTCACGGCTACGGCAACCTTCTCTGACGGAACCACGCAAGATGTGACCACCGCAACGACGTTTACGTCGACAAATCAAGCGGTTGCCACGGCAGCCGGAACTATTGTGCAGGGAGCCGGATCTGGAACGACGCAGGTTCGTGGTGCCTTCGGGGGGCAACAAGGTGTTGCATCGCTCCAGGTGAGTTCTGCGAAACTTACCTCCATGGCCGTCGTTCCCGGGTCCTCGCTGCTTTGCGCGGGTTTGAAAGAGCAAGTGGGTGCGATGGGCACTTTTAGTGACGGCTCGACGCAGGACATCAGCAATTCTGTCACTTGGTCGTCCTCGAACCCATCAATTAGCAGCGTGACGTCGCAGGGGACCGTCACCGGAATAACCCAGGGCGAAGCCCAGGTCAACGCCAGCTTTGAAGGGCAAAATACGGCGGCCTCGATCGGAGTCACGAGCGGGCAGATCACGAACATACGTGTGCGCCCGAGCTCGGTCCATATAACGCCCGGTGCGAAGCAGCAGTTTGAAGCCCGCGGCTTCCTGGCAAATGGGGTGTCCTTGGACATAAGTAATTTTGTTACCTGGTCCTCCGCGAATCCATCACTGGCTACAGTCGATGCAAATGGCCTCGCCAGCGGGATTGCTAGTGGTCAGGCTCAGATTACGGCCCAAGCAAACATCGTTGCCACGGGCGCCAGTGCGGACGCAAAGCCGGTTGCTGCTCTCCATCCAGCGGCAGTCGCGCCGATGCAGACGATCAGCGCTACGGCTTCGGCGTTAGTGGATCCAGCTACGCTCGAGCAGTTGGTGATCACGCAGAGCAGCGCCGTGATCGCCCAGAACACTTCGCTTCAGTACATTGCTGTCGGTGTTTTCAGCGATGGTACGCGGCGAGTCCTGACGCCTTCAGTGCAGTGGCAGTCCCTGAATCCGTCACTGGTCACCGTAAATGGAGGCGGCCTCGCCACTGGCATAGCGCCCGGAACGACCCAACTCAACGCTTCCTTTCAGGGCGTGACTTCGCCGACCGTCTCGCTTCAGGTCACGTCTGCGACCCTGCAGAGCTTGACAATGGCTCCGGCAACATTGCAGGTAGCGCTTGGCACAGTCGAGCCTCTTACCGCGACAGGAACATTTTCTGACGGTTCCACGCAGGACCTAACTGCCAGCGTCATGTGGTCGAGCAACAACGCCCTGATTGCCACGATTGATAACACCGGAGCAGTAGAAGGTGTTGGCGTAGGTGAAGCCCAACTTACTGCCAGCTTCGCCGGGCTCATGGCACGTGGCTCACTTACAGTTACGTCTGCCACGGTCGCTTCCATCACCATCAATCCCGCGAGTGCTAACCTGCCGCTCCAGGCCCGTACTCAATTTGATGCTACCGGCACCTTTTCGGACGGAACGATACAAGACCTGAGCGCTACTGTTTACTGGACTTCGTCTCAGCCCAAAATAGCCGTCGTCGATCCTGAGTATAACGTGCTTACCTATGCGCCGGGACTGTCGCAGGTGTCGGCCGTCTTCCAGAGCGTCACAGCAACTTCCCCAGTAACGGTTCGGAACGCGACACTCCAATCTCTCAACGTGAGTCCGGCTTCTGTAACTCTGGCGAGTGGCGGCAAGCAGGTTTTCAGCGCCACCGGAATGTACTCTGACGGCTCCACCGAAGATGAAGGGGACAACGTGCTCTGGAGCTCGTCAGACCCGGCCGTCGCAACCATCGACGTGAACGGGAACGCTGTTGCGTATGGAGCCGGAAGCGCCCAGATCACTGCCCAAAGCCTTGAAACGTTCGGCACGGCCTCTATAACGGTGTCAGCCCCTGCCGGCGGAGCAAATCAAAGCGGCTCTGGATCAGGATTAGTGTCTCTTGCACAACTCTTCATTACGCCAACGAGCGCGCGCATCGCCGCAGGAACAAGCACGGTCCTGCGGGCCATCGGTATCTATTCGAATGGCTCGCGGGAGGATTTAACGAATTCCGTGACGTGGACCTCGACAAACCCTGCCATCGCCAGCGTGAGCAGCGCTGGCGTGGTCAGTGGTTTAATCGCGGGTCAAGTGACGGTCCAGGCGCAATTCGGCTCAACGGCAAGTCAGTCAACTTTAATCGTCACTTCAGCGACCCTCGCCTCGCTGGCTATCTCTCCTGATGTCTCTGATCTCGCTGATGGCACCAGTGAACAATTTTCCGCGCTCGGTATGTTCTCTGATGGATCACAGCAGGATCTGACCTCGGAGGCAAGTTGGAACACAACTAACGGCGCGGTAGTCTCTGTAAATGCTCTCGGTGTCGCAACGGGCAACAGCATCGGTACAGCACAGCTCTCGACTTCCTTCGCTGGTGTGTCTGCCTCTCCAAATACGCTTCAGGTCACAGGCGCGACACTCCAGGGACTCGCGATCACGCCATTGATATCGCAGCTAGCTCTCGGCACCACCGAGCAGTTCTCCGTTATCGGCAGTTTCTCCGACGGAAGCACTCAGAACCTGACTACGCAAGCGAATTGGTCCTCTCTTACGTCGGCTGCTATGGTGAACCCTGAAGGGCTTGTGTCAACACAAGGCGCGGGGGTCGCGCAAATATCAGTCAGTTATGAAGGCATGTCTGCCACCACGCCGACCTTTCAGGTGAGTACAGCGACGCTTGCTTCGCTCGCTATCAGCCCAAGTAGCGGAAGCATTGCACTCGGCACTTCGCAGCAGTTTACAGTGACTGGTACTTTCTCTGATGGCACCACGCAGAATCTCACTAACGAGCTCGCGGTCTGGCGATCGAGTAATCCTTCTGTTGCTACGATCAACGGCAGCGGTCTGGCTCAAACTGGAAGCACCGGACCCCTCCAAATCTCGGCGAGTTTCGGAGGCCAGACGGCGACAGCAGTCTTCTCCGTCAGTGCTGCCAACCTTACCTCGCTAAGTATCAGCCCGTCTTCGGCGAGCGTGGCGCTTGGCACCCCGCAGCAGTTCTCGGCTGTCGGACGCTTTTCTGATGGCACGACAGAAAACCTTACCTCGCAGGTGAACTGGCTATCAAGCGCCACATATATAGCAGGAATCAATGCGCAGGGGCTGGCGACCGGGGTCGGCGTAGGTACAGCGCAGATCTCAGCAAGCATGAACGGACAGAACGCCACTGCTAGCCCAATGCAGGTAACAGCGGCTACGCTCGTGTCGCTTGCCGTCTCGCCCTCCAGCGCTTCGCTGATGTCAGGCACCACGCAGCAGTTCACCGCCACCGCGACGTTTTCGGATGGCACTACCCAGGATGTCACTAGCCAGACCCTATGGCAATCGACCAACACAGGTGTCTTGAGCATCAGTGCTCAGGGTCTTGGCACTGCCAACGGAGCCGGTTCCGCAGCGATCAGCGCAACTTACGGCGGCCAGAGTTATACCACCAGCGCCATCCAGGTCTCGCCGGCTACCCTTGTTTCGATCGCGATCACTCCAGGGACGCCAACTCTGACCGCTGGCGCAACCCAGCAGTTCACAGCTGTCGGAACATTCACTGACGGCTCGACGGAGGACCTGACTGCGCTTGTTACCTGGTCGTCCAGTAATAGCGAACTGCTGAGTATAACTACGGGCGGGTTGGCGAATGCTTACACGACGACGAGCGCAGTCCCCGTAACCCTCACCGCAATCTCGGGCACTGTCTCCTCAACGGCGACCGCAACCGTTACACCAGCGCCTGTTCCAACGCCTACTTTGGTGAGCGTTGCGATCGTGCCGACGAGTGCGAGGATCGCGGCGGGAACACAGCAGCATTTGATGCTTCGGGGCGGTTACTCTGACGGATCCATGCAGGATCTATCTGCGATGGCAGTCTGGAGTTCGTCCGCGCCAGCGATTGCTACTGTCGATGCCACCGGTCTTGCCTCTGCTGTCTCACAAGGCACAGCCGTGGTCACCGCGCAGGTAGCTGGCCAGCAGGCGCAAAGTACGCTTGTCATCACACCAGCCATGCTTGTCTCCATGGCCATTCAGCCCAGCATCGACACGCTCGCGAGCGGCAATTCGCAGCAGTTCAAACTTATCGGAACTTTTTCTGACGGAAGTACACAGGATCTCACCGATCAGGCCGTTTGGGCGTCCTCGAATCCCAGCGTGGCTTCAGTCAATGCAACCGGGCTCCTCGCCTCGGTGACGCCGGGCATCGACCAGCTTTACGCCACTTACGGTGAACTGAACGCCTCGACCGGCAGTGTCACTGTCACGGCGGCGACGCTTGTCTCGCTTGCCATCTCGCCAAATACCACATCGTTTCCGAGCGGCACCTCACTCCAGTTCACGGTCGTCGGCACCTACTCCGACGGCACCACGCAGGACCTTACCAGTCAGGCGAGCTGGCAGTCGTCAAACCCGGCAGCTATCGGAATCAACAGCGCAGGCCTGGCCAACGCCGCAGGAACCGGCCTTGTGACAATTACAGCGAATTACAGCGGGCTCTCCGCAGTGACTGGAACTGTGCAGGCGACACCGGCTACGCTCGTTTCTCTTGCGATCACACCGCAGAGTGCCAGCCTGGCGACCGGAACCACGACGCAGTTCACGGCGACCGGCACTTTCTCCGATGGTTCGACGCAAGACCTTACCAGCCAGGTCGTCTGGTCTTCCACGATGCCTACAATGCTGAGCATCGACGCGACCGGGCTCGCGCAAGGTGGGGGGCTTGGTCCCACACAGATCAGCGCCACCTTGGACGGGACTACCGCTTCCACGCAGACAGTGCAGGTAACGCCGGCGGCACTTGTAACAATCAGCATTACTCCAAGCACGGCAAACCTAGCGAAAGGAACAACCCAACAATTTAACGCAATCGGCACGTTTTCTGATGGCAGCACGCAGGATCTGACCTCGAGCGTGTCCTGGAGTTCGAACGACACAGATGTGCTCTCGATTGACGCAAACGGCTTGGCGACAGGCCTTGGCACCGGTTCGGCGCAGATCTCGGCGTCTTCCATGCAGATCACCAGTAGCCTTCCCGCTGTCCAGGTGACGCCGGCGACGCTGGTTTCCATTGCGCTCAGCCCAAACGCTGCGAGCATTGCGCTTGGCACGACGGTCCAGTTCACCGCCACCGGTACCTTTTCCGACGGGTCTACACAGATGCTCTCTTCCGGCGTCAACTGGGGCTCGTCTGACGGAACGGTCGTCAGTATCGGGAACGGTGGGTTGGCCTCGGGCGTGGGCATAGGCTCGGCACAAATCTCAGTCAGCTATGGGAATCAGACTGCGATGACGAGCTCTTTCCAGGTCACAGCGGCCACGCTCGTGAGCATTGCCGTGACGCCAGGCAGCCTATCGATCCACAGCGGCTCAGTCCAGCCATTTACTGCAATCGGCACATTTTCGGACGGCAGCACGCAGGACCTTAGCTCGACTGTCACCTGGACCTCGACCGATATCGCCGTAGCCACGATCGCTTCCGGTGGTCTCGCCAGCAGTCTTGCTCCAGGCACTACCACGATCCAGGCGCAGAGTGGCGCATCTCCCAACACCATCACCGGCTCGGCAAATCTGACTGTCGCCGCCGCCATGCTCATTTCAGTCGCAGTGACCCCGACGAGCGCCAGTATCGCACTTGGTACAACGCAGCAGTTCCACCTCACCGGGACCTTCTCGGACAGCACCACCCAAGACTTGACTGCGCAGGCAAGCTGGAGCTCTTCCGCTCCGTCTGTGTCGAACGTAAGCAGTACCGGGAGTGCCACGGCGTTAGCTGTTGGTACCAGCACCGTGCAGGTGCAGTATGGAGGCTTTACGAGCACCGGCGCCCTCAGCGTTACGCCTGCTACGTTAGTCTCGCTTGCAATCGCGCCGAGTAGTGCATCCATTGCTCTGGGCTCGTCGCAACAGTTACAGGCCATCGGTACGTACTCCGATGGCACCACACAGAACCTGAGTGACACCGTCAACTGGACTTCCTCCTCGCCCGGCGTTGCCGCTGTCAGCCAGACCGGTCTCGTAAGTAGCACTGGCACCGGCACAGATACCATTAGCGTTAGCATCAGCATCAGCGGGCACAACGCCACCGGCACGCTGACAGTAACCCCTGCGATACTCGTTGCCCTCTCTATTACCCCGGCCAGCGCGAGCATTGCGCTCGGCACGACAGAGCAGTTTCACTCCATCGGTACCTACTCAGATGGTTCCACGCAGGATCTGACAGGACAGGCGTCCTGGCAATCCTCTAACGCGTCAATTGTGACGATCAACGCCGGGGGGCTTGCTGCTTCGGTCGCTCCGGGCGCCGCGCAGCTCACCGCCAGTTTTGGCGGGCAGAGTGCTTCAACCGCGGCTTTTCAGGTGACGCCGGCAACGTTGGTCTCGCTTGCACTTAGCCCTACAAGCGCAAGTATCGCCAAGGGTACGACGCAGCAGTTCCAGGTGACTGGCACCTTCTCTGATACTTCGACCCAGGACCTCACCAATCTTGTGGTCTTGACCTCCGGTGACCCTACGGTCGCAACGATCAGCGCTGGGGGACTCGCTTCCGGCGTTGGCATCGGAGCAACGCAGATCTCAGCGAACTATCAGGGGCAGGCGACAAGCACCAACTCGTTCGTTGTCACGGCGGCGACCCTCACCTCTTTGAGCATCACGCCGGCAGGCGCGAGCATTGCCGCCGGCACTACACAGCAGTTCACCGCGATAGGGAACTTCTCCGACGGCTCGACGCAAGACGTGAGCAGCCAGACGACTTGGGTCTCGTCCGATCCGACAGTGGTCACAATCAACGGAGCAGGCACTGCGACAGGCGCTGGCATCGGAACAGCCCAGATAGCCGCATCCTATCAGGGACAGAACGCCACAGCCGCTCAATTGTCTGTCACGGCGGCAACGCTGGTCTCGCTCAGCATTGCGCCTGGCAACGCGAGTGTCGCTAAGGGCACGACCCAGCAGTTCACCGCGACCGGCACATTCTCTGACAGTTCGCTCGAGGATCTGACCTCGCAGGTAAGCTGGTCGCCTTCTGACTCGACACTGGCCACTATCAGCGACACCGGCGTTGCGACCGGGGTGGGTGTTGGTACTTTGCAGGTGACAGCTTCCTACCAAGGCCAATTCGCACCGGCCGTAGCACTCTCTGTAACTGCTGCAACTCTGAGCTCTATCAGCATAAGTCCTACGTCCGCAAGTATCACCAAGGGCACAACGCAGCAATTCGCTGCCACCGGCACTTACAGCGACGGCTCGACGCAGGATATCTCTTCCGCAGTGACCTGGTCCTCGTCCAGTCCTTCTGTCTCGACGATCAACGGTTTGGGGCTTGGCACGAGTGTCGGGGTTGGCCTCACCTCGATCTTGGCTGCCTATCAAGGCCAGGTTGCACCCGCGGCAATGCTAAGCGTTACCGCGCCGATGCTGGAGAGCATCAGTGTGACGCCAACCAGTTCTACGATTCACGAAGGAGGTACGCAACAACTCAGTGCTACGGGAACGTTCAGCGATGGTTCTACGCAGGATCTGACCTCCTCGGTCACATGGTCTTCTTCGAACACCGGTGCGGCCACGGTGAGCACATCTGGGCTCGCAAGCGGGGTAGGGCAGGGATCCACCACTGTGCAAGCGCAGAGTGGCAGCGTCTCCGGTTCGAGCAATCTGACCGTGACAGGCGCAATCGTTGTTTCGATTGCAGTCACGCCGACGAGCGCCAGTATAGCGCTAGGTACCACGCAGAACTATCACGCAATCGGTATCTTCTCAGACGGCACTACGCAGGATCTCAGCAGTCAGGTAACCTGGAGCTCTTCCGCTGTCTCCATTGCGAGCATTAGCAACACAGGCCTGGCAAGCGGTGCTGGGACAGGCGCGGCGACACTGGAGGCAAGCTACGGCAGCCTGACCAGTACCGCGTCTCTTTCTGTCACGCCAGCAGTTTTGGTGGGGTTGGCTATATCTCCGACCAGCGCTTCAGCAGCGCTTGGGACGAGTCAACAGTTTCACGCGATTGGCACATACTCGAACGGCAGCACCCAGGATATAAGCAGCAGCGTGCTGTGGAGCTCATCCTCCCCATCTGTTGCGAACATCAATCAGGCTGGCCTAGTCATCACCAGTGGCACGGGGTCTACGACGCTGAGCGCGAGTCTGGGTGCACAAACGGCATCTGGAAACCTCTTGGTTGATCCCGCATCGCTGGTCGGCATCTCCATCTCGCCTGCGAGCGCCAGCATAGCGCTTGGGACGACACAGCAGTTCTCCGCTAGCGGGAGCTACTCTGATGGATCCACCCAGGATTTGAGCAGCCAGGTTGCATGGCAGTCTTCGGACACAGCTGTAATCAACATCAACTCAAGTGGTCTGGCCACGTCGGCATCGCTCGGCTCAGCCACTGTCACGGCTTCCTTCGGCGGCCAGAGCGCGTCCACAACCGCCGTCCAGGTTTCCCCCGCTACGCTCGTTTCTCTCGCGCTTAGCCCTACGAGCGCGAGCATTGCCAACGGCACGACACAACAACTGCGTGCTACCGGCACCTACTCCGATGGCTCGACGCAGGATCTTACCGGTACGGTCATTTGGGTTTCAGCGAACCCCGCCGTGGCCACAGTTAGCGCGAGCGGGCTGGCGGCTGCTGTTGGCCCCGGCTCTACACAGATAGGCGCTACCTACCAGGGCCAAACGGCAAACGGCGGCAGCTTTACCGTCACCCCGGCTACGCTTAGCTCCATCAGCATTACTCCGACAAGCGCGAGCCTGGCAAAGGGCACGACGCAGCAGTTCACCGCGACGGGACTCTTCAGCGATAACTCCACAGAAGATCTTACGAATGCGGTGAGCTGGCAGTCTTCGGACGCAACCATAGCTACAATCAGCAGCTCCGGGGTTGCGGTCGGCGTCGGCGTCGGCACAGCGCAGATCACGGCCTCCTACCAGGGGCAGAACTCTAGTGCATCCACCCTTGCTGTCACGGCAGCGACACTTAGTTCTGTCAGCATCACGCCCGGATCCGCGAGCATCGCTCAAGGCACTTCCCAGCAGTTTACGGCGATTGGCACCTTCAGCGACAACTCGGCCCAAGACCTTACAAGCCTTGTCACGTGGCAGTCCTCCTCACCGTCGGTTGCGGCAATCATCAATACAGGCCTTGCAACCGGTGTAGCCATTGGCTCAGTACAGATTACGGCTAGCTACCAGGGCCAGTCTGCAAGCGCGGCCTCGCTTGCTGTAACAGCGGCTTCCCTTAACGCCCTCACAATTGCGCCCGCAGTAGTCTCAATTGCAAAAGGCACCTCCCAGCAATTCACTGTCACCGGTACATACAGCGACGGATCAATGCAAGACCTGACCAACGTTGTGACTTGGAACTCGTCCTCGCCGAGCGTCGCGACCATCAGCGCGAGTGGCGCCGCTATGGGCGCAGGCGTTGGCATGACCTCTATATCCGCGAGCTATCAGGGGCAGAACGGAACAGCCGCCTCGCTCAATGTCACGGCGGCGACGCTCGTCTCGATCTCTATCACACCGGCGACCCCATCGATCGCTGCTGGAACGAGCCAGCAGTTTACCGCCATTGGCACGTACTCAGATGGCACTATGCAGAATCTGAGCTCGTCTGTAATATGGAGCTCTTCAGACCCATCGGTAGCGACCATCAATGCGGGCCAGGCTACTGGGCTCGCCACCGGCGCCTCGCAGATCAGCGCGAGCTACGCGGGTCAGTCAGCCACCCCAACAACCCTGAATGTCACACCGGCGACGCTCGTCTCGCTTACCCTTACGCCTGCTTCTCTGACGATTGCCAAAGGCAGCGCCATGCCGCTGCAGGCGACCGCCAGCTTCTCGGACGGCAGCACGCAGAATGTGACGGCAGGTGCGAGCTGGACTTACACAAGCGCGGAGATCGCAAGCGTCAACGCTACCGGGTCCGTGCTTGGGCTCACCACAGGCTCCACGCAGATCACCGCCAGCTATTTGGGGATGCTCAGCAACAGCATCGCTCTAACGGTCACGCCTGCTACCATGGTGTCGATCACGGTCACTCCAGCCTTGACCACGCTTGCAGCCGGATCTACCCAACAGCTGCAGGCGATCGGCACTTACTCTGACGGTTCGAGCCAGAACGTCACGCTCACCGCAACCTGGTCTTCGAGCAGCGCAGCGGCCTCGGTAAACGCGAGCGGCCTGGCGACGGGGGCGAGCGCCGGCGCTGCCACGATTCAGGCGCAGATTGGCAGCCTGACTGGTTCAGCCAGCTTCGTCGTCAGCGCAGCAGATATTGTTTCGGTCGCCGTCACCCCGGCAAACGTGCAAGTGCCTGCGGGTACAACACAGCAGTATACGGCGACCGCAACGTACTCTGACGGGAGCCAGCAAACGCTCGCAAACCAGGTGACCTGGAGTGTTCAGCCAAGCGGCGCTGCGACGATCAGCAGCAGCGGCCTTCTATCTGCAGCTTTAGCGGGCGCCTACACAGTGGCGGCAAGCACCGGCAGCACGCAGGCTACGGTCAGCGGCATGGTGATCGCGCCCGTACTCATTAGCCTGACTCTCACGCCGAGCGCTCCTTCCATCGCAAAGGGCACCACGCAGCAACTGCAAGCTATTGGCACCTATTCCGATGGCTCCACGCAGAACCTGACCACAAGCGTGCAATGGCAATCATCCGCGACAGTCATTGCGACAGTCTCCAGCATAGGACTGGTCAGCGGTATCAGCAGTGGCAACGCACAGATTTGGGCCTCCCTCGGCAGCACCTCGACACTGGTCACGCTCACCGTGAGCCCAGCGACACTGGTTTCGCTCGCAATTTCTCCCACGGTCGCAAGCGTCGCGAGCGGCACAGGCCAGCAGTTCCACGCAATCGGTACGCTCTCCGATGGCTCTACGCAGGACCTCACCACAGCCGTTACCTGGTCCTCGAGTACTGGCTCGGTGGCGACGGTCAACAACGCGGGGCTGGCCAGCTCACTGGGTGTCGGTATCTCTACGATCGGAGCACATTCGGGCGCAGTGTCAGCCACAGCGGCTCTGACGGTTACTCAGGCAACCGCGGTCAGCATCAGTCTTACTCCAAATACCGTCTCATTCCCCGCCGGAGATAGCGCGCAGCTTATCGCTTCAGCGACATTCACCGACGGCAGCTCGCAAAACGTGACCAGTAGCGCCGTCTACACAAGCTCAAACACGAGCATCTTCAAAGTAAATGCGGCAGGGCAGCTCCAAGCTATCGCGGCTGGTACCGCGAGCCTGTCGGCAGTCGTGGGCTCGGCCAGCACCTCCATTACGGTCACCGTCACCAACGCAGTGCTCACCTCTATCGCTGTCACCCCCGCACAAGTAAGTCTAGCCGCGGGTACTGCCCAGCAAATGGTTGCCACAGGCAGCTTCAGCGATGGCAGCACCAGCGTGCTCACAAACGTTGTCACCTGGTCCAGCTCCAACCCACACCTCGCAGCTGTCAGCATAACCGGCGATCTGACATCGGTTGCGGTTGGCGCTGTCACTGTGACCGCTATGGACAATGGTGTGAGTGGCACGTCCTCCATCACCATTACGCCAGCGACGGTGGTGGCCGTCACAGTCGGCCCGGCAACCAGCACCCTGGCCGCAGGGCAGAGCGAGCAGTTTAGCGCTACAGCCACCCTCAGCGATGGCACCCAGCAGAGTGTCACTAGCTCGGCTAACTGGAGCGTCGGGACGCCCTCAGTAGCCCTCGTCAGCAATGCTTCCGGCACTCAGGGGCTTGTCACTACCGGCGTCTCTGGCTCGACCACAGTCAGCGCGAGCGTGGGCTCAATTTCAGGATCTGCCCAGTTGAACGTACAACCCGCAACATTGGTCAGCATCGCGATAACGCCCTCCGCCTCTTCGCTTGCTCTTGGGGCAACCGCGCAGCTCACGGCGACTGGTACTTATAGTGACGGGTCGACAGAGAACCTGAGTGCATCCGTGCAGTGGTTCTCTGCCGACTCTGCGATCGCGGACGTGAGCACGTCCGGTCTCATTACCGGAACCGGCGAAGGCAGCACCACAGTTGAGGCTACTTTGGGGGCCGTATCATCCTCTTCCGCGACCGTAAGCGTCACCGCTGCAGTGCTTACATCCATCTCGATCTCTCCTGCTGCGCCGGCACTTGCTCTCGGGTTGAGTCAACAACTCAGCGCCACTGGTACTTACAGTGATGGATCCACCGCTAACATCACGTCTCAAGTTCATTGGACTTCTTCAAACACCTCGGTGGCTCCAGTGAGCAGTACAGGCTTGGTGAGTACGGCGGCGACTGGTTCGGCCGAGGTGACTGCATCGCTGAATGGAGTAAGCCAGCAGACCCTAGTGACTGTAGGCGGGGCGGTCCTAGAGTCGATCAGCATCCAAGGTAACGGTGGTAGCTCGAGTTTCGCGCTTGGACTATCCCTTCAGCTGGTTGCAATCGGCACCTACTCCAACGGCACGACGCAGACCCTGACTAGCTCGGTAACCTGGTCCTCTGCTAATCCGTCGACCGGCGTAGTGAGTGCTTCGGGGCTCGCAACCGGCTTAACTACTGGGACTCTCATCGCTCGCGCCACGATAAACGGGATTACTGGCTCGGCGGCTATCTCCGTCACCGCCGCTGTCCTTGAGAGCATCACCATATCGCCTGCAAATGACACGATTGTCAACGTTGCCGGAGCGTCAGTCGCTTACACTGCCACCGGCCACTTCAGCGACGGCAGCACGCAGGCGCTCACCGGCGCGCACTGGTCGATTACTTCCGGTCTCTCGCTGGGGACCATCTCCTCTGCAGGAGTTTTCTCGCCACTCGGATTAGGTGTCGGAACGATCACTGCTACTTACAATTATATTATTGGCTCTACTAGCTTCACTGTTGTGTCCGCACTCTAATATCATACTTACGAGGTTGTACTGCTCGATTTGATAGGGCCATCTGAGGTTGACGGTTTGAGATGGCTGACGGTTTTTAGCTTCCAAGCTAATAATTTGGTCATTCGGTTTAGTGCTCTTTAAAACAGTAGGATGTTGCATTCGTTAGAAATTCAGTGTACGAAACCGATGATCCGACTCCAAAAGGTTCGGATTTGAGGCGTGGGAACAGGAAGACGAACCTGGGAACAATAACCCGGTTCTACCGGCGCTTACAGGGCTTATGGCGCGATCCTAGCCTTGTAAATACAAGCGGTTAGCAAAAGGCCTGTTATGGCATAGAAGAGGTTCTCGGTTCGATTCCTTAAGCAGTCCGCAAGAAATGTTTAAGCAGCAGGGCGAATCAGTTCTAGACGGAACGGCAAGGACAGCAAATTCGGTGCATTGCAGGCCCCGCAATTAATTAAATCAACAACTTGCAAATCGATTTTGAGTGGCTGCTCCATCAAATTCACTCCCGCAGACTCCCATTCGCAAAATTCAAGGTTTCAGGCGCTCGCCTTCACCGGCTTGAGCACCATCTCCAATCCTTTCATTCGCTTCCCGCTTCGAAGGCGCCTTAGCCTGTCCGTAGACGTTCATGGTCGTCTGAATCGACAAGTGACGCATGAGTTCCTGCTGGAGTGCCGCGATCTCGCTCACGCCAAGACCGATGCATTGGGCAACGAGTACCATCGTTCGATACGGTACCTTCACGTAGTAAGGATGGCTTGATTCTCCGTCACAGTCGAAATGGTTGGGCGCTGACGGCGTTCGGGCTGTTCTTCACCGGGACCATCTGCATTGGTTTTCGACGGTCGTTAAAGAATATCCAGCTGCCTCCACACTCAAACAGCAGGTGCATGACTCCGCGCATAGGAGCCTTCAATTTCGGAGTCATCTACAAGTCAGCCAGCTTCGACCGCTTCGGCAAGTGTGTTCGACTCAGCGTTGGGAAGCAGGCTTGGGAAGGCTTCGGATCAGTCCACTTCCGGGAATCAAGAGCAGGGCGCCTAAGATCGCCAATATCTGTAGGGACCAGAAAACATCGATATAGGAGAGAAGCCGCGACTGGATCGAGACCAGGTTTCCGAAGGTCTGATCGGCGACTCCGGCGGTTCGAACCGCGCCGAAACCAAGGCGGTGAGATCGAGTGATCAGTTCTTGGGTAAAGCTCCGCAGCAGCGGACTTGCGCGGTTGGCCGTGTCGAGCAGGCGGCCGGAGTGAAGGGATTCCCGGAGGTCGATTAGGATGACCGTTGCGGTGACCCCGATGGTGTTCCCGACCTGCCGGAAAAAGATGTAAATGGACGCGCCGAAGGAGATAAGTCGAAGATCAACGCCGCCCATGACAAAGGATCCGACGCTCACCAGGAGAATGCCGACTGACGCGCCGTGGAGCAGCAGCAGGGAACCGATGATCCAGGCAGGAGTTTCCGCAGTGAGTATCGAGACAAACCCCGTGTTGCCTACGAGGAACAGAGAAAAAGCAATGAGGAGCACGATGCGGATGTTCAACTTTGGCAGGAGCAGCCCGGCCAGGAAAGTGCCGACCAGTGTTGCCAGGCCATCCACCGCAAAGAACAACCCCGTTTGCCCTGAGCTATAGCCCTCGATGTTGCGCAAATACTGCGGTAGAAGATACAGTCCGCTGCCTAGCACCGAGCCAAGGATGAAGGCGATGCCGAGGCTGCTTGAGAATGCGTGCTGGGAGGCGAGCAGGCGCAGGTGCAGCAGCGGGTTGGGGTTGTTACGCCGCAGGTCGCGCGCGACGAAGCCGGCCAGCGCTACCAGCGCAATGGCAGCGGCGACACAGAGGTGAGTCGAGGCTAACCAGCCGTCCTGTTCTCCGCGGCTGATGAAAATCTGAAAAGCCGTGATCCCACAAACAAGAAAGAGGACGGCGGCAAGGTCCGGCTTCGCATGGTCCTGGAACAGCTCAAGGCGCCGGGGAACAAAGAGAAAAAGCAGGGTCGCGGCCACCAGCGCCATCGGCACCGGGACCAGAAAAGCGTAATTCCAGGTGGAGTGTTCCGCGATCTCTCCGAAGAGATAGGGGAGCGCTGCCTTTGACAGGCAGAGCACCGTGCCGAAGATCAGCATGCTCCTGCCGCGCTGTTTGCCCTGAAACAGGCGGTACACCGTTGCCTGGCTGCGTACCAGGAACCCTCCGCCTCCAAAGCCCATGAAGGCGCGCGCGGTCAGAAGCGCAGTGAGATCGTGACTCAGACAGCAGCCGACAGCACCCAGCGTGTAGAGCGCGAGCGAAAGCAGCAAGTGGTTGCGATGGCCCATGATGCGGGCGAGGGTGGTATTGAGCGGCAGCGCCGAAAGAAACGCAGCACTGTACACCGTGATGACCCAGCTCATTTCATCCGCGCTTGCGCCAACGTTGCCTTGCATGTCGGGAAGGATCACGTTGACCGAGGTGGTAACCCCCACTTCCATGCTGGTTGCCAGCCCCACGGCAACCACAATCGCGAGACGGTCAAAGGCTGTGAGCCGGGAGAGCACGACCGCCAGCGCGGCCTGAAAGCGCTTGATGGACGCGATCAGTTCAGGGCTGATGGAGGGTGTCTCCGCTCCCTGGTAGGCACCTGCTCCCTCGGCGGTGGCCAATTCCAGCAGGCCCGCGCTCGATGGAGGCTGGGGCTCAGCGGACATCGACGGTCACCTCGACGTTCATCCCTGGCCGCAGAACCGGATCGCCGTCCCTGGGCCGGTCGACAAGGATTTTGACCGGAATGCGCTGCACGACTTTGACGAAGTTGCCGGTTGCATTTTGCGGCGGAAGGAGTGCCTGCACCGATCCGGTCGACGCGGCGATAGAATCGACGGTACCCCAGAAGGTATAGCCCTTGTACTCGTCGGCGTGGATTTTGACCCGTTGGCCCCGGCGCACATGGGCGAGCTGCGTTTCTTTAAAGTTAGCCGTGATGTACACATGCGCGAGTGGAACAACCGTCATCAACTGCTGGCCGGGGACGACATACTGACCGACCTCGACCGACCGCTGGGTGACCTGACCGTCAATGGGAGCGACGACGTGCGTATAGCTGAGTTGCAGCAGTGCCTCATCAAGGTTTGACTTGGATCGCTGTTCGGCAGCGATAGCCGAGTCGTATGCGGCGATCCTGATGGGCACCTGTTGCTGCTCGGCGATACTTTGTCGCAGGCTTGCCTGCGAGCGCTTGAGCTCCGCGCCTGCATCCTGAGCTTGCGACTGAGCGATCCGGGTGGCCTGCTCGGCTCCGAGCACCTGCTGCTGCGCGCTGTCGACGTCTGCCTGCGCGACGCGCGCCTCCGCCGCTACGCTGTCGAACTGGAGCTGGGAGACGTCCTGGGTGGAGAGCAGGGCCTGATAACGCTTGAGATCGGACTGGGCGCGGGTGTTCACAGATTGCCTGGCGGCCAGGTTTGCACGCACCTGGTCAAGCGTGGCGGTGGTGGCCTGGAGGTAGGCTGTTTGCGTTCTGGCCAGTTCTGCTTCGGAGGCTTCTCGCTGCGCGGTTGAGCTTTGCGTTGTGAGCGCTGTTGTTTGCCGGGTCAGGCTGATGTTAATGCGGGCTTCCTCGGCTTCCGCCTTGGCGACCGCGTAAGCCGCGCGCGCCTGATCGACTGTCTCCTGGTAGTCCTTGGGGTCGAGCTCGACGAGCGGTTGTCCTGCCCTCACGAACTGATTGTCGTTGACGTGAACCTGAGTGACATAGCCTGGCACGCGCGGCGCAATGGCCGGAATGTGAGCATCCACCTGAGCGTCATTCGTGCTGACGCCGGGCAACAGGTACAGGATGAACGCGATCGTAGCCACGAGGATGAGCGCGACCGCTACGTAAGCTACGCGGCGGGAGCGCTGGGGTTGCGCGTCGGCAGGCGGCAGAACCGGCTGCGTGGGGAGCCCGTCCGCCGTGCGGTGGGTGTCTGCTTCATTTCCGGCTGCCAAGCTAGTCCTCCTTATCGCGCATAGACGTTTTCCGCATCCCCGGTCGCGCTCGCGAGCTCCGCACGCGCTCGATTGAACTGAAAGAGTGCGTTAATGTGGTTGTCGCTCGCCCTGGCCAGCTCATCCTGCGCGGTCGTGATCTCGACCCCCGTTGCGACTCCGGCTGCGAACCGCCGGCTTGCCTGGGCGACCTGTTGTTGCGCCAATTCCAGGCCCAGCTCTGAGACCTGGACCGCGGCTCTTGCCGCTTCGAGGTCCGAGAGTGCCGCCTTTACCTGCTCGCGTACGTCGTTCTCGGTGCGCTCCAGATCCAGGGCAATCCGCTGCTCCTCCAGCTTGGAGCGCTCTGTTTCGGCGCTGATGCGACCGCCTTCGAATACCGGAATACTGATCGTGCCGGTGTAGTTGTAAGCAGGGATAAGAGAGTCGAACGTGCGTCCTTGCTCGAAGTACGAGCCCGCGAATCCAAGCACAGGCCAGCGCTGTTCCCGTGCCGCTTGCGTTTGCAGGTGCTGCGCTCGCTGCTGCGAGCGCAGCGTCGTCAACTCCGGCCGCGTTGACAGTGCCCGCTCCAACTCCGCATCCCGGTCGTATTCGGGAAGATCGCTGAAGGCCAGCGCATCGGTCGGATGCGCCTCCTCTCCATCGGGCAGATCCAGCAGGTCGGTGAGTTGATAGGTCGCGTCCCGACGGGCGGATTGGGCGTCGGTGACGCCCTGCTGCTCGTTGGCCAACTCGACGCGCGCGCGCAAAAGGTCAATACCGGTGCCTGTTCCGCTCTTTAACTGCTGCTGCGCCTGCTCCACCAGTCGAGCCGCCAGGTCTCGCCGGGAGACCGCGGCTGTTTCTGTCGCGATCGCACGAAGGACAGACTGGTATTGTTCAACGACGGCAGCCACGATCTGTTCCCGCGTGGTTGTGTCCTGGGCCAGAGAGGTGCGAACAGCTTCGCGACTGGCCTGGTAACGCCGGATATCGCTTAAATTAAGGATCTGTTGCGAGAAGCGGCCACCCGGCTGGACTACCTGGTAGGGACCGATTGTCAGCGGATTGTTGTTCCCGACGAATTTGGCTTGAAACGACCCGAGGAACTCCTGGAGGTTGTACCGATTGACATAGGCCGTACTTTCGCTTGAAGCCTGGGGTAACAAGGGCGCCAACGCGAGCCTGGCTTCCTTGCGCCTTTCTTCCGTTTCGAGCTTTGCCACCAACACCGCGGGGGTTTGTTTGAGCGCCAGTGTTACTGCATCGCGAAGCGTGATATCGAGGCTGTGTGCTTCTGCGTCCGCCTTCGCGACCAGGTTTTCCCGGCCGGCGGCATTCGCATCCGCAACCATCTGCTCCACACTCGGGGGAGGCGGGTTGACCGGTGCAGCCTGGCGCAGATCCTGGCCGCCGGCAGGTAAGGCAGCAACAAGGAAAAGAACGCAGGCGAGGGCCCTGGCACCTGGGATGGAGCGCATGCAGTCCGGATAGAACACCGGGGTCTCTGCCGCATTCACCTGGCTACCTCGTGCACTACGGCTACGCAGAACCCGGGATGGATTGAGGGTCGGGATCCTGATCCCATCTGAGTTCTCCTTCCCGGCAAGTTCCATCTCGATCGTGCTCGCAGGCCTGACCACCATCGACGCTAGCGACTCCTGGTGTTCATCGGGGTAAGATCATGTTTATCTGTAATCAGACTGTACGGTACAGTACTATTCTGTCAAGGGAGTTGATGCCGGGGCGACATCCGTCTTTTTGCCCGGCTAAGCGTCATCAAAATAGCGTCAAAGGGAGACTCCTTATGCAGGCAGGTCTCATTCGCTCCGGGCAATACTTCCGCTGGAAAGGTGGGCAGCCGCGAACCATGAGCGTGGCGAGAGCCACCGAGGTCTATTCCGATGAGCCACTGCTGTGGACCGCCTCCCGATCGCCGAGGCGCAGCTTTGCGCTCCTGATCAGGCGCACACATAGGAAGCTTGTAAACTGGAGGCGTGCTATCAGGAGGCCTCCATCAAGAAACGTAGTGCGGGACGCCCGCCGGCCGAGGAAGTCGCCGCCCGCCGTGAAGCTGTTCTAGATGCAGCAACGGATCTCTTCCTTGAATGTGGTTTCGCAAAGGCGAGTACTGCTGCAATTGCGAAGCGTGCAGGTGCGTCCAAGCAGACACTGTACGCTCTTTTCCCGAGCAAGGAGGAACTCTTTGAAGGGCTCATGCGAAGGTACTTAGGCGCTCTTACGGCAGGAGACCCTATCTCTTCCTTTTCGAGTTCTGAGTCTTCTCCCGGAGATGTTCTGCAGGACTTTGGAACACGTTTTGTGCGCGAGATACTGAGTAAGCCAAGACAAGACCTGTACCGCTTAATGGTCGCCGAAGCTAAGCAGTTTCCTGGCCTGGCTCTGGAGTTTTGGCTACAAGCACAGGCCAGTGTCCGCGTGGATTTGAAGCAGCGTTTAGACGTGCTGGTCAGGCAAAAATCTCTTACGATCGATGACACCACCATGGCAGCGGACCAGTTCCTGGGCTCACTGCTATGGGTTCTCCTTGTTCGGTTTACCTTGCGCATTGAGTTGCCCTTAAAAACAGAGGAACAAATTACGGCTTGGGTGAGCAGCGGGGTTGAATCCTTTCTGCGTGCGCATCAGCCTTCCCGGCCGCGGCTCACGGGTGCAAAAGCCGCTCGAAGCCCCAGGAGGAAGGGAGCCTCGTAACTTAGTTCTAAGCTACAAATATGAGCAAATTCGGACCATTGAGTAGAGCGCTGGCGAGATGAGGATGAGCGGCAAAAAGGACGGTAAAGATTGGGCGCGGTCAGGACAGGACCTTGGCATTGACCAACGGCTTTCCTCACAGCGGCAGGCGAGAATCGTGAATCGGGACGGCAGTTTCAATGTGTTGCGGAACCGTCGAGGGCCGCACGATGTGTTCAGCTACAACAATCTGCTGCAAATGTCTCTGCCGCGTGTCTTCTGCGTGGTTCTTGCCCTCTTTCTCCTGATCAACGTGGTCTTCGCAGCAGTGTATATGTTATGCGGCTCGAATACCTTAGTTGTGAGCGGTCCGGACCCGCAGCTAAGTCCGTTTGAACGTGCATTGTTTTTCAGCGTACATACACTCTCGACGATCGGGTACGGCAACGTAGTACCAGTCGGACTCGATGCGAACCTTGCTGTCGCATGTGAGTCCTTCGTAGGCTTGTTCGGACTATCGCTGATCACCGGCATCGTATTTTCGCGCTTCGCCAGGCCCGCTACGCGGATACGCTTCAGTGAGCGGGGAGCCTTGACCGTCGGTGAGACTCCCAAGCTCACCATGCGCCTGACGAACACCTCCTCTACCGAGGTGATTCAGGTTGAGGCCTCGGCAATCGCTGCTTTCTTTGAACCGGGCAGCCCATCCCGACGTTTCAGGCCGCTCGCGCTGGAGCGCGATGAGGTAGCTTTCCTGCCGCTTGCCTGGACCTTGGTCCATCCCGTCGATGACAAAAGTCCGTTCTACGGAATGGATGAGCAAGCGCTGAAAGCTCTCGAAGGTGAGATCATCCTGCAGGTAACTGGGATTGACCAGACTTCTTCCCAGATGGTGTACGCGCGGACTTCCTACACAACGCGCGAAATCGTGTGGAACGGCAGGTTTGTAGAGGTCCATAGGCGCGGAGAACGGTCCGGTTTGCTCGAAGTGGATTTGTCCCGTTTCGACATGATTGAACAGTAGGGATAGGCCGGGTTTCTACCGCCTGATTCTCGCACCATGCTGAGGATGCGCGGGCAGAGCAGTTTACGCGAGACGGCCTGCGTTCGCCACAAGCGCCAACGTTCCATGAGGCCTTTTCTTGGCGCAGCCATAGCGATGACGTTCGTACCCTTCGCGCCGAGAAAGGGGAGCAGCTCTTACCGCACCATGGAGTAAGGTCGTCACAAGACCACGTCCCTACATGTTGCAATGCGGCTTCTCTGCCGAGGATCTGCATGCTGTCTCCTGATCATGGTCTACGCCTTCACAAGAGACATTACTCTTGGCATCTGTAGAGGAGTCAACGCTGGGCCGATAGGTGAAAGTACGCGTTTACCAATGTGGAATTTTAGCTGATTCCATGCTGCGACGTTACGGGCTTCGGTGCCTCTCCGCATCTTTGGAGACCGGTAATCAAGGACCAGTTCATCAGGACAACCGGAAGGGTTTAGGGGGCAGGCGTGGATTTGGACGAGGAAGTACGGGAGTTCCTGATCGAGTGTAATGAGAACCTAGCCAACCTCGACCGGGAAGTCGTACAGCTTGAACAACGTCCAAAGGACGCAGAGCTCATCGCGAGTGTTTTTCGCACATTTCATACAATCAAGGGAACGTGCGGGTTTTTCGGGTTCACCATTCTCGGCGGCGTTACCCATATCGCCGAGAACATCCTCGACCAGGTACGAAGCAATCAGCGAGAGCTGACGCCGGAGCTCACTTCGCTCATTCTGCAAACTGTCGACGCAATTAAGGCGCTCCTATCCGAGATCGAGAGCGAGGGCCGCGAAGGGCGAAACGAATATCACGATCTTCGCAAGCGGCTCACAGATGCGTTCCAGTATGCGAACACCGCGCCGGAAGCTGAGTTTGGAAGCGCTCCAGAAATTCCGGAACCGAATGTTGCAGGCGTAAGCGCCAGGGACGTGTCTACATCCCAGCCATCCACCCCTGGGCACGCTGATCCAGGCGCGAATCTGCCGGCGATAGAAGCTCCTTTCAACGCGAAGGAGTCGGCCACCAGGGCCGCGCTGGAGAATGCGGCGAGCGAGGAGCCGGCCTCCCAGAAGAACTCGGTCGTGCTCGATTCGACCATTCGCGTGGACGTCGGCTTACTCGACAAGCTCATGAATCTGGTCGGAGAACTTGTGCTCGCGCGCAACCAGCTGCTTCAGGGCACATCCGGGCAGGATGGGGTGCTGATCCGCACCGTGCAGCGCCTGAACGTGATCACCAGCGAGCTGCAGGAAGGCGTTCTCAAAACCCGCATGCAGCCAATCGGTGTCGTATGGAACAAGCTGCCGCGCGTCATCCGCGATCTCGCTGCTGAATGCGGCAAGAAAATCAATATCGAGATGGAAGGCGCAGAAACAGAGCTCGATAAAACGATCATTGAGGCCATCAAGGATCCTCTGACTCACATCGTGAGGAACTCCTGCGATCACGGGGTCGAAATGCCCGAGATGCGCCTGGCCAAAGGCAAGCCTGCCGAGGGTCTGGTCCTGCTCCGCGCTTTTCATGAGGGCGGCCACGTCAATATAGAAATCTCGGATGACGGCGGCGGGCTGGACCCGGAAAAGCTGAAAGCGCGAGCTATCCAGAAAGGGCTCATCCGCGGCGACCAGGCTGCGCTGATGACGGAGCGCGAAGCCGTGCACTTGGTCTTCATGCCCGGGTTCTCGACTGCCGAGCAGATCACTAAAATTTCCGGTCGCGGCGTCGGCATGGATGTCGTCAAGACAAACATCCAGAAGATCGGCGGCATCGTGGACATTTTCAATCGCCCCGGTACGGCAGGCTCGACCGTAAAGATCAAGATTCCGCTCACACTGGCAATCATTCCCGGCTTGATCATCAAGGCCCATAGCCGTTTGTCCGCCGGTCGCGACATGCCGAGCCAGGAGCACCGCTTCGTCATTCCTCAGGCGAACCTGATTGAGCTGGTTCGGCTCGACCGGGAAGAGGACCGCAAGCAGATCGAATATGTGAATGGAACGCCCGTGTACCGGCGCCGCGGTCAGCTGCTGCCGCTCACTTACCTGAACAGCGTCCTCGGCATGGATGACGCCGTGTTCCCTTCATCCGATGCCGTCAATATCGTCGTGCTTCAGGCTGAAGACAGGCCCTTCGGGCTTGTCGTCGACGGCATCTTCGATACGCAGGAGATCGTCGTCAAGCCGCTCGGCAAGCGGCTCAAGGGGCTGAGCTCCTACCTCGGCGCCACCATCATGGGCGACGGTCGCGTCGCCCTGATTCTCGACGTCCCGGGCTTGGCACGGCTCGCAGGCATCGTCTCGCAAGCCCGAGACGTGAAGCGACACGAAGCTTCCATGGCAGACACGCAACACGAAGTGCAGCAGACCTTCTTGATCTTCCGTGCCGGAACCTTTCAGCGGCTGGCTGTTCCTCTCGCGCTCGTATCCAGGCTGGAGCAGTTCCCACGCAGGAGCGTCGAGCTCGCATCAGGTCAGCCTGTGCTGCACTACCGCGAACAGATCCTCCCACTGCTGTACCTTGGCGAGCTGCTCAATCCCATCGCCGGAAACACCGCCGCTGACAGCGACACAATCCAGGTCATCGTTTTCGATGAGGGCACCCGGCGAGTAGGCATTGTTGTGGACCAGATCGTCGACATCATTGAGGAAGCCGTGACCTTTACACAGAGCTGCACGCACGTGGGCCTGCTCGGGTCCGCGGTTATCGGCGGCACAATCACCGACATGATTGACCTCCACATGCTGCTGCGCGAAGTTTCTGGAAACGGATCGTTGAGTCGAAGTGTCGATGCGAACACGTCGCAGAAAGTGCTTATCGTCGATGAGTCCACCATCGAGCGGACGATGCTGCGCGCCTACCTGGAGATGTGCGGTTATCGGGCTGCGGATGCCGCTTCCGTCAAGGACGCGGTGGAGTTCCTCCACGCTTCTCCCCGGATTCATCTTGTCATTACAGCGCTCAGCCCAGGGTCGCAGAGCGCGGCGGATCTGCTCGCCGTCATGCGTTCGACCCCGACTCTTGCGCACATACCCGTACTGGCGATTACCAGGGATTACGCAGCCGTATCCAGCAGGCAACACCTGGATGGCGACCTGCAGTTCGATGGGTGGGAAGACGCGGAAGATAGAACCAGGCTGCTGCAGACGATCCGCACAATGCTGAGCATCCAGCCAGTGCGGACCAACGCGATCGGAGCCGGGCATGGGGAATAAAGAGTTGCAAGGAACGGATGCGGGAGAAACAAGGCAGTTTGCCACCTTCCATGTGGGGGAGCTCTTTTTTGGAATCGAGGCGATCCGCGTGCAGGAAGTTATCCGTCATCAAGAAATGACGCCGATCCCTCTCGCGCCTCCTGCCATACGGGGATTGATAAATCTTCGAGGCCAGATCGTCACTGCCGTCGATACACGCCGGATGCTGGCTCTCCCGTCGATAGCCTCGGACAGGCGGCCAATGAACATTATCATCAAGGCTGAAGATGGTGCCGTAAGCCTGCTGGTCGACGAGATCGGCGATGTGCTTGAAGTGCCCCTGAACTCATTTGCCTCTGTGCCCGATAACGTCCCCGCGAGTCAACGGGACCTGGTCGCCGGCGTCTACAAGCTGAAGGGTCAGCTCATGCTCGCCCTTGATACGGAGCAACTTCTGGAAAATGCCTGCCACTAAGCAGGCCCCAGGTAACTATTTCATGGAGAAGAACATGGCCACTGCAACTCGCAAATTTACCGCTGACCGCACTGCAATCTCGATGCCGCCCACGGTGGCCGCGTCTTCACGCAACGGGAACAGCAAGCATTCTGAACAGAACCTGCAAGCAATGCTTGCCGCTATCAGCAAGAGCCAGGCGGTCATTGAGTTCACCCTGGACGGCATTATCGAAATGGCAAATGACAACTTTCTGGCCACCATGGGCTACCGGCTGGAAGAGGTTAAGGGTCAGCACCACAGCATGTTCATGGACCCGTTCGAGGCGCAAAGCCGGGAGTACCAGATGTTCTGGGACCGGCTGAGGCGCGGAGAAAGCCAGACTGCGGAGTTCCGGCGCCTGGGTAAGGGCGGCCGAGAGGTCTGGATCCAGGGCTCCTACACTCCTCTGCTCGACGGCAAGGGCCAGGCCTACAGGGTCGTCAAGTGCGCCTCAGATATAACAGAACAGAAGCGGCTCAACGCCAATTTCGAGAGCCAGCTCAAGGCCATCAGTAAGTCACAGGCAGTGATCGAGTTCAATCTCGACGGCACCATCCTCTCCGCCAATGACAACTTTCTCAAGGTCATGGGCTACTCGCTTTCTGAGATCAAGGACCGCCATCACAGCATGTTCGTCGACAAGGACACGAAAGCAGGCGAGGAGTACCGTGCCTTCTGGGAGGCCCTAAAGAACGGTGAGTACCAGTCGGGTGAGTACAAGCGCGTCGCCAAGGGTGGCAGGGAAGTCTGGATCCAGGGTTCCTACAATCCGATCTTTGACGCCAACGGTAAAGCCTACAAAGTCGTTAAGTTTGCCTCCGACGTGACGGAGCAGAAGCGGCTCAACGCCAACTTCCAAAGCCAGGTAAAGGCGATCAATAAATCACAGGCTGTCATCGAGTTTCTGCGTGACGGAACAATCATCACAGCCAACGACAATTTCCTTAACGTTATGGGATACACGCTGGCCGAGGTCAAGGACCGCCATCACAGCATGTTTGTCGATAAGGAGTTTAAGAACACCGAAGAGTATCGCGAGTTCTGGGAGTCGCTCGGCAGGGGTGAGTACCAGACCGGCATGTACAAGCGCTACGGCAAGCGTGACAAAGAGGTCTGGATTCAGGGCTCCTATAATCCGATCTTTGACGCGGAAGGAAAGCCCTACAAGGTCATCAAGTTTGCCTCAGATATAACAGAACAGAGGCGGCTCAATGCAAATTTCGAGAGTCAACTCACGGCCATCAGCAAGTCACAGGCAGTGATCGAGTTCAATCTCGACGGCACCATCCTCTCCGCCAATGACAACTTTCTCAAGGTCATGGGCTACTCGCTTTCTGAGATCAAGGACCGCCATCACAGCATGTTCGTCGACAAGGACACGAAAGCAGGCGAGGAGTACCGTGCCTTCTGGGAGGCCCTAAAGAACGGTGAGTACCAGTCGGGTGAGTACAAGCGCGTCGCCAAGGGTGGCAGGGAAGTCTGGATCCAGGGTTCCTACAATCCGATCTTCGACGCCAACGGTAAAGCCTACAAGGTCGTCAAGTTTGCCTCCGACGTCACGGAGCAGGTCAAAGCGCGGCAGGAACACGCGAAGCTGCAGGATGAAGAGCGGCGTCGTACAGCGGAGCTCGAGGACAAGGTGGCCAGAATCCTGGAAGTTGTCAAAGCAGCCCGCGATGGTGACCTTACCCAAACAGTCGAGGTGGCAGGCCCGGATGCAATTGGACAGCTCGGGGTAGCACTCAAGAGCTTTTTTACGACCCTGCGCCAGAACCTCACCTCCATCGCCGGCGCCGCCAAGGACCTCGGTTCTTCCTCCGAGGAGTTGTCGATCATCAGCGAGCAGATGGCAAGCAACGCGGAGGAGACAGCCACGCAGGCTTCCGTCGTTTCCCGCGCCAGCGACGACGTATCAAAAAACGTCACGGTGGTTGCCGCAGGCAGTGAAGAGATGCAGGTCTCGATCCGCGAGATCTCGAAGAGCGCCAACGAAAGCGCTCGTGTCGCACACAACGCGGTCACTGCGGCGAACGCGACCAATCAGACTATCGGTAAACTTGGCCAGTCGAGCCTGGAAATCGGCAAGGTCGTCAAGGTCATCACCTCAATCGCCCAGCAGACCAATCTTCTTGCCCTCAACGCCACCATCGAAGCAGCTCGCGCAGGCGAAGCCGGCAAGGGATTCGCGGTCGTCGCCAACGAAGTGAAGGAACTGGCGAAAGAGACGGCGAAAGCCACCGAGGAGATCGGCCAGAAGATCGAAGCGATACAGAACGACACGTCAAGCGCAGTGCACGCCATTGAGGAGATCAGCTCGATCATCAACCAGGTGAACGACATTTCGAACACGATCGCTTCGGCCGTCGAGGAGCAGACTGCGACGACCAACGAAATCGGACGCAGCGTAGCTGATGCATCCCGCGGTGTGAGCGAGATCGCCACCAACATCTCAGGCGTGGCTGTTGCGGCACAAAGTACGACAACGGGAGCGGCCGGAACGCAAACCGCCGCAAAGACTCTGCACGGCATGGCAAATCAGCTTCAGGAGCTCGTGTCGCACTTCAAGCTGTAAGCAGCCGTCCTGCTCTGACTCCGTTCCCCCCGTTAGCTGCTGCGCGGGATTCCAACGCGCAGCAGCTAAGGGATTCCACACGGCGCTGCGCGCGCAGCCGGAAGCCTTTCTCGGGGCGTCCGGAGCGATCGCAAATCAAGGCATCGTCTTTGGACATCAGCCTGTACGAAAAAGGAGAGATGGTGACAGCCGTGGCCTTCCCAACGAAGACCGCTCGCCCCAGGCGAGCACTCCCTCCGGGTCAAAGAATACGCGTTCTCATCGTCGACGATTCCGTTGTGGTGCGCCGCTTGATCACGCATGCTTTGACCGGCAGCGACGAACTTGAAATCGTTGGAACCGCCTCGACCGCAGAAAGCGCTCTGCAAAAGATACCGTTGCTCAAGCCGGACCTGCTCACGCTCGACATCAATATGCCGGGAATGAGTGGCTTGGCCATGTTACCAATTCTGCGTGACCGCTACCCGGATATCCATATCCTCATGGTAAGCACGCTCACGGTCCACGGTGCCTCCAGCACTCTGGACGCCTTGATGCTGGGGGCCAGCGATTACGTGAGCAAGCCCGCAGAAAATGTCTCGCTCGAATCTGCACTGGCAAAGCTGCGGGCCGAATTGGTTCCGAAAATCAAACAGCTCTTTCGCCCAGCTGCTGAAAGGCCACTTACCTCCGTAAGCAGGCCCGCTCCGCCGGCTACTGCATCAACTCCTCCACGTTTGCCTGCGCCCCCGAGCCGCCGCGGAGAGCGCCAGGTACTCGCGGTAGGGGTATCTACGGGAGGACCAACTGCCCTTGCTTCATTTATGGCTGGCTTTCCATTAGCCTTTCCACTTCCTATCGTGATCGTGCAGCACATGCCGCCCGTCTTTACCAGGCTTCTGGCCGACCGACTGCGCGCTCTCACCGGCTTCAATGTAGTCGAGGCGGCAGCGGGGATGTTGCTCGAACCGGGAAAAGCGATCATTGCGCCAGGTGACTTTCACATGCGGGTACGTCGCACTGGGACTCAGGTAGAAGTCACGCTTGATCAAGGACCCCAGGAGTGCTCCTGCCGGCCGTCAGTCGACGTGCTCTTCCGGTCAGTAAGGCAGGTCTTCGGCGCTGCCGCAATCGGGACCGTGCTCACCGGCATGGGTCAGGATGGATTACGAGGCGTCGAAGAAATGAAACGTGGCGGTGCATACATAGTCGCGCAGGACGAGGCGTCCAGCGTAGTTTGGGGCATGCCCGGAGCTATCGCGCAAGCTGGTTTTGCCGATGAAGTTCTAGACCTCAGTTTAATCCCCACTGCAATCATGAAAAGAATAGGACGCTAGCTATGGCCTTTGCTGATGGAAAGCACACCCACCCTGTCGCCCACGCTCAGACGCCAAGAGCGATCTCACCGGAGAGCTATCATTTCCTCCAACAATGGATTCATCGGGAGTCGGGCATTGTTATCGACAGGGACAAGAGCTACCTTCTGCAGTCGCGCCTAGCCCCGGTGCTTGAGCGAGAACGTCTGACCTCCCTGGAAACCTTGTGCGGTCGGCTCCGGGGCGGGGCGCCTGGCGTGGCGCGCCAGGTCATCGAAGCAATGACGACAAACGAAACGCTTTTTTTTCGTGATAAGGCGCCCTTTGAAGCTTTGCGCCACCACATCGTGCCTCAGCTGCTGACGCAGCGCAGGGGGCAGAAACTCGCTTTCTGGTCTGCAGCTGCCTCTTCCGGCCAGGAGGCTTACAGCCTGGCGATGCTGCTGCTGGATATGGGTTTGACCAGCCACGAGGTCGACATCTTTGGGAGCGATCTTTCCGACGAAATCCTGAAGAAGGCAGAACTGGGCATCTACGGGAAGTTTGAGGTGAATCGTGGGTTACCAGCCGAGTATCTTGACCGTTATTTCGATCGATCCGGTGCGGACTGGCAGGTGAAGGAGTATGTCCGCAAAATGGTTCGCTTTCAGCGCCTGGATCTCCGGAGTAGCCTCCGGGTGCATGGGCCCTTCGATGTAATCCTCTGTCGGAATGTTCTCATTTATTTCGACGCAGAGACCAAGGCGAACATCCTCAGCGAGATCCGGCGCACTCTATCGCCCGGCGGCTTTCTCATGCTTGGAGCAGCAGAAACGGCGGGTGGTTCTGCAACCAGCTTCCGGCGCACGGTATTCGGTCAGGCAGTTGCCTATCAGGCGAGCTGACCCGGTTCTTCTATCGTGCGAGTACAACGTTTGAGTACGGCGAAAACATTAGATGATGACTTTGGTTTCGATTCGCTGAACGGAATCGAGCATCTGCCGATAAGTGCAAAAGTAAGAAAGCAGAATCACACCGGCTGCGATCACGGAGAAAAGATTTGGGGGCGAGAGCATGGACATCCTGTTAGTGGACGATAGCAAAACGATGCGCTTGCTTGTGCAGCGAGCGATACGGCAAGCGGGCTTTCGGGGCCTTGTGGTGGGTGAGGCCGAGAACGGTGTACAAGGGCTTGAGAAGCTTCGCGCTGAGAAGCCCAGGGTCATTCTGTCTGACTGGAACATGCCGGAGATGTCAGGAATCGATTTCCTTATGCAGGTGAGGGCCTCTCAAAACAAGGTTCCCTTCGGCTTCATCACGTCCGAGGCATCGACGCAAATCAAGGACCTTGCGATGAACTCGGGAGCGAACTTCCTGATCACGAAACCTTTCACTCCGGAAGACATGCAAGCGGCCCTGTCTCCGATCTTGGGGTAACGAAGTATATGTCCGAGCCAACAGCACACTCCTTCACTCAGCTTCTTTCTCAGCTCACCGGCCGCAAGGTATCCTTTGCCCAGGCCAAGGCTGCGGCGGCCTCCAAGACCAAGCAGATGTACGGCCTCTACACGGTGCTCCCGCACGAGACAGTGATCGTCGTCAAGGCGGACCTGCCGCTCCTGGCTTCCTTTGCCGGCTCCCTCGTGGGTTTTCCGGATGATGCGGTAAAGGAGCGACTTGGGGCGGATCCGCTGGACGAAATCCTCCGTGACGCAATCCATGAAGTTCTCAACATCTCTGCAACCCTAGTTACAAACGAGGGTCGAGCAGTATTCAAGAGGATGGCTCCAGACCCTGTATACTTCGACAATTTCGATGCGCAGTTGCTGCAAAAGCCTGATCGCAGGACCGAGTTCGATGTCTCGATTGACGGCTACCAGGGCGGCAAGTTCACGATCTTCGCTCAATTGTGAGCATCCGGCATGAAACCGGCGGTCGGCACGTACCGTTGATTGAGGGCACCTTGATGCTCGGTACGCAATCTGCGGGCAGGTCCGCCTGCAGGAATCTCGTATGCGGACCGCGGTGTCGCGCAGGACGGAGACTACAAGCGAATCGAGTTTCTTTGCTTCTCGATGCCATTGCTGTCATAGAGCGGGACTGCACCGCAGAGTTTCGCGCACAGGTTGACGCCGATGCTGAGCGCCTTAAGAGCAAGCGATGGGCTGGAAACTGGGCCTATGCGCTGTTCCATAGAGTGGAGGCCCTCGCAACGCCTGCGATCCTGATCTAATTGCCGCGTCGAGCAGCCTGCAGAGCCTTACCGTGTCTTGAAAGGAGAAACTGTGCAGCAGGTCTTGGGAACTCTGACAGACGAAACTCGGGGCGTCGGGACGGCGCTTCGGTCCGAGGCGGAGGTAGGGTTGGCAAACCTCATCTTGGAGGCCGTCGGGGAAGGCATTTACGGTATCGATGCAGAAGGCTTAACTACCTTCTGGAATCCTGCCGCGGAAGCCATGACCGGCTGGAAGACCGAAGAAGTCCTCGGCAAGTCTCCGCATCCACTCATTCACCATTCGCATCCAGATGGCACTCCCTACCCGATAGAAGAATGCGCTCTGTTAAAAACTGCGAGCAGCGGCTTGGTCCACATCGACCATGAGATCTTCTGGCGTAAAGACGGAACCCCGTTTTCAGTGGAATGCACCGCCACACCGATCCTGCTCAGCGGCCGTGACACAGGAGCAGTCGTCGTTTTCAAAGACATCACGGAGAGGATGCGCCGCGAGAAAGCGGGCTTGGCTGCCAGCCAGGCAAAAGCGGATTTCCTCAGTAACATCAGCCACGAGATCCGGACGCCGATGAACGGCGTACTCGGGATGATTCAGCTCCTTTTGAGTACACAACTCACTCCAGAGCAGCAGCACTACGCCGAGATCGCCCACAGCAGCGGCAGAACCCTCCTGGCGCTCCTGGACGACATCCTGGATCTCTCGAAGATTGAGGCGGGGAAAACCGTCCTGGAAAAGCTGAACTTTAACTTAGCTGCTACGGTGGATGATGTCGTCAGCATCTGGCGCATCCAAGCGTGCGCCAAAGGACTGACTTTCAAGCTGCGGCTAGCGCCGGAAGCGCCGCCTAACCTTTGCGGAGATCCTGGTCGTCTGCGGCAGATACTGAACAATCTAATATCGAACGCTATCAAGTTTACTGAGCGCGGCACCGTTGCCCTCCATGTGGAGACCGTCGCTGACGATCATCAGCGCTTGATGCTCCGCTTCTCGGTTGAGGATTCGGGTATTGGGATGAGGCCGGATCAGGTGCAGAAGTTGTTCGAGCCGTTCGTGCAGGCCGATTCGTCGACAACACGCAAGTATGGAGGCTCTGGCCTAGGACTCGTCATCTGTAAGCGCCTGGTCGATCTTATGGGAGGAGAAATCGGAATTCATAGCCAGGAAGGCCAAGGCTCCACGTTCTGGTTCACGGTCGTCCTCGAGGGCGCGGCCGCAGCCCCCGCGCCCATGCAGGTGCCCGTCTCGACAAACCCTCTCACAAGTGAAATCGCGACGACGCCTCACCAACGGGAAACCAGCCCTGTCGAAGGTCCCGGAGCGGGATGCGACGTTGTACGCCCCGAGAAGTGTCGTATTTTAGTGGCAGAGGACAATCCGACAAATCGCGTTGTGATCATGGCCCAACTCCGAAAGCTCGGCTACCACGCCGAAACGGTCAGCGACGGTGCTGAAGCCGTAGAGGCGGCTAGTCATGGTCTGTACGACATGATCCTCATGGATTGCGAAATGCCGATCCTGGACGGTTACGAAGCAACTCGACGCATTCGCAGCCTGGGCATTCCGCGTGTTCCCATCATTGCTCTCACAGCCCACGCGATGTCAGGGCATCGAGAGCTGTGTCTAAGTGCCGGGATGGACTACTTCCTCTCGAAGCCTCTCGATCTTCAGCGGCTGGCGCGAGTACTGAAGGATCATCGCCCAGATCTTGACGGCGCGAATGACCATCTCAGGCTTGTTCCCGCTGTCGTTCAGACAACCTCGAACGTAGCCGTTTTCGATGCGCAGGCTCTGCTGAAGAGACTTATGGATGACAGGGGCTTAGCTGAACTCGTCATCGAGGGTTTTGTTGGAGACTGCCCGGTTCAACTCGCGGTGTTGGAAAAGTGCATAGCCGGGCAGGATGGACCAGGCGTCCGCTTACAGGCACACGCGCTGAAAGGCTCCTCGGCATCGGTTTCGGCGGTCCGCTTGTCCACCATTGCTCTTGCCATGGAAATGGCGGCGGGGAGCGGGCGGCTCGACGACTGTGACAGGCTGATGTCGAGCGCGGCCGATGCTTTCGAGCAGTTTAAAACTGAATTAGCAGATACCGGGTGGCTCAGATCGCCCGGCTACACCATGGAGGAACAGTAATATTATGAGATCACTTGTCGTGGAAGATGACTTTACGAGTCGGCTGTTGCTGCAGACTTTCCTCGCGCGCTATGGCGAATGTCATACGGCGGCTAACGGCGACGAAGCGCTCTGTGCATTCGAGGCGGCATCTTCGCAGGCGGGAGAGTACGATCTGGTGTGCGTGGACATCATGATGCCTGGCGTGAATGGTAAAGAAGTTGTCAAGCGTTTACGAGATATGGAGGAGCGCCGTGGCATACTTTCTTCTCGGGGGGCAAAAATCATTATGACGACTGGGCTCAACGACACCAAGGAAGTATTTCAATCGTTCAAGATGCTCTGCGATGCGTACATGACCAAGCCCATCGATACTCGCATACTGTTAGGACACCTTAAGTCCTACCACTTAGTCAATTAAATGACTGTACTGCACATATAGCTTTTCGGTGTTCCGGCAGTTCGATAAAGCTGCCGGAAACTATCACGGATCGAGTACACCCAGGTGTTGGAGAGCCAAGCCCGGAACGGGCTCTGGTGCAGGTGGCCAAGCCCATAGGGTACAGGGATACAGGATCGGAAAGCCGTTCACCGGGCCCGGTTACTTCTACTGCCGCCTTCAGCCGCCGGAACCGTCGCGTCCCGGCTTCCTGAAGGCGTACTGAGCCGCGATAAGCGAGCCCTCCGCTCTGTCCCGGAAAAGCACGTGTGCCAAGCCCGGTGATTGTGAGCGGGCAGATGATAACGAGTACGACTGCGGTGATGAGAGTATCCAGGCAGGCGGGAATGCTTCGGCCACATGCCCGTTCACGATGCTCCGCTGTACCAGGAGTTGCCGAAGCTTAAACCCAGGCCTTGCCACGCGCCCGCAGGGGCTGAAGATCGTGTTACGCCCGTAAGGCCGTCACTCTCTCGCATAGCTGCAGCATCACCGGCTGCTTCGGGCGAAGTGTGATCCAGGCGCTCGGGGTCACAATCTGTCCCTGCGGCGCCGCAAGCCGAAAGCGGGCGACGATGGCTGCCAGTGCCAGTACGGCTTCGGCAGTCGCGAAATGCTGGCCGATACAAACGCGCGGCCCGATGCCGAACGGCAAGTAGGTGAATGGCCTCGGGGGCGGCTGATCCAGCCATCGCTCCGGCAGAAACCGTTCAGGTTCGGCAAACCATCGTTGGTCCCGATGCAGTTGATACAGGCAGATCCACACGTCCGTACCCTTCCGTAGCGACTGGCCGGAAAGCACGGTGTCGCGATCGGTCTTCCTGCCCAGGCTCCAGACGGGAGGATAGAGCCGGATGGCCTCTTTGAGCACCGCACCGGTCCAGGGCAGTTTCATCACGTGCTCCGGACGCAGGCCTGCTCCACCCGTCACCCGGGTGACCTCCGCTGCGATGCGGTCCTGTGCGTCCGGACGGCCCGCCAGCAGAGACAAGGCCCATGTAAGGCTGAGGGCCGCTGTTTCGTGGCCGGCCAGAAAAAACGTCAGGATCTCATCATGGATCTGCTGGTCCTGCATGCTGCCCTCGGCATCATGAGCACGCAGGAGCACACCCAGCAGATCACCTTCCTCTGTGTGACATTGCCTGCGATCCTCAATCGTGTGCATGATCGCGCCGTTCAGCGTCTCGATCGCCCTGTTCCATGCGCGGCTGCGCTGCAGCGGCAACTTTCGCCAGAAATGCAGGTACAGCACTTCGCTGCGAAGCTCGCCGAAGACCGTATCGACCGCTTGGCCTAACGCCTGTTCCTCGGGCAAGGTGTCGCCGAACAAGCAGGCGCAGATCACCTCGCGCGTGTACCGCATCATCTCCGGGTGAATGTTCCGGACCTCTCCCGCACGCCAGTGTTCGAGTCGCTGCTCAATTTTGGCAAGCATGATCGACCCATACCTTTTCAGCGCGTCGTGCTGGAAGCTCGGCTGAATCAGCGACCTTTGCCGCCGCCAGAGCTGGCCCTCGCTCGACAGCAGACCCTCTCCAAAAATGGGCCTGAGCGACCGAATCTCCCGGGAGCGGCCGTATGCCTCGCGGTTCCTGACCAGCACCTCTTCGATATCGTCCGGATGGGCCAGCAGAACCACACGCCTTCCGAGCACGCGCAACATCACCCTGTCGCCGCGCTTCCGCAGCAGCCGGGTAAAAAAGCCCAGTGCGTCACGGCTGAGAGGGATTAAAGACCCAATCCCCGGGACACCCCTCTCCGTCACAAATGGCGAAGCCGCCACACTCTCCTCCGCGAATCACCCCTGCGTATCCGAACCACCCCGTCTGCAGCTTGGTCCCAAACTCTATCGGCTGTCTCTGCCCGATCAGCATCGACAATGGCGCAACAGGGTGTCCAAGCCGTACTCTTCGGTCACCTGGGCAGCCCATGCGCCCTGCTCAACCGGATCAGGCAGCCTCGGCCGGCTCGCTCAGCCGCAACGCCAGGCACTTCGCAGCGCCCCCTGCCTTCATGAACTCCGAGAGCTGCACCTGCCGGACAGAAAAACCCCGTGCTTCCATCTCTCCGCGGAGCTCCGCGCTGATTTCGTTCAAAACAACCCGCTCCCCGATCGTCACGGCATTGCACGCGAAACGAAGCGCGTCCGCTTTCGCGACGGCAATCCGCCTGCGCTCCGGGTAAAAGCTCTCAATCAACGCGCGCGAACCTGCATCGAACGCAGCCGGATAGTACAGCGCGTCGCCATTCACCAGCGGGCAAAAACAGGTATCCAGGTGATAAAAGCACGGATCGACCAGCCGCAGCGGCACGATCTCAACCGAGGGCCACAGCGATTGCAGCCACTGCGCGCTGCGTACATCCGTGCGCCAGCCGTGCCCAAGCCACAGGCGTTGGCCATCAGGAGTAAACAGCGCATCGCCCTCACCCTCAAACGTCACGCCGGCTTCCGGTTCCGCTACAGAAAAGCCTTCCACCTCAAACCACGCCTTGAAGTGCTTCTCCTCACGCCGCCGCTCAACGTGCGCAAACCCGCTGAGCGCGGCAACCCCGTCCCTCACCAGCCCGCCGTTCGCCGTGAACACCATATCCGGCAGCGCAGGCTCAGGCTCCACCAGGAGCACGTCGGCCGCCTCGCTGACCGCTGCATGTAGCCGCTTCCACTGCTCCAGCGCCAGTCCGTACGAGGCGTTGTGAAGATTGCCCTCCATCCACGGATTGATGACATACTGCACATCGAAAAACCGTGGCGGGCACATCAGGTAGAGCGGGGAACCGGCGTTCGTGCCCGTCGGCATAAAGAAAAAACCTCCGGTCGAGTGTCACCCGCCGGCAGAGGGCCGGTCAACCGGCGGCCTCGGCACCTGAAGCCGCTCCATAGAATAGTCAGTATGCTTCCGGATGACTTTCTCGCCGACGCAGCCGCAATCGCCCCGGCGCTCCTCAACTGGTTCTCCCAGTACAAGCGCGATCTGCCGTGGCGGCGAACGCGCGACCCCTACGCCATCTGGGTTTCCGAAATTATGCTGCAGCAGACGCGCGTGGCCGCTGTGCTCGACCACTACGCGCGCTGGATCAAGCAGTTTCCCACCGTCGCAGCCCTTGCCGCGGCCGGCGAAGCAGACGTTCTTGCTTTATGGAGCGGCCTCGGCTACTATCGCCGCGCTCGCATGCTCCATCGCGCCGCGCAGGCCGTGGTCGCCGGGCATGGCGGCGCGCTTCCACGCACCGCGGCCGAGCTCGCCCGCCTGCCCGGCATCGGCGACTACACCTCCGCCGCCATCGCCAGCATCGCCTTCGGCCAGGCCGTCGCCGTCGTCGACGGCAACGTCGAGCGTGTCCTCACCAGGCTCGCCGGTCTTGCGCCCAAGGCGTCTGCCCCGAGCCTCAAAACCGAACCTCACCCGGCCGAACTGCGCCTGCCGTTCCCAACCCGCGCCGCTCTCGCCCGCTTCATCCGCCAGGGCGCCAACGCCCTGCTTGTACCGGGCCACGCCGGCGACAGCAACCAGGCGCTGATGGAACTGGGCGCAACCGTCTGCCTGCCCAAAGCCCCGCTCTGCCTGCAATGCCCCGCGCAGCCTTGGTGCCGCACTCGAGGCGAACACGCCGCCCCTCCGCGCGCTCCGCTCACCACCCGCGCCATTGCCTACGCGCTGGTCGAGCAGTCCGGCCAGCTGCTGCTGGAGCAGCGGGCACACGACGCCTCACTCATGGCAGGCATGTGGGAGCTGCCCCAGGTCGTTGAGCCGGCGGCCGACGCTGAAGTCCTTCTGCGGCTTCGCCACGCCATCACGGTGACAAATTATGCCGTCACCATCCTGCGGCTGCCGGCCGAGGAGGCAGCGCCGCACACCCACCGGCGCTGGACCCAGCCGCACGAGCTGCCCACCCTCCCGCTCACCGGCCTTGCCCGCAAGGTGCTCAGGCGCCTGCAAAGATGGCCCGCTTCGCAGCCCCAGCTTTCCTGAAGCGACTCAATGATCGATGCGGAACCGGTACACCAGCGACAGGTACCCGAACGTCTGGTCCTCTCCGTCTTTGCCCTGGTGCATCGCTGCTCCGGCCAGGAAGTGGCCGACGCCGGTGTCGAACACCCAGTATTTGTGGAACGTGTACTTCGCCGACGCATCGAACTCCTTCCCGATGTCGGTTGAGGAGAACCCGCCCACAGGCGGCTTGATAAACTCGGTCGCCGAGCCGTTATACACGCCGTCTTTCGCGGTCGCCAGGTTCAGAAAGTTCTGCTGGATCAGCACGTGGACCTTGTTCACCGGCTCCAGGTCGATGTTGAGCCGCTCCTGCCGGATGTTCTGGAAGCCGAACAGATCGAGCAGTCCGAATGCATTGTGATTGCTCGGGTACGACTGGTCATAGGTGGACCAGCGCTGTGTATGGAAGAGATCGTTTCCTGTCGCGTAATCGTACTCGCCGCCGATCCGCGGAACCCATGGCAGCGTCGTCGCCGTATACGAGAGCTTGTCGATCGTCGAGCCCGCATGGATCGACTCGGTCGAATAACTGCCGCGCTGGAAGTTGCCGAACACGTCGTAGTCGAAGTTGTGGGGCAGCCCGCCCACCACCTCGATACCCGGCGTCACCCGGGTCTCGCTGCCGTACACCCCCAGCTGGCTCTCCACCCGGGGTATCGCGTGAATCACGACATACGGCTCGATACTTGTCTTCGGCACCAGCTTGTCCAGCGTGGCGTAGGCGCCATGAAACGTCAGGCCCGCGCCGTGCGTATCGAGCGAGGTGGGATGGACAATGACGACCGACGTGCTGAACAGATCGAGCCGGTTCTGGTCCCCGATGCGTCCGTAAAACCCGTCGAAGGTGCGGCTGGTATTCGTAAAATTGCTGATACCGATCAGCCGCTCCTGTCCGAATCGCAGCTCCTTGCGTCCGGCAAACAGCTCCACCGGCTGGTAATGAAATTCGACGTAGCCCTGGCGCAGGTCAAATACATCGCGCTGCGTGGCAGAGACATACTTCAGCGGCAGGCCCAGCGCATGCGTATCCACGAACTGGCCGTACACCGTCAGGTGCGAGGTGGGGCGCAGTTCCAGGCTGCCCCATTCTCGTGTTTCTTCGTACGCGCGGCCGTTGCCGGAGGTGTAGTCCAGCGCGGTCATGCCGTCGGTGCGCTCCCGGAGGTCAAACGCAATCGTGGCCCAGGTCGGCATGCCATTGAGGTGGAACGGCTGCGTCGCGCCGCTCAGGGCCGGGTATTCGAGATACCTCTGCCCCGGGTAGCGAAACGGTGTCGGGAACTCCGACTTCGGCGGGTTCTGCTCCGCCGCCGCAGGCGGTGCCTGCGGAATCTGCGAGACGCCCTGCGCGCGCGCTGCCGTGAGCAGCCCCAGCGTAAGTCCCAGCAGGCACACACCGCCGCGCACTAGTGCATGTCTGCGTAAATCTTCAGGCCTCTTCAAAAGGGAACGCACATCCACATTCATCTTTGGTTTCAGTTCCTTTGAACTCTTGTGGGCAGTAGAACAAATATTCCCATCTTTGGCGATCAGGAGAACGCGGCGGAAACTCCCGCACACCCGGCTTGCCTGCGGGCTTCCATTCAATCCACCCGTCCCCGAACCCGGAAAACCCGCGCAAAGCTGTTACTCTCCATGCATCACGACAGACTCGTCTGCACATTTCGTTTTCAGGAGCCTGGATGTCCCGCTTCGCCTTCGCTGCCCGCGTACTCTCGCCTTTGCTCCCGATTGCTGCCGCAGCCGCCTCGGCGCAGCAGCCTGCCATGCCGCCGGTGCCCGCGGTGCCGGGCGTCGCCCCGGCGGCCCAGGCCGCTGCCGAACAGATCAATCCTGAGAATATCCGCGCGCACGTCAAGTTCCTCTCCGATGACCTGCTGGAAGGCCGCGGACCCGGCAAGCGCGGCGGCGAGCTGGCGGCGCGGTACATCGCGACCGAGTTCGCACTGAACGGCCTCAAGCCCGCCGGCGACGACGGCACCTTCTACCAGCACGTCGACCTCTACGCGGTGCACACCGATGAGGCGGCCACCCATTTCGCCTTCATTCCCAAAACCGGGGCGCCCATCCCTCTGGCCTACAACACCGACTACGTCACCAAGGACGAGCGCGGCCAGCCCAGTGCGGACATTGACGCGCCCATCGTCTTCGTCGGCTACGGCATCGACGCGCCCGAGTACCACTGGAACGACTACCAGGGCGTCGACGTCAAGGGCAAGGTGCTGCTCGTTATCGTGAATGAGCCGCCTTCCGACGACCCGGCCTTCTTCAAAGGCAGGGCGATGACCTACTACGGCCGCTGGACCTACAAGTACGAAGAAGCCGCGCGGCTCGGCGCCGTCGGCGTGCTGGTCATTCACCGCACCGATCTCGCGAGTTATCCCTGGGCCGTCGTCCAGAACTCGCAGGCCGTCGAAAAGAGCTATCTCAAGGGCGACCCGCTCGCGACCCTTGAAGCCGCCAGCTGGATCCAGCTCGACACCGCGCGCCGGCTCATGCAGGCCTCGGGCGTCGATCTCGACAAGGAGATCGACGCAGCCGGCAAACGCGGGTTCAAGCCCATTGAGCTGCCGGTGCGGCTCAAGGCGCATGTCGCCAGCACCGTGCGCCCCTATACGTCGGCCAACATCGTGGGCAAGGTGGAGGGCGCGGACGCGGCCCCCCAGGATGCCGTGCTGTACACCGCGCATTACGACCATCTCGGCATCGACCCCAACGCGAAAGGCGACGGCATCTACAACGGCGCCGCCGACAACGGCACCGGGTGCGGCATCCTGATCGAGCTCGGCCGCGCGGTCGCGCAGTCGAAAACGCCGCCGCCCCACACCATGTACTTCGCTTCTGTCACCGCGGAAGAGCAGGGCCTGCTCGGCTCGCAATATCTCGGCATGCACCCGCCGGTCCCGGCCAAAGACATCGCGCTCGACCTCAATTACGACGAGCTGCTCCCGATCGGCATCCCCACCAGCACAGAGGTGAGCGGCTCGGAGCGGACGCAGTTCTACCCGGCCGTCGAGAAGACGGCCCAAGCCTTCGACCTGACCATCCAGCCGGACCAGTTTCCCATGGCCGGCAGCTATTACCGGTCCGATCATTTCTCATTCGCGCGGGTCGGCATCCCGGCGTTTTCGATCGGCGAGGGCACGCTGTTCAGCGGGCACGATCCGCAGTGGGGCGCGGACCAGATGAAGGACTACACCGCAAACCACTACCACCAGCCGAGCGACGAGTACCACGCCGACATGGATTTTCGCGGCGATGCGCGCATGGCACAGTTCGGGCTGATGCTGGGCTGGCAGGCCAGCGCCGGCGCGCCGACCGGGTGGCAGGCCGGCGACGAGTTTGAAGCGGCGCGCGAGCAGAGCCAGAAATAAACAGGCTTCACCGCAGGTCGGAGGGATTGCGCCATGCTGCTGTTCGCGCTCTGCGCCGTTCCGGTCGCACCTGCGGCGCAGCAGCCGGCGCTCGAAAGGCGCGCGGCGCACGCAGCCGATCCCGCCCCGTCTGCCGCGACCGGGCGCACGGACCTGCCGCCTGAAGCCGAGGGCGAGTACCCCTGGGGCAGGCTCGGCGAAGAGATTGAGCTCTACTTCGAGCACGGTCGGCTGCAGGGGTACATGACCCAGCGCTCCGAGGCCGGCAACGACCGGTCGGCCCCCATGACCTTCGACTTCGCCAGCACCCATGCCGAGGGCCACGCCCTGCAATGGACAACACGCGTCGTCCACGGCGTCTTCTACAGCTTTACCGGCTCGCTGGAGCGCGGCCCGGTTGCTACTCCCGCTCAGCCCGGTTTTTACGTGTTGAGTGGGACGCTCACCACGCACGGCGGTGCGCTCGACAGCGTGAGCCGCGTGGTGCGGTCGAAACGGGAACCGGGTGGCTCCTAAGCGCATCTGAACTTGGGTTGCGCCCACAGCGCGCACCTACAGGAGAGAGCACACATGGACCGGACAGCATCGGCGGTATGGAACGGCGGCTTGAAAGACGGCAAAGGCACCATCAGCTCGGCAAGCGGCGTGCTGAAGGACACGCAGTACTCCTTCTCGACGCGGTTCGAAAACGGCGCCGGCACCAATCCTGAAGAGCTGATCGCCGCTGCGCATGCAGGGTGCTTCTCGATGGCGCTGGGCGCGCAGCTGGGCGAGGCGAAGCTCACGCCGGAGTTCATCAAAACTGAAGCCAAGGTGACGCTGAGCAAGGTCGAGGGCGGCTTCGGGGTCACGGCGATCTATCTCACGACTGAGGCGAAAGTCCCCGGCGCGGATCAGTCGGCGTTCACCCAGGCGGCCGATGCGGCGAAGAAGGGCTGCCCCATATCGAAGCTCTTCGCGAACAACGCCGAGATCACTCTCGACGCGAAGCTCGTTTCCTAAAGGAAGCGCCATGAAGCAGACACCGTCGGACCCGCACCGCTACACCCAGCCCGAGCTGCGCGACCGGATTAAAAAGCAGGTTACGGAAGGCGACAAAGGCGGCCAGCCCGGCCAGTGGAGCGCACGCAAAGCCCAGCTCGTCGCCCGGGAGTACGAAGCCGCGGGCGGCGGCTATCGAGCCAAAAAGAGCACCCCCCAGAAAAGCCTCGAGGCCTGGGGGGAAGAGAAGTGGCGCACCGAGGACGGCGGCAAAGCCGAACGCGAAGGCGGCACCACCCGCTACCTTCCCGATCAGGCGTGGGAAAAGCTCAGCCCGGCAGAGCGCGCGGCCACGAACCGCAAAAAGCGCGAAGGTTCCAGGCAGGGCAAGCAGTTCGTGGCCAATACCGGACCGGCGGCCGAGGCTCGCAAACAAGCCGCGGTGAGCAAGACCGCAGCCAGATCCGGCAAGCCCGCTGTGAAAAAGACACCGGGCCGTGCCGGGAAGACTACCGCAGCTCGCCCGAAAGCCGGCGCCGCAAAGGCCGCGGCGAAGAAAACGCCCCAGCCGAAGACAGCAGGGAAGAAAGCTTCTCCGCAGAAGACCGCGAAAAAAGCCGCGCCGAAGACCGCGTCGAAAACCGCGTCGAAAACCGCGAAGAAGACCGCCCAGAAGACCGCGCCGAAGACGGCGAACAAAACCGCGGCCCGAAACACCGCCTGAGCTTCGGCCCCGTCAACCGGCAGAATCCGCTGTCCGCGTCCCTCACCCCTTCGCGTCCGGCTCCTTCGGAGCCTTGCTCAGCAGGCTCCTCAGGATCATCCGGGTTTCGCCTTCCTCCACGCGCGTGTACACGTTCCCGCGTTTTTTCTTCGCCTTCGGCGGCTTCTTCGCCCCCGCAGCCTTGCCGGCTGCGCCCAGCATCACCGGCCCCCGGCTGCACAGCCCCAGGCATCCGCAGGGCCGCACGGTCAGTTCCTCCGGGGCAATTGCTTCTTGCTCCAGCATCGCCTGCATGTCCCGGAGCAGCCTCCGCGCGCCGCTTCCCGCGCAGCTCTCTCCTTTGCCTCCGCGGTCGCGGACGCACACAAACAGCGTCTGCCGCGGCGCGGCTCCGGCGCTCACCGCGCCTTCCGCAGCACGTCGTCCAGCGTCGTGGCGCTGCACACATGCTCAGCCTTCCCACCTTCAAACGCCACCAGCCCGTTGTTGATGCCGTCGGCCATCTCCACCAGGCTTGCCGCTGCCCCGGGCGTCATCCCGAACTGCTCGTACATCGCCTGCCGCGCCGTCCGCGGCACCGGCACCGGCGAAACCTCGCGTCCCGCCACCGCCGCGTACGCCTTCGCTGCATCCTGCATCGAGTAGCGCTGCGGCCCTTCCAGCTCGATAATGCGCGGCCCGCTCCACTGCTCCCGCAGCAGCTTTGCCGCCAGCTGCCCGATATCCCCGGTTGCCACCATCGGCCACGCCTTCTCCAGCGGCTCTAGCACCGTCGGCAGCTGGCCCGACTCCTTCACATGCCCGGCCAGCGGCAGCAGGTTTTCCATAAAGTAGGCGGCGCGGATCGCGAGCGCCTCGAGCGGCAGGCCGAACAGCGCCTGCTCCATGTCATACAGCTTCAGGATCGCGCCGGTACCCCGCTCGTGCTGCGCGCCCACTGACGAGAGAAAAACCACCTTCCGCACATGCGCGGCCTGCAGCGCATGGCAGATCGCGGCCAGCGCCAGCCTGTGCTCCTCGCGCGGGTCGGGCGAATGCAACAGCGGCGGTGTCATCACGAAGGCCGCTTCCGCGCCGTCGAAACCCTGCTCCATCTGGCTCCCGTCCTCAACCGAGGCAACGCGCAACTCGGCCCCCAGCGCCTGCAGCGCTTCTGCCCTGGCTTCATCCCGCACCAGCGCCCGCACCCTGTTGCCTGCGCCCAGGAGCGCCCGTACCACCGTGCCACCTACCTGCCCCGTACCGCCGATCACTGCGATCATCTCCGCACTCTCCCCTTCGTTCGATGTCGCTTTCGCCCGGCCGGGATTCCATCCCGCCGCTAAGCCACGCATTTGCCTTGCCTGCACATCCAACAGACAAATCGACAACAGGAAGGAAACCTACCCATGAGTCTCAAGGAAGCACTCGGGCTCGGCGAAGACCGCAAGGTCCGCTACGCCATCGTCGGTCTCGGCTCCATCTCGCAGGAAGCCCTGATGCCCGGCGTCGAGCACACCGGCAACTCTGTCGTGACCGCGCTCGTCACCGGCGATACAAAAAAAGCGGAAGAACTCGCGAAGCTCTACAAGGTGAAGCACACCTACAGCTACGACGACTTCCCGCAGCTGCTCGCCTCCGGCGAAATCGACGCCATCTATCTCGCCACCCCCAACTGGAAGCATGCGGAGTTCGCCGTCCCTGCCCTCAACGCCGGCATCCACGTGCTGCTTGAAAAGCCGATGGAAATCTCCGTCGAGCAGAGCCGCGCTATCCTCGAGGCGGAGAAAGCCTCGGGCGCCAAACTGATGGTCGCCTACCGGCTTCACTTCGAGCCTGCCACCGTCGCTGCCATCGAGAAAGCCCGTTCCGGCGATCTGGGTGAGCTCACGGTCTTCACCTCGACCTTCTGCCAGATGGTCGACCCCGCAAACCACCGCGCGAAAAGCGGCTTTGAAGCCGGTCCGGTCCTCGACATGGGACCATACCCCATCAACGCCGTGCGCAACCTCTTCGAGGATGAGCCCACCGAGGCATTTGCCGTCGGCGTGCGCCATCCCGAGGCCGGCTTCGGCGAGTTCGACGACACCGTCAGCGTCATCCTCAAATTCCCCAGGGGCAGGCTCGCGCAGTTCACCGTCTCCTACTACGGCAACACCCTCGATACCTATGTGGTCGTCGGCACCAAGGGCTCGCTTGAGCTCAACCCCGGCTACATGTACGGCAAGCCGCTCGAGCACTTTTCGGTCATCGGCAAGAAGGAAGCCCACGAGAGCTTCAAGAACACCGACCACTTCGGCGGTGAGCTGCGGTACTTCTCAAACTGCATCCTCAAGAACACCCAGCCGGAGCCCGACGGCCAGGAGGGTCTCGCGGATGTCGCCGTGGTCGAGGCCATCCATCGCAGCATGGAGAGCGGCAAGTGGGAAAAGGTGGAACGCGTCGAGATCACCCGCCGCGTATCTTCGGACCAGGTGGAAACGCTCGGCGCGGTAAGCTCCCCGCACATGGTCAATACCAGCTCGCCCGCCCGCGGACAGGAGAAGACGCCCGAAAACTGAGCGACAGGCCCGCACCGCGCCTCAGGCAAAAGCACAGATACCGTGAGGTGGAGCGTTTCCGCGCGATGCAGCCGTTCTTTGCGGAACGGCTGCGTTCAGCGGGCGCCTTACCTTACACCATCCGTGCTTTTGCTTCAGCCCGCGCAGATCATGGCGGCTAAGAGCGCGGTGCGCGGCGCCAGGTGGCTGCGCACGATATTCTCCTCCTGCGCGTGCGCCCCGCCGCCGACCGCTCCCATCCCGTCGAGTGTCGGCACCCCCAGGGCAGCGGTAAAGTTCCCGTCGGAGCCGCCGCCCGTCGCCGCTTCCTCCAGCGCAATTCCCAGCGCGCCCGCACAGGCGCGCGCCCTGGCAAACAGCAGCGCGATGGCGCGGGTCCGCTCCATCGGTGGCCGGTTCATGCCGCCCGTCAGCCGCAGCTCGCAGCGCGGGTCCCGTGCCTTCAGCCTGCGCAGCCGCCGCTCGATCCGCGGCCCGTCCGCCGCCCGCGTAATCCGCACATCAATCTCCGCCCAGGCCTCGGCGGCAACCACGTTGGCCAGCGTTCCGCCGCCGATCACGCCCGGGTTCACCGTAAGCCCCGGCGCCGAGCCGGTCAGCAGCGCGATCGCCTCGATCTGCCGCGCCAGCTCCAGTATCGCGCTGTGGCCCGCGGTAAAGTCGACCCCGCTGTGCGCCGCGACGCCTCGCACCCCGAGCCGGTAGTGCCCCACGCCTTTGCGCGCGGTTTTGTATGCGCCGGCCGCGCCCTGCGCCGGCTCCAGCACGTACACCGCCGCGCAGCCCCTCGCCACGCGCTCGGTCACGGCGCGCGATGCCGGGCTGCCGATCTCCTCATCGCCGTGCAGCAGCAGCGTGACCGGGGGCACCGGAACGTCTGCTTCCCCCAGGATGCGGGTGGCCGCAAACGCCATCGCCACCCCCGCCTTCATGTCGAGCACGCCCGGCCCGCTGATCCGCTCGCGCGTCCGCCGAAACGGCATGCTGCGCAGCGTGCCCTCCGGCCATACCGTATCGAGGTGCCCGAGCAGTAACAGCGGCTGCCGATCTGCTCTGTTTGCTTTACTGGCCCCGCGCAAGCCGGCTCCGGCGAACCGCGCCACCACCGAGTCGCCGTACTCCCGGTGGCGCACCCTTTCGACCCGCGCTCCCAGCCCGCGCGCCCACTCCGCCGCCAGCGCGCCGGCCCGGTCGCACGCAGCCTTGTTGTGCGAGGGCGACTCGGCCCGCACCAGCTCCTCCATCTGCGTCAGCAACAGCGGCATATCCCGGCGCGCGAGCCGCGCCAGGCGCGGCAGAATCTCCGCACCGGCATTGGGAAGGGAAGAGTTCACGGCAGAAGGCATCGAGGCCCAGTCTAGTGCAGTTCGCGTAACGGGCAGAAAAAAGAAGGGCAGCCAACAGGGCTGCCCTTCGCTCCAGAGCCGACTGATCGATCCTAGAAATCGTAGTGCAGTGAGAACTGGATCGTCCGGGGCAGGGAGCGGGTTGCGGTGATCTGCCCGAAGTTGCTGTCCGTGATGCCGTTGTCTGGGTTGTCGTAGCTGGCGAAGTTGAAGGCGTTGAAGAAGTCGGCACGGAACTCGATGTGCTGCGACTCCGTGATGTCAAACACCTTGCCTCCGGTCAGGTCCACCTGCTCAAAGCCCGGTGCGCGTTCTGAACCGACGCTCGCCGATCCGAACTCCTCCCCAACCGTGGGTCCGTACGCACAGCCAAGCGCCTCGGCGTTCGCGGTCGTACAGCCATTCACGGTCGTCGTCGTAACGACGCCGGTCGTGGGATTAGTCGATGAGGTCGTCACCGGCGCGTCGACCGACGGGCCGGTGCCGAACCAGTGCGCGATGCTGCGGTTCTGCACCTTGAGCTGACTATAGTGATTGGCGCGCGAGGCCTTATTGTCCACCGAGGTTGTGTCCGGGCCGCTGATGGTCACGGGCAGGCCGGAGTACACGATGGCCGATCCCGTGAGTTTCCAGCCGCCCGCCACTTCGTCCACCACCGGGTTCAGGTGCGAACCGTACTTGCGCCCGCGTCCGAAAGGAATTTCGTACACGCCGATGGCGCTGAGGTTGTGGCGTGTGTCGAAGCCGCTCGGGCCGTAGTCGGCGTGGCCGTCATAGCCGTTCTGCCAGTACGCGCTCGCGCCGTTCACATCCGCGGTGCCGAAGAAGCCGGGGTTGTTGGTAAGTGCCTTCGCAAACGTGTAGTTGATGGTGTACTCCAGCCCATTGCTCTGGCGATGCCGCAGCTGCAGCTGCGCGGCGTTGTAATTCATCATCGACTGCGATTCCGTAACGACGACGCTGCCCGTCTGGCCCACAAGGTTCGCGTACGGCGCTGTCGTTCCCGGTGCATAGAGCTGGTTGCCGGCGCGCGCGTCGATCAGCCGCTGGCCCGCCTGGCCCACGTAACCCACAAACAGCGAGGTCTGGTTGTTCAGCTCATACTCGGTGGAAAGCGTGTACTCCTGGATGAAAGCGGGACGAAGATTGCTTTGCCACGCGCGCAGCAGGTCGCTCGATGCGGTGCTGGTGACGCTGGTCGGCAGCGCGTTCTGCGCCATCAGCGGGGTACCGGCGCTGGTTGCGCTGGCAGCGACCGCCTGGTACGCGAACGCCGGCTGGAACGGCGGGTTGAAGTTGAGGCGAAGGTTGGCGCCGGTGCCCTCGAGGAAGTTGGTGATGCCGTAGCCGCCCCGAACCACAAACCGCTGCGTCGCCTGGTAGGCGAAGCCGATGCGCGGCATTAGGTTCGTATACACCGGGTGGTAGAGCGCACGCCCGTCCCCGAACACCTGCGCGGCCGCGGCTGTCCCGGCCAGGTAGTACTGGCCGGTCGCGAGATCCACGTTCGCCTGCTTATTATTCACCTCGTAGATCGGCTGGTCATACTCGTAACGAAGCCCGAGGTTCATGGTCAGCTTGTCGGTCGCCTTCCAGTCGTCCTGCACAAATCCCGCATCGCGGTACTGGCGCTGGCCGGAGCGTCCGACGTTCGCCGCCACGCCCGCATACCACACCTGGTCGGTGTCGAAGTCCGCGATCGTATCGCCGGTGAATGCGCCGGAGTACTGGAGACGCCCCATGATGCCGTCGTTGCCGGGATAGAAGTTATTCTGCTGGTAACGCAGTACCTCAACACCCATGCGCACCGTGTGTTTCCCCAGCTCGACCGTAAGATCGTCACCGTACGTGAAGATGTTATCGATCAGGCTGCTGCCGAGCCCCGCCGTCCCGATATCGGTAAGGTAGGTCTGGTTGGACGTACCCTCGCCGGTGGCGAAGTCCTGCAGGGTGAAGCCGGGGTACGGCTGCGGGTAATCGATCCCGACCTTCGTGTTCCCGGTCAGGCCGAAGACCCCGGTCGTGTCCTGGGGAATTCCCTGCACCCAGCGCACCCGCGACCAGCCAGCCCGGAACTCGTTCACGATCGACGGAGAAAAGGTGTGCACTTCGTTAAACGCGAAACCCTTGAAGGGGTAACTGTTGGTTCCCGGAAATGTAATCGCAATCGGCGTCTGCGGCGTCGCGTCCGCGGACTCTCCCTGCGAGTAGCGGAAGTTCATCGTGTCGCGGTCCCCGTACCTGTAATCGATCTTGACGTCGCCCTGGTCGTTCCGGATCGTCTGCCGGTAGGAGCCGATGTAGTTATTCTGCGCGATACCGTCCGTCGCCGCATGGTTCGGCAGCGGGTACAGCGCCGGGTTAGCAAACAGGTATGTTGCGACCGGGTTCGTGACCGGAACGATGTTGCCCGCGTAGGCCACTTGGCCGACACCTGGGACATAGTGCGTAAGTTGCGTCCCGAGGCTTGAGAAGTCGCCGGCGCGGAAGGCCGCGGGGATAACGCTCGTGGCCTCGGTGCCGCCGGTGTGATAGCGGGCGCCTTCATAGTCGGCAAAGAAGAAGAGCTTGTCGCGCTTGATAGGTCCGCCGACCGTCCCGCCGAAGATAGTCTGCGTAAACGGCTGCTTCGCAATGCCGGAGAAGTTATTGGCCCAGGAGTTCGCGTCGAGGTTGTAGTTTTCAAGAAAGCCGAACGCCGAGCCGTGCAGGTTGTTGGTGCCGCTCTTCAGCACCGCGATTACATCGCCGCCGTTTACGTTGCCGTACTCGGCCCCGGCGTTTGAAGTAATCACAGTCAGGTTCTGTATCGCGTCCGGGCTGGGGTTATAACCGATGACGTTATTGATCGTTTCGTTGATCTCCACGCCGTCGAGCAGGTAATCGTTCGTCTGGTTCCGGTTGCCGTTGATCGAAACCTGTCCGCCCTGGTTCGTGTCGCGCTCAATCGCATTCTGGCCGCTCATCTGCGAGGGCTGCGTCGTCACAGCGCCAGGCAGGAACTCGGTCACCGACGAGAAGTTTCGCCCGTTGAGCGGCAGGTTCTGGATGGTGTTCGCCGTAAATGAGCTCGCGATGGTGGCATTGTCGGTATCGAGGATAGGCTGCAGCTCTGAGCTGACCTGGACCGCCGTTGTATTGGAGCCGACCGCCAGCTTCACATCGATCTTGGCCGACTGGTTCACTTCCAGCGCAAACGGGCCCACCTTCTGCTCGGCGAAGCCGGTCTGCTGGATCGTCACCGTGTACTGGCCGATCTGCAGGAAGCGGATGTTATAGTCCCCGTCGCTGTTGGTCGTCGTCTTCGTCGCGACGCCGGTTGCTACGTTAGTCGCGGTTACCGTGGCGTTCGGCACCACCGCGCCGCTCGCATCGGTTACGTTGCCGTTCACTGAGCCCGTGATCGTCTGGGCCAGTGCTGAGGATGCCACTGCCAGGGTAAACGCGGCAGTGGTAAGTCGACAGTTGCGGTAGCGATTGCGCATGGGTCGAGCCTCCTGAAAAACTTGCCCCTGGCCGGCCAGTCTGTTCCGTGCGCCGCCGTACCGGGTTGATCGTTTCCTAAGCAGATGAACAGAAAAATGGTTAAAGCGACATTAACGGGGCATTCCCGGGAGCGCAACGGAAATCTGAGCCTCACGCCAATGTTTTTCCACACCGCCGTCTCGCACAGCACCGAAGGCGTCGGCTATCGCGCTTCACTTACCTGCCTTCGCCGCGCCCATCCATCGCCCGCGCATCCAGGTACAGCAGGCTGAACACCAGGCTCGCCACCGGCGCAAACACCAGCGCCAGCACGAACTGCACCGCAAAGCCCAGGCACGCGCCCACCGCCTGCTGCACCGGCGCCCGCGCGCGGCCCAGGTACAGGCTCGCCCAGGACGCAACCATCCAGCCCAGCAACGCCAGCAGCAGCAGTGAAACCGTCGCCTTCAGCACGCGCCCTGTGCGCCCGCTCACCAGCATCCTGCTGCGGCGCATCGCTGCCCGCACCGGCAGCGCTTCAATGCCGGCCGCCGGGATCGCCAGGCTGTTGCGCAGCCACGCGGTCACTCCCCAGGCACATGCCGCCGCCGAGGCAACCACCAGTGCCTCGCCCGCCGTACGCTCGCGCAGGTGAAACACCCACGCCGCCCCAAAAAGCAACGCCGCGGGCAGCCATCCCAGGCTCCCGGCCTGCCACAGGCAAATGCCGCAGTAGCGCAGCGTGTAGGGCCACGCCTGCCGCAGCGCCTTCCACGCGCCGTCTCGCCTTTCCGCGCCTGCCGTTTCAGCCCCTGCTTTTTCCAGGTAGATCGCCGTGGCCGCCTGGCTCAGCCCCCAGCCGGCCAGCAGCAGCAGCGCCGCGGCAAGCAGTACCGCGAGGTTTGCGGCAACCGCCGTCGCCGAGCCGTAATGGCCCTCTGCCCGCTGCGCAAGCAGCCGCTGGACCACGCGCACCGGCAGGGTGAGCGCCGCCGGAATCGCCGCGAGCCGCAGCAGCGGCGCGCGGTCGGCGCTGTACAGCGCGAATACCCGGTCCAGCAGATCGTCCGTCGCAGCCGTCGGCAGCTCCGCCGGCGGCGCGCCCGGCGGTCCGTCTGCGGCGCTCGCCCGCTGTTTCGTGCCGGATTCAGGATTCATCGTCATCTGCGTGCGACGGATGCTAGCACAGCTGCGCCCCCGCCGGTCCCCGAACCGCGCCCTGTCCGCATCCTGTCACCCGGCGCGCCGCTGCTTGGCGCCGTGCAGGCACTCCGCCGCCGCGCAGGGTACTCTGGGGGAATGGCGTACCCTCCCCTATGGCCGCGCATCGGCCGCGTGCTGCTCGCCATGGCGGCCGCCGTCCTGCTCGCCCCGGCCGCGCGGGCTGACCTCGGCGTGGTGCTCGCGGACCCGACCACCGTCGGCGTCTCCCAGTGGACCCATGCCGGCCACTCCGTTGTGTATCTCTCCGGCGTCTGCCCCGCGTCCCCGGTGCGCGCGCGGCTCTGCGCGCCCGGCGAGCAGGGCTCCATCGTCACCATGTACCCCGACTTCTACGAGAACCGGCCCTACGCCTGGAACATCGTCCCGCTCAGCCTCTACATCGAGGGCTCTCTGACGCCGGGCAGCCGGCTCCTCTACGCCTCGCCCGTCGTCAAGGTCTCGCTGCAGGAGCATGCCCGCGCAGGCATCCTGCGCCCGGTATGCGGCACGCAGGACTGCCCGGACCGGCCCCACAGCTACTGGCGCGACCTGGTCGCCTCGACCGTCGACCGCGACATCTTTATCTACGCCGTGCACACCACGCGCGCGCAGGACGCCTCCGTGGTCGCCTGGCTCAACGATGCGCCCAACGTGAACCGTTACCGCACCCTCACCAACAACTGTTCTGACTTCACCCGCTCGCTCGTCAACGCCGTCTTCCCGCACTCCGTGCATCGCGATGTGCTGAACGACCTCGGCATGATGAGCCCCAAGGCCGCCACCCGCTCCTTTACCCACTGGGCGATCCGCCAGCCCGAGCTCGGCTTCTACAGCCTGCACTTTGCCCAGCAGCCGGGCGCCATGCCCCGTTCTGACCTCGCGCGCAGCGGCACGGAAGACGGCATCCACATGAAGAAGTACCTCCTCCCCGCCGCGCTCATCGGCGACCACGAGGTAGCCGGCTCCTTCTTCGTCGCCTACTTCTTCACCGGCCGCTTCGGGCTGTACAAGGAGTACGAGCAGCATCCGCAGCCCTCCGTGGTGCCGGCCGAGGCGCAAGCCAGGGCGGCGAAGCAGGCCGGCGACCGCGAGCAGTACGCCTCGCTTACCGGCGCGGTCGAGCGCGAACAGTCGAATGAGGTCGGCAGCAAGGAGCAATGGGCGGCCTACCGCCAAAGTTTCGCCGCCCTCGAGGCCGACCCTCAGCTCCACTCGCTGCTCCCTGCCAAAAAGCAGCAGTTCCCGGCGTTGTTTGCCAAGGCGCCGGTCAGCGTCGATGCCGACGGCTTGCCCTGGCTGCACGACGACCCGTCCGGCCGCGTCGTCGGGCTCAGCAGCCTCAACGTGCTTGCGCCCGGCTCGGACCCCGAGCTGGCGCTCCAGCTGATGCTCGGCCGCGTCCAGTACGTGCTCCGGGCGAAGGATCGTTTTCGCGAAAGCATGCCGGAGTTTCGCCTCGACTGGGCGCTGCTGGACCAGGCCCGTCAGCGATGGCTCCGCGCAACCCATCTCGCCGCCGCGCCGAAGCAGGTAGCGGCGCTGCCGGTCGCCTCCGTCCATCCGTAAGCATTCCCGCCAGGCAAAACCCTGCGCCCACGCGCCTCCTGCGTTCCCGATCTCCGGTGCTACTCTCGAAACTGGATGACACACTCGAGCGGAAGCAGCTCTCTCAGCCCCGATCTCCAGGCCCGTTCCGGCTTCGGCGAAGCCGGCGGCGAACCGCCCGCGCGGTCCTCCCGCTTCGTGCGCGCCTGCCTGCGCCGCCCCGTCGACCGCACCCCCGTCTGGTTCCTGCGCCAGGCCGGCCGCTACATGGCTGAGTACCAGGCCGTCCGCAAACACCACTCGCTCCTCGAAATCTGCAGGCAGCCCGCGCTCGCAGCCGAGGTCACCATCACCGCGGCCGAAAAACTCGGCGTCGATGCCGCCATCATCTTCGCTGATCTGCTGCTCCCGTTCGAGTGCATGGGCCTGCCGTTCGCCTTCCTTGCCGGCGAAGGCCCGGTCGTCGCCCAGCCCGTGCGCTCCCGCGCAGCCGTGGACGCGCTCAAAACCGACCGCGCCGGCGAGCTCGGCTACGTCGCCGAAGCCATCCGCACCGTCGCCGCCCACTTTGAGCACCGCACCCACGACGACACCGACGACGCGCTCGGCATCATCGGCTTCTGCGGCGCCCCGTTCACCCTCGCCAGCTACATGATCGAGGGCCGCGGCTCGCGCGAGTACATCCACACCAAGACGCTGATGTACCGCGACCCGTCTGCCTGGCAGCTGCTGCTTGAAAAGCTCGTCACCGTTGTCGAAGCCTACGCGCGGCAGCAGGTCGACGCCGGCGCCGACGTCATTCAGATCTTCGACAGCTGGGCCGGCGCGCTGTCCATCGCCGACTACCGCGAGTTCGTGCTGCCGGTCACGCGAACCTTGGTGCGCGCCGTGCAGGCCATGGGCGTGCCGGTCATCTACTTCGGCGTCAACACGGCCAGCCTTCTGCCCTCGATGAAGGAGACCGGCGCTGATGTGCTCGGCCTCGACTGGCGCACACCGCTCGCCGGCGCCTGGCGCGCGCTCGACTACGCCTGCGCGGTGCAGGGCAACCTCGACCCCATTACACTGTTCGCCGCGCCGGAGCTGCTCGACCGCCGCGTCGCCGCGATCCTTGAGGAAGCTGGCGGCCGTCCCGGACACATTTTCAACCTCGGCCATGGCATCGTTCCCGGTACCCCGGTCGAGCATGTGCAGCAGGTCGTGCGCACGGTCCGCCATCTGTCACAGCAACCCGCACACAAGGCCATCCCCCATGGCTGACGCAAAGCGTGCCGTACTGCTGCTGGCCCATGGAACCCCCGACGAGCTCGCCGACATCCCGAAATATCTGGCCAACGTCGTCAGCGGCAGGCCTATGCCGCAGGCCGTCATCGATGAGATCACCCATCGCTACGGGCTCATCGGCAAAAGTCCGCTCACCGCGCTCACCCTCGAGCAGGGCCGCCTGTTGGGCGAGGCCGTCGGCCTGCCCGTCTACGTCGGCATGCGCAACTGGAAGCCCTACATTGCGGACGTCGTGCGGCAGATGAAGGCCGACGGCATCGCGGAAGTCGCCGCGATCTGCCTCGCGCCGCAGAACTCCCGCACCAGCGTCGGGCTGTACCGCCGCGCCGCGTTTGCCGAGGCCGGCGACGCCATGCGCATCGACTTCACCGAAGGCTGGGCTGACCATCCACTGCTCGCCGAGGCCTTCGCCGAGCGGCTGCGGTCCGTGCTCGGCCGCGTGTGCGACGAAACAGGCGCGCCCGCAACCGTGCTCTTCACCGCGCACTCCGTCCCGTGCCGGACCATCCAGACGCCCGCCGCGAATGCGCCCGCCGGTGTAAACCGGCCGCCCGCCGCCGCCCTCACCACGCCGGGCGGCAGCACCTCGCCGGTGCTCGGCACCGCTGCTGCTACCGCGCCGCCCACGCCCGCGCACGATCCTGCGGAATGGGTGCTTTCGTCCGCGGATGCTGGAAAGGCCGAAGGCCGTCCCATCCCCACGCCCGACCCTTACCCCGTCGAAGCCAAGCGCACCGCCGCCCTCGTCGCCGGCCGAACCGGCCTCGGCGATGACCGCTGGTGCTTCGCCTTCCAGAGCCAGGGCATGGCCGGCGGCCCGTGGATCGGACCGACCGTTGAAGATACCCTCACCGCCCTGCACCAGGCCGGCGTGCAGACCGTCATCCTGCAGACCATCGGCTTCTTATGTGACCACGTCGAAATCCTCTACGACATCGATATCGCCTTCAGAGAGTTCGCCGCGCGCCTCGGCCTGCGCCTCGAACGGCCGCCCTCGCTCAACGACTCCCCTCTGCTGACCCGCGCTCTGGCCGACCTCACCGCAAAGAGCTTCGCCCGGCTCGACCGCGCGCAGCACACAGAGCCGAGCCTGGCGGTGCGGTGATTGCGCCCGGCTCGAATCGCGGCAAGCGGATCGCGGTCGTCGGCGCAGGCATCGCCGGCCTCGCCGCTGCGTACGAAGTAAGCCGCGCTCCCGGCCACACGCTGACCCTCTTTGAAGCCGGCGACCGGCTCGGCGGAACTGTCGAGACCGTCCATCGCGACGGCTTCACCATCGAGTGCGGCCCCGACTCCTGGGTCTCCGACAAGACCGCCGCGCGCGACCTCGCCGTCGAGCTCGGCCTCGGCGAGCAGCTCATCCACTCGAACGATGCCATCCGCCGCAATTACCTCGTGCAGGGCCGCAGCCTCGTGCCCATGCCCGACGGCATGCGCATGATGGTGCCGACCCGCTGGCTGCCGGTCATGGAGTCGCCCCTGTTCAGCTGGCAGGCGCGTCTGGCCTACCTGCGAGAGCCCAGGCGCGCCGCCGAGCTCCAGGCCGAAGCCCAAAGCCGGCCGGAGGACTTCGACGAATCCGTGCGCTCGTTCGTCACCCGGCACTTCGGCGCCGAGGCGACCGATACCGTCGCCGGCCCGCTGCTCGCCGGGGTCTTCGGCGGCGATATCGATACGCTGAGCGCAGGCGCGGTGCTGGCGCCCTTTGTGCGCCTGGAGCGCGAGCACGGCAGCCTGATCGCCCCCCTGATGGCCCAGACGACGACGGCCCAGACGACGACGCCGGCCGAGGCGCAGAAGGCCGGCGGCCGCCCCGAGCCGGTGTTCACCACCCTGCGCGACGGCTTGTCCTCGCTTGTGGACGCCATCGCCGCCGCGCTGCCACCGAACGCCGTGCATCTGCGCGCGCCCGTCACCACCATCGCCCGCGACGGCGCCCGGTGGCTCGTCACCACTGCCGCCGGCACAGGCCGTTTCGACGCCGTCCTCCTCGCCACCCCGGCGCATGTCACGCGCGCGCTGCTCGCACCGCTCAGCGCACCGGCCGCGGCGCTACTCGACATGGAAGCAACCTCGGCCATCGTCGTCGCGCTCTGCTTTGACCCCGCTGCCTCATCCAGTCTCCGGGTGCCGCGCGGCTTCGGTTTCCTGGTGCCGCCCCGCCGCGCGCTCAGCCACGAACCGGAGCTGCTGGCCGGCACCTTCATGCACCAGAAGTTCGATCATCGGGCGCCGACCGGCTCCGTCTTTCTGCGCGGCTTCTTCGGCGGCCACGCTGCGCCGCGCATGATGGACTGGGACGATGCGCGCATCGTCGAAGCCGCGCGCAGGCAGTTTGCCGCGCTGCTCGGCCCCCTGCCCGCCGCGGCCCACACGGTTGTTCGCCGCTGGCCGCGCTCGCTGCCGCAGTACAGCATCGGCCACCCGGCCCGCATGCGCTCGCTGGCCACGCACATTGCCGCGCTGCCCGGCCTTGCGCTCACCGGCAATGCCTACCAGGGCGTGGGGCTGCCCGCGCTCGTGCACCACGCGCGCACCACCGCCCGCTCGTTGCTTAGTCCCTGATCTGGCCGTCCGGCGACCATCGGGTGCTTGCGAAATACGCGCGAGTCTACGCTCTTCTTCCCGCCTATGCTCCACAATCTCAGGCGCCTGCGCTCTTTGCCACAATGCGAAAGTACATCCGCTCTCAGGAGGCCGCTGCTTCTCCTCAATTACATCTCTATCTGTTTAGATTGACTGGCGACCCGCGACCCTGGCGGGCAGCACACTGAAGGATGGTCGAATGAGGAAGGTCGCAATTGTGGGAGCCGGGCCCGGCGGTCTGGCTGCAGCCATTTTGCTGGCGCGTTCAGGGGTTGAGGTGACGGTGATTGAAAAGCGCTCGCACGTGGGCGGCCGCACCTCCACCATCGAGCGCGACGGCTTTAAATTCGATACCGGGCCGACGTTCTTCCTCTACCCGCGCGTCCTGCGCGAAATCTTCCTCGCCGCCGGCTTCGACCTTGAAGCCGAAATCCCCATGGAGCGGCTCGACCCCCAGTACCGCCTCGTCTACGGCGCCGGCGGCGAGTTGCTCGCCACCCCCGATGTCGAGCAAATGGCCCGCGCCATCGCCCGGCTCTGCCCGCGCGATGCGGCAGGTTTTCGCCGCTTCCTCGCCGACAACCGCGTCAAGCTCGAAAAGTTCGTTCCATTCCTTGAAACCCCCTTTGAGTCCTGGCGCGACCTGGTCCACCCCGACATGCTCCGGCTTCTGCCGCTGCTGCGCCCCTGGCGCTCGCTCGACACCGATCTCCGCTCCTACTTCAAGGACGAGCGTATTCGCCTCTCCTTCTCGTTCCAGTCCAAGTATCTCGGCATGAGCCCGTTCTCCTGCCCGTCGCTGTTCTCCATCCTCTCGTTTCTCGAGTACGAGCACGGCGTCTTTCATCCCATCGGCGGCTGCGGCTCGGTCACCTCCGCCATGGCCCGCGTCGCTCGCGCCCTCGGCGTCCGCATCCTGCTCGACGAGCCGGTCGAGGAGCTCCTGTTTGAAGGCCGCAAGGCTGTCGGCCTGCGCACCGCGCAGCGCAAAATCGCCGCGGACTCGGTCGTCGTCAACGCCGACTTCGCCGACGCCATGCGCCGCATGGTACCCGACCGCCTGCGCCGCAAGTGGACCGACAAAAAGATCCAGCGCAAGCGCTTCTCCTGCTCCACCTTCATGATGTACCTGGGCATCGAAGGTATCTATGATGAGGTCTCCCACCACACCATCTATCTCGCGAAGGACTACCGCGAGAACCTGCGCGATATCGAAGACCGGCACCGCCTTTCCGACGACCCGTCCTTCTACGTGCAGAACGCCTGCGTCACCGATCCCTCTCTCGCGCCCAACGGCATGAGCACCCTCTACATGCTGCTGCCCGTCACGCATGACACCGGTTCGGTCGACTGGCCGCGGGAGCAGGCCCGCTTCCGCGCCCTCGCCATTGACCAGATGGAAAAAATCGGCATCACCGATGTCGAGCGCCGTATCCATACCGAAAAAATCCTTACCCCGCAAAGCTGGAGCGACGACTACGGCCTCTACCGCGGGGCGACCTTTTCCATGGCGCACTCGCTGCGCCAGATGCTGCACATGCGCCCGCACAATCGGTTTGAGGATCTCGATAGCGTGTACCTGGTCGGTGGCGGTACCCACCCCGGCAGCGGCCTGCCCGTCATCTTTGAGTCGGCCCGCATCACCTCCCGCCTGCTGCTGGAAGACCTCAAAATCGAGCCGCAGTGGAATACCGAGCCGGTCACCCCCGGCGTTCCCCCCGGCGACTCCATCTACGAGACGGTAAGCTGACCGCTATGACCGCTCTGCCC
>CAXTMY010000014.1:0-60458 GCA_964245565.1 uncultured Acidobacteriaceae bacterium | reverse complement strand
CCTGATAAGAAACCTTCTAAGTAGTCATAACTGCCGGAGTCAGGTCGCTCACTCGCGCCCACCCCAACCTCGCCGCACGCCTGAAACACGCCGTGACTCCGGTAATCCAATCACCCCGGCGTAACCAGAATGTTCCACGCGTGGAACATCCCGAAACCAACAAAAAAAGTGACGCAAAAACAGCCATTTTGCGCCAATTTTTGACACAAAATGATCCCAAAATGCTCCATCCACGGTGCAAATCGACACTCCCGACCCCGAGCAACGCGAGGGCCACAGAGTCTGGCATCCGCGCATCCACGAGCACACGCCACGAAGTGGCCGCCAGCCGCGCAGGCGGTTTTCATCTCCAAAGCACAAAAGGCGGAGCCTTTAAGGCTCCGCCTTTTTGTGCTCGTGACGGTATCAGAACTCTTCGTGGAATGCGACTTCACCTTCGACGGCGACCTGGTAGGCGGAGACGCGGCGTTCGAAGAAGTTGGTGAGTTCCTGCACGTCCTGCAGGTCCATGAAGGGGAACGGATTGCGCGAGCCGAAGATCTTCTGCATGCCGAGGCGCTCGAGCCGCTGGTCCGCGACATACTGCAGGTACTCCCGCATATCGCGCGTGGACAAGCCCGCCACGCCGCCTTCGAGCAGGTCTTCTGAGAACTGCAGCTCAGCATCCACCGCTTCGCGCATCATCTGTGTCACCTGCTGTTGCATACGCGCGTCGAACATGCCCGGGTGCTGCTCGCGCACCGTGTTCACCACTTCAAACGCGAACTCCAGGTGCGCGCTCTCGTCGCGGAACACCCAGTTCGTGCCCGCCGCCAGCCCATGCAGCATGCCGCGCGAACGGAAGAAGTACACATACGCAAACGCCGCGAAGAAGAACAATCCCTCGATGCAGCCCGCGAAACAGATCAGGTTCAGCAGGAACTGGCGCCGGTGCTCTTCCGTTTGCAGCGTGTCCAGCTGCTCGATCGAGTCCATCCACTTCATGCAGAACTCGGCCTTCTTGCGAATCGACGGAATGTTGTCGACGGCTGCGAACGCAGCCGCGCGCTCGCTCGGCTCCGGGATGTAGTTGTCCAGCAGCGTCAGGTAGAACTGCACGTGCACGGCTTCCTCGTAGAGCTGCCGCGACAGGTAAAGACGCGCCTCCGGCGAGTTGATGTGCTTGTACAGGTTCAGCACCAGGTTGTTTGAAACGATGGAATCGCCGGTTGCAAAAAACGCCACCAGCCGCTGGATCACGTGCACTTCCGCAGGCGTCAGCCGCTGCTTCAGGTCGACCAGGTCGGTTGAGAAATCGATCTCTTCCACCGTCCAGGTATTTTTGATACCGTCCTTGAACATTTCAAAAAAGGTGGGATACTTCATGGGCCGCAGGGTCAAACACATCCCAGGGTCAAGTATGGAATCGGGAACATCGACAGACGAAGACATATAAAACTCCTATTGTGACAAATCGAGAGATTGAAAAAACAAGGGGCAGCCTCGCGCCACCCCGCGATATTTACTGGCAGGCCTCGCACGACTCAGGATTGTCGAGCGAGCAGGCAACCGCGCTCGAAGCCGCCGCCGCCGCCGTCGGCGCCGGCACTGCGTTCTGCGCGGAGTGCCCCACCGTCGTTTTCGCAATGCGCGTCGCCGGCCGCGAGCGCAGGTAGTAGGTCGTCTTCACGCCCGCCTTCCACGCATACATATACATCGAGCTCAGCCGGCCGATGTTCGGCGACTCCGCAAATAAGTTCAGCGACTGTGACTGATCGATCCACGCCCCGCGCGCCGCGCCCATGTCGATAATCGCGCGCATCGGCATCTCCCACACCGTGCGGTACCGCAGCCTGACATCCGCCGGCAGCTCCGTCAGTCCCTGCACGCTGCCCTCGGCCATCTTGATCCGCGTCCGCACATCATCGTTCCAGATACCGCGCGCCTTCAGCTCTTCCACCAGGTAGCGGTTGATCTGCAGGAACTCACCCGACAAGGTTTCGCGCTTGAACAGGTTTGAAATCTGCGGCTCAATGCATTCGTAACAGCCGACGATCGAGGCGATCGTCGCGGTCGGCGCGATCGCAATCAGCAGGGAATTGCGCAGCCCATGCTTGCGAATCCGGTCCTTCAGTACCGACCACCGTGCCAGGTCCTTCGGCACAACATTCCACAGGTCATACTGCAACTGCCCTTCGGCCGCGCGCGTATCCGCAAACGCGGGATGCGGGCCGTGCTTCTCCGCAAGCTCGCAGCTCGCGACCAGCGCGTGGTAATAAATCTCCTCCTGGATGCGCGTTGAAAGCTCCTGCGCTTCCGGTGAGTCGAACGCAAGCCCCATCTGGAAGAACACATCCTGCAGGCCCATCACGCCCAGGCCCACCGGGCGCCACTGCGAGTTCGAGCCCGACGCCTGCGGCACCGGGTAGTAGTTGATATCGATCACGCGATCGAGCATCGGCACCGCAAGCCGCACCGTGTTCGCCAGCTTCGCAAAATCGAACTGCCCGTTCAACACGTGCCGCGACAGGTTCACCGAGCCCAGGTTGCACACCGCCGTCTGCTCGCTCGAGGTCACCTCCGTGATCTCCGTGCACAGGTTCGACAGGTGCACCACGTTGCCCGGCTTGCCCGTCTGGTTGCAGCGCAGGTTCGTCGTGTCCTTGAACGTCATCCAGCCATTGCCCGTCTCGGCCAGCGTGCGCATCATGCGTGCATACAGGTCGCGCGCCTTTACCTGCCGCACGGCAAGCCCGGCCTTCTCAGCCGCTTCGTACGCTTCGTCGAACGCGGGTCCAAACAGGTCCGTCAGATGTGGCACAACCTTTGGATCAAATAGCGACCACATCTGGTCCGAGTCCGCCCTGCGCATGAACAGATCCGGAATCCAGTTTGACGTGTTCAGGTTGTAGGTGCGTCGCGCATTGTCCCCCGTATTGTCGCGCAGCTCCAGGAACGACTCCACATCCGCATGCCACGGCTCCAGGTACACACACGCCGCGCCCTTGCGCTTGCCGCCCTGGTTCACCGCCGCGACCGACGCGTCGAGCGTCCGCAGCCACGGCACAATCCCGTTCGACAAACCGTTCGTCGCGCGAATCAGCGAGCCCTCCGACCGCACCCGGTGAAACGCCAGTCCGATCCCGCCCGAAAACTTCGAGAGCAGCGCCACCTGCTTGTATGTGTCATAGATCGCATCCAGCGAGTCCGCCGGCGAATCGATCAGGTAACAGCTCGACATCTGCGGGTGCTTCGTGCCGGAGTTGAACAGCGTCGGCGACGACGGCATGTAGTCATGCGCGGCCAGCAGCCTGTAAAAGGGCACCGCCTCGGTTACAGTCAGCGCCAGTCCGCAAGCCACACGCAGAAAAAAGTACTGCGGCGTCTCGATCACCTTGCGCGTGATCGGGTGGCGCAGCAGGTAGCGGTCATACACCGTGCGCAATCCGAAATATTCAAAGCGGTCCGAGAACTCATCGTCGATCGCGTTGTTCAGCTTCCGCGCATTGTTGCGCACAAACTCAACCGCCGCCTCGCCGATCAGCCCCTGCTCATGTCCCAGCTCGATCGACTGCGAAAACGAGTAGATGTTCTGCCCCGCGACTTCCTTCAGGATCGTCGCGTGCAGCAGCCGCGCCGCCAGTTTTGAATACTCCGGCTCCTCCGCGATCAGCGCCGCCGAAGTCTGGATCGAGATCGAGTCCAGCTCTCGCGTTGTCGCGCCGTTGAACAAGCCGCCGATCGTCTTCGACGCGACACGCATCGGGTCGATGTGCGCAAGGCCGTGCGAGGAGCGCTGCACCGCCTTCACAATCTTGTTCACATCGACCGGCTCCATGCCCCCGTTGCGCTTGCGCACCTGCATCTGCGGCGGCGCTTCAGGGAGGGGAAAGTCGGGGATGACATCGGCGAGCGTGGTCTGCATATCGGCCAAATCGGGTCTCTTTTCTTGCGGCTCACGCCTGTTGCGCAGGGCCGCGGTAGCGAGCTATCAGCGGGTGTGGGTGCATGGGCGACCTTGGTCCGGAGCCCGAATGCCGGGGCACATAGAATGCGCGCCCTTGAAGTATCCCCACTGTATCTTGTGTCTACCGTCTCCGTGAACCCCTACCGGCTGTGGAAAAGAGTTCTTTCCGAGGGAAAACCGGCCGAAACGGTACTCTCGTCACTTTCTTATTTTATTCGCTTTTATGTGCCCGTGCCACGCCTGAGCGAGACGCATCCAAGGCTCATGCAGGCGCGGCAAAGGGAAGCACTGATCGCAGGACTCGCCGCCGTGGCCGGCGCGCTCGACAGCTGGGCTTATTTCGGTCTCGGCCATCTGTTCATCGCCAATATGACCGGAGACACCGTCCTGCTGGGGTACTCCGCTGCCACACGCGACTGGCCACACGCCGCTGCTACGGGAGCCGCAATCGCGTTTTACGTGCTCGGTGTCTTTTTGGGTACTCTGCTCAGCCGCCCGGTGCGGCGCCTGATGAAACGGGCTCCCGCCGACGCTATCCTCTGGCCTCCCCGGATCACGACTGTCCTGTCTCTTCAGCTGCTCGTTATCGTGGCCGCTGCCACGCTTGCCGTCGTATTTCGCCCGGCGCAGGCATCGGTCCCGGCCTATGCCCTGGTCTCGGCCGGCGCTGTCGCTATGGGACTGCAAAGCGGAGCCATGTACTCGCTCCAGCTGCCGGGAGTTGTCACCACCTACATCACCGGCACCTGGACGACCATCGCGAACGGCATGGCGCTGCTGCTGGATGGCGAGGAACGAGGAAGGCTGAAGTTCGCAGGGCTCAAGCGCCTGAACCTACAGCTGTTGGTGGTTTCGGTGTACTGGGCGTCTGCCTTTGCAGCCGGGCTCATGCTGCGTGCGTTCGGGCGCGACGCGCTCGGCTGGCTTCCCGCTGTGCTGCTGGCGATCGTTGTCTCCGCGGCGGCGGTCTGGGGTGATGGCGCTGTTGAGCTCACGCCACCCTGAGATACGTAGCCTTCACCCGCTTCACTCCGGTTTCAAACCGCACCAGGAAATTATCCCCGTCCAGTTCGATCACCTTGCCTATCCCAAAGCGCGCATGGTGCACCGCATCCCCGGGTCCCGGCAGCGCCGCTTGCTCTTGCGGCAGCGTTTCCGGGGCCGTCGTGGCAATCGACCCGGCCGCTGTTTCCACCACCTGCACAGGTTCAACCTGCGCGCGGGCGTTGCCCGGCAGCTCCGTTGCCGCTTCTCCGCGCGCCGCCCGGCAGTTATCGCAGCTGCCGCAAGGCTCTCCCTTGTCTTCCGCAAAGTAGGCGCGCAGCAGCTGCTTGCGGCATTCCGGGCTTTCGGCGTAGTGCATCATCTCGTCCAGCCGCTTCCGGTCCTCCGCGCCCTGTTCCCCAAAACCCTTCACCAGCGCCAGCAGATCGTTCTCGGCAATCTCCTGCTCCGGCGCCTGGTAGCCGCTGCGGTTGTGGCGCACCATGCCCTCTGACTTCAGAATGTGCAAAATAGCCTGCGCCCGGCGCTTCGATACTCCGGAGCGTTCGCTCACGGCAGCAGCGGTCCCGGGAAGAGCACTGACCACGGCGCGCAGCTCCTCCAGTCGCGGGTATCGGCCTACCTGGAAAAATCGCTGAATGCGGCGATCCTCAAGCTGGTACAGCAGCACCGCCGAGGCCGGCAATCCATCGCGTCCTGCGCGGCCTGCCTCCTGGTAATAGCTTTCGAGTGAATCCGGAAACTCGTAGTGGTAAACAAATCGAATATCCGGCTTGTCTATCCCCATGCCGAACGCCTTGGTCGCGACCAGCACCTTGTACTCGCCCGCCATGAACCTCGCCTGCACGTCTTCGCGTTCGCGCACGGGCATGCGCCCGGTGTAGCGTCCAACCGCAACTCCGCTTTCGGTGAGCTGCCCGGCCAGCTCTGTCGCCGTTTTCACGCTCGCCGTGTACACAATGCCTGTGCCGCTTTCCTCGGCCAGCAGGCGATCCAGCCGTTCGAGCTTGGCGGTCTTATTCACCGTGTGGTGTACAGAAAGAATCAGATTCTCGCGCTCAATGCCGGTACTCACAATCACCGCGTCCGGCGCTCGCAACTGTTCCAGGATCTCGCGCATCACCGGTTCCGTTGCGGTGGCGGTCAGCGCCAGCACCGGCGGGTCGCCGAGTTCTTTGCGGGCGTCTCCAAGCGCCATGTAGGCCGGTCGAAAATCATGTCCCCACTGCGAAATGCAGTGCGCCTCATCGACCGCGATCAGACTTACCCCGGCGCCGCGCAGGGAGTCGAGAAACTCACGATTCTCCAGCCGCTCCGGCGTTACGTACAGCAGCTGCGCACTCCCTTGCTGTACGTGCTGCTCTGCTTCCTGCCGCTCTGCCGCGGTCAGGGTTGAGTCCACCTTTTCCACCACGATCGCCGCGTCCTTCGCCTTTTCTTTCTGGTCCTGCATCAGCGCCAGCAGTGGGCTCACCACCAGGACCGTCTTTTCAAGGAACAGCGCGGGCAGCTGGTAGCACAGGCTTTTTCCCGATCCCGTGGGCATCACGGCCAGCGCGCTGCGTCCGGCGAGAATCGCTTCCAGCACCTCGCGCTGCCCCGGTCGCAGCTCCGATACGCCGAAGCGTTGCCGGGCTTCAGCAATGACTCTGGTCCAGGGAATCGCGGGCGCGGCAGCTGTGGGCAGCACGCCGGGCCGGCGAGCCTGCCTGTGCGTGGCGGGGGGCGCTATGTGCTTCATAGCGGTGTTGGATGCGAGCACTCCTCGCGCAACCCGCGCCGCGGACGCCATTGCTCCGGCCATTTCTATTCGCCGCGGCACTGTGCCCGCCTCCCACGGTTTCCCGGGCTACTATGGAGGTGTGATTCTGAAAAGACTACGCGAGGAAACCCGCAGCCGGCATGAGGCGCTTGAAGCAGCGTTGCCCCTTGGCAGCGCTGCGCTTACTCCCGCGATTTACCGTGCAGTGCTGGCTCGTTTCTGGGGCTTTTACGCGACCTGGGAAGCGGAAGCCTTTGCGCATGCGAGCAATGCCTTGCTCCCTGTGCTCGTCGGCCGCGCCAAGCTGCCCATGCTTGAGGCCGACCGCACAGCGCTGGGGCTCAATGCACAGGCGTGCCCGCGCATGGACCCGGCCGGCCTTCCTGACTTCACTGCCGGCGATGCGACACTGCTGGGCTCCATGTATGTCGTTGAAGGCGCAACGCTCGGCGGCCAAGTCATCAGCCGCCGGCTCGAGCGCAACGCCGGCTTTCGCGACGGCCTGGGCTACTCGTTCTTCCAGAGTTACGGCAAGTCCGTGGGCCAGCAGTGGAAGACCTTTACGGCCCTGCTGGAAGCAGCCCCGGAGGTGATTGGGGACACGATCGTTGCCTCCGCGCAACAAACTTTTCATGCGTTCTCCTGCTGGTTCGCCGAAGCCGGGTTCACGGCTCCAAAGCCTCCGGCGGTTGCTCCAGGTGAGCCTCGTACCCTGGCGCGGTAACCTGGCCGGGTGACAATGGTTCCGGTGCCCGCATCACAACCAGCAGAAAATTCTGTAGACCAGGAATGTGTGCATGGACGAACACGAAAGCGGGCTTGTGTACAAGGCCCAGGCACCTGTTCTGGAAGCGCCGCCTTCGTCGAGCCTTGGCGCGGAGGTGGACACATCGTCCTGCGATCGCGAACCCATCCACATCCCGGGCAGCATACAGCCTCATGGCTTTCTGCTCGCTCTCCAGTCTTCCGGCGCCGTAACGGTGGCCAGCGACAATGCCCCATCCTTTCTGGGTGTTCCGCTGCCGCAGGTGTTCGGTAGCAGTCTCGTTGCTCTGCTCGGGGACGCGGCCGGCCGGCGACTCGCCGAAGAACTTGCGGCGCAGCCTCTGGACGCATCGGCGCGTCTGCTTGGAAGCGTCGAGCTCAGCGCCGCGTCGCCATCTCAATCCTCGGGTACGCGGGAGCGGCGACAGTTTGAGGTCATGGGCTATCGGACGCGAGCCGGAAACGAGAACCTGACCGTCCTTGAGTTCGAGCAGAACCGGGAACCCGTCGATGTCGAGGCAATCAACGCAAGGTTTTTCAACTTCGTCGTCGACATACGCAACCTGCACACGGTTGAGGAAATCTGCAATGCAGCCGTCGCCGAAATCCGCAGCCTTACCGGCTGCGATCGTGTCGTGCTTTATCGCTTCGATGAAGCCGGGCACGGTCTGGTGCTAGCCGAAGACCGGGCGCACGACCGCTTTACGTCCTACCTTGGCCTGCGCTTTCCTGCCTCGGACATACCGGCCCAGGCACGCCGAATCTACGAACTGAACCGCGTCCGGATCATTCCTGACGTCGATTACGAGCCCTCCGCCTTGCTCAACTCCGCAGGTCCGGCGCCGGAGATGGATCTTTCCCGCTCGACCCTGCGCAGTGTTTCGCCGGTGCACCGCCAGTACATGCGCAACATGGGCACCGTCTGCTCCATGTCTGTCTCGCTCATCATCGAGGAGCGCCTGTGGGGACTCGTCTCCTGCCATCATCATGTTGCGCGATACGTGCCGCTTCGCCTGCGGTCCGCATGTGACTTCATCCTGCAGGTTGCAGCCTCGCAGATCGAAGCCCAGCAGAACGGACTGCGGTTTCGCCGGGCCCACTACGCGCGCGGTCTGCAAAGCCGGCTGTTGGCTTCCATGGCAGCGCAGGACAGTTACATGGACGGGCTGAAAAAAGCGCCCGAGCTGCTCCGCGAGCTTGTGCACGCCGATGGGGTTGCCATCGTGCAGGGCATCGCCGTTACGATTTGCGGCACTACTCCTGGCGAGTCGCGCATTCTCCGCCTTGTGGAGTGGCTTCGCAAGAGTAGCAGGGAAGATCTTTTTGTGACTCACAACCTCTCGGCGCTTTACCCGGAGGGTGCTGCGTTCGCGCAGAGCGGCAGCGGCGTGATTGCGTTTGCCGTCTCGCGTATGCACAACACGCATGTGCTCTGGTTCCGGCCGGAACTGGTGCAGACTGTCCGCTGGGCCGGCAATCCGCAGAAACCCGTCGAGCCCGGCTCGGCCGGTTCCGCAACGGTCGACCCTCGCCACTCATTCGAGGTGTGGCTCCAGATTGTGCGCGGCTGCTGCGAACCCTGGTCGGCGGTCGACGTGGAAGCTGCCGGGGAGTTCCGCAGCTCCATCCTCGAGATCGTGCTGCAGCGGGCCGAGGAGCTGGCCGCGCTTGCCTCCGGCCTACAGGTAGCCAACGAGGAACTGGAAGCATTCTCCTACTCCGTTTCGCATGATCTGCGCGCGCCCTTCCGGCACATCTCGGGTTTTTCTGAAATGTTGAAGGAGACCGAGGGCAACCGCCTGAGCGAGCGCGGCCAGTCCTACCTCGCGACGATCATGGAGTCGGCCCGCTTCGCTGGCAACCTGGTGGACAGCCTGCTCGATTTCTCCCGGTTCGCGCGTACCAGCATCACCATGTCCACCGTGGCACTGGAGCCGTTGGCCGATCGCGAGTGGCAGGGCGTCCTCGCGGATGAAGCGAATGGCCGCACCATCGAGTTCTCCCGCACTGCGTTGCCGCGGGTTACCGGCGATGCGCAGCTGCTGCGCCAGGTGCTGCGCAATCTGTTCTCCAACGCGGTCAAGTACACGGCAAAGCGCCAGGATGCGCGTGTGCGCATGGAAGCCCGCCCCGAAGGCCAGGAATGGATCTTCTCCATTGCCGATAATGGAGTCGGGTTTGACCAGCAATATGCGGGCAAGCTGTTCGGTGTTTTCCAGCGTCTGCATCGAATAGAAGAGTTCGAAGGAACCGGTATCGGGCTGGCCAACGTACGAAGAATCATCGGAAGGCATGGCGGACGGACATGGGCTGAAGGCGCGGCTGGTCAGGGCGCGACTTTCTTTTTCAGCCTGCCCCTACTTTTTGCCGCGGAGAATGCATGAGTACACTGAAACCGATTTTGATCGTCGAGGACAATCCCAACGATCTTGAGCTGACCATCAATGCGCTTGAGAAAAGCAGGCTCGCGAATGAAGTCATCATTGCGCGCGACGGGGCCGAGGCGGCCGACTACCTGTTTCGCCGCAACACGTACGCGGATCGCCCCGCCGGCAATCCGGCGGTCGTGTTGCTCGATCTGAAACTGCCCAAAATCGATGGGCTGGAGCTCTTGCGAATGGTGCGTGAAAACGAAGAGATCGGCCGCACTCCCATCGTTCTTCTCACCTCCTCGCGGGAAGAGCGCGATGTCGTCAACGGCTACCGCCTGGGCGTCAACGCCTACGTGGTCAAGCCTGTAGTCTTTTCTGAGTTTGTGCAGGCCATCCAGGATCTGGGCGTCTTCTGGGCTGTGATCAACGAGCCGCCCCCTGGCAGTGCACGGGTAACGCGCAATGGCTGAAGGTACACTCAGGCGGCCCATCCGGATACTCATGCTCGAGGACAGCGTCCTCGACGCTGAGCTTGCCATCGCGCGCCTCACGCGCGCCGACCTCGCGCCGGAGACGACGCTGGCTCGGAACCGCCATGAGTTTGAAACCGCGCTCCTCGCGCGCCCGTACGACCTCATCCTGGCCGACTACGCCCTCCCCGATTTCGACGGGGTCGCGGCCCTCGCGCTCGCCTGCGCACATCTGCCGCTGGTTCCCTTCATCTTTATCTCCGGACGCGTCGGAGAAGAAGTGGCAATTGACACGCTCCAGCGCGGCGCCACGGATTATGTGCTGAAGCACCGGCTTGAGCGCCTGGTCCCCGCGGTCACGCGCGCCCTCAAGGAAGCTGAAGAGCATGAGACACGCATGCAGGCCGAAGCCATGTTTCGCGAGAGCGAGCAGCGCTTCCGGCATGTCATCGACGCGGTCCCTCAGTTCATCTGGGTCTCTACCGCGGAAGGTGTTCTGCGCTACAGCAATCAGGCCTGGAAGACCTATGTCCCGGAAGACCTGACCCGCTGGTGCGACCGCGCTCTTTTCCATCCTGACGATTTCAAATCATGCATGCAGGCTTGGCAAAACGCGCTCGAACGCAACGAGCCGCTTATCCTCGATGTGCGGCTGCTGCGTCGCTCCGACCGGACTTACCGCTGGCACCTGCTCCGCATCGCGCCTATGGCCGCGCTGCCCCAGGTTGGGGACGAGCAGGAGGCGGACTGGCTGGGCACCGCGACCGATATCGAGGACCAGAAACTCAATGAAGAAGCGCTGCGTACCGCGGAGAAGCTTTCCGTCACTGGCCGCATGGCAGCCGCGATCGCGCACGAAATCAATAATCCGCTCGAGTCAATCACCAATCTGCTCTTCCTGGTACGGCTTGAGTCCAGCGGTAACGAGCGCGCTTTGTCTTTTCTCGATATGACGGAAAATGAGCTCGACCGCATCTCTTCCATTACGAAACAGACGCTCCAGTTCTATCGCGATCCCGCAGTGCCGGTCGCCGTCGACGTGCGCGAAATCCTCGACGAGGTGCTGCGTCTCTTCAGTACACGGCTTACCGCAAAGGGCATCAGCGTCACCATGAATGTCGATTCGGGCATCGTCTTCGAAGCGATCAAGGGCGAAGTCCGGCAGGTGCTCATCAACCTGGTCACAAATGCCATCGACGCAGTATCAGTTAAAGGCAAGATCGATCTTGAGGCGCGACGCGTCGAATACTCCGGCAGCCCGGCGGTCGAGATTACCGTCTTTGACAACGGCTCCGGCATCACTCCCGAACAATCGGAAAAGCTGTTTCAGCCTTTCTTCAGCACCAAGGGCGTCCACGGCACGGGGCTAGGCCTCTGGGTTTCAAAGGGCATCGTAGAAAAGCACGGTGGAAGGCTACAGTTATCCAGCAGCGGCGGCAGCGGTTCCCGCACCGCCGCATCCGTCGTTCTCCCGCTGAAAGCAAAAGCCGAACTCCAGCAGGGCGCAGCGGCTTCCTGAGCCGTAGCAAGTCATGCCCTCCCGTCGCTCGATGCAAGCAGCCCTTTCACGGCATCGTGCAGATGCTCAGTCACCGTCTCCGGCTCTTCTGTGCCGTCCACTGTTACGGTATGCCCGATCGAAATCTCGGGACTGCTCCGCCACCATTTGCGCACTGCGTGGTCTGGGATGTCGAGGCTCGCCGGCAGCACAGGGACAAACGCTTCTGCCGCCAGGATGCCCAGACCCGGCTTGAACGGCAGGAACTCGCCGGTGGTTGAGCGCCGCCCCTCGGGAAAAATCAACACGCTGTACCCTCGGTCGAGCGCCCGTCCCGCATGGGCAAAGCCTTTCCGAAAACCGGTGGTTCTCGGCAGAGGAAAGACGTTCAGCAGGGCCTTGACGAGGAATGCTGCCGGCGGTCCCCACCAGCGGCGGTGTTCCTCCTGCGCCGGCGGCATGCGGTGGCTGCTCCAGCTTGCTTCCCACCCGGCCAGCATCTCGCCCGACATTGCCACCGCCAGCTTTGTGCGCACGCCGAACGGCAGTGCAAACAGCAGGAGCGGCACGTCCATCGCGGTTCGATGGTTCGCAATGATCAGCATCGGGCCGCGCGGTGGCGTCCCGGCACGTCGCACGCGCGGCGCTGCCATTACTGCAACCATCGGGCGCACAAAAAGCTCGACAAACAGAAAGCGCAGCGCGGCCACTGGAGGACTCCATGGCCATAACGGATAGTGGGTTGCCGCCGGCTGCACTGCCGGCTGCACTGACCGTCCGGGCCGGTCACGCTTCGACGATGGACTTTGAGATTGGCCTGTTGCGACCGATACGGGCTTCGCAGCAGCGCCGGCCGCCTTACTTCGGCGTTTCGCGCGGCCGCTCTCAGCCTGTTCCACTTGCGGCGCATCTGTGGCCTCGTTCGCCTCGCCGCCGCTGTGCAGCAGTGCGCGCAGATCTCCGAGTGTGCGCAGGCCCGACGCGACCCCGTCCGTCACCGCGGCGCCGAGTTGTTCCTCCAGCGCTGCGGTCAGGCTCACCCGGCCCATGCTGTCCAGGCCCCAATCTTCTTCCAGGCGAGCATCGTCTCCGGACGGGCCGCTGCGTCCTGTAATGCCGGACAAGAGCGCCGCAACAGCATCCTGTGTTGCCTCCGCTCCACTGGCACCGGCGCCGCCCGATTGCTGCTGGGCCCACTGCTCCACCTGCCTGCGCCTCACCTTCCCGGTCGCGGTGCGCGGCAGCTCCAGCTCCGGCCAAACCCACCACTGCCGCACCTGCTGATGCGGGGCAAGCGACGCGTTCGCGGCGGCTATCGCTTTGGCCGCCGAGGCCTGCCCGCCGCGCGACAGCACGACCGCCGCAGGCTCTTCGCCGCCGCTTGTTCCCGGCACCGCCAGCACGACGGCTCCTTCTATCCCGCTCTGGCGTTCCAGCGCCTGTTCGACATCCTGCAGATACACGTTCAGCCCGGCAGCAGTCACCAGCCGCTGCCCGGTGCGGCCTAAAAAGCTGACGCGCCCGTCCTCGCCGAGCGAAGCAAGATCACCGGTCTGCAGCCACGGGCTTTCGCGCGGCACCATTCCGCCGTTCTGCCAATTCGCTCCGGCGACCATGTCCCCCTTTACTTCGAGCTCGCCGGTCGCACCCAGCCGCAGCTCGCGCCCGGGCAGCGGTGCACCCAGGCTGCCGCGCGCGGGCTTAAACGGGTGGTTCAGCGTTACCAGCGCCGCGGTCTCCGTCAGGCCGTAGCCCTGCACCAGGGCAAAGCCCAGCGTCGTCCAGAACTGCTCCAGCTCCGGCTGGAGCGTTGCCCCGCCGCACACGGCAGCCCAGAAGCGAAGCCCGAGATCGCGATGGATGCGGCGAAAACGCCACCAGCGCCGCGCGATCGGCTCGCCCTGCGCGGCTTCAATCTCCCGTTCCAGATCCGGATAATCAGAGGTCAACAGGTTGCGCATCAGCGCCAGGGTACGCGGCACCGCGGCCAGAACGTTGATCCGTTCCCCGGGGATCAACTCCATCAGGTGCGAGGCCGTGCCGCGCTGCTCATAGTGCACCTCCGCGCCCAGTACCGGAGGCAGCCACAGGCCCATAAACTGCCCAAAGACGTGCGACAGCGGCAGCGTATGCAGGAAGCGCAGCGGGTGGACCAAGCGTTCATACCGGCGGTACTTGGCAATCTCCCGTTCAATCGGCGCAATGCTCGCCAGCAGGTTGCGATGCGTGTGTACTACGCCTTTCGGTTCGCCGGTTGTGCCCGAGGTGAACAGAATCTGCAGCGATGTATCGCCGGAGAGCTCGGCTGTTTCAGCCGCCTCGCCTCGGCCGTCAATCACCTGGCCCAGATCTTCAAGCGCGATCCGGGTGTGGCCGTTCTCCCCGAGCCTTCCCAGCAGCGCCCGGTCGCCCACAACCAGCCGCGGCGTAACCTCCCGGAGAATCCGTTCCGCGAACTCCGCGGAACCTGAAGCATCGAGCGGCACCACGAGCGCGCCCCGCAGCACACAGCCGAAAAATACGCTTGTCCAGGCGCCGCCGTTCGCCCCCCACAGCACAACACGATCGCCGGTTTGCACGCCGCGGGCTTCCAGTTCCGCTGCAAACCTTCGCGCTGCGGCGGCCAGCTCTGCGTAGGCGGTCGCGAAACGCCGCACACCCCGGTGATCCACCACGGCCGTCGCCGCGCCCCATCGCTCCATATCGGCGACCAGTGTGCCCAGGTGTCCGCGGTTCTCTGTAACCGTCGCCGGCATGTGCATCCTCCTCTTTCGCTCGCTTTAGCTTGGATGAAAGCGCCGCCGTTCCGTCGCCCTGCTCTCTGCTGTTTCCGATCGCTGGAGCCTTGCATCTCAGTGGTCTGTAGGTTCGGTCACAAGAAAACCGCAGCACTGGAGACAGCATGAGCGCAAACGAGGAAGTACCCACCCGCGAGGAAGCCATTGCGAAAATTGCCGGGCTGGTCAAGGACATCCGCATCGCGATGCTCACCACAGTCAACCCGGACGGCTCACTCCACAGCCGGCCCATGGCTACGCAGAACAGCCCCTTTGAAGGCGAAGCGCTGTTTCTCACGCGGGAGCACTCCGGCAAAGTCGATGAGATCAAGCAGGATGCCGAAGTGAGCCTTTGCTACACGGACGCGAAGCACGCTTTTGTTACCATGAGCGGCCGCGCTGTCATCTCAAACGATCGTGCGCTCATCGGCGCGCTCTGGAACCCCATGTATAAGGCCTGGTTTCCCGAAGGTGAAAGCGATCCGGAGATCCGCGTGCTGCGCATCCATGTGGAGCAGGCTGAGTACTGGGACGCGCCCGCAAGTGCGATCGCTCGTAGAGTGCAGGTATTGGCCCGCGCCGCCACCGGCGGGAGGACTCACGTGGGCGAACATGCCAGCGTAAGTCTTTAACTGGCCCAGCAATTCACCGAAAGGACAGGCATGGCGCTTCCCGCGGTTCAGCGGCAGGAAGAATCGAATGGACAATCGACACAGCGCGATCTGGACCGTCCCACAGCCAACCAGATCTACCAGCAGGTGTCGCTCAACGGCAAGCGCGAGCTTAGCCGGTCGAACGTTTCGCTTGCGATCTCCGGCACCGCGGGTGGCCTGCTCATGGGTCTCACCGGCCTCAGTGTTGCCATCTTGATGTCGATGGTCGGCGCTACTCCCGCCGGACGTCTCGTTGCGCTATTTTTCTATCCGATCGGGTTTATGACGGTCATTCTGGGACGCGCACAGCTATTTACAGAGAACACCCTGTACCCGGTTGCGCTGATGCTCTCGGAAAAACGTCATCTTTTCGCAACGCTGCGGCTATGGTCGCTCGTATTTCCGTCGAATATCCTCGGCGCGCTGCTCTTTGCGCTGCTCGCTGTGAAAACAGGCGCGCTGCGGCCTGAGGTCCTCGATCAACTGTCGAGGCTCGGGGTAGAAGCCGTGAGTATCACCGCATCGCATGCTTTCTGGTCCGGGGTCGTCGGTGGCTGGATTATTGCCATGGTTGCCTGGCTCGTGAGCGCGTCGCACTCTATCACCGGCTCCGTCATGCTCATCTGGACGCTGACATTCGTCGTCGGCATCGGACATTTTTCGCACTGCATTGCGAGCAGCGGCGAGATTCTGTCGAGCGTACTCAACGGCAAGGTTACGGCGCTGGCGTTTTTAGAGTGGCTCCTGCCCGCCACCGCAGGCAATATCTGCGGTGGCGTCCTGCTCGTGACGCTGCTCGAGTACGGGCAGTCCAGGCTCGACTAGAGCGTTCGCGTCTGGACTCACCCCGGCGCAGTCGCTTCTATGCCTCAACCTTTTCATACCAGGAGCTTGCCGCTTTCAGCGCTTTGTTCACGTTTAAAATATTCTCGACGCCTTGCGTGTTGAGCCAGTCTGCAAAAGCTTTCTCGCCGTTCTTTGCGAAAATCGAGACGCCGTCCGCCCAGGTCGCCCGGCCGCAGAGCACTCCGTTAAACGTTGCGCCGCTCTCTCCCGCCAGTTCCAGCGTTTCAATGAACATGGCGTTGGTGACGCCCGCGGAGAGATAGATAAACGGTTTGCTGATCGCAGAAGCAGCGTCGCGGAAGTGGTCCAGCGCTTCGGCCCGGGTGTAGGCTTGCTCTCCTCCGAAAGCCCTTGTGCCCGCGACAAACTGCATTTGCACCGGCACTTCGACCTTCAGCACATCCACGTGGTACTGCGCCTTCGCGAACTCTTCCATCGACCCCTTCACGATCGAGGGCTTGCGTTTTGCATACGCAAGACCCTTTTCATCGCCACCCTGCTCGTCGTAGCCCACAAACTCAAGGAAGAAGGGAATGTCGTGCGCGCGACACTCGTCCCCGACCCGCTCGATAAACGCGTGCTTTACATCGTTGATCTCGCTCTTCTCAAAGGGCGTGTAGTACAGCAAAATCTTGATGCAGTCAGCACCGGCCTCTTTCAAGCGCGCCACCGACCAGTGATCCAACAGGTCCGGCAGGCGGCCTGGGTCGTTCGCATCATATCCCGTCTTTTCGTAGGCCAGCAGAAGTCCCTTGCCGTGCCGCTTCTTGGTGGCGGGCAGCCCGAACTCCGGGTCCAGCAGGATCGCCGAGGCATACTGTGTCAGCGTATCCGTGACCATCGATTTGAAGTCTTCAATCATGGATTCCGGCACATCCGCCACACCCTTCGCTTTCGCAAGCGACTTCTGCAGCGAGCCGCGCTGGTCCATGGCCGCGGCGGCGATCACGCCGCGTTCGTTGGATACCGACTTCAGTCCGGCCAGCTTTCCCGGGGTGAGTTTGATGGGCATGCTTTTGCTCTCCATTCGTGCTATGCAGCGTGTTCTGGCGCGGTGCGCTTCTACCAGTCTACCGTTACTTTCACTGCTTTCAGGATGCGCGGGACGGCTGGTTTACTCTTCAGGATGAGCCGCAGCTGTTTCTAGTTGTCAGCCCCGGCCTGACTGTCGTGCCCGGGCACGGCCACCTCGCAGGCAGTCAGCAACTCCCGCTGGGCTGTAAAAAGCTTCGCCAGTCCGCTATCGGCGAAGTCGAGCATCTTCGTCAGCCCGGCTCGTGGAAAAGCCTTGCGCTCAGCTGTTGCCTGTACTTCAATCAGTCCCCCATCGGCGCTCATCACGACATTCGCGTCTACCTCGGCCTGCGCGTCTTCCTCGTAGGCCAGGTCGAGCAGGGTAGCGCCTTCCACAATCCCCACACTCACCGCCGCCACCATCTGTCGCATGGGATTCTGTTTGATCGCGCCTGCTTTCGTCATCCGCCCCAGCGCCAGTGCGAGCGCAGCGCAGGCTCCCGTGATGGCTGCCGTCCGGGTGCCCCCGTCGGCCTGAAGCACATCGCAATCCAGAATCACGGTCCGCTCGCCCAAAGCCGTCATATCCACACCGGCGCGCAGCGATCGTCCAATCAGTCGCTGAATTTCGTGCGTGCGGCCGCCTACCTTGCCGCGTTCCGACTCACGCGCGCTTCGCGTCAGTGTCGCGCGCGGCAGCATTCCATATTCGGCCGTCACCCAGCCACGGCCCTGGCCGCGCATCCAGCCGGGCACACCGTGCTCCACCGAGGCATTGCACAGTACCCGCGTCTCGCCCATCGCGATCAGCACAGATCCCTCTGCGGTACTTACGTAATCAGGAGTGAGCGAAAAAGGGCGAAGTTCCGCCTCAAAACGGCCGTTCTGTCGAAAGAAGGGTGCAATGGTATCGGTCATTGCCTTCATTGTAGAGCCGCCGCCATGCCGAAACGGGAACGGGCGCAAGCGTCCCGTTTCGGTACTTGATCGCTAACCCCCCGCAAATGCGTCAGTTACGCAATTTGCAGAACAAGTATGTACCGTTTCGGAACATCTCGCGGAAACCCGACGATGGCGACCGGGCGAGCAGATGCGTCGTAAGTTATAGTATTTAAAAAAGTTACGACCTGGCTCGAAAATGGCCCTGTGTGTGCAAGCAGGTTGCATGACCCGCAGGCCTTTCATGCAAGACAGAATGACCTGCCCGGAAGAGGAAAAGCATGCTGAACCAAAATCTTGTCGCACCGACTGCCGCTTGCAATATCGTCGCTTTTCCATCTCGTCCCGGCGCACCGGCATCGGCGTCATCGGACGCGACTCGGCTCGCCAGCCGCCGGCCGGCAGTTCATACGCAGGCATTGCCGGCTCTCGATCCAGCTGCTGCCCTTGCCCACGATGCCCGCAACGCGCTGGGTTCACTGCTGATGATTGCCGGTCTGCTGGGGGAAGCGGGGGCTCTGCCGCCGCGGTATCGACACTATGCCGCTGACCTTGAAAGAACAGCCGGAGCACTGGGTGCGATGATCGAGAAGCTCGCTCGAAAACCGGAAAGGAAGACGAAACCGGGCCTGCCAGCCTCATCCAGACATGACACCGCGGGCGCTGCTCTCGAGAGCTGCGCGGGTGTCCTGCGCGCAGTGGCCGGCCCGAAAGTCAGCGTCCATATATCAGCCGAGACCAGGCTTGCCCGGCTTGCCATCGAGGACGAGGCGCTGCTCCGGGTCTTGACGAACCTTGTGAAGAATGCGGCCGAAGCCATGCCGAAGGGAGGGACGGTACGCATTACGGCGCGGCGCGCACTCAGCCGCACAGCACCGGCGGTGCTGGTGCATGTTTCTGACAACGGGCCCGGCATCCCGGCTTTTGCGCTGCCCCGTATCTTCGAGCCGGGTTTCAGCTCGAAACCCGGGCTCCGCGCCCAGGCCGAACCCTGCGGTCTCGGCCTGGCTATCGTTCGCGAACTGGTCGAGGCCGCCGCCGGCTCAATAGAAGTCGCCAGCACCCGGCGCCGCGGAACGACCTTCGAGCTCCGTCTCTCATGCCTCCGCCAGCCACGCAGAGCCGCTCGCACTTCCGTAACTAGAGAGAATCGGAAACTCTGCCTAGAATAGGCCGCAACACTTCAGTGAAAAGTAGATAACTATGGCCATTCAGTCGCCGGCAAAGATGCGCGTTCTGATCCTGGATGAAGACGCGGCTGTTCGCTCCGCCGTTTGCGAGATCGCAAATGCGCGGGGATTCCAGCCGCACACGGTCGACTCGGTCGATGACGCACGCGCATACCTGCGCGGCAACAGCACGGACCTGCTCCTGCTCGATCTCAAATCGCCTACCGGCCGCGCGATCGATCTGCTCGACGAGGTCAAGACGATGCGCCCGGAAACCTCGGTGATCGTGATGACAGCCTATGCCACGGTGACCTCGGCAGTCGAAGTCATGCGCACGGGCGCGACCGACTACCTGACCAAGCCGTTTGCCATGGACGAACTCGCCGCAGTGCTCGATCGCGCCGCCGAGCGGCGCAACCTCGACTCGGAAAGCCGACGGCTGCGTGAGCGTATGCGGAGCCAGGGTGCGCTCGGCACCATCGTTGGACAAAGTCCGGAGATGGACCGGATCTACCGCATCATGTCGAAAGTGGCACAGAGCAGCCATCCGGTCATGATCCTCGGGGAAAGCGGTACGGGGAAGGAGCTGGTGGCGCGCTCGATCCATGCCAATGGGCCGCACGCACAGCAGCCCTTCCTTCCGGTGGACTGCGGCTCGCTCGTGCCGACGCTGGTTGAGAGCGAGTTATTCGGTTATGTCAAAGGTGCGTTCACCGGCGCGATGCGCAGCAAGGATGGGCTGCTGGTCGCCGCGGGAGAAGGAACGGTGTTCCTCGACGAGATCGGCGAGCTGCCGCTCGATTTGCAGGCGCGTCTCCTGCGCGCATTGCAGGAGAAGGAAGTGCGTCCGGTCGGCTCGAACACGAGTGTTCCGATGCGTGCCCGCGTGCTCGCGGCCACCAACCGCGACCTGAAGCAGATGGTCGAGCTCGGACGGTTCCGCAAGGATCTTTACTACCGGCTGAACGTGGTAAGCCTGCGTCTGCCGCCGCTCCGCGAGCGCCGGCTGGATGTGCCCCTGCTTTCGCAGCATTTTCTGGAGCGGATCGGGAAAGAGTACGGCAAGCGGTTTGAATTGAGCGACGAAGCGCTACGAGTGCTGGATGAGTACGACTGGCCCGGCAACGTGCGCGAGCTTGAGAACGCGCTCGAACGCGCCTGCTCCTTTGCTTCCGGCACGCTGGTGCAGCTTGGCGATATGCCCACGCAGTTGCAGGACTTCCGTATGCAGCAGCGCCGGCTCACCATGCCGCTGCGTGAAGTGCTGGAAGCCGCTGCTGCCGCCTCGCCCGGTGTCACCTCGCTGGCAGCGCTTGAAAGGCAGGCCATTTTGGACGCCATTCAACGGCTGAACGGGGACAAGCTGAAGGCCGCGCAATTGCTCGGCATCGGCAAGACCACGCTCTACCGCAAACTCAAGGAATACAACATCGGCGAATCCATGCTGCACGCAGCCGGATGAACGGCCTGCGGAGAGAAAGGACCTACAGATGCAAAGCGCACTGATCATCACCGGTATTTCGGGAGCGGAACACTGCGCCGCGAGCCTGTCCAAGCAGCTCGGCATTCCGGTCGAAGTCGCCCCGAGCCGCAGGGAAGGCATGGCCGCGCTGCGGCGCCGCGAGTACTCGATCGTTGTCGTCGACGAGCCGGTCGCCGAGTCGAGCCCTGAAGGCGCGGAGATGCTCTGGAAGCAGGCCGGACTCGCCATTCCGCTGCAGATCAACTTCGCGATTTCCGGCACCCACCGTGTCATCCGCGAGGTCCGTGCTGCCTTGCAGCGGCGCGAACACGAGCAGCAGCTCGCAATGCGCGCGGCGACCAGCGCCATTGAAAACGACCTGCGCGACACCGTCACCGGACTGCTGCTGCACTCGCAGCTTGCCCTGGCCGAACCCCTCGTCTCAGCGCCTCTAACGGCGAAGCTACAGACCGTCGCGGCACTGGCCGGAGACCTGCGCACCCGCCTCGAACGCGGCGCGACCCAGAGCGCAATCTAGGTTCCTTTTGAGCTTGCTGAACAAAGCACAGAGATTGTAGGGTGGCGAGCTTCCGCGCAATGCAGCCGCTCTGGCGGAACCGCCGCGTTTGGATGCGGGCCTCAGGTTCTGCTGCCTGTGCTTTTGCTCTGAATGCACTTAACTCTGGTTTCGGGAGCTGACTTCTTGCTCCAGTGGCTTTGGCGAGGAAAAGTCACGCGCACATTGCCGGTCCCCTCTGCGTGTTGGGTAAGAATTCTCTAAGCTCACGATTGAACGGACAGAGGCATCCCGGATCGTGAGATGTTCATGTGAAGAGCAACCTCCCGCCCGCAATCCGCGCAGCGCACGCGGTGGAGATGGGCGCCTCCGGCATTCTCTTTGGAATGCTGACTGTGTTGCTCCTGCTCAAATTCAACACAGGTCCGCTCAAAGAGTCACCGCCGGCTCCGGCCCCTGCGTGCGAGATGAAATAACCGGGCTGCTGTGACGCTCACCGGTGCCTGGCAGGAGAACCTGCCTCTCTCCTTGACGTCCTACCTATGCACGGGTGTATAGGTAGGACGTCAAGGAGAAGAGATGCCTTCTGCCAAAAAATCGGAGCTGCTTCAAGGCACGCTCGACATGCTGATTCTTAAGATCGTTGCGCTCGGCCCGGTGCATGGGTATGGGATTTCACTGCGGATTGCGCAGATTTCCAAGCAAGTGCTGCAGGTTCAGCAGGGATCGTTGTATCCCGCCCTCCACCGGCTTGAGAAGCGGGGCTGGCTGCAGTCCTCATGGGGAACCTCGGAGAATGGACGGGAGGCGAAATTTTACCGGCTCTCGCGCGTGGGATCGAAACAACTCGCCGCGGAAGAGGCAAACTGGGAGCGCGTGTCGAGTGCTGTGGCGCTTGTTCTCCAAGCTGTCGTCCCGGAGGCGGCGAGATGAAGCCCTTCTTGCGGCGCGTCCTGAATATCTTGAGAGGCCGTCCCAGCAAAGCGCCCAGCCATGCTTCGCTCGATCTCGAGATCGACTTCCACATCGAGGAACTTACGCACGCCTACATCGCTTCCGGTATGGAGCCCACCGAGGCAGCCCGTCAGGCGCTGCTCGCATTCGGTCTTCGTGAACAGATGCGCCAGAGGCTGCGCGAGGTCTATCTCTCCAGCTTCGTCGAGGCAGCAGGGGCCAATGCACGAGCCGCCATCCGCTTTCTTCGCCATTCGCCGGTCTTTGCTTTTACGGTGATTGCCACGCTCGCGCTCGGCATCGGCGCAAACGCTGCTGTGTTCTCAGCGGTAAATGCTGTGCTGCTGCGGCCGCTTGCTTTTCCGCACGGCGATGAATTGGTCGAAATGCGACAGATTGACTTCAAGAGTAAGAATCCCAATACGCTGGTCGCGCCGCTTCGGCTCGAAGATTGGAACCACCTTAGTGACACTTTCCAGGCGATTACCGGATGGTTCACCGAGAACGAATCTGATTTGTCTCAGCCCATTCCCACGCGCGTAGATGCGGCCTTCGTCGCTCCTCGTTTTCTCGAGGTCTGGAGCACCGCCCCGTTGATCGGACGCAATTTCACCCCTGCCGAGGAGCACTTCGGCGGCCCCAATGCTGTACTCATCAGCTACCGGTATTGGCATCGTCAGTTTGATGGCGACCCACACGCTCTGGGGAAAACGCTCCGCATCGGTCCGACGACATACCCGGTCATTGGAGTCATGCCGCAAAGCTTTCGTTTCCCGGATCCCGATGTCGACCTCTGGATTCCCAACGCTCCCGACGCGCCCTACTCGCAGGACCGTGCATCGACCTGGTTCACCGTGGTAGGGCGTCTGAAGCCTGGCGTTGCAACTGCCAGTGCTCAAGCTGACCTCGCCCATGTGCAACGCCAGCTTGGTAAGCAATTCCCCAAAACAGATGCCGACTTTACAGTCCAGCTTCAGCCTTTGAAACAGATTGTGCTGCACGGTGCCGGGGACTCGCTCTGGCTGCTCTATGGCTCAGTGACGCTGCTGCTGCTCATCGCATGCACCAACATCGCCACTCTGCTGCTGGCGCGTACCTCCGAGCGCCAGCATGAGATTTCCATTCGCTATGCACTGGGCGCCTCGCGCGGAGCGATCGTGCTGCAGTTGCTCGCAGAGGTCTTCTTGCTTGCACTGCTCGGCGCGTTGCTGGGGCTCGGGCTTGCGGGCGGCGCCACTCGGTTGTTCCACACCTTCGCGCAGATGCTGCCCCGTATTGACGAGGTGACGTTGAACTGGTCCATTGTTGCGTACGCGTTGCTCTGCGGATTAGGTGCGACGTTCGCTTGCGGACTGTTCCCGGCGCTGCGCGGCACTCGCCTGAGCCTTGCCGGTTCGATGGCGCAGGGTAGCCGGACGCAGGTCTCGACGCGTATCCCGTTGCAGTGGACACTTGTCGGTACGCAGGTGGCCCTTGCCGTGGCGCTGCTTGTCGGCGCTGGTCTGCTCCTGCGCAGCCTCTCTGCTCTCGGCGATGTGGACCCCGGCTTTAGCGCAGCACACGTACTTACGCTGCATATCAGCGGCTCTTACAGCGAGACTGTCGACAATGGCAGGCTTACTGCTCGCATCAACCGCGACCTCGACGGCATTCGCGCGGTGCCTGGAGTGGAGGCAGCCGCGACATCCGCCATGTTTCCCGGCATCGGCGGTGCCTATCCTGCTGAGTTCAAGCTCGTGGATGGTCGCGCAGACCCAACTCAACTCATCGTGGCCGATGAGCGCTATGTCTCGGCAGGCTACCTGGCCACCCTGCGCATGCCGCTTCTGCAAGGCAGTACCTGCCAGGCGAATACGCCTTATCCCACACTGCTGGTCAATCGCAGCTTCGCACGAACGTTTCTGGCGGATACGCCTGTGCTCGGCTATCACCTCAGGGCGGCAAGCACCGGGAGTCTCGCAGGAGAAATTCTCGGTGTCGTTGGCGACGCGCGCGAGGAAGCCTTGACGACTACGCCGGCGCCGACAATCTACTGGTGCATCAGTGATCCCGACCCGGACCCTGTCTACCTGATTCGTACGCATGGCGATCCGATGACGCTGGCGGACAGTCTGCGCGCTGCGATCCACCGGATTGAGCCCGCGCGGTCGGTTTACAACCTGACTCCCCTGGCGGCAGTTATCGGCCAGCAGTCGGCGGACACCCGCCTGCGCACAGCGCTGCTTACACTGATCGCGCTTACCGCACTGGCGCTGGTGAGTATTGGCCTCTGGGGAACCAACGCTTACCTTGGTCGCATACGAGAGCCGGAAGTGGGCCTGCGTCTTGCCCTCGGCGCGATGCCCTCACAGATCACTCGCAGTCTTCTGGTGCAGAGCGTGCGAGTTGCCGGACTCGGCTGCATTACCGGGCTTCTGATTGGCATTGCGTTGGGTAAGTTGCTCCGAGGCATGCTCTACGATATCTCTGTCCTCGATCCCTTGACGTATGCAACTGTTGCCGTGCTTGTCCTGATTGTTTCTCTGGGCGCGTCGTTATGGCCATCGGTGCGTGCAGCCCGGGTTGAACCGACGCGAGTGTTGCGAAATCAATAGCAGACTTATGCCGCTGCGATTGGGGAATTGCTCCATAGCTGGGTTCCAGGCGAAGCCTCAGTGCACCGTCTTCATCTTGCGCTGCATGTAATCCATCAGCAGGTACTCGCCTAACGTGTCCGGAGTAGTGAAGTATGCTTTGCCTCGGCACATGGCCGTGACCTTCTGCACGAACTGCATCAGGCCGTAATCGCTCGCGAGCATGAAGGTGTTGATCATCACGTTCGAGCGTTTGCAGCGATTCACCTCTTCGAGCGTCTCGGAAACTACCAGTGGGTCGAGGCCGAAGGCGTTCTTGTAAATGCGGCCGTCCGGCAGGGTGAGCGCGGAGGGTTTGCCGTCGGTGATCATGACGATCTGCTTCATGTCCTTGCGCTGGCGCTCAAGGATGCGGCGGGACAGGCGCAGACCCTCGCGGGTGTTGGTGTAATGGGGGCCGACTTTGACACGCGGCAGCTGCGAAATGGGAAGCTCCTCGGCGGAGTCATGAAAGAGTACGAGCGAGAGCGAGTCGCCGGGGTACTGGGTGCGGATGAGATGCGAGAGCGCCATGGCAACGCGCTTGGCCGGGGTGAACCGGTCTTCGCCGTAGAGGATCATGGAGTGCGAGCAGTCGAGCATCACGACCGTGGCGCAGGAGCTCTGGTACTCCGACTGGTGCACCTGGAGGTCAGCATATTCTAGATTGAGCGGCGTGCGCATACCTTCGCGCGCGATGGCAGAGGTGAGGGTTGCAGTGGTGTCGAGATTGAGCACGTCGCCGAACTCGTATTGTTTGGTGCCGCCGCTGGCATCAATGCCGGTCGCATAGTGCATCGTGTCGTGCCGGCCGACGCTCGCCTTGCCGAGCGAGCCGAGCAGGTCGCGAAGGGTCTTGAAGCCGAGGAAGTCCAGACTCTTATCGGTCACTTCAAAGCGAGCTTCCGTCTCGCCGCCGCCGGCCTGTCCCTGGCCGGGCTCGGGTGAGGATTCGCCTTTGGACTGGATGTAGTTCTCCTGCTCCATGCGGTCCATGAGCTGATCGAGAAAATCGTCAAACTTGCCTTCAGCCTGGAGCTGCTCGATCTTCTCCTGGGTCTCCTCGTCGAAGAGCTGGCCGGACTCCATGGCGCGGCGCAGCGCCTCTTTCAGGTCGTCCATGGTCTGGTCCAGATCCTGGAACTCCATCATGGGGTTCTGGAAACCGGAGTCGAGCAGATAGTCAGATAGGGCCTCGAGAAGTTTTTCCATGTCGAGCTCGGAGGCCAGGTCGCCGTTGTACTTTGTGTAGCGGACGCGCTTCATAGGTTCTCGATTCTGTCACATCTGTGGTTTCAGAAACGTTTCCTGCTGTTGCGGCGGGGAGCGTCGCCGCGGAGATTGGAGGAACCCACATCTCGACATGCGAGATGTGGGGCAGTCATCCCGAAGCCCGGCAGCTCTTTCGCTCTAGTTGAGGCCACCGCGTCTGGAGCGCCTGTTCTGCCATGCTTCGTAGGCTTGTTCGTCGTTGTCGCCGCTCTGGCGTTCGTTGCGGCGGGGCTTTTCGCCGGCCGAGAAGCCCCGCTCCTCGCTGCGGCTGATGCGGCGATGGGCGACCATGCCTTCGAGCAGGAACTCGGCTGCGGCCACGAGGCGCTCAGGGGCGTCTGTCGCTTTGACGTTGAGAGGCGCCAGTTTGTCGAAGAGGCCCTGGATTTGCTTCAGCTCTTCGGCGATGGCGACGGCTGACTCGGAGTCCTCCACCTTGAGCGAACCGCCCAGGTTGAACCACTGCTCGATCTGCTGCGTATTGGTGTCGGCGAAATAGCGGTCGTAGATGGTTCCGAGTGCGCCGCGGATGAGCTCGCGGACAACCACATCCGCGCCGCGCATTTCGCCCTCGTATTCAAGCTCGATCTTGCCGGTGATGCCGGGCATGGCGGTGTAAAGGTCGCTGATGCGGGGCAGCACAAGCGCTTCACCATGAAGCAGCGCCCGGCGCTCCGCGTTCGAGACGACAAGCTCCATGGTCGAGATGGGCAGGCGCTGCGAAACGCCGGAGCGCTTGTCGACACGCTTGTCCGAGCGGGCGGTGAAGGCGATCTGCTCCACCAGCTCGCGCATGTACCGCGGAATCTCGATGCCGGAGCCGGCGCGCTCAGCCCAGGCCTCCTGCTCGGTGATGGCAATGCCTTCTTCCAGCGTTTCGGGGTAATGGGTGCGGATTTCGGAGCCGATGCGATCCTTGAGCGGGGTGACAATCTTGCCGCGGGCGGTGTAGTCCTCAGGGTTCGCGCTGAAGACGATGGCGACGTCGAGCTTGAGGCGGACGGGGTAGCCCTTAATCTGCACATCGCCCTCCTGCATGATGTTGAAGAGCGCGACCTGGATCTTGCCGGCGAGATCGGGCACTTCATTGATGGCGAAGATGCCGCGGTTCGCGCGGGGCAGCAGGCCGTAGTGCATGGTGAGCTCGTTTGAAAGATCCTGCCCGCCGCGCGCCGCTTTGATGGGATCGAGATCGCCGACGAGGTCGGCAACCGTAACGTCGGGCGTGGCGAGCTTTTCCACGTAGCGGTCGTCGCGGGTCATCCAGGCGATGGGCGTGTGGTCGCCGTGCGCGGCAATCAGGTCGCGGGAGTGCTTGGCCAGGGGATTCCAGGGATTGTCGCGAATCTCGGAACCGGCGATGTAGGGCGCGTACTCATCGAGCAGATGGGTCAGGGCGCGCAGGATGCGGCTCTTGGCCTGGCCGCGCAGGCCGAGCAGGATAAAGTTATGCTTTGACAGCACGGCGTTGACGATCTGGGGAACGACCGTGTCCTCGTAGCCGACGATACCTGGGAAAAGAGGTTCGGATGTGCCGCGGTTCTCGCGCAGGCGGGCGACCAGGTTCTCGCGCAGCTCGTCCTTGACGGTGCGCGTCGCCAGGCGGGCTTCGCCGTAACGAGGATGGCCGCGCAGCTCGCCGAGCGTTTTCGGAAGCCCATCGTGCGCAGTGGTCTTGGTCTCGACTGGGACAGCTTGGGTCTGGGATGGCATTGGGATGTGAACTCCTGATAGGGCAAGACGAAATGCGCTGAAAACAGTGCATGCGGGCGATGCGGGCGTCTTATGATTTTAAACGCCCGGCGGCTCAACCCTGCTACATCACGGTTTCACGGCCGTTGCGTGAGTAGCCGTTGCGTGTGCTCGCGCCCATGCGGAGCTTAGGCAGAATCTCGCTGTAAAACTCGCGGAGAAGCAGGGTTCGTTGTTGGTCGGAGCGGCTGACGAGCAGCTGCTGTTTAAAGCCGAGATCAGCCGGGAGCTCCCAGGCGAGCTGGAAGGAGAGGCGCTCGTCGAGGTCGAGCGCATAGCTCTCGCGGCCGATGCCGGCGAGCGCAAGCACCTCGAGATGCAGGGCAACGCACTCGGCGCGTTCTTCGCGCGTTGCGTCCGGCGGTTCGTCGTTGAAAAAGTCGACCCTCGCTTCCAGAAAGGATCGTTCGTTTTCGAGCTGTTCGATTTCAAAACGGCGCTTTCCTTCACACAGGATATCGAGTCGGCCGTCAGGCTCGCGGCGCAGGACGCGGATAATGGCTGCGGTACAGCCGGCGATGGCAAGACCTTCGCGCTGCGCGCGAACGACGCCGAACTCAAAATTGCCGGCGAGGCACTCGGAAATCATCTCCTTGTAGCGTTCTTCAAAGATATGGAGCGGCAGTGGAACGCCCGGGAACAGAACGACGTCGAGAGGGAACAGGGCGATCTTCATACAATCCACATGCCTTTCAGGCCAGCTCGCCCGTCTGTCGCCCGCGTCCGGTCGGCGGAGTAGCTGCCGCTCTCCCAGTATTTCGACTGGTGTGGCCCGCTACCGGGGGTGCTTCACTTTAACTCTCGCATGCTGCGGTCGAAACGTTAACCCCCGAGTTCCAGTTCATCAAGCATGGACTGCATTTCAGACTGGGCATGTTTGTTGCCCGTGCGCACAGCGGACGCGATGCCGACCTGCAGATGCTGCTTCGCTTCGCCGGGGCGGCCAGCCCGCGCGAGGGTCTGGGCAGCCATAAAGTAGCCCGGTACATACTCCGGATGGTCGGTCAGCAGGCGATCGAATTCGGCCAGCGAGCGGGCGAAATCGTCTCTGCCGGCGTACTCCATGGCCAGTCCGTAGCGCGCAAATGCGTCTTTGGGGTTGGCTTCGAGAATCTGCTGCAGCATGGCTGCCTTATCCATGAATCTCCGTCTCCCCAGTCCTGCGCCTGTGTCGTAGCGTCTGCGAGATAGCCCAGGAGCGCAGGCGTTTGCACAAACGCTTGCAAGCGCTGAAACTGATCTTTCGATTGTACCCGTGGCTGCTTGTTGGCCTTGTGAAAGGACGTGCATGGAAAGTGTCCGCGAAGCGACCCGCAAAGCGCATATCTCGCAATCGGAGATGACGGAACTCATCTTGCCGAACGATACCAATACGCTCGGCAACCTGCTCGGCGGCCGGCTGATGCACTTCATCGACCTGGTCGCGGCCATGGCTGCGTTTCGGCACGCGCGGTCGCATGTGGTCACGGCCTCGATGGACCATATCGACTTCATCGCGCCGGTGCATGTGGGGGATCTGCTGATCCTCAAGTCGCGGGTGAACCGGGCCTATCGCACATCGATGGAGGTCGGGGTCAAGGTCTGGGCGGAAAAAGCGCTCGAGGGAACGCGGCGGCATGTGGCTTCGGCCTACCTGACTTTCGTGGCGATCGACCCGACAGGGATCCCGGTCCCTATTCCGCAGCTGCAGACGGAAGATGCGGAAGGTGAGCGGCGCTTTGCCGATGCGGGGCGGCGGCGGGAACTGCGCAAGGCCGAACTGGAGCGCAGGCGCGCGACAGGCAAAGTCTCGCCGCTGCCGTAGTCTGGTAACTGGAGGGGAAAACCGCGCCATGGCTTCTGGACACGCACCGCAGCAGGGACCGGCTTCACTGCCGGGGATTCGGCACATCATCGCGATCGGCTCGGGTAAGGGGGGCGTCGGCAAAACCACGGTCGCCGTGAATCTTGCCATTGCGCTCGCCGCGCTGGGGCAGCGGGTGGGGCTGATCGACGCCGATATTTATGGACCGAATGTACCGTTGATGTTCGGCTCGACCGGCCAGCCGAAGGTGCTGGCGAACAATCAGATCGCGCCCAACCTGGCGCACGGCGTCAAGCTCATCTCGGTTGGACTGATCTCACCCGGCGACAAGCCGATGATGATGCGCGGGCCGATGCTGCACCAGATCATCCGGCAGTTTCTGCAGCAGGTCGAGTGGGGCGAGCTGGATTACCTGCTTGTAGACCTACCGCCGGGAACGGGCGATGTGGTGATTTCGCTGGTGCAGACTGTTCCGCTTACCGGCGCGGTCGTCGTATCCACGCCGTCCGACGTGGCCCTGCAGGATGCGCGCAAGGCGCTCGAAATGTTCGGTCAGGTGAACGTCGAAGTGCTGGGGGTCGTCGAGAATATGAGCCACTTTACCTGCCCGCACTGCCACCAGGAGATCGACATCTTCGCGAAGGGCGGCGCTGCGCGCACAGCGGAGCAGTTCAAGGTGCCGTTTCTCGGCTCGGTGGAGTTGGCAGCCGCGATCCGCCAGGGCGGCGACCAGGGCGCACCGGTCGCGACCATGGGCGAAGATGCCGCGTATGCGGGAGAGTTCTTTGCGATTGCGCGGAAAGTGGCGGAACGCGCGGCACAACTCGAAGGGCGCGGGGCAGATGTGTTCGAAGTGCAGTAAACCCGGATCCGCTGGATGGCAAGCTGCGCAGGCGACGTGTTGCGACAGCAAAAAAGCCCAGGCCGTATGGCCTGGGCTTCCAGTTGGCGGTCAGAAACTAGGCTGCTTTAGAAGTTGAAAGGGCCTTGACGCGCGCGTTGAGGCGGCTCTTGTAGCGCGATGCGGTGTTCTTGTGCAGAATTCCCTTTTGCACGCTCTTGTCGAGGGCAGAGGTGGTAGCGCGATACTGCTCGGCCGCCTTGGCGGCGTCGCCTTGGAGGAGTGCTTCGCGCAAAAGGCGCAGGCTGCCGCGAATACGGCTCTTATTGGCGCGGTTTACCGCGGTCTTGCGCTTGGTCTGACGGACGCGCTTGAGCGCGGAAACGTGATTTGCCATGGTTGTGGTGTGCTCTCTCGAAGAAAAAAGTGGGGATGAGTGAGCGATCCCGCCCCTCTCCCTGCAACTTCTAAGTCTAGGGCAGAGCCGGTTCAGGGTCAAGATGAGCCGGGCTAAGGTTACGGCGCAGTGAGAATCCGCGTCACTGACGCTGCGTCAAAACGGAACGGCGCCGGGCGCAAGGGCAACCCGCCCAGTCAGGCTTACCTCAGACAGTGCAGGGCTTACGTCCAGAAAAGAGGGTTTACCACATGCCTAAGGATGCACACAAGAAGGCAGCCGAGCACCACGAGGCTGCAGCGAAGTCGCACCACACCGCAGCCGAGCACCACGAAAAAGGTGATGAGAAGGCTGCAACAGAGCACGCGACCAAAGCTCACGAGCACTCGACCGAGGCGCACAAGCACTCTACAGAAGCCCATGCGAAGAGCACAGGCAAGAAGTAAGCCCGTTGGGAGCAGGAGCCAAAAAAGGCGGCCCGATGCGGGCCGCCTTTTCTTGCGGGAAGCGATTAAGCGCTCGCCGCGGCCTGGTTGATGCGGCCGGCAAGCGAGTTTAGCAACTCGTCCGCGTGCTTTTCTTCGGCGAGCGTCTTCTCGAGTGCGCTAACGTGCTGGTTGAGACCGAGCTGGGTGGCCCAGGCGATCGCGGAGCCGTAAGACGCGATTTCGTAGTGCTCGATTTTCTGCGCCGTCGCAACCAGTCCTGCATCGCGCACGGGCCCTTCGTCCGACTCGCTGATGATGTTCGCGCCCGAGCCGGCCAGCGCGGTAATGATCGGATCCTTTTTGTCATCTACATCGCCATCATTCACGTCGCCGATGAGCTGTTCAAGCCGTTCGGCCTGCGCCCTGGTTTCCTGCTGGTGCGATTGGAATGCCTGTTGCAGCTGGGTATCGGTTGCGCCCTTGATCATGCTGTCGAGACCCTTCACGATCTGGTGCTCGGTGGAGAGAAGATAGCGAAGCTGCTGGGCGTACAGAGATTGAAAATTCTTGATGCTGTTGGGAGTAAGCAGACCCATTTGAAGACCTCTTTGGGGGTTGAGAGTGTATGCCTACGTACTGAGAGGACGAATCGGTCTCCGGCGTTGCTGGGCTCCGCACCGTTTCAGCTGGGCAGCAGGGAATATGGGACCGGTTGTGCACACGCCGGTCACCGCGAGTGACAGCTTGCCCATTGACGGGACCGGGGTGGAGCGCTACTCTTTGCGCATTGACACTCGTTGCAGCTCCGGCGAAGTGCTCCAGCCCTGCCAAAGCGCGCTGGTTCGCGGTCTGCGTCCCTCTCAGAAGCCGATGCATCCCAACCCTGGGGGCTCCTGCGGGCGCCCTGCAGACGGAGGTCTATTCGCCGCTTGATGACCACAAAAACGCTCGAAATCACACCCAACCTTGAGCCCCTGTTCGGGACCCGCGATGAAAACCTCAAGCTGATGGAGCGTGAGCTCCAGGTGCGGATCGACCTTCGCGCCGATGCGGTGCACGTAAGCGGACCGGCAGAAGGCATAGCCCGAGTGGAGAGCATCTTCGGGGATTTTGAGCACCTGCGGCAGCGTGGTGTGCACCCCCACAACGGTGAGCTGCACGCATTACTGAAGCTCGTGGTGTGCGATCCTTCAGTCACCTTACGGTCGTTGATTGAGAGCGGCAAGCAGCGCTCGACCGGCGGTGTCAAGCGAATCGTGCAGCCCCGGTCGATCAACCAGCGGTGCTACGTTGAGGCGATCGAGCAGAACGATATGACCTTTGGCATTGGACCCGCGGGTACGGGCAAGACGTACCTGGCCGTGGCCATGGCGGCGTCGGCGCTGCTCGCCAAAAAGGTGAGCCGTATCGTGCTGGTGCGGCCCGCGGTTGAAGCCGGCGAACGCCTGGGCTTTTTGCCTGGGTCATTGCAGGAGAAGATTGATCCCTACCTGCGGCCGCTCTATGACGCGCTTTACGATCTGCTGGAGCCCGAGCGGGTCGACAAGATGATTGAAAAGAACGTGATTGAGGTAGCGCCGCTTGCATTCATGCGCGGGCGTACACTCAACGACGCGTTCATCATCATGGATGAGGCGCAGAATACGACTTCCGAACAGATGAAGATGTTCCTGACGCGGCTCGGGAATAACGCGAAGGCTGTCATCACGGGCGACGTAACGCAGATCGATCTGCCCAATCCCCGGCGGTCCGGGTTGATTGAAGCGATCCAGATTCTCACCGGCACCGACGGCATCAAGTTCATCCACTTTGAAGACGGCGATGTTGTGCGGCACCATCTTGTGCAGCGGATCATCCGGGCGTACGACCACTTTGGCCGCGCCGAGCAGATGCCGCTCAACATTGGAGAAAACGGCGTGGAGACGCCGGCAGGGAAACCCCAGTGAGGCCGGCGGTCCAGTCGCGGGCGGTTCTACTCTATGGCTGCCGTGGACTGCGATATCATAAAAGTTGTTGCGGGTGACAGGAGAGCATTGCTCTCCTGTTGCTGTTTACAGGCATTGACCGGAGAGCAGAAGAGGCCGCGTACGCAGGGCCGACACCATGATTGCGATTGCAGAGGATGTGCAGATTCGGCGCGGAACGCTGCCCAAGCGCGAGCTGACGGCGTTTGTCCGCGAGGTGTGTGCGGCGATCCCGTTGCATGGCGAGGTTTCGATTCTGCTGGCAACCGATGCGGCGATACGCGAGATGAACCGGGCATACCGCCGCAAAGATAAAGCAACGGATGTGCTGTCGTTTCCGGCGGCAGGTTTGGCGGACGGCCCGCTGCTGGCCGGCGACCTGGCGATTTCGCTCGACACGTCCGGCCGCCAGGCCGCGGAGTTCGGCCATACGCTGCTGATCGAAGTAAAGGTGCTGTTGCTGCATGGACTGCTGCACCTGGCCGGGTTTGACCATGAGCAGGATACGGGGCAGATGGCGCGCAGGGAGCGTGCCTTGCGGGACAGGTTCGAACTGCCTGCGGGGCTCATCCAGCGAGCTGCGCCTGCGCTGCGAAAAACTGTAGCTGTAAAGGGCCCAGGGAAGCAGCCCGGGAAGGCAGCGGCGCGATGAAGACGCTGCCCGCATTGCTCATTCTGCTGCTGCTCACCGTGCTGACGCTGGTGAGTTATATCGATCGCTTGTACTCGGAGATGGGCAAGTTCCTGTCGCGGGATTTCCAGGACAATATCGACGTCTGGGAGCAACGGATGGAACCGCGGTTCGGGCTCGGGCGCGAGCAGATTGCACTCTCGGCGGCAGTACTTTCGCAGCTCTCGCTCGGCGCGTTGACCCTGGTGCTCTCGATCCTGCTGTTTGACAAAAATGGTGTGCCGGCCCGGCCGAATGCCGCAGACATCGGGCAGGTTGTCTTTGCGGTGGTGCTGATCATCGTGCTGTTCAACCGGCTCCTGCCGTACCTGTTCTTTACGCGAACGCGCGGCGCGTGGCTGCGGTATTGGGCGTGGCCATTGCGCCTGCTGTTTACGGTGTTCCTTCCGATCACGCTGGTCATCAGCTTCCTGCTCTCGATCGCGACCTTGGCGAGTCCTCCCGACGCCGAGAAGGAAGAGGAGGATTCTGCCGCGGCGGTCGATGCACTGATTGAAGCAGGGCAGGAAGAGGGGATTCTGGAGGAAGAGGACCACGCGCTGATCCGCTCCGCGGTCGAGTTCGGCGACAAGGTGGTGCGCGAGGTGATGACGCCGCGGCCGCGCATTTTTGCGGTGCCGGAGGAGATCACGATTGAGCAGCTGCTGACGATGCTCGAAGCGAACCCGTTCTCGCGTGTGCCGGTGTTTGCGGGTACGCTCGACGCTGTGACCGGCATCGTCTTCGCGCATGACATTTTGCAGATTACAGATGTGGATGCGCACACGCAGACGGTTGGCGCGATCGCGCGGCCGGCTACGTTTGTTCCGGAGATCAAGCGGGCGAACGAAGCATTGCGCGAAATGCAGCGCGAGAAGCAGCACATGCGCGTAGTTATCGACGAGTACGGCGGTGTCGCGGGCCTGGTGACGATTGAGGACCTGCTCGAAGAAATTGTCGGCACCATTGCCGACGAGCACGAAGGTGAGGACGCCGAGGCGGTGCGCCAAGAGGCCGACGGTGTATGGAGTGTTCCGGGCGATTTCGAAGTCGCGGAGCTGGAGGACCTGCTCGGCAACGGCTGGCAGGCCCCCTCGGATTTTGAAGCAACGACGGTGGCAGGGCTGGTCAGCGAGACAGCAGGGCGTATTCCGGCGGCAGGCGAGGTGGTAGAGGAAAACGGCCTGCGCTTCGAAATCCTTGCCTCGACCGATCGCCGAATCGAACGGATGCGCGTGTCGCGTAGCGGTGCCGCGGCCTGAAGTATTGAGGCGAAGTGCCGCGGTGCAGGCGTAAAGAGGGACGACAGTGAAGAGTGGATTTGTTTCAATTTTAGGACGCCCGAACGCAGGCAAGTCGACGCTGGTGAATGTGCTGACCGGTGAGAAGGTGGCGATTGTGACCAGCAAACCGCAGACTACGCGGACGCGCATCCACGGCATCGTGGATGTGCCTGCGAAGAAAGGTATGCATCCCGCGGCGCAGATTGTCTTTGTTGATACGCCGGGCGTACATAAGCCGAGCACGTTGCTCGACAAGCAGATGATGCAGGTGGTGTACGACGCGCTCGAAAGTCGCGACGTGGTGATGGTGATGGTAGACGCTTCGCGGCGCCTGCAGCTGAAGAATGAGCGCCTGGAGAAAGTGAGCGAACCGCTGTCGCCGGGTGAGCCGGTGCCGGAGCACGTTGCCGGACACCAGTCGCGCCATGCGCGCCGCCGCGAAGAGATCAGCGAAGATGCATTCGTCTTCGAGCTGATCCGCAAGCTCGACTGCCCGGTGTTTCTGCTGATCAACAAGATCGACCTGGTGCGCCGCGAGGAGCTGCTGCCGCTGATTACCGAGCTGAGCGCGCTCCACCCGTTCAAGGAAGTGCTGCTGCTCTCTGCGAAGAAGCGCGACGGGCTCGAAGAGCTGGCGGAAAAGCTGATCCAGTACCTGCCGGAAGGCAAACGCTACTTTCCGAAGGACCAGTTCACCGATCAGCCGGAGCGGTTCCTCGCGGCGGAGCTGATTCGCGAGCGCATCCTCATGGAGACAGGTGAGGAAGTTCCTTACGCGAGCGCGGTGGTGATTGAGCAGTGGGAAGAGCCGCCGGTCTCGACCCGCAGGAGCAAGCTCGACCCGGAACACGAGAAACTGCCGCTCACCCGCATTGCAGCCGCCATCTACTGCGAGCGCGAAGGCCAGAAGGCGATCCTGATCGGCAAACAGGGCGCGAAGCTCAAAGCCATCGGAGAGTCAGCCCGCAAGGAGATTGAGCAGCTCCTGGGCACGCGCGTGTTTCTTGCGCTGCACATCATCGTCGAGCCGGGCTGGCGCGAGAAGCGCGGCTTTCTTGACACGCTGGACTGGCGACGCCAGCTGGACGAGCTGGCGTTGAAGTCAAAAGAGTAAACCGCCTGCGCTGGGGCGAAGCCCTGTTCGGCCGGCGGTTACTTCGTGACTCGTACTCGTTTTTGCGTGAGCAGAACAGTTGTGGCCCTCACGTTGTTCGGGACGTAAATCCTGAACAACGTGAGGGCCACCATAGCTCGAACCCGCACCATCGCCCCGTCGAGAAGCGACCGAGCACACGCCACGAAGTGGCCTAGAATTCGAAGCGCATGGCGAACTGCAGCTGGCGGGACGAGCCGGCGTCGCCGACTGCTGTGCGGGTTGAGGAGATCTGGCCGAAGGTGCTGGTAGCTGATGTGGACGCGGTCAGGTTCGGGTTGCCGAAGTTTACGTGATTGAGCGCGTCGAAGGCATCGACACGCAGCACAAGCGCGGTCTCTGCGACCAGCTTCGTCGTCTTCTCAAGCGAGATATCGGAGTCGGCGAAGCCGGGGCCGTTCAGCGCATTGCGCTGCAGGTCGCCGAAGCCGGTGGCTGGGGCGTAGAAGACGCAGCCTGCGGTAAGAGTGGTGCAGACCGTGCCTGGAGTGTTCTGGATGAAAGAGACGTTGCCGTCAGCCAGCACGCCCTGGTTGCCAGTGTGATACTGCCCGACCAGCGATGGGCGAATGTAGCCGGAGACCCCGCTGTACGTCGACGTGGTGACGACATTCAGCGGATTGCCACTCTGGAGCTGCGTGATGTTGGCGAGCAGCCAGCCTTCGGCAAAGCGGTTGCCTTTGAACGGCAGGTTCCAGGTGCCGGAGAAGACGAAGTGGTTGCGCGTATCAAAGTCGGAGCGCCCGTAGTCGCCCTTGGGGTCGAAGCTGTTCTGGAACGAGTCCGTGCCTTCCGACCCAAGCGAGTTGAAATCCATCGACTTCGACCAGGTGTAGCTGGAGTTGATCTGGACGCCGTGGCCGAGCGCCTTACGCACCACGAACCACAACGCGTTGTAGTTCGACTCAGAGCTTGAGGTGATGTACGGGATGTTGCCGAGCTTGGAACCTGGGTCGATGGTGCTGGTTGCCGCAGTCGAGACAGTAGGAATCGGCCGCTGCGCTGTCCCGGTGGGGTAGATGTACTGGTTGATGTTGAGCTCGTCGCGGAGGTGCTTGCCTTCTGAGCCGATGTAGCCCATCTCCATCACGACGCCAGCGCCGAGCTGCTGCTGCAGGTTGAGGTTGTAGCTCTCGACATACGCATTGCGCAGGTTCGGGTTGATCGCACTGGGCGCGAGCGCCGAGGCTGCTGCATCGGTGTAGAGCGAGCCTACCGGGAGCGCGCCGGAGTCGCTGACCGGGACAGCATTGGGCGGGTTGCCGGCGAGGCCGGTCACGGCGTCGGTGACGGGCTCGTCGGCCATGATGCCGTAGCCGCCGCGCAGCACAGTCTCGTTGTTGCCTTTGAGGTCCCAGATAAAGCCGACGCGCGGCTCGTAGTTGTAGTTCTGGTTATACGGCTGGCTCACGTGGATCAGCTCATCCGTAGCCTGGTCGAAATTGACGAAGCGGCCGCCGCCTTCAGTCGGTGTGCCGTTCCATTCGAAGCGGAAGCCAAGCTCGGCCTGAAAGCGCTCGGTAATCTTGTAGTTATCCGTAATAAAGCCGGCGGCTGCATTCTCGAACACGCGGCTGGTGACCTGCGTCGGTGTGGTGCTGAAGCTGCTGGCGATGCCCGCGATAAAGTCAGGTGTAGTGCTGAACGTCAGCGTACCGGGGTTCTGCGAAAATGAATCGCTAATGAAGCGGCGGAACTCGCCGCCGGCGCGGACCGTGTGCTTGCCGGCGTTGATCGAGAGCGTGTCGGAGAAGACGCCGCCGGTATCGAAACGGCCCTGCGGAAAACCAGCCGGTCCGCCGATATTCAGACCGATGTCCTGCACGGTGATCTGGGGCAGCGCTGCGTTGTATGGAACGCCGGTCTGTAATCCGAAGTTGAGCGGGTTTTCCGGTGTGTTGGGCACAAAGGCGATCGCGATCCGGTCGAAGCCGAGACGCGCTTCGTTCACGATGTCGGACGAGAAGATGTGCACCTCGTTGAGAGTGCCGACCTGGCGGTGCGCTGTCCGATGGTCGCCGAAGCCGGGCACCGTGTTGCCCTGCAGGTTCGGCTCGGTTCGCGCATCCTGCTGCCAGGCATAGTAGGCGTGGAGATTGTCCGTCGCGCTGATGGTGTGGAAAAGGTCGCCGGAGAACTGGTCGGTCTTCACCGGCCCTGGCGAGGAACCCTGGTACACAGTGCCGGAAGCGTTGTTGCCCGCGGGGATGAGGTTGATGAGCTGCGCGTAAGCGGGGCCGGCCGGGCTGGCCGCAAACTCCGCTCGCTGCGCGGGGCTCAGCACATCGCCGTTAAACAGGATGCCCTGCTCCTGGCGCAGACCTTCGTAGCTGAGAAAGAAAAAGGTATGGTCTTTCCAGATCGGCCCGGAGAATGCGCCACCAAAATTGTTACGGATAAATGAGTCCTGGCGAGCGGGCGTCCGATTGAAGTAGTTGCGCGCGTCGAAATAGTTATTCCGCAGGTAATCGAATGCCTCGCCGTGGAACTGGTTGGTGCCGGAGCGCGTCGCCACGTTGACGATGGAGCCGTCGGAGCGGCCGTACTCGGCGGAGTACGTGGAGTTCGAGATCTTGAATTCGGCCGTGGTATTGATTGAGGGCTGGAAGGTGATCTGGTTCTGCGAGGCATCATCAAGGTTGATGCCGTTGATCATGAAGTTGACCGAGTCTTCGCGCTGACCGGCGGTATCGAACGAGTTGGCGCCAAGCCCGCGGCTGGCAGTGGTCAGCGAACCGGTCACGGGCGGCACCACAGTGCCGGGTACAAGGTTCGTCAGGTCGAGGAAGTGGCGGCCGTTGAGCGGGATCTCCTGCACAGTCTTCTGGTCGATGACCTGGCCGACCGTGATGGTTTGCGCGTCGATTATGGGTGCGGCGCCCTGCACTTCCACCACTTCACCGGTCGCGGCGAGCCCGAGCTTCGCATTCGCGGTCACGTTCTGGTCCACCTGCAGGTTGACGCTCGGCAGCCGGAAGTCGGCAAACCCGGGAGCCTGCACGGTGACCGAGTAGCTGCCGGGCTGGAGCGAAGGAATGCTGTAATTGCCTGCGGAGTCTGCGACTACCGTGCGGCTCACGCCGGTCGATATGCCCTGGATGATGACCTTCGCTTGAGGGACGACGGCGCCGGAGGGGTCCGTAACACTGCCCGAAAGGGTTGCAGTGGACTGGGCGTGGGCGGATACGCCCATGCCCGCGAGAACGACAGCCATGGCTGCCAGGGTGTGTTTGCGGTGCGTCAAAAAGAGCCTCCAGAGATGGGGTGGGTGCAGCAGGGAAGGCAAGTTGCCGGGATCGTACGGGGACGGCGGACCTTTATGGTGGTGCGGAAGATAGCTTCGTAGAGTGCGAGCGCCTGTTGTGTGTACCGTAGTATCCAATTTTCAGAATGTCAATGGATACTATGCGGTGTGCCGCATGTGAAGAGCGCAGATAAGATGGAGACATGCCCCTTTTTTCCGCCAGTCGCAGCAAGATTGCCGCAGTCGACGACCTGCTTGCCGGGGTGGGCTTGCGCCACGGCCGAAGGCAGCTGCTCAGCACGGGCTATGTGCCTCAGGCGCGGCATCCTCGCCAGCAAGCCCCGCCCACGCAGGAGAAATCTGCCGTACGTAGCCGCGAGCTCCAGGTATTGCGGGCACGCCTGCTGGCTGACACTGGAGCGGCACACGGTTTCTCAACCCGAACGGGTGGGGTTTCCACTGTCTGCGGCGATGCCGAGGAAGCCGGCAGTGCGTTGAATCTCGGGTTTACGGCTTCCGATGCCCGGGACAGCGTGCTCGAAAACCGTGCGCGCCTGCTGCATAAAGTATTCTGGGCAGAGCGTGGCCGGTCCACGCCGCTGGTCACACTGCGCCAGGTGCATTCCGCCATTGTGCACCGCGTGGGCGCTGCGCAGGCAGCCGAGCAGGCGGTTCTTGCGGGCGACGGTTTGATGACTGACGAGCCGGGGATTGCGATTGGTATCCAGACGGCGGATTGTGTACCGGTGCTGGTGGCTGATCGGAAGCTCGGCGCCGTTGCTGCATTCCATGCGGGCTGGCGCGGTACGCTGCATAGGGTTGTGGAGAGCGGGATCGGCCGAATGCGGGTTGAATTCGGCTCTGCGCCTGAAGACTTGGTGGCTGCAGTCGGACCGGCGATCGGGCAATGCTGCTACAGCGTCGGCGAAGAGGTAGAGCACGAGTTTCGCTCGCAGTTCAGCTATGCGGAGGAACTGTTCTGCGAGGTGTTCGACTCTGACCCCGTGCGGAAGAAATATCCGATGCTGTTTCTATCACAGCGTGCGCCTGGCCACAGCAATCTCGGGCCGAGTCTGCACCTGGACCTGCAGGAGGCCAACCGCAGGCAGCTGCTCGACGCAGGTCTGGCGGCGAATGCTGTCGAGATCGTCGACAAATGTACAAACTGCCGGACTGACCTGTTTTTCTCCTACCGTGCCGAGCAGGGCCTCACCGGGCGCATGCTCGCGCTGATCGGGCGAACAATTTAGAACTCAGGGAGCGGCAGTCGTTTTGGGGACGGCAAGAGCGGAACTGGCCGGATTTACCAGGTCGCGCAACTCCTTGCTGGGCTTGAAATAGGGAACGCGCTTGGCCGGTACTTCAACCCGTACACCGGTCTTAGGGTTGCGCCCGACCCGGGGATTGCGTTGCCGGATGCGGAAGGAACCGAAGCCCCGAATCTCTATTTTTTCGCCCTTTTGCAAGGCTCCGATTACGGATTCAAAAACGGTCTCGACAATGACTTCGCCGTCCCTGCGGGTGAGGTCGCCGAGGGACAGGACGCCCTCGACGAGATCAGCTTTGGTCATCGTGGTAGCGGCAGGCGCCGTGCCGGTGGCCATAGGGTCTACCTTTCAAATGCGTTGTTCAGGAGGCAAATGCCGCCACGGATGGAGCAACCCGCGACGTTTTCGCACGGACCAGGACACCGCTCTCCGAGTCGCACTCAACAATCATGGATGGCGAGCAGTCGCCACACAGCCAGTAGTGTTCGAGGTGACGGGTCCGTTTTCCATCCGGACCCAGGCGCGCGCCGGCAACTTCGAACACGAAGACCCGTCCATCGCGCAAATAGTGCAGCGGTTTGCCGCACTTGGGGTTGGCACAGTTACTCACCATGGTGACTGCTCCTCAGCTTCCCGCCTGAATATGCGGGATCCTGCATGTTGCTCGACTCAGTGTTGCTGTGCGGCCGGTCTCCATCGTTTCCCCGATCGCTCAACGGCAGCCAAACGCTTTAGAAACAATGTAACTTTTGATGCACCCGGGAAGGCATGAAGCCGCCACGGGTCGCCATGTTTGGCGCAATTTTGATCAGGCGGCCCCGTACTTACGATCAAACGGCCGGTGGTCCTTTGAAGTCAATGCGGATCTCGCGGGTTCGTGCATTCGGGGTTACTTGCGGTCAAATCCTGTACCAGAACGGAACGGCATTTCGCCGCGCGCGGCTACCTGGGCCTGCTTTGACACCTGCCAGACGCCTTGATACTGTTGAGTTGGCGAGCATTCTGCGGATCTCCAGTGTCCCCGTCGTCCAGTGGCCTAGGACACCGCCCTTTCACGGCGGTAACACGGGTTCGAATCCCGTCGGGGACGCCAACAAGCCTGACCGCCTTTTTCTCAGATCGTGTTCAAATCCTCTCCACTTGCTTCATCAGTGTGCGAGTTGTGGTTTGAGTGCTGCCAGCCCACCCGGTCTGTAATCTTTTTAGAATCGAGGTCGCACCGCATGGCTTCACCATGCGGTGCGGGACTGCGGAATGACCGGTCCCGGGCTGCTGGTAAGCTCAGCCCAATCGTCACGCCTCGCGGAATTTCCACACAATCCGGGTCCTGCTTGTCTTCGCGATAGCAAGAGCCTTTGCGCGGTGAATGGCATCCAAACCCATGGATTGAGATCAGATTTGGAGCCACCGCGAGGGGACCGGGGTAAGCCTGGAGTCTATCGCGCACCGAGTTCCTCAAGGCGCACGCCGCCGCGGCGTGCAGAGCGAGCTCCCGCAGCTTTTATCCAGCTTCAGAGCGCGTGATTATGTATCGATGCAACCGGAGGCACTATGCAGTTCGTCATCAATGGCAGATTGACCGAGGCGGAGTTTGACCTGCGTACCTCGGTTTTGGATCTGTTGCGCGATCATCTCGCACTGCCCGGCTCGAAGAAGGGCTGCAACCAGGGGGCCTGCGGCGCCTGCACGGTCTTGGTGGATGGGGAACGCATCCTCTCCTGCCTGGCGCTCGCGGTGCAGTATCAGGGCCGCTCTATCACCACGATCGAGGGTCTGGCAGCCGACGGGGAGTTGCACCCGTTGCAGCAGGCGTTCCTTGAGCACGACGGCTTCCAGTGCGGCTATTGCACGCCGGGACAGATCTGTTCGGCGGCAGGCATGGCTGAGGAAGTCAGGCGAGGCGTCCCGAGCAACGTTACCTGCGACCTCTCAGCCGAGAGGATCGCGCTTTCCCGCGACGAGCTGCGCGAACGCATGAGCGGAAATCTCTGCCGCTGCGGGGCGTACAACGGCATCGTCGACGCCATCGCCGGGGTGTACGCGGAGGCAGCGGAATGAACTCGTTCACGTATGCACGCGCCGGCGATGTAGAAGATGCGGTGCGTCTAGGCGGCGAGAGCTCAGCCAAGTACCTCGGCGGCGGCACCAATCTGGTCGACCTTATGCGCGAGACGCTGGAGCGGCCAGCCGCGCTGGTAGATGTGACCGGCCTCTCGAACGCCATCGAGGAGCGTGACGGTGGCGGCCTGCTGATCGCCGCGGCTGCGCGCAATACGGCTGTTGCGGAACACCGGGCAGTCAGAACGCGCTACCCCTTGCTCGCGCGCGCGATTTTTGCAGGAGCTTCGGCTCAAATTCGCAACATGGCGACCGTGGGAGGCAACATCCTCCAGCGCACGCGCTGCACCTATTTCTATGACGATGATGGAGCGCGGTGCAACAAGCGCAGCCCCGGCCAGGGCTGCGATGCGATTGACGGTTTCAATCGCATTCACGCCATCCTGGGCGCCTCGCCCGCCTGCGTGGCCACGCATCCATCCGACATGTGCGTCGCGCTTGCGGCGCTTGATGCGATTGTGCACCTGCGCAGCAGTCGTGGAGAGCGGACGCTGCCGTTCACGGGGCTTCATCGCCTTCCCGGCGGCCACCCCGAGATCGAGACCGTGCTTGAGCCGGGCGAGCTGATCACCGCGGTCGAGCTACCGCCGCTTCCGTTCGCGGTGCGCTCGACGTATCGCAAGGTGCGCGACCGGGCAAGTTATGCCTTTGCACTGGTCTCGGTGGCGGCTGCACTGGAGCTGGACAACGGGACGGTAAAGGATGTACGGCTTGCGATGGGCGGCGTGGCGCACAAACCATGGCGCGCACTGAAAGCGGAAGCGGCGCTCAAGGGGAAACCGGCGACAGAAGAAAGCTTTCGTGCAGCAGCGGAGGCCGAGCTGTCGGAAGCCACCCCGCTGAGCGGCAACGCGTTCAAAATCGAGCTCGCCGGGCGAACGATCACAGCAGTGCTGCAGGAGTTGGCGGAGGTGAAGGCATGAGCGTCGTCAAGACGGCTCTACAGGAAGCGATGAAGAAGGCCGTGGAGCTTGCGCCGGACACCTGGCTGCCGGGCGGTAAACCGGACCCGCTCATCCGGCACAAACATGGATTGATCGGTGCGCCGGTATCGCGACTGGATGGTCCGCTCAAGGTCAGGGGCGCGGCTCCCTTCGCAGCCGAATTCCCGGTCGAAGGCATGGTCTACGCCGCGCTTGCCTACAGCACGGTCGCGAGGGGCCGCATCCAGACGCTCGACACGAGCGCAGCGGAAGCAGCACCGGGCGTGGTGCTCGTCATGACGCACAAGAACGCGCCCAGGTTGAAGCCGACACCGATCTTCAACTCCGAGCCCAAGGCCTCCGGCCCCAGCGATCTGCCTATCATGCAGGATGAATGCATCCACTGGAACGGCGAAGCCGTTGCAGTGGTGCTCGCCGAGACGCAGGAACAGGCGGACCATGCCAAGTCGCTGATCCGCGTGACCTACGAGGCAGAGCCTGCGACCGTAGCGTTTCATGAGGCGAAGGCCAACGCTCATTCCCCTGGAAGCATAATGGGTGAGCCGCCCGAGGTGGAGAGCGGCGACGCAGAAGCCGCGCTCGCCGCAGCGCCGCATAAGGTAGACCTCATCTACCGCACGCCCCGCTACAACCACAACGCTATTGAGCTGCACGCCGTCACTCTCTTCTGGAAAAACGACGAGCTGTTTGTCCACGACGCCTCGCAGGGGGTGGCGCAGACAGCATGGACGCTGGGGAGGGTCTTCGGAATCAAGGAAGGGCAGGTCCACGTCTCTTCCCCTTATGTGGGCGGCGGCTTCGGCGGAAAGACTCTCTGGTTCCACCACGTGCTGGCGGCCGCCGCGTCGAAACTCGCAAAGAGGCCGGTCAGAATAGTGCTCTCGCGTGAAGGCGTCTACCGCATTGTGGGCGGCCGCACCACGACCGAACAGCGCGTGGCCATCGGCGCGAATGCGAAGGGTTACTTCGACGCCCTGATCCACACCGGAACTTCCGCGATGACGGCGCACAACAACTGCCCGGAACAGTTCACCTTTCCCGCGCGGCACGCGTACGCTACCCGCACCTATAAGATCGGGCAGAAGGTGGCGGACATGGATATGCTCGCCAACACCTTCATGCGCGCGCCGGGCGAGTCGATCGGCACCTTCGCGCTGGAGTGCGCTGTGGATGAGCTGGCCGAACAGATGGGCATCGATCCGATCGAACTGCGCGCTCGCAATGAGCCGGAGAAAGACCCCAGCACCGGCAAGCCGTTTTCTTCGCGCAATATCGTGGAAGCCTATCGTATTGGCGCCGAGCGCTTCGGCTGGGCAAAGCGGAACCCAAGGCCCGGCGCACGGCGCGAAGGCGAATGGCTCGTGGGCATGGGTTGCGCCACCGCAACCTACCCGTACTACCGCATGCCTGGAGGTGCGGCACGCATCACGCTGACGAAAGAAGGCGATGCAACGGTCGCGATCGCGGCGCATGAAATGGGCATGGGCACAGCCACGGTGCAGGCCCAGGTAGCTGCCGAGCGTCTGGGCCTTGCACTGGAGTGCGTGAAGGTGAGCTACGGAGACTCGGACTTCGCCGGTGCCTTCCTCGCTGGCGGCTCCTCGCAGACCGCATCGATAGGCGCCGCCGTCATCGCCGCGCATCGTGAACTGGTGACCGAGTTGCTGAAACTGGCGGTCAAGGATTCGCCTCTCCATGGACTGGGCGCGGACGAGATAGCCAGCCGGGATAGCGGCCTCTGCAAGCTCGACGAACCCTCACGGTGCGAGAGCTATGCTTCCATTCTGCGGCGCGCGCAGCGGGACGAGGTGTCGGTCGAAGCAAGTGCGTCTCCACCGCTTGAAGTCATGCACTGGGCGATGCATTCCTATGGAGCCATGTTTGCTGAAGTGCGCGTGAGCGCCGTCACGGGTGAGACCCGCGTCAGCCGTTTCCTCGGCTCATTCGACTGCGGTCGCATCCTCAACGCCAAGACGGCAGCGAGTCAGTTCCGCGGCGGCATCATCATGGGACTCGGGCTCGCGCTCATGGAAGAGACACAGTTTGACGAACGCAACGGCCGCATCATGAATCCCAGCCTGTCCGAGTACCACGTGCCCGTGCACATGGACGTGCCGGAGATCGACATCCTGTGGACCGACATCCCCGATCCGCACGCGCCGATGGGAGCCCGTGGCATCGGCGAGATCGGCATCACCGGCACCGGCGCTGCGGTCGCGAACGCCATTTACAACGCATGCGGCAAGCGAGTCCGCGATCTGCCGATCACGCTGGACAAGCTGCTCGTGTAACACGCGAACCCGCAACCGGTACTGCTGTATGCGTAGCCAATGAGGGGTGGCCTGCACGCCCTTGGGAGAATTGCTCTAAAATTCCTACCGTGAGACACCTGATGGGCGGCTCGGGACGGACTCGATTCTGCATCTCCCTGCTCGCGGCCAGCCTCTTGGTCTGCGCCCTGCCGGCTGCCCACGGCCGCGCGCTGCCGCAGGATGCAGGACTTCCCTCGGCACCCAGCGCCGCGCCAGTGAGCGTTGACCAGACGCGCGCGCTTGCCGAGCAGGGTAGGCTGCCTGAGGCCGAATCCGCAGTGCGCCGTTCCATCGCGCAGGATGAAACCTCAGCACCCAGTCACTATCTGCTGGCGTATATCCTCCTGAAAGAAGATAAGCCTGCTCCGTCGCTTGCCGAGTACACCCATGCCGCTCGCCTGCAGATCCCGACAGCCCAGCAGTTGGAGTACGTGGCCTTCGACTATGTCCTGCTGAATGACTACAGCGACGCCGACAAGTGGATGACGCAGGCCACCGCCAGAGCGCCGGACGACAGCGAAGCGTGGTACAGTCTAGGGCGCATCAAGTACAACGAGAACCGCTTCGCCGAGTCGATCGACTGCTTCAAGAAGGCGTTAGTTCTCACGCCCGGGCTTGTCAAAGCGGAGGACAACCTTGGCCTGGCTCTCGAAGGATTGGACCAGACCTCGCAGGCAATTGGCGCGTATCAGACCGCGATCGCCTGGCAGTCCGGCGCTGCCCATCCCAGTGAGCAGCCGCTGCTCAACCTGGGTCTGCTCTTTCTGGAGCAGAATCGAACCGGTGAGGCTGAACCGCTTCTTGAACAGGCAGAAACGATCTCGCCCAACGATCCTAAAATTCGAGCTGCGTTAGGCCGCCTCTATCAGCGTTTGGGCAGGCTCCACGATGCGCAGATAGAGCTCGAACGAGCCGTGGCGCTGGCCCCGAAAGAAGCCGCCTATCACTTCCAGCTTGGTCGCGTGTACCACCAGATGGGCTCGCTTGCAAAAGCGAAGGCCCAGTTCGCCGAGACCGCAGCGCTTGACGGTACGCACTCATCGAACTGAGCCGCATACGCCGAGGCCAGGGGTCTAGGCTCAACCGCTGCGAACATGCCTGTTCGGTTGAGGGCAGTGTTACTGCACGGTGGGAGATGGCGGTTCTCCGGAGCTTTGCAGGTGCCGCATGTGCGCCGGTTTCTCCGGCTTTTCCGGCGCTTCCGGTGCTTCGGAGCGCTCGGGCAGCTCGTCGGTTCCGCGATGGATGATCAGGTCTCCATGTAGGGTCTGCAGATCGATGCGCGGACCGCCGGTCCCGGCCTGCCCGGCAATAGTCTTGCGGCTGCCGCTCGTGTTTTGCGCGAAAGCAAAGGCTGAGTCGATCTCATCGTCGCTGCCGGTTGCGCCGCTGAGCGTGAACGCAGCGCCGGCCGGCGCAGAGAAAGTCACGTCGCCCGAGTTGTTGCTGACCGTAACGTCTCCGAGAGGCATGCCCATTGAGAGAGCCACGTCACCGTTGCTGTCATCGATCGTGACCGGGCCGCCGGCAGCGGCAACTTCAATATCTTTCGAGCGGGTCTTGATCGTGAGGCCGCCGGAGACCTGGCTGAGGCGCAGGTCGCCCGCGTCAAGAGAAAGCTGCCCGGCGAGGTGAGCGGCGGAGATCTGTGTGCGGTTGGAGGTGAAATCGACGGCGCTCCCGTCCCCGCTGATCTCCGTGTCGCCGAAGAAGTCGCCGTGCAGCTGCACGCGCCCCTTGACGCCGGACAGGCTGATGTCATCGGCGCGGCCGTCGATCGAGAGCTCGCCGGCAAGGGCGTTCGCGCGGACATCGCCGTGGTCCATGGTGAGGTGAACGGGGCCGCCGGCACTGTCGATGGAGACCCCGCCGTGGTCCTGGTTGATGGTGAGGCCACCTGTCATTCCGGAGACAGAGATATCGCCGTGGTGGCTGGTCAGGCTGCAGGCCACTGCGGGCGGAACGGAAAGCACGAGGTCGACCTGCGTGCCGCTCCGGCCAGGGACGGTGATCGTGGCGCTGGCGCCGTGGACCTCGAACACCGGCCGGGTTTCGCGGAATGCAGTCTCTTTCCCGCTGTCTCTGACGTGCGCCGTCTGGCGCGCGTCAAGATGGATCAGCCCGTCGGTCGATGGAGTGAGTTGTACGTCCCCACGGGCGTTGTCAACCGACAGGGTGCCCGCATCGTGGAACGGCTGCGCCAGGACCACGTCATTGGTGTGCGTTTCGCCGCCGGCATTCCAGTTCCAGCCCCAGTTCCAGGCTGAAGTTGTATCGCCGCTCCAGTCGGGATCCCAGTTGTCGCGGCCGCCGAAGCGGGCCTGGTGGCTGATGAGGCCGAGGACAAGCAGCAGCACGACGAAACCGACAAGGCCGCCGTGCCGACGACGCCTGGCTGGGTAGACGCCTGGATAGGCCGCGTAGGCCGGGTAACGACGGTTTCGGGACCCTTCCAGGATGCGCTCGAGCAGCAGCAGCAGGCCGAGACCGATGAGCAGCAGCGGCCACCATACAGAATAGACGCGCCAGAAAATGTTGAACGAGAGCTGGTCGGTGGTGAGCAGCAGGCCGACAACGCCGATGATGATTTCAACCACGCTGAACGCAACGGTTGAGCGTCGCAGGATGGGCGCGCCGGGATAGACAGGCGCCGGCAGAAGCGCTTCGAGCAGGCGCATGAGGCCGCCGGCGACCAGGTAAATGGGCCAGCTGCGACCGAAGGAGAGGATGTGATATTCGGCCAGCAGAGCAGTAAGCGCGAAGCACAGGAGGAAGACAGGGCCGCGAATGCGGCGAAACAGATAGGGGTTCATTTCTCCTCCTCATCGATGTCTTGCGTGTGGGGAGCGGGGCTCTGGGACGCGATGCTGAGCGGGTTCTGGCGGCTGAAGCCGGTACCCGGAGCGGCGCTGCCCCCATTCCCGGCGGGAGCGGTACCCGCCGGCGGCGGCGGGTAGGTTGCGGGTGGAAGCGGCGCGGTGAGGCGGCGAATGAGCAGCCAGACGCCCAGCAGCAGCACGAGCACCGGCCAGCCCCGGCCGATCCAGCCGATGTCAAGGAAGCCGAGGGTGCTGAGCAGGAACAGCAGGCCGACGACGATCAGGACGATGGCACCGGCAGGCTCGCCGCGGCGCACGTCGACGGGAGACTGTGGCTGCATTGCCGGTCCGGGCGTCCACGCTCCGGCGCTCCCCGGCTGGTAAGGCGGCGGCGCGGCAGGTGGATAGCCGGGCGCAGGCGCATACGTTTCAGCGCCGAACGTACTGCCGGCCGGAGCGGTATTCTGAGCCGCAAAAGACACGGGTTGGAATCCGGCAGCGCTGCTCTTCTGCGCGTTCTCCGGCGTGCTTGGCGGAGCCGGATACGGGGAGAAGGGAGCGCCATAGGCCGCAGGCGTATTGGGCTGGGGGCCCAGTCGCTGGCTCAGGTCGAGCATGCCGAAGGGATCGGGCAGCGGACGGCCGTCGCGGCGGGCCGAAGCAGTCTGGGCGGCATCGAAGACCTGGTAAAAAATCCAGGCGGTGAGCAGGAGGCCGGCCAGGTCGAAATGCTCGGTTGCACCGATCAGCACGATGAAAATCACGACGTGGAGCAGCGCCTTGATGAACTGGCCGTTGTACATGGCGCCTACGCCGGGGATGAAGCCGAGCAGGCCGGCAAGCACCGGGCTGGCATGAACAGGCACGACAGGCTGGACAGGGCTTTGCCCCGGTACCGCTGCATACTGTCCCGGTACTGCGGAGTACCGGCCTGGCTGGGGCGTCCAGCCTGCGGGGCTAGGGCCTGCGGCGGAACCGGCTGTTCCGGGCAACGGTTCGGCGGCCCGGCGAGTGAGGAAGTCCGGCTCACAAAGCAGCAGGCCGTCGGCGGAGCGGATGCACTCGGGGCAGAGAGGCTTGCCGCAATGCTGGCAAAAGGCAGTTGCCGGCCGTTCAGGATGATTGAAGCAGTTCATAGTGTGGTCCTTTCCTCAGCCTGGAGAGCGTTGGCTTTGTTATCTGCCTCGCGGCTGGCAAGAAGAGGTGCGGGTACGAAGGAAGGTGCCGGCGTGTTGCTGGCGCTTGGCTGCGGGCGCGGGCGCCGATCGTGACTGTCGCGGGCAGCGCTCGCTCGAAGGTCGTCGACTGTCGCTTCCACCTCCCGCACGAGCCGAAGATTGTCGTAGAAGCTGACTACCTGCCTGCGCGTGTCAAAGAACTGCCGGGACGCCGAAGCCTCGAAACTGGCCGGCGCGGCAAGCGCATTATGGACAGCGCTCAGGCGCACCCCGCTGATCGAGAGCGTGAGCGCGATTGAGAAGAAGGCCATGGCGACGGTCATGATGACGCGCGCCTGTCGCTGGCCGCGCAGGGACCAGACCGGGGCGGCCGGCAGCACCAGCATGTTACCTGAGGGGAGCAGCATGCTGTGGTCGCCGCGAGTGGTTCCCGAAGCAGGTGTGCTGCCGAGGGTGTGGATGAGGATTTTCCCGAGCAGGGCTTCGGGCACCGCGGGTGGCGTGTCGTGGAGCATACGGGCCCAGGCCTGGCCGTGGCCGCACTCATCGAGAAGAACCTGGCATGCGGAGCAATGGGCTGCGTGGGCGCGGAAGGCAGCCTCATCTTCCGGCGGAAGTGTGCCGTCGAGCAGGTCGGCCAGCGCTGCCTCCCATATCTGGCAGTTGTCGTCCTGTCCTGCTCCCAAGGCGGGCAGGCGGCCTGGGTTCTGTCGGTTGTCATCGCGATTCATCAGCTCACCTGCTTTCCCCCGCGGCTGAGGCGGCGCGCAAGTTCGGCGCGGCCACGACTGATGCGGGATTTGACGGTTCCTTCCGGTACGTGGAGGACCAGGGCGATCTCCTTGTAGTCCATGTCCTGCAGATCCCGCAGGATGACGGCCTCGCGCAACTCAGGTGAAACGGCAGCGAGCGCGGCCTGGACTTCGCGCTCGAGCTCGCGCTGGAGCGCATGGGCGTGAGGACCGGGACGGGTATCTTCAAGATGGATGCCGGGGCGATCGGGCTCGCTTTCATCCCAGTTCGCGTCGAGCGAGTCTGAGGCACGCTGCAGCCGCGAGCGCCGGTAGTGGTCAACGAGATGGTTGCGGGTGAGCGTGGTGACCCACACGGTGAGCGAACCCTTGAAGCTGTTGAATGCGGAGAGATTGCCGTAAAGTTTGAGAAAAACGTCCTGCGTGAGGTCTTCCGCGTCCTGGGGTGAACCGGTGAACCGGTAGCACAGACCGTACACGCGGCCATGGTGGGCGCGTACAAGCTCAGTCCACGCGGAGGAGTCGCCGCGGAGACATTTGCGCACCAACGCAGAGGATTCCACGTCCATCTGCTCCCTCGTAAGCGTACTGGCGGGGGAAGCCGGCCGCAGTGGTCCTGGTTCTGCGCTGCGCCTGGCCGGCGCTGCCGGAAGGAACAGGAACCGCGGAGAACAGGGTCCGAATAGTGGAAGTGTACTTGCTGCGGCGCTCATGCAGGAGGTATACGCACACGAAGCGGCGATTGTTCCCCGATGGAAACGCAGATCGTCCGGCGCGGGCGCCTGGCGCCATCCCGTCGACATGCAGCACTTTTCCCGCGTAAGCCCGTCTGCTTCTTTAGGAAGGAAGGCGGGAACCGGCAACGCTTGCGGGGTGCTCCGCAGTTACGGGAGCCGCGGCGGCAGCCTGGCAGGCGGCGCAGATACCGAGCACGTCGACCGCAAGCTTCTCTACGCGGAAGCCGCCGGGCAACTCGCGCGGCGTCTCAGCAAGCCCGAGCACTTCCGGAGCGATGTCGTGAATCGCCTTGCAGCGCGTGCAGAGAAGGTGATGATGCCGCGCGTGGTTGGTTTCCATGCGCATGGAGCCGTGATGCAGCGAGACCTGCTGGAAGATACCGGAGTGAATGAACAGGTGGAGATTTTTGTAAACAGTCGCGAGCGAAATGGAGGGGATACGCTCGCGAACGCGGGCGCACACTTCCTCCGGGCTGGGGTGACCTTCAATGGAGCAGAGAACATCATAGATGACGTGGCGCTGATGGGTAACGGCCAGACCTGCCTGTTCACACACCCTACGAAATCCTGCTGCACTGCCACTATCCATAACTGCCAAGCTTAAAAGATGCCCCGGCTCGGGTCAAGGCCTAGGCGAACACAGGAATAGCCAGGCGCTGCTTAGCCGTTCCCCCGGCTCCAGACGGAGCCCAGCCCGCCATCGACGCCGAGAACCTGGCCTGTAATCCAGCTCTGGGCCGGGTCGAGCAGAAACGCGATGGCGCGCGCGATGTCTTCCGGCCGGCCGAAGCGGCCCAGGGCATGCATTTTCAGCGATGCACCGGCCGCGGCTTCTGACTGGACAATGCGGGCGGTCAGCGGAGTGTCGGTAAGGCCGGGAGCCACGCAGTTGACGCGGAGCCCGCGCCTGGCATATGTGGCCGCGGCAGCAAGCGCCAGCCCCTGCACCCCGGCTTTCGCGGCGCCAATGGCTTCATGATTTACCAGGCCGATGCGCGCGGCCGCGCTTGAGACCAGCACCACCGAGCCTGCGCCCGGGATGGACTTGGCCGCGCCACGGACAGTGCTGAAGGCGCTCTTGAGATTGACCGCCAGCACGGATTCCAGTTCGTCATCGGTGGTCACGTGGGCCGGCTTCAGCAGCAGCGAGCCGAAGCAGTTGGCAACGCCGTGCAGCTCGCCGAACTGGCGCGCGCCTTCGGCGATAGCCGCCTCGATCGAGGCGTTGGCGGTTGCCTCCGCCGGGGCTTGCCGCGCGCCCAGTTCCGAGGCGAGCGCCGCCAGGCGGTCCTGGTCACGGCCGGCGAGCAGCAGCTGGTGGCCTTCGGCGGTAAGCGCCCGGGCAAGTGCTGAGCCGACTCCGCCGTAGGCCCCGAGAATGACATAGTTTGCCATCGATGTTTGCTCCTTCGGGTGCTGTGCCCCGGCTCAGTTTGGATTGGATTTCAGGAGAAGCCGAGCGGTTCCTCGGGCTCCGGCGCCTCAAGCAGATCGAGCGGATCAACAGCGTCCAGCAGACCCCGGCTGCGCAGCAGGGCCAGCACCTGCTCGACCGACCAGTCGAGCGAGGATGTGCCGTCGAGGATCAGGTCGGCCCATTTCGCGGAAGGCCGAACGAAGCGCTCAGCCATCGGTCGCACGGTAGCGGCATAGTGCTCCGCAACCTGAACGGGATCGCGGCCGCGCTCGCGCACATCCCGGCGCCGCCGCCGCTCATAGCAAAGCTCGTCAGGGGTATCCACGTAAAGTGTGACCTGGACCAAAGCCCGCAGCGCGGGCCAGTGCAGGGCGAAAATGCCGTCGATGAGCAGCACGTGCGGCTCGCGCATGCGCTCGGTGCGGTTTGGTACCCGGGTGTGCAGGGCAAAGTCGTAGCAAGGGCGGTCGATCGCCTGGCCGGCGGCAAGCGTCCGCAGGTGAGCGAGGAGCAGTTCGTGTTCCACCAGCTCGGGGTGGTCGAAGTTCTGCTGCGCCCGCTCGTCGGGCGCCAGGTGCGCAAGGTCGCGGTAGTAGTGGTCCATGTGGAAGTGCGTGCCTTCGAGCTCGCGCGCAAGTTCCTCGGCCAGCGTGGTTTTGCCGGAGCCGGATGCTCCGGCAATCGCGATCAGAAGCGGTTTTTGCGACGAAGCCGGCTGGTTCACGCGTCCTCTCCTGCAGTGCGGTTCCCTTCGAACTCGTCTGTCCGGTCGCCGGGCTGATCGTCCAGCAGCAGCGGCTCGGGCGGGTGCTCCAGGTAGGCAGCCGCGCGGGGAACGATGCCGGTGAGCAGCGCCGCCAGCTGGGGCTCGACACCGCGGCCGGCTTCCAGCACTTCCTCATGGTTCAGGGGGCGCGGGTCAACGCCGGCTGCCATGTTAGTCACGCAGGAGATGCCCAGCACTTCAACCCCGTTCTGGCGCGCGGCAATCGTCTCCAGCGTGGTCGACATGCCGACCAGGTCGGCGCCCATCGCCCGGAAGGCGCGGATTTCGGCAGGAGTTTCAAACGACGGCCCGAGAACGCTGATGTAGACGCCCTCCGTCATCCCATCCGTGATCCGGGACCCGTCGGCCGACGCAGCCGCATGCGCGATCTCCCGCAGACGCGGCGAGTAGGCGTGGGTCATGTCGAAGAATCGGGGTTTGTCGCGCAGCGGCGGGCCGGCAGCCGGGTTCAGGCCGGAGAGATTGACGTGGTCGGAGATCAGCACGAGCTGGCCCTGGCGCAGGTCGAGCCGGATGCCGCCCGCGGCATTCGTCAGGATCAGAATGCGGATCCCGAGCGCGGCCAGCACCCGGACAGCGAAGACGACAGCCTCCGCGGGATAGCCCTCGTACGCGTGGACGCGTCCCTGCAGCACCAGTACCGGCACACCGCGCAATGTCCCGGCCGCAAGGCGTCCGGCATGGCCGGTGACCGAGGCAACAGGGAAGTGCGGGATGGCGGCGTAGGGAATTTCGAGCGCGTCGGCAAGCTGGCTGGCAAAGCCGCCAAGCCCCGAGCCGAGGGTAATTGCGATGCGGGCGTCGGCATAGCCCTTAAGCCGTTCACGGAGGAAGGCTGCTGCCTGCTGGATTTTCGCGGCTTCGCTGCCGGCGCTCTGCTCGTTCACTGGCCCAGTGTATCGCCCTCCCGACCTAACGAATGAGCATGCCGACGATAGATGCGGACATCAGGTTCGCCATGGTGCCGGCCAGCATCGCGCGCAGGCCCAGCCTTGCCAACTCATTGCGGCGCGTGGGTGCGAGCGCGCCGATACCGCCGATCTGAATACCGATGGAGCTGAGGTTTGCAAACCCGCAGAGAGCAAAAGTGGCGATGGTGAAGGCGCGCGGATCGAGCACAGCCTTTTGCGCGCCCAGAAGCGAGTAGGCCACCAGTTCATTGATCACCATGCGCGTGCCGAGCAGGTTGCCGACCAACCGCGCCTCATGCCAGGGGATCCCGATAGCCCAGGCGATGGGTGCGAATACGGCACCGAGCACCGCGTCGACGGAGTGCGGGAACCACCTCGCATGGTCGTGCACGAAGCCGAATACGCCGTTCACCATCGCGATCAGTGCCAGGAACGAGATGAGCATGATGGCGACGTTGAAGGCGAGCCGGCCGCCATCGAGGGTGCCGCGCGCAATCGCCGCCAGCAGGTTTTCGCCCTGGTGGACTTCGTTTGTCGGCATGCGGACCACACCGGCCGTGGCCGGGGTTTCGGTTTCCGGCACCAGCATCTTCGATACCAGGATGGTGCCGGGCGCGGTCATAATCACGGCGGCCAGCAGGTTTTTCGCCTGGATGCCATAGAGGATGTAGGCAGCCATGATGCCGCCCGAGACGTGCGCCATGCCGCTGGTCATGATCGTCATAAGCTCAGACCGGGTAGCGCCGGGCAGGAACGGCCGAATCGTCAGCGGGGCCTCGGTCTGGCCCATGAAGATGGAAGCGGCCACGTTCAGGCTTTCAGCGCCGGAGACGCGAAGCGTCGCCTGCATGAGCCGCGCAAACAACTTGATGACAATCTGCATGACGCCCAGCGCGTAAAGCGCGGAAAACAGCGCCGAGACAAAAATGATTGTCGGCAGCACCTGGAATGCGAAGATGGCGCCGAACGAAGAGTGCTGCTTGCCGAGTTCGCCGAACACCGTGGTCGATCCCGCAAAGGCATAGCCGAGTAGGATGTTCACCCCGGAGCCGGCGGCGGCGATCCCGCGCTGACCCCAGCTGGAGCGCAGCACCAGAAAAGCGAAGCAGAACTGCAGGCCGAGCCCCCACAGCACCGTGCGCCAGCGGATGGCGCGGCGATTGGTGGAAAAAAGCCAGGCGAGCACAAGCATGGTGAGCAGGCCGAGAATGCCGGTGAATCGCGCCAAGTGTTGCCCCTGTGGCAACAGCATACGGGTACGGATCGGCTGTGCGGGCCGTTCGCTGCCTCGCAGGGCGCCTCATCGCGCCCAGAAGCGGCGGCGGAAACAGCCATGGCCGGGCCAGACAAGCTTGGGCAAGCATGGTTTCAGCGGGAAGAGGTGAGCACCTCGCCGAGCAGCGGCGGCGGTGCGACGCGCTCCTCGGTCAGGGTGATTGCGGTTGCCAGCAACTGAAGCGGCTCTTCGAGCAGCTCGCGGCTGGACGCGTAGAGCGTACAGAGCGGCTCACCGGCGCGCACACGCTGGCCAAGTTTCGCGTGCATGCGCAAGCCCGCATGGGGGTCCACCGGCTCGCCGGCGCGGGCCCGGCCTGCACCGAGGCGCTGGACTGCCCAGCCTGCGGCTGTCGTATCCATACTGCTGAACCACCCGGACAGCGGCGCTGTAAAGACAGCCTGCGCGGCAGGCTGGTGAAAGGCGAAGCCCCGGTCGAGCGCATGCAGATCGCCGCCTTGCGCCGACGCAATCGCCTGAAAAGATTGCCAGGCGGCGCCGCTGTCGAGCAGACTCTCCGCCTGCCGGTATCCGGCTTCGGCGTCGGCCGCCGCGCCGGCCAGGTGAAGCATCCACCCGGCGAGCGTCAGCGAAAGGTGGCGCAGATCTTCGCCGAGAGCCGGCCGCTGGCCCTGCATCAGGGCGCAGCACTCGGCAACTTCGACCCAGTTGCCGCACCACTCGCCCAGCGGCTGGCTCATGTCGGTCAGCAGAGCAGCGGTTCGGGTGCCGGCCCGCTCGCCTGTTTCAACCATCAGCTCGGCCAGAAAACGTGCCTGTGCCGGGTCGCGGAGAAACGCGCCCGAGCCGGTTTTCACGTCGAGCACGAGCGCATCGAGGCCGGCCGCCAGCTTCTTGCTCATGATCGAGGCGCAGATAAGGTACGGGCTCTCGACCGTAGCCGTACGGTCGCGCAAGGCGTAGAGCGTGCGGTCGGCCGGCACAAGCGAGGCAGTCTGCCCCACCAGGCAGGCGCCGGTGCGGGCGAGCACCGCGCGCATTTCTTCGAGCGAAAGCCCGGTGCGAAAGCCGGGGATGGACTCGAGCTTGTCGAGCGTTCCGCCGGTGTGGCCGAGCGCGCGTCCGCTGATCATCGGGTCGAGCAAGCCGGCCGCGGCAGCAATCGGCGCGACCAGCAGCGAGGTTTTATCGCCCACGCCGCCCGTCGAGTGCTTGTCGACCGTGCGCCTGCCCAGGTCGCGTGCGTTGAAGGTCTCACCCGAGCAGCGCATCGCCTCGGTGAGCGCGCTGAGCTCGTCCACGCTGAGGCCGTTGTGAAACACAGCCATCAGCCAGGCCGCGAGCTGTTCGAGCGGGATGCTGCCGCTGGCTGCGCTGGCGACAAGGTGCTGCAGCTCAGCGGCCGTAAGCGCTTCGTGGTCACGGGTTTTCCGGATCAGGTCGACAGCATGCATCAGACCGGGAGCTCAGGTGTGGGCAGATGAAAGCTGTGCGGCAGCAGCTCGGCAAAGGGCACCGGCGCGACGGGGCGGCCGTCGTCGCCTGGAAAAATGACGACCGCTTGCGGCGTGACAAACTCGCTGAGCACCTGTCGACAGGCGCCGCAGGGCGGGCTGGCTGCCGCGTTCTTGTTGGCGATAGCAATCGCGCTGACGCGTGCCGTGGCGCCACGCGCGCTGACCGCGCGCACCATCGCGCTGCGCTCAGCACACACGGTAAGCCCGTAGGAAGCATTCTCAACATTGCACCCCGTCACCACCGTGCCGTCGTTGAAAAGGATAGCCGCGCCCACACGAAAATGAGAATAGGGAGCATAGGCGTGCTCGGCGGCGAGCAGGGCCTGGGTGTACAGCGCGTTAAGCTGGGACTGCGTGGGCTGCATGGCTGGCCTTGAGGCTACCTACTGGCCTTGAGGCTACCTATAGGAAACGCCGGGAGCAAGCGCACTGGATTGGATCGAGGTGCTCAACGATCTGCACAGAGCGGGTAAGCTGCTGCATCCAATAGCAGTTGCGAATTGAAGCGCATGAAAAAAAACAACGCCAGGAAAGAAGCCAAGACCGACAACGTCGCAGCTGCCGCGTTCGAAGACACGCCTGCGCATCAGGCGGACGCGGCGCTCGGGCTTTTCCACCCAGTCACGGCGGAATGGTTTCGCGCGGTGTTCGAGCGGCCCACCGCGCCGCAGCGGCTTGGCTGGCCCGCGATTGCGCGTGGTGAAAGCACTCTTATCCTGGCGCCGACCGGTACGGGCAAAACGCTGACAGCGTTTCTCTGGTGCCTGGACCGCATCATGCTGCAGAGCCGCCCGGTACCGGAGCCTGCGCCGGCGAAGGGCAGGCACAGGCCGAAGCCGTGCGGTGGATGCCGGGTGATTTACATCAGCCCGCTCAAAGCGCTCGCTGTCGACGTCGAGCGGAACCTTCGCTCGCCGCTCGCAGGCATTGTGAACATGGCGCGCCGGCGCGGCATCAGCGTACATTTGCCCGAGATTGCGACCCGCACTGGAGACACTTCGCAGAAGGACCGCGCGCGTTTCAAACGCAGTCCGGGCGAAATCTTGATCACGACGCCTGAGTCGCTGTACCTTCTGCTGACCTCCGATGCGTCCGCTTCGCTGCGGACGGTGGAAACCGTAATTGTGGATGAGATCCATGCCTTGGTGCCGACCAAGCGCGGGGCGCATCTCGCGCTTTCACTGGAGCGGCTGGAAGCGATTGTGCAGCCGTTCAGCGGCCGGCGTTTGCAGCGTATCGGCTTGTCGGCCACGCAGCGGCCTCTTGAAGAGGTGGCGCACTTCCTGGCTGGAGCGCAGCCGCGGGAGTCGATTGCGACAGAGGCGCTCCCGTTAGACGAAGCTGCAGAAGAGCTGCGCGCAGAGAGTGAGCGTGAATGGACCAGCGAGGCTGAACCGGTCGCCGATAACCTTGCACCTTCCCCTGTAAATGACACACACTCGATTACAGAGAGCACCGCCCGCTACCGGCCCGTCACCATCATCAACGCGAGTGAACCGAAGCGGCTGGAGCTCAAAATTGAAGTGCCGGTGGAAGACATGGCTCGGCTGGGCGAAGTGCAGGAGCTACCCAGCGGCGCTGCCTCGCAGGGTCCAAAACGAACCTCGATCTGGAGCGCGATTCACCCGCGTTTACTTGAGATTGTGCGCGAGCGGACCTCGACGCTGATCTTCGTCAATAGCCGGCGCATCGCCGAGCGCTTGGCCGGCGCGTTGAATGAGCTGGCCCAGGAGAACATCGCGCGCGCGCACCACGGCTCGCTCGCCGCGCCGCAGCGCTCTGAAATTGAAGAGCTTTTAAAAGCAGGCAAAATTAAAGCCCTGGTCGCAACCTCATCGCTCGAGCTGGGCATTGACATGGGCGCGGTCGATCTCGTGATCCAGATTGAAGCGCCGCCTTCCGTGGCAAGTGGCATGCAGCGCATCGGGCGCGCCGGGCACTCGGTTGGCGCGGCCAGCGAAGGCATTATTTTCCCCAAGTACCGCGCCGACCTCGTTGCCTGCGCAGCGGTGACCCGCGCAATGCACGAAGGCCTGGTCGAATCGACGCGCTTCCTGCGCAATCCGCTTGATGTGCTGGCGCAGCAGATGGTCGCGATTGTGGCGCAGCCGCCTGCGCTTGCGCTGCGGGATGAGCAGGCGCCGCGCCAGAGCCGGCTGAAAGCAGAGATCGACGAAGAGCGATCACCGGGGATTGCCGTTGAGCAGCTCTATGCAATTGTGCGTGCGGCTGCGCCATATTCTGAGCTGTCGCGCGGTGCCTTCGAGGGCGTGCTCGATCTGCTGGCGGGTCGCTATCCCTCTGACGAATTCGCAGAGCTGCGGCCGCGCGTGACCTGGGATCGGGTGACGAACATCGTGACGCCGCGGCAGGGCGCGAAAGGGCTAGCGATTCTGAACGGCGGCACGATTCCGGATCGCGGTTTGTATGGCGTGTTCCTGTCCGGCTCAGAGAAGAAGCCGATCCGTGTCGGCGAGCTCGATGAGGAAATGGTTTTCGAGAGCCGCACCGGCGACACCTTCATCCTGGGCGCGAGCACGTGGCGCATCGATGAAATCACGCATGACAAGGTGCTGGTGTCGCCTGCGCCGGGCGAGCCGGGCAAGATGCCGTTCTGGCATGGGGATAACGCCGGCCGGCCGCTGGAGTTTGGCCGCCGCATCGGCATGCTGATGCGCGAGCTGCGCGCGCTGCCGCACAATGTCGCGCTCACCCGGCTCGTCCGCGAGCACGACCTGGACGCGAAAGCGGCAGAGAACCTGCTGCGCTACCTGGCCGACCAGGAAATTGCAACCAGCGTTGTGCCGGATGACCGGACGATCGTGATTGAGCGGGTACGCGACGAGCTGGGCGACTGGCGTGTGTGCGTGCTGACGCCGTTCGGCTCGCGCG